>JBFFRY010000070.1:0-2407 GCA_041572755.1 Acidimicrobiia bacterium | reverse complement strand
CCCTCCTTCATCTCCCCCTTCCAGTCCACCCGGCCGGTGCGAGCGGCCTCATCCCGAGGCCTGAACTGCCCGGTGATCAAGAAGACGAGTCCGGCGGCGACGGCGAAGGTGCCGGCGTCGACCAAGAACGGCAGGGCGAAGCCGACCCCGAGCAGCAGGCTGCCAAGCGGCGGCCCGGCGAACGAGTTGGCCACCATCTCGGCCCCCCACAGGTTCCCGTTGGCCCTCTCCAACTGCTCGGGCTCGACGATGGCGGGGAGGAACGTCTGGGCGGCGTTGTCCCGCAGCACCTCGGCCATCCCGATCAGCAGCGCTGCCACCACCAGCACCACGTACACCGTGAGGTTGGTGTCGGCCGCCATCCCCGAGGCCAGGTCGGCCGGAGCGGGGAGCCGGGCCTCGTTGCCGAGAACCGCGAGGGCCACGCCGGCGGTGAGTACCGCCCGGACCACGTCGCTGCCCACGATGATCTTGCGGCGATCGACCCGATCGGTGATCACCCCCGCCGGGAGGGTGAACAACAGCCAGGGGAGCCGCTGGGCGACCGCAATGAGGGCGATGAGGAGCGGGTTGCGGGTCACGGCCGAGGCCAGCCACGGGTAGGCGATCACGCCGATGCCATCGCCGAGGTTGGAGATCACGCTGGCGATCCACAGCCGCCAGTAGGAGCCTCCGAGGCGGGGCTCGGCCTCGGAGGCCGTATCCCTCACTCGTCCTCCTTCAGAGAGGGGCGATCGGTGGGGTAGAGCCCTATCAGGAAACCGTAGGTGGTCGATCCCCCGCGGGGTCGAGCGGCGAATTCCTCGGCGAGCTGCACCAGTTCGTCGGCAAACGCCTCGGCCCGTGTGTCGGGAATGCGGGCATGGCGGATCGTGAACATCCCGGCTTCGCCCTCTCTCGGCTCACGGATCTCCGCCATCGCCTCCACCAGAAAGGGGGGATGCTCGGCCTCGTCGAGGGGCGGGAAGACATAAGTCCGGGCCAGCCGACCGTAGAACTTCTCGGTGATCGCCCGCACCTGGCGAGTGGCGACGACGGCGATGATTCCCGACTGTTCCAGGGCGTGGATGTGGTGGCCCACCGAGCCCCTGGGACGCCCCATCGCCTCCGCCAGCTGCTTGATGCTGGCGGGACGATCGGCGAGCAGTTGGATGATGTCGGCGCGGCTCGGGTCGGAGAGCAACCGGGCCTGCTCGGCATCCAACAGCATGGTGGCCCGCGGCGGTGAGTACTCGGCCACGCTCCCCGTATGGTCGGTCATTGCCGAATAGTCGGTAATGGCCGACCATTTGTCAAGCGGGATATCCTTCCCCATGGCCACCACGATCACCGCCATCACCGGCGACCTCACCGCCATGGACATCGATGCGATCATCAACGCGGCCAACGAGCACCTCGCCCACGGCGGCGGACTCGCCGCCGCCATCGTCCGGGCCGGGGGCTCCGTCGTGCAGCAGGAATCCGAAGAGTGGGTGGCTGCCCACGGGCCCCTCTCACCCGGTGTGGCCGCAGTGACCGGTGCCGGCGCCATGCCGGCCCGAGCCGTCATCCACGTCGCCGGACCTCGATACCGGGAGGGGCAGGACAACGAAGGGCTGCTCCGCACCGCGGTGACCGCCGCCCTCCACACCGCCGCCGCCGAGGGCCATCGCACCGTCGCCCTCCCGGCGATCTCGGCCGGGAGCTTCGGCTACCCGCTGGCCGATGCCACCCGAGTGATCGCCTCCGCCGTGCGCCGCTGGGTCGAGGAGCATCCAGGCGCCCTCGATGAGATCCGCCTCGTCGGTCTCAACGAGGAAGTCACAGCGGCGTTCCGAGCCGGGCTGGAGGCGATGCTCTAGTCGAGTACCGCACCCCCGCGCGGCGGATGCGAGTATTCATCCACCGGAGACGGGGGAACCCATGCCCTGGACCACGAGCGACATCCCCGACCAGACCGGCCGGACCGCGATCGTGACCGGTGCCAACGGCGGACTGGGTCTCGAGACGGCCCGGGCGCTGGCGGTGGCGGGGGCCCATGTGATCATGGCCGCCCGCAACCTCGACAAGGCCGAGCGGGCCAAGGCCGAAATCCTTGCCGCCGATTCCCAGGCGTCGCTGGAGGTGCGGGCCCTCGATTTGGCCTCGCTCGAGTCGGTGCGCGCCTTCGCCGGACCGGTCGCCCGGGTCCACCCCCGCCTCGACCTGCTCGTCAACAACGCCGGGGTGATGGGGACCCCCCGTCTCGAGACCGCCGACGGTTTCGAGATGCAGTTCGGCACCAACCATCTCGGACACTTCGCCCTGACGGCACTCTTGATGCCGGCACTACTGCACGGCCCGGCCTCCCGGGTCGTCACGGTGACCAGCACGGGCCGCCACTACGGAGGGAGGCTGCGGCTCGACGACCCCCACCACCGCACCTCGT
>JBFFRY010000069.1:0-2477 GCA_041572755.1 Acidimicrobiia bacterium | reverse complement strand
TGTGCCCTCTCGGGAACAGGCTGGTCCTTGAGCTTCGTGGCGCGTTTGGACGCTGTGTGGCTGCTCCGTGGGGGATCCGGGCTATCCGTCCTCAACGACCTTGTTGAGCACACGACGACGCTTCTGGCGATTGGGACGATCGTTGGGAGTGATGGCGACTATGTGATTGTGGGGTGGCGGGTTTGGTTGGCTGGTGTGTCGGTGTCGCGTTGGCCGTGGCGTTCGGTGGGGTGGGGGTGGGGAGGGGTGTCGGGTTGGTGGGTTCCGGCTTCGATGGCGGCGTCGATGCGGGCGAGGTCGGCGAGGGTTGTTGAGGAGAGTTCGGTTTCGAGGGCGTTTTGGGCGCGGGTCCAGGTGTCGTGGACGGGGCAGGCGTGTTCCCAGTCGCAGGGTCCGCCTTTGAGTACGCAGTGGTCGAAGGTGGCGGGCCCTTCGGCGGCTTCGACGATGTGGAGCAGGGTGATTTGGGTGGCGGGGCGGGCGAGGTGGTAGCCCCGACCCCACGGGGGCGGATTCGCTGTGAGGGTAGCGGCCGTGTGCAGCTCCACCGGTTCGTTACCCTGCCGCCGGTGACCATTCGTCGATGCGGCGATCGCCGTCTCGAGATCCTGGGTCTGGCATCGGCGCCCGGCCCTCTGGAACCCGACGATCTCGCTCGCATGGGCGGCGTGGATCCCGACCGCTTCGATGCCCCGGCGGTTCCCGCCGGGTCGCTCCTGGATGCCCTCGACATCGATCCCGCCGCCGATCACGTCACCGTCGAGAGCGGCGACGGCCACTACCGGGCCTCGATCCCGATCGGCGAGGTGCGGCGGGGCGGTTGGCTGCTGCTGGGGGAAGCCGGTGGCGGACCGGTTCGGCTCGTCGTCGAGGAGGGACGAACCTTGTGCTGGAACGTCAAGGAAGTAGTGGCGCTGCGGTTCACCCAAGGGCCCGAACCCGACTCGGTGCCGGAGAACCCGGAGCACTAGACGCTCAAGATCCGGTCAGCACCATCGCTTCCTCGAGGGTGGCGGGACCCGTCTCCACCTCGGCCGTCACCCCGCCCTCGGCGAGTGCCCGCCGAACCGCCTCGGCGTTCCCACCGGGGACCCGGAGCCCCCGGCCGGCGAGCATCACCTCGAAACCGGCCGCCTCCAGGATCCCGAAGGCGCGTTCCCAGCCGTCGGTGTGCACGACGACCGCTCTCGAGTCGCCCACGATGTCGCCCTCGCGGCCCCGGCCGATCACCCCACCCCTCGCCATGAGGATCAACCGGTCGGCCTGACGGGCCTCGTCCATGTAGTGGGTGGTGACCAGCACCGCCGTGCCCGTCTCGGCCTGGGTGCGGATCTCCTCCCAGAGGCGGGCCCGGGCCAGCGGCGCCACCCCCGAAGTGGGTTCGTCGAGCACCAGCAGATCGGGCCGGTGCTGCAATGCACCGAGGAAGGCCACCCGGCGCTGGTCGCCGAGGGGAAGGTTTCCCACCAGCGTCTCAGCGATCTCGGCCCGGGGGGTGCTCGGCTCCACGCCGAAGACGCCGCCGGCGAACGCCAGGTTCTCAGCGGCGGTGAGATCGGCCCACAGCCCCAGTCCCTGGGGCACATACCCGGTGCGGCGACGGGTGGCGCGGGAAGGCGGCTCGCCGAAGAGACGGACCGTGCCGGAGGTGGGTCGGAGCAAACCAAGGATCATCCGCATCAACGTGGTCTTCCCCGCCCCATTGGCACCGAGGACCCCGACCACCTCGCCGGCTTCGACCGCCAAATCAACGTCGTCGACGGCGGTGAAACCCCCAAAGCGCCGCGTCACACCCAGAACATCGACGACGCTCACGACGCCCCTTCCCGGAGGGCGGCCACGATCACCACGTCCTCCAGATCGGGCGGGGTCGCAGCCGGATGGCCGTCGGGGAACCACTCCCGCCACCGGGCGCCCCGCCGCCACGCCCTGGAGGGGTCCGCCGGCGACCCGGTGTCGATGACGGCCCCCGGCATCGAGCCCCGGACGTCGTCGGGTGCTCCCGCCATCACCACCCGCCCCTCGTGGAGGACCGTCACCGATGCGGCCCGTTCGGCCTCGTCGAGATAGGCCGATGCCATCACCACGGCGGCGCCCCCGGAGGCCGCCGATGCGATAAGCCGCCACAGGTCGGACCGGCTCACCGGGTCGATCCCCGTCGTCGGCTCATCCAGTACCAGCAGCGCCGGGGTGTGAAGCATGGCGGTGATCACCGCCAGCTTGCGGCGCATCCCACCTGAGAGGTTCCCGGCGAGCCGATCGACGAACGGTGCCAGGCCCGTCCGTTCCAGGAGCGGACCCGCAGTGGCCACCGGGTTCTCGACGCCGTGAGCCGCCCCTGAGAAATCGAGGTTCTCGGCCACCGTGAGATCGGCGAACACCCCGCCGGTGGCGGGCACGTACCCGCGGCGGCGCCGCTCCGGGATCGACACGACGCCCCCGTGATCGATGGGCAGGCCGGCGAGGACCCGGCACAG
>JBFFRY010000068.1:0-3256 GCA_041572755.1 Acidimicrobiia bacterium | reverse complement strand
TCGATCTACCCCGAGACCCAGAACGCGGTTCCCTTCGACGGCGGAGCGCGCGCGCTGGTGACCTACGCCGATCTCGACCGCTCGGTCGCCGAGATCGCCCGGCTGTCCGCCGCCGACGCCGACAGCTACCGCAGGCTCCATGCCGAGTTCAGCGAGCTGACCAGGCGGGTGGACACACCCATGCGATTCAGCCCACCGCTGCCTCCCGATGAGCTCGTCGCACTGCTTCGGCGGAGCGCCCTCGGTCGGCGGTACCTCGAACTCGATTCGCAGTCGCCACTGGATGTGGTGCGCGACGCCTTCGAGAGTGAGCCGCTCCGCAGCCTGATCCTGTTCAACGTCTCGGTGCGCGGGTACGTGCCCAACCTCGACGTGCCCGGGATCGGATCGATCGTGGCCCTGGCGCTGGCCAACTCCCATCAGGGCAGGCTGGTCGAGGGAGGAACGTACGAGGTCGCCAAGGCGATCGCCCTGG
This sequence comes from Acidimicrobiia bacterium, assembly GCA_041572755.1. Taxonomy (GTDB): domain Bacteria; phylum Actinomycetota; class Acidimicrobiia; order Spongiisociales; family UBA11373; genus JBFELU01. The sequence goes on along the minus strand of JBFFRY010000068.1, from coordinate 2,781 downwards.
CGCTCGTCGACGCAGGAGGAATGCTCCTCACCAATGCCCGCGTCGAACGGATCACCGTCTCCAACGGACGGGCGACCGGGGTGGAGCTCGCCGATGGACGGACGATCACCGCCAGGCGGTTCGTGGCGAGCTCTGCTCCTGCCCCGATGACGATGCTCGACCTGGTGGGAGGCGAGCATCTCGACCCGGGTCTCCGCGACGACCTCGCCTCGTACCGATGGCTGGAGGAGGCGCTGTTCGGGGTCCACTGGGCACTCGCCGAACGGCCCCGGTTCGCCTCCGAGGGCTACAACCCAGACGTGCCGCGGGCGCTCAACCTGGCGATGGGTTACGAGTCGTCAGATGATCTCATCGCCCACATGGAGGCGGTGAGGGAGGAACGAAACACGCCGGACGGACCGATCCACACGTCGATCCCCACGATTCACGACCCGACCCAGGCGCCGGCGGGGATGCACACGTCGTTCGGATGGCACTTCGTTCCGGGGCCCTCCACCAGAGGCCGATGGGACTCCGAGGCGGTGGAGGACCGGGTGGCTGCCATGGTCGGTACGTACACCAGGTATGCCCCCAACCTCGAGGACGCCACCCTGGCGATCGCCAGCCACTCGCCCGACGCCACCGAGCGCAGGGTGATCTCGATGCGGGGCGGGGACCGGCATCACGGCAGCTTCCACCCGGACAACTGGCAGTGGAATCGGCCGAGCGCATCGATGCCCGGATACCGGACACCGGTCGCCTCGCTCTACCTGTGCGGCTCGTCGCAGCACCCCGGTGGAAGCTTCCACGGACAGCCCGGCTACAACGCGGCGGGTGTCATCGCCGACGATCTCGGCCTGGAACGGTGGTGGGGTGGCGGCGACGTGCGAGAGGCGCTCGCCTCACTCGGGTGAAGGCGAGGCGGGGGTACCTGGCCCGTTCGATGAACGACCACAGTCTGAAGCGCAGGGGGACACTCCACCCTATAGGATGCAGGATCGACCGATCCCTGGGAGGGTGGGCGTGTCGGATGTGAAGGACACCACGAGCGAGCTCGACATCGCCTTCGACGACGTGGCGGGTACCGAGTCCTCCCGCAACTGGTGGGCCTTCGCCGGCTGGTCGGCGATCTCCGCGCTCCTGATCTGGTGGATCCTCACCCAGATGAGCGTCACGCAGTTCTTCACCCAGATGCTGAACGGTCTGAGCTTCGGAGCGGTGCTCTTCTTCCTGGCCAGCGGATTCACGCTCATCTTCGGGCTGATGCGAATCACCAACCTGGCCCATGGTGGGTTCTATCTGGTCGGGGGGTACATCGGCTTCAAGTTCGTCCAGGTGACCCAGGAGACGTTGGGCGGGTGGAGCTGGCTCCTCGCAATCATCCTGTCGGGCATCGCCATCACCCTGCTCGGGCTGTTGACCGAACGGGTGCTGCTCCGGCCGATTCGAGGGCTCGAGAAGCCGGAAGTGCTGCTCACCATCGGCCTCACATTCATCCTCGGCGACATGTCGCTCGCCATCTTCGGCGGGGACCCGTCCCCCATCAAGAAGCCGGACTTCCTCAACGGGGCGTTCGACCTCGGCTTCTTCCTGTATCCGAAGTACCGCCTGTTCGTGATCGGATGCGCGGTGGCGGTCGCGGCCATCCTGTTCTACGTCGAGCAACGAACCCGCTGGGGAGCCATGGTCCGTGCCGGAGTCGACGACCGGGAGACCGTCGCCGCTCTCGGGATCAACATCAAGGCCGTGTTCACCGGTGCCTTCATGTTCGGGGCGATGCTGGCCGGCATCGCCGGCGTGATCGGGGGATCCTTCCTCACGCTGCTCCCCGGCCAGGACTTCGAGATCCTGCTGTTCGCCCTGGCGGTCGTCATCATCGGCGGGCTCGGCAGCCTGAAGGGGGCGGTGCTCGGGGTGATCATCGTGGGCCTCATCGACTCCTTCGCCAAGGCGCTGATCCCGGAACTGTCGTTCTTCACGTTGTTCGCCCCGATGGCCATCATCCTGATGGTTCGGCCCCGCGGCTTGCTGGGAAGAGCGTGATGAGACTCCCCGACCTCAGCATCACGTCGTGGGTGAAGATCGGCCTGGGCGCCGTCGCCCTCGTCCTGGCGATCGCCGCGCCCTACATGTTCTCCTCGTTCATCATCGGGCTCTTCAGCCTGGCCTTGATCGCCGGACTGTTCTCCCAGAGCATCGACCTGCTCGCTGGATACTCCGGGCTCGTCACCCTGGGCCACGCAGGCGTGTCGGCCACCGCCGCGTACGGAGTCGGCTACATGGCTTCCAAGGCAGGGGCGGGCTACCCGGCGCAGCTCCTGGTGGGGTTCGGGGTCGGCATGCTGGCCAGTCTGATCTTCGGGCTGATGGCGATGCGCTCCGACGGCGTCTACTTCATCATGGTGACGCTCGCCCAGGGCATGATCGTATGGGGACTCTCGATCCGGCTGTTCAACATCACCGGGGCCGAGAACGGGCTCACCGGCATCGCCCGCCCGCCGGCGATCGACGCCTACTGGAAGTACTACTACTTCACCCTGGCCGTGGTGGTCGTGTGCTGGATGGCCCTCGGGGTGGTGGTGAAGTCCCCGTTCGGCATCTCGCTGAAAGGCCTCCGCGAGAGCGAGACCCGCATGCGGATGCTCGGCTACAACACCACTGCCCAGAAGCTCTACGTGTTCATGGTCTCCGGCTTCTTCGCCACCGTCTCGGGCATTCTCGTGGTGTACCTCAACGAGTTCATCAGCCCTTCCGCGGTGCTCCTCGCAGCCTCGGCAATCGGCGTCCTCGAGGCCATCCTCG
>JBFFRY010000067.1:0-3268 GCA_041572755.1 Acidimicrobiia bacterium | reverse complement strand
AGGCTTCGATCGAGGTGGGGTCCTCATACAGCGTGAACGTGGTCCACGCCATGGTCAAGGCCTCGACGATGTCGACGGCCTCGTCGGGGACCGACGGCACCTCTTCGAGCGCGGCGAGACCGCTCTCGGGGGTGAGATCCTCGAGCGGGTCGAGCGGCGCGAGTGACTCCGTGACCACGGTCCTCCAAAGGCATCAAGTGTCTCCTCATGCATCGGACGACGGAGGCGGCGAATTGAGTCAGGAAACGGTGCGCCGGTAGAGGCGGACGGCGAGGGGTGCGAACACGGCGAGGATCCCGGCGGCCCACACCAGCGACATCACCACCTGGCCGGCCGCGGTGGCGCCTTCCGGCAGGGCACCCTGGCCGAGGATGAGACCGCGGAGGGCGTTGGTGGTCACCGTGATCGGCTGGTTCTCGGCGAAGCCCTGCAGCCACCCGGGCATGGTGCCCACCGGCACGAACACCGAGGAGGCGAACACCAGCGGGAACACCGGCAGGAACACCGCCGACTGGACCGCCTCGGGGTTCTTGACGGCGAGACCGATGGTCGCCATCACCCACGACATGGCGTAGGCGTAGACCATGGCCACCAGCATCCCGGCCAGCATTCCCTGCGGGCTGGTCTGCCAGCGGAACCCGATGAGGAAGCCCACCGCCAGCATGAGGGTGATCACGAAGCCGTTGCGGATCAGGTCGGAGAGGGTCCGGCCGGCCAGCACCGCCGAGCGGGCCATGGGGAGCGAGCGGAACCGCTCGATCACCCCCTTGCTGAGATCCTCGGTGAGCCCCAGCGCCGTCTGGCCCGACCCGAAGGTGGCCACCTGAATCAGCAGGCCGGGCACCAGCCAGTTGATGTATTCGCCGCCGGCGATCGGGGGGATCGCCCCGCCGATGGCCCCCCCGAACACGTAGTTGAACAGCAGCAGGAACATCACCGGCTGCACGGTGGCGAACAGCAGCAGCTGGGGGAGGCGCACGTTGCGCAGCAGGTTGCGCCGGGTGATCACCCAGGTGTCCTTGAGGGCGTGGGCGAGGCCGATCCGGGCCTGTGTCGATGGGGTGGTCATCGCTTCCTCCCTCCCCGGCGGCGCCGGCCGCCGTTGCCATTGCCCGCCCCGGTCTCCTCGGCGACGTGGCCGGTGAGGGCCAGGAACACGTCGTCGAGGGTGGGTTTGCGCAGCGCCAGGTCGGCGGCGGTGATGCCGGCGCCGTCGAGACGGCGGACGACTTCGGTCAGGGTGCCTGCCCCGTCCGGCGCCGGGAGGGTGATCTTGCGGGATCCGGGCTCGAACGTGGGTTCCTCCCCGCCGATCGCCGCGAGGACCTCCATCGCAGTGGGGCGGACGTCGTCGGCGACGGTCAGCTCGACGAACGCGCCGCCCAGCGTGTCCTTGAGCTCCTCGGGGGTGCCTTCGGTGATGAGCTTGCCCTGGTCGATGACCCCGATCCGGGCGGCCAGCTGATCGGCCTCGTCGAGGTACTGGGTGGTGAGCAGGATGGTGGTGCCCTGGGCGACCAGGTCCTCGATGAGATCCCAGAGATCGATGCGGCTGCGGGGGTCGATGCCGGTGGTGGGCTCGTCGAGGAAGAGCACCTGGGGCCGGCCCACCATCGAGGCGGCCACGTCGAGACGGCGCCGCATGCCGCCCGAGTAGGTGCGCACCGGCCGGTCGGCGGCGTCGGTGAGGTGGATGCGTTCCAGCACCTCGTCGGCGCGGCGGGCCGCCTCCGTCTTGGGGAGGTTGTAGAGGCGGGCCACCATCTCGACGTTCTCGCGACCGGTCTGGTAGTCGTCGACGGCGGCGAACTGCCCGGCGAGGCCCAGCCGGGTGCGGGCGGTGGTGGGGTCGGCCTGGGTGTCGATCCCGGCCACCCAGGCCCGGCCGGAGTCGGGGCGCAGCAGGGTGGTGAGGACTCGGATCAGGGTGGTCTTGCCGGCGCCGTTGGGTCCCAGCAGGCCGTAGATGATGCCGGGTTCGAACTCGAGGGTGACACCGTCGAGCGCCCGCACCTCGCCGAAGGCCTTGGTGACGTCCTCGGCCCGAACGATCGGTCCGTTCACGATCCCTCCTTCCTCTGCGGCGGGACGATCGCAGAATCCCTTGACAAAGTCAAATACTGTCGATATACAATGTTATGTATATGGAGAACCCCCGTCGCCACGAGGTGATGTCCGAGGTCGGCTCGCTGCTCCACCAGATGGGGCGGCGGATGCGGTCGATCATGGCTCGTCGCTTCGCCGAGCTCGACGTCTCCCCTCCGATGGTGGGGGCGTTGCACGCCCTCGAAGAGCCGTTGCCGATGCACCTCCTGGCCGAGCGGCTCTCCTGCGACGCCTCCTACATCACCGGGCTCGCCGACCGGCTCGAGGAGCGGGGGCTGGTCGAGCGCCGCTCCGACCCCGACGACCGGCGGGTGCGGCAGCTGGCGCTCACCGACCGGGGCCGCACCATGCGGGAGCGGGTCGCCACGGGCCTGGCGGAGCCCAACGCCATGCTGGATCGGCTCGAGGACGACGAGCTGAGGGCGTTTGCCGGCTTCCTCCGCAAGGCCCTCGATCTCGAGGAGGAGTGATGGGCCACGTCTTCGTTCCCGATGTGTCCGCCGAGGTGGAGATCCCCCGGGACGGCACCCTGAGCCGGGTCCTCCATCAGGACGACTCGGTTCGGCTGGTGGCGTTCGCCTTCGACGCCGGTCAGGAGCTCACCGAACACACCGCCGCCCGCCCGGCCGTGGTGCAGGTCATCTCGGGCCGCATCGAGATGGGTGTCGATGGGATCGCCTTCGAGATGACGCCCGGGGGCTGGCTGCTGCTCGATGCCCGCCAGTCCCACTCCCTGCGGGCCGTCGAACCGAGCTTGGTGCTCCTCACCCTGGCCTGAGTGGCTCCCGGCCGGCGGGAATGCCCCGCTCCGCCGGCCGAGAGACCCCCGTCAGTCCCGGGTTGCCCGCCACCCGCCGGGGGCGAGGTGCCCCTCGCAGGTCCCCCCGTGCGCGCTGCTGTAGGTCCCGTCGGGACAGGTCGTGTCACCCCAGATGGCGGTGTCGAGGCCCCGCACATCGGTCATGGTGGCCCCCGTGAAATCAGCGTCCCACAGGAAGGCGAAGCTCAGGTCGGCGCCGGTGAGATCCACCCCGGTGAAGTCGCCGTCGGAGAGGTCGGCGCCGGTGAAGTCGGCCCCGCTTAGGTCCGAGTCGGCGAAGTCCACGTTGCTCGCCTCCACCCGGTACAGCGAGGCTCCCCGGAGGTCCACGGCCTCGCCGCT
>JBFFRY010000066.1:0-5265 GCA_041572755.1 Acidimicrobiia bacterium | reverse complement strand
GCCGCTCTCGGGCTCGATGAGCCCGAGGCCGGCGACGTGACGCCGCAGCTGCGCGCCCTGGTCGATCGGATGCGGGCCGAAGCCGCCCGACCGATAGCCGACACTCCCACCCATATCTCCGCCGCAGCTGTGGCGGCACGTGAGGCCGCGGCCTCGACTCAGGTGGCCCGCCCGGCCGCCGCCCAACGTTCCCGCCGGAGTCGATTCGGCGAGGCCATTGCGCGGGTGGCGGGAGCGGTCACAATGGTGACAGCCGCGATCATCGGCGTCGCCTCTTCGGGGGTTCTGGACTTCGAGAACACGGTTGTCGAGGGGCTGCCACAGTTGTCCGAAATCCCGACCGAGGCCGAGATTCCTCGAATCGTGGTGACGAGAGACCCGGAGAACGTGAGTGCGCCCTACTACCCGCTGGTCGCTGAGATCGCTGACCGATTCTCGGGAATCGAGCGCGTCTTCGCCAATGAGATCGAACGAAGCATCCAGGTGGTGATCGACCCGACCATCTTCGGGGGTCGCGAGGAGATCATCCTCGTTGCCGAGAGCATCGTCGCCCAACTGGAGGCCAAGGTCGGTTTGGGCGTTGCGATCCGGGTCGATGCCAGCGGACAGGCCACCGAGCCGAATCTGTAGGCAGCGCCCACTTCGCCGACCCTGGCATCCGAGCCCCATTGAGAACACCTCGACTCAGGGATCCGTTAGCGTGATGGCGACGCAGCGCTGGTCGGCGCGTCCAGAAGGCGAGTGGGGATGGCTCGGGCGGAACGATTCCAGGAGGAGCGCGATCGGCGCCGCGCCGCCGGACCGACCACCCGCGCCCTCGGGGATCTCACCACCCACGAGTGGCAGAGCCTGCTGACCGCCGCCGCCAACGGCGCCGAGTGGGCCTGGTCCCGCCTCTACCACGAGTTGGCCCCGCCGCTCCTCGGGTACCTGCGGCTGCGCGGCGCCTACGAGCCGGAGGACCTGCTCGGCGAGGTGTTCCTGCAGTTGGCCCGCAACACCGCCAAGTTCCGCGGTGACGCCTCGAAGTACCGGTCGTGGGCGTTCGTCGTGGCCCACAATCGGGTGATCGACGAGCGGCGACGCCGCTCCCGGCGGCCGGCCGACCCGGTGGCCAACCTGGAGGACCGTGGCGGCGGCAACGTCGAGGAAGAGGCGGTCGAGAAACTCACCGTGGCCGAGATCCGCGAGCTCCTCCAACAGCTCCCCGAGAGCCAACAGGACGTGCTGCTGATGCGGATCGTCGGTGGGTTCACCATCAGCGAAGTGGCCGCAGCAATCGGGAAGAAGCAGGGCGCCACCAAGGCCTTGCAGCGCAGGGGGCTGGCCAAGCTGGAGCAGGCCGTCCGGGAGTACCTCGAGCAGGGATAGCCGCCCTCTCGGTGCTTCCGATTTCTTGGGGCGCGTCTGGGGTGAAGGTCCATGCGTCGCCTCGCAGTGTCGCTGATGTGGGGGGGGGGGGCGTATGCAAGCGAGGGGACAGACCCAGCGACTGTCGCAACAAGCGCGTCGTCCACGACCGAGGTGGCGGCCGCGCCTACTTCGACAACGGCGGCGTCTCCGCCCATGAACGGAACCCCTTGTGTAACAAGGGGTTCCGCTGGTGGGCGCTACAGGATTTGAACCTGTGACCTCTTCCGCGTCAAGGAAGCGCTCTCCCCCTGAGCTAAGCGCCCGAGCGTGAGGGATTGTACCGAGGCGGCGCCCGGAATCGAACCGGGGTAAAGGGTTTTGCAGACCCTCGCCTGAACCACTCGGCCACGCCGCCGACTCGAAAGGGGCGACCGGCGGGCCGCCCCTCGGAGCGGACGACCGGTCTCGAACCGGCGACCTTCACCTTGGCAAGGTGACGCTCTACCAACTGAGCTACGTCCGCGCGCCGGGCAGTGTATCACGGCCCGTTTTCAGACCCCGGGCCCGCCTCCCGTGGACCCAAAACCGCCTTCCCCCCGCTCCGAATCGGGCAGTTCCTCGACCTCATCGAAGTCCACCGCCGCCACCGGCACGATCATCAGTTGGGCGATGCGGTCACCGCGTTCGATCCGGATCCGCTCTGCGCCGAGGTTGACCAGGATCACGCGGATCTCGCCTCGATATCCCGAGTCGACGAGACCGGGGGCATTCACGACTGACAGACCGTGCCGATCGGCGAGTCCGCTGCGAGGCACCACCAAGCCGGCGTGACCATCCGGGATGGCAACGGCGACCCCGGTCGGTACGGTGTCGCGGCCCCCCGGCTCGAGACGGCACGGCCGTCGGGCATAGAGATCGACCCCGCCATCACCGGGATGTGCCCGCTGCGGCATGGGAAGATCTGCATCGAGCCGTTTGAGCAATACCCTCATCACGACGATTATGCCCCTGGCAGGAGGCGAACCCTGGCGGAACGGCGACGCGTAGACCGGTCGACGATCATCGGGAGGCTGGAGACCACCCCAGCCACCGTTCCTCGAGCGCGCGACTCTCACGCGCCCGACGAGGCGCTTCCCGACGAGGATCTCGGCTGGGAGCCACGCCCCCTCGAGTCGGGAGCCAGGAGTTCGCGCACGTTCCGCTGGTCGGTGATCCTGATGGCACTCACCCTCGGTGTCGGTGCCGTCTTCCTCGTGCAGATCGCGCTCGGCATCCCCGAGCGGCGAGCCGAGACCCGGCGGGCCGAATACCAGGCGTCTCTCCAGGATCTCGCCACCGTGACCCCGGATGTCGCAGTGGTGGCCGACCTCATCACGAACCCGCGGGAAAGCGGCATCGTCCAGGGACTGGTGACCGTCGTGCAGTTGGACGATCGCGCCGAGTGGGTGCACTCCGTGGCCAGCCGTGACCTCCCCAGCGTGCCGCCGCTGCTCCCGGCCGGTCCGCTCGACGACCTGGCCGACATCCGGGACCGCATGTTGGCGATCGTGGACCGGGCTGAGACGATCAGCGCCCGCCTCAGCGACACGATCTCCTACCGGTTGGCGTTCGAAAGAGCGTTCCAACTTCCCCCCCTTCCGCTCTCGGCCACCGAGGCGGCCGCCCAGGAGGCCGGCACCTCGCTCACGATGATGCTGGCGGACTCGGTGGAGGCGGCCGCCAACCTCCCCGACGACGACTTCCTTCGTGCCCACCGCGGCCAGGTCGACATCCTCATCGGCTGGTTCACCGACTGGCAGGCGGAATACCTGCTGGCCCTCCGCGTCGGTGACTCCGGGCGGGCCGACCAGCTGCTGTCGGAAGCCCGGCAGCGGATCGTCGATCTCGGCAACGCGCTCGTGCAGCCCCTCGACGACATGGACAGCTGGGCAACGGAGGCCATCGCCGACCTCGACGCCCGCATCGAGGAAGCCCTTCTCCTGCTCGGCGACTGAATCTCAGTCGTTCTCCAGGGCAGCCACCTCGCGTTCGAAGTCGACGGCCCCCTCGAACTCCTTGTACACCGAAGCGAACCGCAGGTAGGCGACCTCATCGAGTTCGCGGAGCCGCTCCAGCACCAGATGCCCGACATCCTCGCTCGAGACCTCGGGTCCCAGATCCTGGACGTGGGTCTCCACCTCCTTCACGAGTCGCTCCAGGGCACCCGGAGCCACCCGGCGGTCGGCGAGCGCCGCGGTGATCCCCGCCAGCACCTTGGCAGCAGAGAACGGCTCGACCCGCCCGTCCCGCTTGCGCACCACCAGGACCGCATCCCGCCGCTCGTAGGTGGTGAAGCGGTTGCCGCAGGCGGCGCACTCCCGGCGACGGCGCACCGCACCGCCGCCCTCGGCGGGTCGGCTGTCGACGACCCGGGTGTCGGCGGCGTCGCAGAAGGGGCACTTCATGGCGTCCCGCGATCGTAGACGATCATCCATCCGCCGGTCCATGTGCGAACGGGCCGCGACCCGGAAGTCGCGGCCCGCACCACATCGGTGCTGCCTCACCCCTCAGGGAATCTGCAGCACCTGCCCGGGGACGATGACGGATCCCGACAGCTCGTTGAGCCGCTGGATCTCGTACACCGTTCGCCGCACGTCGTCACCGGGGAGGGTGTGCGCAGCGGCGATGTCCCAGAGCGTGTCGCCGGTCGTCACCAGATGGGTTGCAGTGGCGGCCGGACGGTCATCCGGCGTGGCGGCACCGACGGTGCCGACGAGCACCAGGAGCAGGATCACGACGAGAACAGTGGAGACCACGACCCGTGCGGGGGTGATGGTGATCGCCATGGCTGCTCCTTTCTGGTTCGTTCTGGTGCCGGTGTTGGCACCCTACGGACCGGGTGTGACACGAACACATGTTCGTAGCACGGACCCACCATAACGAACATGTGTTCGCATTACAAGTCGAACATATGTTTGCCTCGCGCCGTTTCGGCGGCTAGGGTGACGGCCGAGCAAGGAGAGGCGCCCTCATGGCTCGCGACGACATCAGCCCCCGCCAGCGGCAGATCCTCGATCTCATTCTCCGCACCGTGACCGATCGGGGCTACCCCCCATCGGTCCGAGAGATCGGAGAGGCGGTGGGGCTGTCATCCCCCTCCACGGTGCACTCCCACCTCTCCGCCCTGGTGAAGGCCGGCTACCTGCGCCGTGATCCCTCCAAGCCGCGCGCCATCGAAGTGGTCGATGCCGGGCGAAGTGAGACCGATCTCCGCCGTGCTCGGGTCCGCGACGTTCCTCTCGTTGGACGCATCGCCGCCGGTTCGCCGATCCTCGCCGAGGAGGACATCGAAGAGATCTTCCCCCTGCCGGTGGCCTTCGTAGGCAACGACCCCGTGTTCATGCTTCGGGTTCACGGCGACTCCATGATCGAAGCCGGTATCCACGACGGCGACCTCGTGGTGGTACGCCGCCAGCCATCCGCCGAGAACGGCGACATCGTGGCGGCCCTGATCGACGGCGAGGAAGCCACCGTGAAGCGGTACCGCCGCACCGACGACCGGATCCTGCTGATCGCCGAGAACCCGGCCTACGAGCCGATCGAGCTCCGCGACAGCATCGACGTCCTCGGCAAGGTCGTCGCCGTCCTCCGCAGCGTCGTCTAAGACGTCTCGATCGAGCCGGCGAACACGAACACGGCCGGCCCTTCGATCCACGCCCCACCGTCCTCGGCGATCTCGACCATCAGGCGGCCCCCCGGTAGATCCACCGCCACCCTCGAGTCGGTGAGGCCCTTCCGCCGCCGCAGATGCCTCTCGTTCAGAATGATCACGTGATCCAGGCACTCTCGCCGGATCGACCCGATCACTCGCTCGACGTACGGGTTCTGCCACGGCGACCGGTATGACGTGAGGATCTGTTCGATGCCCAGGGC
>JBFFRY010000065.1:0-5507 GCA_041572755.1 Acidimicrobiia bacterium | reverse complement strand
CGTTCCAGGCGGCGGCGAACACATCCTCTCCTACCGACCCCGAGACTTCGAGGTCGGGGGTGGCGACCCGCAGCGACCCGGTGATCTCGCCCGAGACGACCACCCGGGACGCAATCGCCACCACCGAGCCCTCGACCCGGCCGGCGATCGTGATCTCGTCGAACGCCGAGGCCACGAGATCCCCGCGGATGACGCCGTCGACCTGGATGTCGTTGCCGGCGGCGTAGAGGTCCTCCTCGATGACGTCACCCTCGCGGATCAGCACGAGGTCGGACTGGGTCCGGGCCCCGAGCACCGGCAGTGCGAATCCCACCGCCAGCACGGCGACCAGCGCGCCGGCCACGACCCCTGTACGGCCCCGGTCAGATCGGAAGCGTGTCACGAGCCAGGGCCAGCAGCGGCTCGGGGAACAGGCCAAGCGCCAGGGTGGCGGTGGCGGCAAAGCCGAGAGCCCAACGGGTCGGGATTCCGGGGTCGGTCATCTCAGGGGCGTCCGACTCCTGCATGAACATGGCGACGATGACCTTCAGGTAGAAGTAGAAGCCGACCACGGAGGCGAGCACGCCGACGATGACCAGCCACTCGAACCCGCCCTGCCAGGCGCTCTGGAAGACACCGAACTTGGCCACGAACCCCGAGGTGAGTGGCAGCCCGGCCATTCCCAGCAACAGGATGGCAAACGTGGTGGCGAGGAACGGCATCCTGCGGGCCAGCCCCGCGAACGAGGCGATCGACGCCCTTCCCGAGCCGGCCCCCGCCACGGAGGCGACGACGCCGAAGGCGCCCACCAGCTGGACGGTGTACACGGCGAGATAGAACCACACCTCTCCGGCTCCCGACCCGCCCGACACGAGCCCGGTCAGGATGAAGCCGGCGTGGGCCACGCCCGAATAGGCGAGCAGCCGGCGGACGTCGTCCTGCACCGCGGCGAGCAGCGCCCCGAGGATCATCGAGACCGTGGCCAGCCCGGCGACGAGCGGCGCCCAGTCGTCGGTCATCGAAGGGAAGGCAGAGAAGAGGATCCGGGCGAGCGCGGCGAACCCGCCGATCTTTGCCGCCGCCGCCATGTATCCCACGAGGCCGGCCGGGGCGCCCTGGTAGACGTCCGGCGCCCAGGAGTGGAAGGGGGCGGCCGAGATCTTGAAGGCGAGGCCGACGATCAGCATCGCCAACCCGGCGAGCAGCACGCCGGGACGAAGAATCTGAACGCCCGGGAGGTACTGGGCGACGGCGAGCAGGTTGAGGCGACCGGTCCCGGCGAAGACCAGCGCCACCCCGTAGATGAACACCGCGGACGCCACCGATCCGAGCAGGAAGTACTTGATCGCGGCCTCATCCGAGTCCGAACGCTCCCGGGAGAACCCGGCAAGCACATACAGGGCGATGGAGCCCACCTCCAGCCCCAGGAACATCATCACCAGGTGGAGCGACGACGCCATGAACATGAATCCGGCAGCCGAGATCAGCATCAGCGCCAGCGCTTCGGCGGCCCTCCGTCCCAGCCGCTCGAACAGCCGCCAGCCGGAGGCGATGCCCAGCCCGGCAACGATCAGGATCACGAAGCGGGCAAAGACGGCATTCGGGTCGAAGGCGATGGTCTCGGCGAACGGGAACACCTCGCGGCCGATGTCGGGCACCACCAGCGACCCGTCGAGCAGTGAGTCGAGACGGAGCTTCTGGAGAATCGAGAGCCCGAACGCCACGGCGAGCGCCAGGGAAGCCACCCCGCCCAGCGCCCGGATCCTGGGGCGGAACTGCACATCGACGAGGAGGACGATCGCCGCACCAAGCGCGAGCGCAATCTCGGGGGCGATGGCGATCCACGACACATACGTGCTCGGAGCGGCCTGCGCCAGGATCATCCTTCACCCTCCCCCACGCTGAACACGTCACCGAGACGGCCGGGATCCGGCACCTGGTAGTCGGTGACCGCCTCGATTCGATCGAGGAGCGCCTCGGTGGTGGCCTCTGTCTTCTCGAGGAGGATCTGGGGATAGAGACCGAGGACGAGGATCAGCGCCGCCAGCGGCACCAGCAGTCCGATCTCCCGGGCGGTCAGATCGCCGAGGGCTGCGTTCTCTGGCCGGTCAGGGATTCCCGTGAACACTCGCTCATAGGCCCAGAGGAGGTAGATGGCCGCCAGTACGACGCCGGATGCGGCAACGATCGCATACACCGGGAGCGAGGCGTAGCTCCCGATGAGCACGAGGAACTCTCCGACGAACCCGTTGAGTCCGGGAAGGCCGATCGACGCGAACGCGGTGAAGAGGAAGACACCGGCGTAGATGGGCATGACCTTGGCCAGTCCTCCGAAGTCGGCGATCTTCTTGGTGTGGCGGCGCTCGTAGATCATCCCGACCAGAAGGAACAGGGCACCGGTGGTGAGTCCGTGGTTGATGTTCTGGATCACCGCGCCCTGGATCCCGGCCGCGGTGAGCGCGAATACCCCGAGAACGATGAAACCGAGGTGGCTCACGGACGAGTACGCCACCAGCTTCTTGAGGTCCGGCTGAACGATGGCCACCACCGCCCCGTAGACGATGCCGATGACGGCCAGCGTGGCCATCACCGGCACGAAGTCGACGCTCGCCTGCGGGAACAGGCCGAGGTTGAAGCGAAGCAGGCCGTAGGTGCCCAGCTTCAGCAGCACGCCTGCCAGCAACACCGACCCGGCCGTCGGAGCCTCGACGTGGGCGTCGGGGAGCCAGGTGTGGAGCGGGAACATCGGGACCTTGATGGCAAAGGCCAGGGCGAAGGCAGCGAACAGCAGCCGCTCCTGGCCCTGGGTCAGGTCGAGGGCGAGCAGATCGGCGAATGCGAACGACGGCACTCCGACCTGGCGGCTGTGCATCAGCGCCATGGCGATGATCCCCGCCAGCATGAGCGCCGAGCCGAAGGCCGTATAGAGGAAGAACTTCACCGCGGCGTAGATGCGACGCTCAGACCCCCAGATTCCGATGATGAAGTACATCGGGATGAGGATCGCCTCGAAGAACACGAAGAACAGGAACAGGTCGAGCGCCAGGAACGTCCCGATCAATCCCGCTTCGAGCAACAGGACATAGACCACGAACTCCTTGACGCGGCGATCGATGGAGACGGAGGCGGCCAGCGAGATCGGAATGAGGATCGTGGTCAGCACCACCAGCCCCAGCGAGATCCCGTCGACCCCCAGATGCCAGTCGATCCCCCACGGCTCGTACCACGAGGAGCGCTCGACGAATTGGAAGTCGGCGATCGCGCCGTCGAACTGGAAGAACAGCACCCCGGCCAGGGCCAGCGGGACGAACGAGAGGGCAAACCCGACAGGCAGGAACAGTTCGGTGCGCTTGCGCGGCAACAAGACGACCACGACCGCTGCGATCACCGGCGTCGCCACCAGCCACGTCAGCATGGGCAGCGCTCCTTTGGAGTGCAGTCCCACGTCACACGTCGCACGTCACACGCCTGTTGTGTGAGAGGGGAGATGCGAGGCTGGACATGCCACATCACAGTCCGCCCCCGGCGATGAGCAGCCACACGACGACGCCGATCAGACCTGCGCCGAACGCGACCGCATAGTTGCGAACGAACCCGGTCTGGATGACGCGGGTTCGAGTCCCGGCCTCGCGCACCAGCCGGCCCACCCCGTTGACGATCCCGTCGATGACCGGGAGATCGAACTTGAACGCAGCGGCTTCGGCAGCCTTCCTGCCGGGAGCGACGATCGCCGCCCCATAGAGGTCGTCGACCCGGTAGGCCTGCTCCCAGGCCGACCACAGCGAGCCAAACGACTGTTGGAACCGCTCCCACATCTGCCGGGGCCGGGTGTAGACGAACCCGCCGGCAGCGAGGCCGGCCAGGCCGGCACCCACCGACACCGCCGCGAGCAGCAGGAACATCCCGCGTCCCTCCGGCGGATGCGCCATCTTCACGCCCTCGAACGCCGGCTCCAGGAAGTGTTCCAGCCCCAGCCTCCACGGGGTGTTCACGAATCCGGCCACAAGCGAGAGGCCGGCGAGCACCACCAGCGGGACGGTCATCACCCGCGGTGACTCGTGGGGGTGCACACCTTCGTCCCAGCGCGCCTCCCCCATGAACACCATCACCCATTGGCGGGTCATGTAGAAGGCGGTGAGGAGCGCCGTGACCAGGCCGATCACGTACAGCACCGATGCGAACCCGCCCGCTTCGAATGCCACTCCCAGGATTTCGTCCTTCGACCAGAAGCCGGCGAGCAGCGGGAACCCGGCGATTGCCAGCGTGGCGATGCCCATGGTGGCGGCGGTGACCGGCATGTGTCTTCGCAGCCCGCCCATCTTCATCATGTCCTGTTCATCCGCCATGCCATGGATGACCGAGCCCGAGCCGAGGAAGAGCAGAGCCTTGAAGAAGGCGTGGGTCATCAGGTGGAAGATCCCTGCGACGTAGCCGCCGAGGCCCACCGCCAGGAACATGTACCCGAGCTGGGACACGGTGGAGTAGGCCAGCACCCGCTTGATGTCGGTCTGGGCGATGGCGATCGACGCCGCCCACAGTGCCGTGAGCGCCCCCACCGTGGCCACGGTCATCCCGGCGGCGGGGGCAAGCTCGAAGATCGAAGCCGAACGCGCCACCAGATAGACACCGGCGGTGACCATGGTGGCGGCATGGATGAGGGCAGACACCGGCGTGGGGCCTTCCATGGCATCGGGAAGCCACACATAGAGCGGCAGCTGGGCGGACTTGCCGGCCGCGCCGACCAGCATCAGCAGGCCGATGGCAGTGGCGGTGCCCGTGCTCAGCACGTCTCCGGCCCGCTCGAAGATGCCTTCGAAGCTCAGGGTGCCGAAGTTCACGAACACCAGCATCAGCGCCACCATGAACCCGAGGTCACCGATGCGGTTGACCACGAAGGCCTTCTTGCCGGCGGCGGCGGCGGAGGGCTTGGTGTACCAGAAGCTGATCAGCAGGTAGGAGCAGAGCCCCACCAGCTCCCAGCCCATGAACAACATGGCGTAGTTGCCCGCCAGCACCAGGGTCAGCATCGACGCGGCGAAGAGGTTGAGGTAGGTGAAGAACCTCGAGAAGCGCTCGTCGCCATGCATGTAGCCGACGGCGAAGACGTGGATGAGGCTGCCGACGCCGGTCACGACCAAGGTCATGAGGGCGGAGAGGGCGTCCCACTGGATCTCGAAGGACGCCCCGATGGCCGGCATCCACTCCCAGAGCATGATGTGGATGGCGTGGTGCTCTTCACCGGTGATGAACGGCACCGCCGAGATCAACCCGAGCACGAAGGACGCGCCGATGGCGCCGGACGCCAGCCACCCCGACAGCGGCTCGCCGATCCTCCTCCCCAGGAAATGGAGCACCACTGCTCCGAGCAGCGGCAGGGCGATCACCAGCGGAACGAGCACGTTGACGGCCTCGGTCATCGGCACACCTCCGACGGCCCGGCTGCGACGCGCGGCGTGCCGTATGCCACGGCGAGCTCGGAGCGTCCCCTCATCCTCTCAGCTCCGCCAGTTCGTCCACCGAGGCGCTCT
>JBFFRY010000064.1:0-5535 GCA_041572755.1 Acidimicrobiia bacterium | reverse complement strand
CGTAGCTCAGTTGGTTAGAGCAGCGGACTCATAATCCGTAGGTCGCAGGTTCGAGTCCTGCCGGGCCCACCAAGAAACCCCTGGTCAAGCAGGGGAACCTTCGCGGTTCGGGATGCTGAGATGGTGCTCGGCAGTCGTCAACCCACCTCGATCGTGTAGGTCAGAGTCTCTCCCGAATCCGAAGCCAGGCTGATGGTCGTGGTGCCCTCGCCGGCGGCGATGAAAGAGAACTCCTGGTAGCCGGCCTCCCATCCCAACTCCGAGGGTGCGAAGAAGAAGGAGTCACCGCCCGCCACAACACTGGGATTCGGTGCCTCGTCGAGGTTCCAGACCGGACCGTCGCTGGAGAGTTGGGCGACGATCTCGTCCCCGGACCGAACTCGCAGAGTTGCTCCACCGTCGTCCCCAGTGAGGTGGAAGGTGATTGAACCCCTCTCGGGCCCCACGCCACCGACCTCGGGTCGGTCGTTGCCTACGCCATTGCCCTCGGCGGCGGCGAGCGTGGTGGTGGTCGTGGTTGTGATGGTGGTGCTCGCGTCGTCCGCCGGCCCGGGATCGTCGGAGCCGCCTCCCAGCAGCTGCACGCCGAGTAGAACGCCCGCCGCGACCACGGGGAGGGCGGCCGCCGCCGGCCACCAGCGGCGCCACCAAGGTCGATCGTCCACTGTCGGAGGCGCCCCGCCGCTGGCCGGTTCTGGTGTGGGTGCAGATGGTTCGAGCTCGATGGTCGGATCGGCTCCCAGGGATCCGGGTTGTTCGAGAGCAACCCGCGCGGCTCCCAGGGCGACGGCGTGTTTGGGATTGGCGTCCACGGCGATCGGTCGCCTGGTGTGAGAGGCCACCATCTCCGCGACCAGCGGCATGCGGGAGGCGCCGCCCACGAGCAGGATCCTCGTGAGATCGTCCATGGTGCACCCGGCGTTGCCAACGACCCGATCGAGGACACGCAACGTCTCCTCCAGCCGGGGGCGGACCATGTTCTCGAACTCGGCTCTCGTGAGGCGGACCTCGGTGTGAACACTGGGAAGCATCACAGGGATGACCGCATCGGTATCCACCGACAGGCTCTCCTTGGCATCGCGACACGACGTTCGCAAGGTGGCCATTGCTGCCCGGGCCGCCGGGTCGGCGAGGTCGACACCATCGAGGGCGTCGCCGAGGGCGGTGCGGACGTGTCCCAGAACGGCTTCGTCAAGATCGATGCCGCCGAAGCGATCCATACCCTCAGGGGTTCCGAGGATCTCGAAACCTTCCTCTTCCTTGCGGAGCACGGCGATGTCCAGCGTGCCGCCTCCAAGGTCGAAGACGGCGATGAGATCACCCGGTTCCACCCGCTCCTTTGCCGAGTAGTGGATCGCGGCGGCCGCCGGTTCGGGGAGGAATGAGACCGGCCCCACCTCGGCGTGACGCACGGCTTCCTCGAGGACTTCCATCTTGTAGGGGCCGTAGGTCGCCGGGTGGGTCACCACCACCCCCATTGGCGGCTCGCCTTGTTCCTCTTCGACCCGCCGCACGATGTCGCGGAGAAGGTGAGCCGTCAGCGACTCGGCACCATAGGGGGTGCCGCCGAGGACGATCGGTGTCGGATCACCGAGACGACGCTTGAACTCCCTCGCAGAGTTCGCCGGTTCGGTGACGGAGCGACGTTCCGCGGCTTCGCCGACCATGACGGTGCCGTCGTCGCGGAGTAGAACGACGGAGGGGATGGCGGCAATCCGGGTCCCGAGCTGGAACACCTGGGTCTGGCCCTCTTGGCCGACCGCGGCAGCAGAGAACGTTGTCCCGAGATCCACGCCCAGCACGTACACGGCCATCCCCTGCCTACTCCTGTGCGCCATGATTGCACGGAGCCGGTTTGGGACCAGGGCCGAAAGGCACTGGAGCATGGCCTATAGACTTCGCTGGTCGGACGCCGGGGCGTGGGGATCGGATGGCAGGTCAGGATCGCACCGACAACGCGGTGCCACAACCACAGTCGGCCTCCCGCGACGCCGTCATAGGCCTGGTAACCGCTGCGGCCGACACCTGCATGAAGTGGGGGCGCCCCGACCTCGAGCGGCGGTTGCGCGTTGCCCTGCGTCGCATCGAGCGGTCGCTCACCGCGATCGGCGTGGTTGGTGAGTTCAAGCAGGGCAAGAGCGCCCTGGTCAACGGCTTGCTCGGTGCGGACGTGTGTCCGGTAGATGACGACTTCGCCACGGCTGCCACCACCTGGATCTACCAGTCCGAGTCACCGGAGGCGCGGATCCGGAGAGTGGTGGACGGCCGTCTGGTGGTGGAGGAGATCGATCCCGATGATCTCGTGGCATACGTGTCCGAATCGGGTAACCCGGACAACCACCTCCGGGTGGAGATCGCCGAGATCGGCCTGCAGAATCCGGCTCTCGACCGAGGCCTGACCATCGTCGATACTCCCGGTGCCGGCGGGGCCAAAGCCGCTCGCAACGCCGCCATCCTGGGCTTTCTTCCCCACGTCGACACTCTCATCTTCACGAGTGATGCATCGGCCGAACTGAGTGCGCCGGAAGTGGAGTTCCTCAAGGCCGCCCAGGAAGTCTGCCCGACCGTCCTTGTGGCCCTTACCAAGATCGACCTCTACCCCGCATGGCGCCGAATTGCCGAGATCAACGCCGGCCATCTGGCCGCGGCCGAGATGGCAGCAGAGCCGATCCCGGTTTCCGCGGTGCTGCGGGCTGAGGGGCTGCGCCGGGATGACGCTCAGCTCGACCAGGAGAGCGGATTCCCGGCGCTGCTCGACGCGATCAGCACTGAGGTGCTCCACCGCTCGGACACGATCGTGCTCGCCCGGGCACTCGGCGAGGTCCGTGCGGGCATCGGTCAGTTGCTGGTCGGCGCCGAAGCCGAGCGGCGGGCGTTGGCAGATCCGGAAGCGGGTGAGCGGATGGCCGCCGAACTCCAGCAGGCCGGTCGCACGCTGGCGGAACTGCGGGGCGCCGGCAGCCGCTGGATGACTGTCCTCAACGACAAGATCACCGACCTGATCCAGCAGAACGACTACGGCATCAAGACCGGGATCCAGGCTGTGCTGACGGACCTGGACACAGCTCTGGAGGAGAGCGACCCCGCAGCCGTGTGGGCCGACTTGACCGCCTCAGTCCAGGCCCAGTTGGCGGACCTTGTCGGATCGTTGTTCCGGGACATCGAGTCGTCCGCCGGGGAGATCGGCGAGCAGATCGCCGCGCTGCTGCGGGACGAGGGCGCGCTGCCCAGCTCGCTCTCATCAGATGCCGACCTGAACATCGAAGCACTGTGGTCGGCCCGCGATCGCTCGGCCCCCAATCGCGACGGCGGTCCGTCAACGGTGTGGGCTGCCGTTCGGGGAGGGTCGAGCGGCGTCATCACGCTGGGGGTGATCGGCGGACTCGCCGGTCTCGCTCTGGCAGGTCCGTTGGCCATCGGAGCCGGCGTGGCCTTCGCATCGAAGCAGATGGTCGACGAACGCAAACGGCGTGTGGAGAAGCGACGACGGGAGGCTCGCACGGTTGTTCAGCAGTTCCTCGGCCAAGTGCAGATGGAGCTGGGCACCCGGACTCGGCAGATGATCCAGGAGCTGCACCGAACCATGCGGGATCACTTCGCGCAACGGGTCGCGGAACTCGACGCCTCCGCTTCTGCGGCGCTCGCCGCGATCCAGGAATCGCTGCGAGAAACGGAGAGTGGACGACGCGAGCGGCTGCCCGGTCTCGAGTCGGCGATCGACAAGCTCAAGGCGATGATCGATCGGGCGGAGGCTTTGCATCAGGAGGTCAATGAGGGGACCCGCGGTGAGTAGCTCGCCGGCTCGCGTCGACCTGATCGAGCGGGTTGATGCACTGTGTGCCGACGCCATCGCCATGGCGGGCGACCATCCTTCTGGTGACTCGGTACGGCGACTGCGAGAGCGCCTCCACCAGCCACTGCGGGTTGCGATCGCCGGGCGGGTGAAGGCCGGAAAATCGACGTTGTTGAACGCCCTCGTGGGAGAACGGCTTGCGGCGACCGACGCCTCCGAGTGCACCCGAGTGGTGACTTGGTATCGCCATGGGCTCTCGTATTCGGTTCGGGCTCACCGAGCCGATGGAGGCTCCGGCCCGCTCAACTTCACCCGATCCGAAGGCGTTCTCGACATCGAGCTCGTTGATCCCTCCGGTCTCGACCGGATCGAGGTGGAATGGCCTTCTGCCCAGCTCGAAGCCACGGTTCTCATAGACACGCCCGGCCTGGCCGGCATGGACACGGAGGCGGGTCGGGGCACGCTCCGGTTGTTGGGCGCGGATGAGGTCGGCGAGTCGCAAGTGGATGCGGTGATCTATTTGATGCGGCACCTGCACCAGCGCGACGCGGGGTTCCTGGAGACGTTCGGCGACGAGGCGCTTCCCGAGCCGTCGCCGGCAAATGCAATTGCTGTGCTGTCAAGGGCGGATGAGATCGGGGCGGGACGCCCCGATGGCCTCCAGTCGGCGGCGGCAATCGCCGCCCGCTATGCGCAGGATCCCCGTGTGCGCAGCTTGTGCATCACCGTCGTTCCCGTCGCCGGCTTGCTGGCCGAGACTGGATTCACCCTTCGCGAGGACGAAGTGGCGGCACTGCGGGAGTTCGCCGATTTGCCGGAGGACGAGTTGGCCGACGCTCTCCTGTCTGTCGACCGTTTCTGCGATCCCGCCGTAGGGCCGCTCCCGTCACAGACCCGACGGGATCTGCTCGGGCGGTTGGGGCTGTTCGGGGTCCGCTACTGCCTGCAGATACTGCGGCGGGATCGAGAGACCACTGCGACTCAATTGGCCCGAGCCCTGAGGGAAGCCTCGGGAATCGACACCTTGACCTCCCTGCTTGAGGGGCACTTCAGGGGGCGCGCCCGGGCCCTCAAGGCCAGGTCGGCACTCGTAGGTTTGCGTGCGGCGGCGCGGGCATTGGCCGTCGCCAACCCGGAGGCAGCGTCCGCCATCGACTGGAGCGTCGAGGAGTTGTGGACCACCGCCAACGAGCTCACCGAGCTGCGCCTGTGGCACCTGGTCGCGTCGGGCTCAGCGCCGCTGGATACCGACGAGATCGAAGAGGTCCGCAGGGTGACCTCCGAGGGAAGCCCGGCTTTCCGGCTCGGTATGGATCCGGATACTCCAACCGTTGCGCTTCTGGAGGCTGCCGCCGCCCGCATCGCTCGGTGGCGAGACCGGGCAACCCACCCGCTGGTGGATCATCCCACTGCGGAGGCTTACGAGATCATCGCCCAGGCGTACGAAGCCGTCCATGCCGAGATCGGGTTGCTCTAGGGCTGAACTGGATCCTCCTCAGGATCCTCGTCAGCGGCCTGTTCCTCGGCAGCGAACTCCACCGAACGCCGGATGTCCCCGGCCAGTGCCTCCGTCCCGACCTCCCGTCCGATCCCAACCTCTGGCTCCACGGACAATCCTTCGTCTTCAGAGGGGTCGATCGGTTGGAAGTCGATGCCGGCCGTCGGGTCGGCGATATCAGGCATGGGGATCGGCATTCCTCCGGTGGGTTGGATGTCGACTGTCGAGTCGAGCATGGGGATTG
>JBFFRY010000063.1:0-5830 GCA_041572755.1 Acidimicrobiia bacterium | reverse complement strand
GATCGGCTCCTCGGCCCACTCATCGGCCGGCTCCGCATACTCCTCGTATTCCTCTTCAGGCCAGACCGCCGTCTCCTTGCGGCGCTGCCACCAGCGCCGCTTCGCCACCGGCTCCTCGACCCACTCATCAACCGGCTCCTCGGCCCACTCCGCCGCGGCCTCCCCGGGCTCCTCGGCCCACTCCTCGGCGGTCTCCCCGGGCTCCTCGGCGAACTCCTCGACGGAGACACCTTCACCAACCCCCTCGATCGGCTCCTCGGCCCACTCATCGGCCGGCTCCGCATACTCCTCGTATTCCTCTTCAGGCCAGACCGCCGTCTCCTTGCGGCGCTGCCACCAGCGCCGCTTCGCCACCGGCTCCTCGGCCCACTCCGCCGCGACCTCCCCGGGCTCCTCGGCGAACTCCTCGGCAGCCTCCCCCACCGAATCACCAACGACCCCGATGGGTTCGTCTCCGGGCATCCCCGCCGGCTCATCGACGCCGGCAGCCGTCTCCTCGATCTCGACGGCCTCCCCGGCGGCGAAGGCCTCCCAGGCCTCGAGGTCTTCATCCTCTTCGTCGACGAGCGAGGCCGGCACGTCGTCGGCGAGTTGTGGCAACACCGTCTCCGGCTCGTCGTGAACCTCCAGGGCCGGCTCCTCGACCTGCTCGAGCAGTTCCACCAGCGGCCCCGGCTCGGGCTCCCCCGGCTCCTCGACCACCCCGACCACGGGTTCGGGCTCTTCAGCCGGCTCGCCGACCTGCTCGAGCAGTTCCACCAGCGGCCCCGGCTCGGGCTCCCCCGGCTCCTCGACCACCCCGACCACGGGTTCGGGCTCTTCAGCCGGCTCCTCGACGACCTCCTCGGCGACCTCCGCCATCGGTTCGACAGCGGACTCCTCAGCAGGCTCCAGGACCGGCTCAACCCCGAGGGCCTCCTCCGCCTCTCCTTCGATGAGCTCCAACGCGGGCTCATCCGAAGAGCCATCGGCCGGGGTCTCCTCGACGGGTTGGCCGCTCAAGGCTTCCATCGCCTCCCGGGCGGCCCGGGTCAGATCGTTGGCTGCCGGTGCCGGCGGCTCGGCCTCAGGCGCCGGCGGCGATTCGGGCATCTCGGTCTCGTCGGCCACGGGAGCACCGCCGACGGTGAACACCGACTCGAACTCCGCCGAACCGACACCGTCGTCGGTCCACGCCGGCGCATCGGACTCGGGAATACTCCATCGCTCCAGCTGCTGCTCCTCGGCACGATCGACCAGCGAGGCGGCGTCCCAATCGTCCGACGGCGCATAGGTGGGGGGCCTGACGACCGGGTTGGACTCCTCGTCCTTGCGCTGACGGCGCCGACCGAACCGTCCGCGACGGCGATCGCGACGGTCGTCGACCCGCCCCTCGGTGGCGTCGTCGGTCTCCGACCACTCTGGATGCCAGGGGTCGCCCGGATGGGGGTGGAAGCCCTCGTCGTCTCCAGGCCGGCTCACACGTTCCTCCTCACGCCGGCGGAATCACACCTCGAGCAGTTCCTGCTCCTTGTGCTCGAGCAGCTCGTCGACTCGAGCGGTGTGACGATCGGTGATCTCTTGGAGCTGTTGCTCGCCCCGCCGCACGTCGTCCTCAGAAACATCGCCCTCGAGGGCCTCGATGTCGTCCTTGGTGTGCCGCCGCACGTTCCGCATCGCAATTCGGCCCTCCTCGGCCATGTGGCGCACGACGCGAATGAGCTCCTTGCGGCGCTCCTCGGTGAGCGGAGGGAAGGCAATGCGAATGAGGTTGCCGTCGTTGGCCGGATTCAGCCCGAGTTCACTCGCCTGAATGGCCCGCTCGATGTCGGCGATCGTCGACTTGTCGTAGGGCTGGACCACCAGCAACCGGGCCTCCGGGACCGAGAACGACGCCAGCTGCTGCAAGGGAGTCGGGGTCCCGTAATACTCGACGGTCACCCTGTTCAGGATCCCCGGGTTGGCACGGCCGGTGCGCACGGTCGCAAACTCGCCCTGGACGTGCTCCACCGCATGGTCCATCTTGGTCTCGGCCTCGGCGAGCAGCTCCTCGATCACCGGCACGCTCCTCTCAGCGAACCAGGGTCCCCACCGGCTCGCCCCGCACCGCCCGAGCGATGTTGCCCGGCACGGTGATGTTGAAAACCCTGATCGGCAGGTCGTTGTCCATGCACATCGTAATGGCGGTGGCATCCATGACCCGAAGACCCTTTTCGAGCACCTCCATGTAGCGGAGATCCTCCAGGAGTCGGGCGTCCGGGTTCTCGACCGGGTCGGCGTCGTAGACGCCGTCGACCTTGGTGGCTTTCAACACGACCTCGGCGCCGATCTCGGCGGCCCTCAGGGCCAAGGTGGTGTCGGTTGTGAAGAACGGGTTGCCGGTTCCCCCGGCGAACACCACGATCCGACCCTTCTCGAGGTGTCGAATCGCCCGAAGACGGATGTACGGTTCGGCCACCTGAGCGATGTTGATCGCCGACTGCACCCTCGTCGGCGCCCCCGCCCTGTCGAGGGAGTCGCGCAGCGCCAAGGCGTTGATGACGGTGGCCAGCATCCCCATGTAGTCGGCGTTGGCCCGGTCCATTCCCTCGGCGGCCTCGGAGAGGCCTCTCCAGAGGTTGCCCCCACCGACGACGATGGCGATCTGGTGTCCCTCTGCGTGGACCTCGGCGAGTTCCTCGGCGACCCCGGCCACCGTCAAGGCGTGGATCCCGTAGCCCGAGTCCGGATCGGCGAACGATTCCCCGGACAACTTGAGGGCCACCCGTCGCGCCACGGTCAATCCTCACCCACCCCTATGCAGCTGAAACGACGGACCGCGATGTTCTCCCCCATCGTCGCGATGAGGTGTTCGACGAACTGGCCCACCGTCCCGTCGAACTTCTCCGGGTTCACGAAGGCCTGGTCGTAGAGCACGTTGTCCTCGAAATAGGCCTTGATCCGCCCATCCACGATCTTGTCGATCACCTGATCCGGCTTGCCCTCGTTGCGGGCCTGGGTGGCGATGAGCTTCTTCTCCTGCTCGACGGCATCCTCCGGCACCTCCTCGCGCGTCACCCACTGGGGTCGCGACGCGGCGATGTGCATGGCGATGTCGCGGGCCGCCTGCTGGAAATCCTCGCTCTTGGCGACGAAGTCGGTCTCCGAAGCCAACTCGACGATGACCCCGATCACCGGCCGATCCGACTGGTGGTGCAGGTAGTGGCCGATCGTCCCCTGCTCGGTGCTGCGACCCGCCCGCTTGCGTGCATCGGCGATGCCCTTCTCTCGGAGGATCTCCTTGGCGCGCTCCATCTCCCCGGCTGCTTCCTCGAGCGCCCTCTTGGCATCCATCATCCCGGCGCCGGATGCCTTCCTGAGCTCGGCCACGTCCTTGGCGCTGAACTCACTCACCTTCGTCACCGCCCTTGTCGTCCTCGGTCTCGGATTCGTCCTTGGCCTTGGCCACGGCGATGCGAGCCCCCTCGACGCAGGCATCGGCGATCAGGGAGGCCATCAGCTGCGCCGAACGGATGGCATCGTCGTTTCCGGGGATCACCATGTCGATCAGGTCCGGATCGCAGTTGGTGTCGACCACAGCAATGATCGGCACCTCGATGCGGCTCGCCTCCTTCACGGCGATCGCCTCGGTCTTCACATCGACCACGAAGACCGCCTCCGGGGGCTTGTGCATGTTCCGCACCCCGCCGAGAACGGTCTGCAACTTGCCGAGCTCGCGGCGGAGGCGGAGACGCTCCTTCTTGGGGAGCGCCTCCATCTCGCCCGAGGAATCCATGTGCTCCAGCTCCCGCATGTACAGGATGCGCTTGTGGATGGTGCTGAAGTTGGTGAGCATCCCCCCCAACCAGCGATGGTTGACGAAGGGCATCTCGGCGCGACCGGCCGCCTCTTCGATCACGGTCTGGGCCTGCTTCTTGGTGCCCACGAAGAGCACGTTGCCGCCCTTGCCGACGAGGTCGCGCACGAACTCGAAGGCCTGCTCGGCGGCCTCGAGGGTCTGGCGCAGGTCGATGATGTGGATGCCGTTGCGCTCCGAGAAGATGTAGGGGCGCATCTTGGGGTCCCAGCGTCGCGTCTGGTGCCCGAAGTGAACGCCAGCCTCGAGGAGCTGGCGCATGGTGACGTTCGACACGTCTCCTCCTCTTTCCGGTTGTTCCTCCGCTCATCCGAAGCCTCCACGGGGCAGGGCCCCGACCGGTGGAGGGTGCGATGAGCGTGTGAGATTGGACGGCAGTATAGGCCGTTGGGTCAGGTGGGCCGCTGCCCGGGCTCCAGCATGCGGTTGCGGAGGCTCATCACCGACTTGGTGTGGATCTGGCAGATCCGCGACTCGGTCACCCCCAGCACGTCGCCGATCTCGGCCAGCGTGAGGCCCTCGTAGTAGTAGAGGGTGATCACGAGGCGTTCCCGCTCGGGAAGACGGTTGATGGCGTCGCTCAGGAAGTAACGGGTCTCCTGCTCCTCGAAGGAACCGCCGGGGTCGACGGCCCGAACGTCGGCGATGAGGTCTCCGACCGCCGCCGAGCCACGCTCGGCCGGGTCCAGCAACTCGTCGAGCGCCACGAAGCCCAGGCCGGCGATCTCCCCCAGCTGGTCTTGCAGGGTCGCCAGCGGGACGTTCATGTGCTCGGCCAATTCCTGTTCGGTCACCGACCGCTTCAGCCTGTGCTCGAGCTCCGCCAGGGAGCGCTGGATCTCCCGGGCACGGGCCCGCACCGATCGGGGGACCCAGTCGAGGGCGCGCAACTCATCGAGGATGGCGCCCTTGATCCGGTTCACCGCATAGGTCTCGAACTTGATGTTGCGATCGGTGTCGAACTTGTCGATGGCATCGATGAGGCCGAACATCCCGTAGGAGATCAGGTCCGACTGCTCCACGTTGCGGGGCAGCCCGGCACCGACCCGACCCGCGACGAACTTCACGAGCGGGGCGTAGTGGAGGATGAGGCCCTCCCGAGCCCCCTCGTCGCCGGACTCCTTGAATCTCCGCCAATAGCCCTCGATGTCCTGGGCGGACGGGTCAGGCGCGCGGATGGGATCGGTCATAGGTGGCCTCGAGATGCCGCCGGGTCACGGCAGTGTAAATCTGGGTGGTGCCTAGTTCAATGTGCCCCAGGAGTTCCTGGACGGTGCGGAGATCGGCACCCCCCTCCAGGAGGTGGGTGGCGAAGGAGTGCCGAAGTGCATGCGGAAAGGTGCCGAGCCGGCTTCGCACCGCGCGTCGGATGCCGCGGGCGTCGAGGGGACCGCCCCGAACTCCCACCCACAGCGCATCGCCGGTGTGGTCGCCGGCGAGACTCGGGCGACCCGAAACGAGGTACCGGTCGAGGGCGAGGCGCGCCTCGCCGGCCAGGGGCACCACCCGCTCCCGATCGCCTTTGCCGCGGACCGTGACGAGATCGATGCCGCGCACCGCGCCCACGGTGAGCGCCGCGGCCTCGGAGACCCGCAGACCGGTGCCGTACAGGATCTCGAGCAGTGCCCGGTCCCTCAGTTCCACGGGATCCGACCCATCGAGGGCGTCGAGGACCTCCGCCAAGCCCGCCGCCGAAACCGCCCGGGGCAGGGTGCGGCGCCGCTTGGGAGCCGCGATCCCCTCGGCGGGGTTGCCTTGCACGGAGCCGCGACGGGCGGCATCGGTGAAGAACGCCCGCACCGCCGACGCCTTGCGCGCCACCGACCGAGGCGCATACGACCGGCTGCCCAGATGGGCCAGGAACCGCCGGATCAGCCGCCGATCGACCCGCTCGATGGTGGACAGGCCCCCTCGATCGCAGAAATCGAAGAACTGGGCGAGATCCCGCTCGTAGGCGGCCACCGTGTGGGGCGAGAGCCCCCGCTCGGCGGTGAG
>JBFFRY010000062.1:0-5883 GCA_041572755.1 Acidimicrobiia bacterium | reverse complement strand
TTGTCATGTGGTCTTCGAGGTGGGTGACGACACCCAGACCGACGTCGCCGTGTCGGCGGATCTCCGGCCCGACGGGTGGAACATCGATTGCGCCACCGGGGTGGCCATCCCCGGCACCAACTCTGCCGACCCCGTCACCCCAACCAACGACTGGATGGGCGCAATCGGCGATGTCGCCGTTGCTCCCGATGGAACGGTGTACGGGTCGGCGCCGCTCGGGATCGCTTCGCTGGACACCACCGGTGATTGGACGCTGCTCAACATCGATGCTCTCCCGGAGGGTCAAGGTCTCGAGGGAGCGTGGCCTGGCCGCACGATCGACCATGTCGCGGTCGGTGCTGACGGCACCCTGTGGGTCGCCGGGGTTGCCACATCGACGGTCGAGGACGAGGAGTTCGGGGGGCAGATCGACGGGTGGTCGGGCGTCGCCCGACATCTCGGTTTCGTCGCCCGCCGAGACTGCACCGGCGGGCAATGCTCTTGGATCGTCTTCACGTCGGACGAGACACCCGGTCTCGCTTGGAGCGTCGGGGACCTGGTGGTTGCCCCCGACGGCTCGGTGTATGCAGCCGGCAGCTCGGAACCGGTGCTGTTGGTCTTCGACGGGGCACAGTGGCGCTCCCATTCCGTACCCGGCTTCACCAACAACGTGTCACCGTGGTCGGGGTCACTGGCAGTGGCGGCCGACGGAACCGTGTGGGCCGGAACGAACGATCCCGGTCTGGGGCGCGGACTCTATGCGTTCGATGGGGAGAGCTTCATCCACTACACCTCCCAAGATGGGTTGCCGAGCGACAACGTGTTCCAGGTCTCCGCGGGATCCGACGGCCTGTTGTGGGTGGCCACCGATGCTCTCTATGGCGACCCCGACACCGCGGCTCCGGATGCAGCCGGCGGGATCGCCAGCTTCGACGGGGTGGCCTGGACCACCTACACCATGGCCGACGGGTTGCTGACGAACGACGCGATCGTGGCGGCGGGGGACGACGGGACCGTCTGGGCCATCCACTCCGAAATCCGCCCACACGGTGTTTCCCACTTCGACGGCGGTTCGTGGACTGCCCAGGAGACGGAGACCCGATTCGGCGGCTTTCGCTCCGCCGTCGCCCCCGATGGATCCCTGTGGACCACCTCCCAAGGGGCCCTCATCCACTACGACGGGGAGACTGCCACGGTGTACCCGTCGCCGTTCGCGTGACTGATCCCACCTTTCAGCGGCCCGACCGGCGTCATCATGCCCACCAGGCGTCAAACGGCCCCCGCAGGGGCCTCTCGTTGGTTGGTCGGTGGTGGTCAGTCAGTCAGTTCAGTACGGCTACGGTCGGTGGCGCGTTCGCGGTTCTCCCTGACCGGGGGTTTCGCGCGCCTCCGCGACAGGTCTCCACACGATAGGTGGGGGGTCTCCACACCGCGTAGGGTGGTCAGGTCGCCACAGGGAGCTGCGTAGGCGGGCTACCGCGCCGCCGCTGCCGGCGCGGCGGGTCAAGTCTCGGCTCCAGGTTGGCAACCGCACCAGCGGCGGCACCGCCGCCGGATTCGATGAGCCGGGTGGTCGGGCCTAGCGGTCCTTCGCGTGGTGGGCTGCAATCACCCGGTCCATGACCTCGATGACCACCTTTGCCTCGTCGTCGCTGAGGGTCGCAGCCCACATCTCGCTGAGAGACGCGTCGATGACCGTGCGGGCCCTGGCGAGCACCTCCCTCCCTTCCGGGGTGATCTCCACTACCACGGCCCGGCGGTCCTCCGGATCCGCCTGCCGGCTGACAAGGCCCAACTCCTCGAGCCGATCGATCACTTTGGTGGTCCCCCCTCGCGAGAGCACGAGTCGTTCGGCGATGTCGGACATGCGCAGCGGCGCCGCAGCGTGAGCGACGTTGAGCAGGGCCTCGTTGTCGGCCAGGAGGATGCCGACCTCTTGCACGAGACGCTCCTCCAGCACCGACTTCAACATGATCGAGGTGTGGAGTGTGTGGGTGGCCGCCCGGCGCCAGAGGGGTTCTTCATGATCGCCCATGAGACCATTATGCCACAACTTGTCTACCAGTAAATGATCGGCTAGATTACTAATCTGGCAAAGTAAGCAGGCGTGGTGCAGGCTCTCAAGCAACTCTTCACCAAGCCCGGGGGGCGCACCTTCGGCATCGTCTGGGCCGGCCAGTTGCTGTCAAACCTCGGTTCGTCGATGACCTCGTTCGGGCTGGCGGTGTGGGTGTTCCGGGAGACCGGATCCGCCACCCAACTCGCCTTGATCGTGCTGGCCTCGCGCGGGCCGATGCTGCTCGTCTCCCCCTTCGTCGGGGCCCTGGTCGATCGGTGGGATCGACGCATCGCGATGATCCTGGCCGACGCAGGAGCCGCCGTCGGGACCCTTGCCACGTTGCTCCTGCTGGCGACCGGCACCCTGGAGATCTGGCATCTCTACCTGACACTCTCCTTCAGCGGGTTGTTCCAGGCATTCCAGTTCCCGGCCTACTCGGCGGCGACCACCCTGATGGTGGCCAGGGAGGACTACGCCCGAGCCTCGGGCCTGGTGCAGCTGGCCGGGAGCCTCGCCCAGGTGGCAGCGCCGACGGTCGCCGCCGGTCTGGTGGTCACCGCCGGCCTACCGGTCATCTTCTTGATCGACTTCGTCACCTTCGCCGCGGCGGTGGGGGTCCTCCTGGTGGTGCGCTTCCCGCAGGCCCAACCGGCCGAACGGCGCGGCTCGGGCCTCCGGGGCCTCCTGCTGGAAGCCAAGGCCGGCCTGGACTTCGTCGTTGAGAGAAGGGCGCTGCTGATCCTGCTCCTCTCCTTCGTCGTCGTGAACTTCGCCTTTGCCTTCCAGAGCGTGCTGGCCCTCCCCCTCCTCCTCCACCTGGGGTCGGAACAGACCGCCGGGGCGATCGTGTCGATCGGGGCGCTGGGCATCGTCGCCGGGAGCCTCGTACTCAGTGTCTGGGGCGGGCCGCGCGACCGAATCGCCGGCGTCTACGCGCCGATCGTGGCGATGGGAGCCGGCCTGATCCTCATGGGAGCCCGCCCATCCATCGCCTGGGTCGTGGTCGGGATCCTCCTCATGAACGGCACCCACCCCATCGCCGGCGGAAGCAGCCAGTCGATCTGGCAGTCGAAGGTGCCGCCGGAGTTGCAGGGGAGGGTGTTCGCCGTCCGCCAGGTTTCAGCGATCGCGGCCTCCCCGATCGCCTTCCTCAGCGCCGGCGTACTGGCCGACCGGGTGTTCGAACCCTTGATGGCCTCGGATCGGGGCCTGCTGACCGACCTGCTGGGTTTCGGTCCCGGCCGGGGCATCGGCCTCCTGTTCGTCCTCAGCGGGGTTCTCGCGGTCGTGGTGGCACTGGCGGCCTGGAACCACCAGCAGATTCGCAGCATCGAGGAGTCGATCCCCGATCTGGAACCCGAGCAGATCCCGGCGGCGGCATGACGAAGAGACGCCAGATGGTGGTGGTCGGTCGGTTGGATTGGTTGGTTGGTGGCGTGGTCGCACCTCGCTCCGACAAGGGGGAAGTAGGTGCCTGGGAGGAGGGCTCCGCACGGCGCTGCGTGGCCGCACCGCCGGGGCCTGACTCCCGAAGGCATGGCACCACGACCGTCTACGATCGGGAGATGCGAACACCACTAAGAGTCCGGACCGTCCGCCTCGCAGCCGCCGTCGCCGCCACCATCGTCGCGGCGGGGTGTGGCGGCGACGGCCTGAGTTGCGTCGACTTCGACGCCGACGACCCGCCGATGGTCTTCCTCGACGTGGACGTCGTCGCGCTGTCGGAAGCCGTCACCAGCCTCCCCGAAGGATTCCAGAACGACCCGCCGGTGCCGGCGGCGCTCACAGTGGAGAGCGCGTCGGAGGTATCTGCAGTCAAGAGCGGTGATTGGGAATACGACGTCGAGAACGGGGTCTCGGTCGTCATGGTCGGCGATCTCACCGTCTCAGACATGACCCCGATCTACTGGAGCCTCGTCGGGGAATGCAACTACTCGGGAAGAACAGGGGGCCCCGACGGCGAATACGAGTCGATCCTCGGGGTCACCGGTGGCCGGGCGGTCAACTTCTACATCGAGGACGGGCGTCTCACCATCTCGGAGTACGACGAATAGACCGGCTGATACCCGGTCGCGGCTCGGAAAAGGTGAAGAGTTCGCTCTCCCCTTTGATCCAAGACTGGATCAGCTCCAGAGCCGTGTCCTTGAGAGAACCCGCGGTGGTTGGTGGCGTGTTCGCGGATCGCCCTGACCAGAAGGAATGCATCGATCGGGTGAGAGCCTCCACACGATGAGTCGGGAGGTCTCCACACCGCTGTGGGTGGCCACCTCAGCACGAAATGTGCTTGGCAGTCGACGCCGGCCTGGGGGAGCTGATCCAGGCAGCCCGTGGCCTTTGCGCAGTCAGTAGTTGTTCCTCTGGGGTGAAGCCGGTGGTACGAACGGTCGATTCGGTGCACTATTCGGTGACGGGCGAGGTGAGGCATGTTGGCTGACCGAACCGGGGTGGATGCCTTCGCCGGGTTCGTGCAGGACGCCGAGCCCAAGCTGCGGAACGCACTGTGCGCTGCGTTCGGCCCCGACATCGGCCGGGAGGCCACCGCCGATGCCCTCGCCTTCGCCTGGGAGCACTGGGAGCGGATCCTGCAAGTACCCACTCCCACCGGCTACCTGTGGGGGGTCGGCCGAAACCGGGCCCGCCGCATGATGCGGCGCCGCCCCGTCGGTTTCGACCCGCCCGAAGCGATCGGTGTGCCCTGGGTGGAGCCGGGGCTCCCCGCCGCCCTGGCCGGGCTCACCGAGCGGCAACGAGTCGCGGTGATGCTGGTGCACGGGATGGAGTGGACCCTGAAGGAGGTGGCCGACCTCCTCGGCATTGCCAAGTCCTCCGTCCAGAACCATGCGGAGCGCGGTCTCCGCCGCCTCCGAAGGCAACTGGGGGTCGGCCGATGATCAGCTTCGATCGCCAACTCGCCGACTACAGCCGGGCGGTCCTCGGTTCCGTTGATCCGGTGACCATCGAGGATGCACTCCTGGAACGGACCGGCGGCACGACGCCTGCGGTTCGGCCGATCAGCCCTCCCGCACCCGTCCGGGCGTGGCCCGGATGGCAGGTGGCGGTGGTGGCGGCTGCAGTGACGATCCTGCTCGGTGGGATCGTGTGGTGGGTGGGGTTCTCCGACGGCGGGACGGCCGACGTGGTGGAGCCGGGCCCAAGGACAACCGAAACGGTCACCACCGTCGTCGAGGGGTTCCCATCCAGGACCAACACCCCGCTGGGGATGATCGAGTGGGACCGGGTGGACGATCCGGAGATCGATTGGGTGGGGATGCCGAGCCCCGTCGACTGGGACGGGAGGATCATCGGGGTGGCCCAGGTGCGCGAGGTGAACGAGTCGTATCCGTCATGGCCGACGTCCCGCAGCCTCCTCATCGAGATCGAGGGCACGACGTGGCGGCCGCTGGCCGAACCCCCCGGGACGCTCGGCCACCTCGCCGTGCACGGGGACCAACTCCTGGCGGTGGGCTTCCACTCGGTCTGGATGACGAAGGACCTGACCGAATGGGTGCGCGTCGAGATCGAACCCATCGAGGAAACCGACACGTGGATCGAGGGCGTCGTGGTCGGCGCGGCGGGGGTGCTGCTGTACCAGGACCACCCGGGCCGGATCTGGGCGCTCGACGGCGATCGCTTCGTAGCGGTCGACGACCCCAATCTCCGGATCCAGGCACCGCCCGAGATCGCCCAGGCCTTCCCCGACCCGGCCGGCACACCCATCCGTCAGTCGATCGGCCCCGTCTGGACGACCGAGAACGGGTTCGCGGCCCGTATCTCGGGGTGGGGTGAACCCGGACACACCGTTGCGTCCGACGACGGCGTGACCTGGGAACCGATCACCGACCCCG
>JBFFRY010000061.1:0-6013 GCA_041572755.1 Acidimicrobiia bacterium | reverse complement strand
GAACAGACGCCGGTCGGCCCTCCTCCCCCAGGCGGGGACCCCCAGCCCCACCAGCGGCCGTCACACGCCCGGGCCGACTTCGGCCTCCGGCCCAACAGACGCCGGTCGGCCCTCCTCCCCCAGGCGGGGACCCCCAGCCCCACCAGCGGCCGTCACACGCCCGGGCCGACTTCGGCCTCCGGCCCAACAGACGCCGGTCGGCCCTCCTCCCCCAGGCCCGACGCCCCGGCTTCACCCCCGTGGATCGGGGATCGACCCTCGTCCTAGAGTCGTGTACCCCGCCATAGGAGTCTGCACCATGACCGTGGTCGTCACCGGGGCCTCAGGTCACCTGGGAGCCAACCTGGTCCGGACCCTTCTTGAGCGAGGGCACCGGGTCCGGGCGCTCGTCCATCGCCACACCCAGGCCATCGAGGGACTGAACGTCGAGATCGCCCGGGGGGACGTGCTCGATTCCCACTCCATGCGTCGCGCCTTGGCCGGGGCCGAGGTCGTCTACCACCTGGCAGCAGTCATCTCCATCTCCGGCGACCGCCACGGCCGGGTGCGGGCCGTCAACGTCGACGGTGCCGAGCACGTGGCCCGGGCGGCCCTCCAATGCGGGGTAAGGCGTCTGGTGCACTGCTCCTCGGTTCACGCCTTCGACCTTCACTCCGGGCCGCCGACGATCGACGAGACGGCCCGGCGGGTCCCCGCCGGTTCGCGGTCCCACACGGCATACGACCGCTCCAAGGCCGGGGGTGAGCGTCGGGTGCGGCGTCTCATCACCGAAGGCCTCGATGCGGTGATCCTCCACCCCACCAGCGTGATCGGCCCTCACGACTTCGAGCCGTCCCGGATGGGGCGGTTCTTCCTCCACCTCCAGCGCCGCAGCCTGACCAGCCTGGTCTCCGGAAGCTTCGACTTCGTCGACGTGCGGGACGTCGTCGCCGGCCTCATCGCGGCAGCGGAACGAGGACGCAGCGGCGAGAGCTACCTGATCTCGGGCCACCACCACCGAATCCGCGAACTCGCCGGCATCGCCGCAGAGATCACCGGAGTGCCGTTACCTCGCTTCACCGCTCCGATGTGGGCTGCTCGGCTCGGGGCACCGGTCGTGGGGTTGGTGTCGCGGGCGACCCGCAAAGACCCCCTGTACACGACCGAGTCCCTGGCCGTCCTTCGGTCCGGGGCCCGCATCGATCACACCAAGGCCACCACGGATCTGGGCCACCGACCCCGGCCCACCGTTGAAACGGTCGCCGACCTCTACCGATGGTTTGCCGAGCGGGGAATGCTCACTCCGACGCGGGTCGCCCGATGACCGAAGCCGGATTTCACTCCTGGCTGACCCGGACCGAACTCATCCTCGCCGGGACAACCTTCCTCCTGCTGCTGGTGGTGGCCGCTCCCTACGGGCGGCACCAGAGGCCGGGATGGGGCCCCAGCATGGCCAACGCCGCCGGGTGGGTCGTGATGGAACTGCCGGCGGTGCTCCTGTTCACCGCCATCCACCTCACTGGTGAGCACCGCTTCGAGCCGGTGCCGCTGGCCTTCGCCGGCTTGTGGCTCTTCCACTACCTGCAGCGCACTTTCGTGTTCCCGTTCCGGCTGCACACCACCGGCAAGAAGGTGCCGGTCGTCATCGTCGCCATGGGGTTCGCCTTCAACGTGCTCAACGCCTACGTCATCGCCCGCTGGACCTCCCACCTGGGCCGCTATGACACCGAATGGCTGCTCGACCCGCGCTTCATCACCGGGGTGGCGCTCTTCTTCGCCGGATTCGCCATCAACCAGAGGGCCGACGCCATGCTGATCGGGCTGCGCCGGGCCGGGGAGACCGGCTATCGAGTGCCGTCCGGGTGGCTGTACGAATACGTGGCCTGCCCCAACTACCTGGGCGAGATCGTGGAGTGGACCGGGTTTGCCATCGCCACCTGGTCGCTGCCCGGATTGGCCTTTGCCCTCTTCACCGCCGCCAACGTCGGTCCCCGGGCCTACGCCAACCTGCGCTGGTACCGGGCCACCTTCCCCGACTACCCGCCGGACCGCAAGGCCCTCATCCCCTTCGTGGTGTAGCCGAACACCACCTCGCCGCCGACATGCGTGGTGTCGACGGTGGCGTTCATGATGCCGGGAGGATCGATTCCGGTGAGATCATCCCCCGATCCGAAGAGCGGCGCATCTCAACCCGTCCGGGCGGGAGCAGTGCCGCCGGGCGTTCCCCGCCAGATCGCCTAAGGTCCCCGCCAACAGAGAAAGGACGCCATGCCTCAACGAGTGCTTTCCCTCATCGCCCTGCTGGTGCTGGTGGCCGCCTGCGGCGGCGGCACCGACACGGCCACCCACGTGGAGGCCGTCGAGACGGCGTCACCCAATGCGATCAGCGAGATCCTGGAGACCGGCGACCACGTCGTCCTCGACGTCCGCACGCCCGAAGAGTTCGCCGGACCTCATCTCGAGGGAGCCATCAACCTCGACTTCTACGAGGCGACCTTTGCCGCCGAGGTGGCGGCACTCGACCCCGACGCCTCTTATATCGTCTACTGCCGCAGCGGAAGCCGGTCGGGGCAGGCCACCGATCTGATGCGTGACCTCGGCTTCACCGATGTGCACGATCTCGACGGCGGCATCGTGGCGTGGACCGAAGCGGGCCTTCCCGTCGTCGGCCCCTAGAGCCCCCGCTAGCCTCGCCCAGGAGCGGGCGTAGCCGAATTGGCACAGGCGCCAGATTTAGGATCTGGTGGGTTTTCCCGATGTGGGTTCGAGTCCCACCGCCCGCACCGCTCCGGCACGCCCGGAAGCAACACCACCCTCTCCGTGTTCCCCCCTAGGGGATGATCAACACGGGACACGGTGCATAGTGGGCCAGGCGGTCGGCGACCGAGCCCATCACCAGCCGCTCCACGATTCCGGCGCCGCGCCGCCCCACCACGAGAACATCGGCATTCCGCTCCTTGCAGACGTCGGACAACGCCGAGGCCGGCTCTCCGATCTCTTCCATCGCCTCCCAGGCCACACCCTCGAGGTCGAGCTGGCCCACCGTCACATCGAGGATGCTCTGCTGCGCCTTGCTCATCGACGATGTCAACGCATCGGCCGGGGGCGGCGAACCGACGATGCCCCACCAACCCTCCGGGGGCCGCACCACCGTGACGATGAAGAGGCGGGCATTGCTCTCTCTGGCGAGTGAGGCGGCCACTGCGGCCGCCCGAATGCTCTGCTCCGAACCGTCGACACCCACGACGGCGACATCGGGATTCCAGACCGACATCCCTACCTCCTTCTCCCCTCCGAACCTAGTGGTCCGTCAGAGCAGGATGATGTCGTCGCCCCCGCCCCCACCGCCGGGGCACGACTCACCGGTGTAGTCGTTCGACCCGGGGGGGATGTTGCAGGGGTGGGTGGTGATCACCGTCGGCGAGGCCGAGTAGGTCCACGCGAAGGTCTCGACCTTCTCCGTGCCGTCCGGGTAGCTGATGGTGCGGTCCACGCTGATACGGAACCCGGCCTGGCCCGGGCTGCGGGACTCGTCACCGGGACTCATGGAGGCGTCTGCTTCGTAGACCACGGCCGAGCTGGTGAAGGTCCCGCAGGCGCCGCGAGCCGCTTCCACCTCGGGGAAGATGCTCGTCCCGGGGGCATTGCAGGAGTGGGTGGCGGTCACGGTCCTGCCTCCGTTGTCGCCCCAGAACTTGACCCGGATGCTGGTCCCGGTCCGCGGGGTGAAGTGGGTCGTGATCAGCACCGCGCTCTCGGTGTCGTTGCGGAACGCAACGTCGAGGCCCGGGTACCCCATGGTGGCCTCCCGCCCGGCCGGGTAGCGGGAGAAGTACAGGGTGTGCGGTGTGTGATCGACGTCCTCGAGGCCACTGAAGAAGATGGCGTTGTAGATCGTGGTTCCGAACTGGCTGGTCCCCCCGCCCAAGTTGGCACTCTGGTCGCAGCATTGGACGTAGCCGCCGATGATCGCCCCGGCCAGCACATAGCCCTTCTCGGCGGTTCGCCGACCCACCACCGTGTTGACCGTGAAGGTCTCGCCGGGAAGCACCAGGTAGCCGTTGACCGTGCCCGCCATCGTCTGGATGTTGATCACCCGGTTCTGACAGCAGGCGTGGTGGGTGGTGAAGTCGCTCAGATTCTGGGGCGCCCTGAAGGTGAGCACCTCGGCATCGGTGACGTACTCCCTGATCCCGGTCCGGTCGTTGCCCCGCTTGCCGACGCCCACGAGATCGCTGCCTCTGCCACCCGTCATGTCGTCACGGTTGGGTGACTCACTGTTGAAGAGGAAGTCGTCGCCGGCCCGCCCGTTCATCTCGTCGACCCCGGTGCCCCCGTGCAGCACGTCGTTGCCGCCGCCCCCGTTGAGCGTGTCCCTGCCGGCGCCACCGGCTGCGGTGTCGGCACCGCTGCTGCCGACCAGCCGGTCGTCGCCGTCGCCCCCCACCAGCACATCGTCACCGCTCCCGCCCTTGAGGGTGTCGGCGCCCGACCCGCCCCGCAGCTCGTCGTTGCCGGCGCCACCGAAGATCACGTCGTCCCCGCCGCGCCCGCACACGATGTCGTCCCCGCCCTTCCCGTTGATTCTGTCGTTGCCGGGTGTCCCGAGGATCACGTCGCGGCCCGGGGTGCCGATCACCTTCTCTCCGGGTGCCAGGTTGAGGGACTCCACGTCGATCGAGACCGGGTAGCCGCCGCACCCCGTCCCGACCGTCACGTCGAAGGAAGCCGAGTCCGACCCGCCGTCGTCATCGCCGATCGTCACCGAAACCCGAAACGTCCCCTCGTCGCGATAGCGGTGAGTGGGATGCGCCACCCGATCCCCGGAGGGGATCGCCACGTCGCGATCCGCGGTGCCGTCACCCCAGTCGATCCGGGTCACCGTGTGGGTATCCCCCGTCCCCGGATCCTCGAATGCGATGGCGGCCGTGAACTCGCCGTCGAGGGGTGCGAACGCGTCTTCGAGCCGATCGATGGTGGGTGCCACGTTGGCCACCTCGACGGTGGCCCTGCCCCGGTACTCCTTGCCGTCGGCGGCGGGAACCTTGACGGCGATATCGAAGGACCCGTCATCCCCGTACCGGTGGGCCTCGGTCACCTCGAAGGGAGCCTGGCCGTCGGATGAGGTCACCACCGAAACGTCGCTGCGGTCGCCCCATCGGATGCGGAAGTCGATCGGATCACCGCCGCGCCCGTCGTAGGAGGCCACGATCTCGATGCGGGCTCCTTCGTCGATCGAGACCGCCGAAGGGGTCACCGTGACGCCGGCATCGACGGGAGCCGCCGCGGCGGGCGGTGGTGCCGGGACCACGGCGGAGACGGCGACGAAGATGCCGGCCACGGAAACCCGAGTGAGTCGTTGCACGGCGCCAGAGGATAACCCGAGGTGGTCTTGGGCGGAGAGAATCCCCCCCGACGCGCCCGGATCCTGGGGCGAGAGTCGGTGGTGGGGGTTCCCCCACCACCCTCCCGGCCACAGAGGGCGTCAGTCGCTGGGGCGGGAACCGTCCTCCCCCGCCGTGAGCCGCCCCACCAGGGCGGCCAGGGCTCGGGCCCGATGGCTGATCTGGTTCTTGGCGGTCTCCGGCATCTCAGCCAGGGTCCGCCCTTCGACCTCGAAGACCGGGTCGTACCCAAAGCCGCCGCCGCCCCGCTCGTCGGAGGTGATCCGGCCCTCGATCACTCCCGAGGCGGCAGTCTCGATGCCGGAGGGCTCGGCGAGCACCACCACCGTGCGGAACCGCGCCGTGCGGTCCTCCCGACCCTCGAGAGCCCGCAACAAGGCAGCCCGGTTCTCCGCGTAGGTGGCTTCGGGGCCGGCGAAGCGGGCCGTGTGGACCCCGGGAGCACCGTCGAGCGCATCGACCTCGAGGCCGGTGTCGTCGGCGAGAGCCGCCGTCCCGGTGGCCTCGAGCACCGCCCGGGCTTTCAGCAGAGCGTTGGCGCGCAGGGTGCCGCCTGTCTCGGGGACATCGGGCCATTCGGCGTCCTCCACGAGGGCCACCCCGGGAGCGAGTTCCGCCAGAACCGCCCG
>JBFFRY010000060.1:0-6161 GCA_041572755.1 Acidimicrobiia bacterium | reverse complement strand
GCCTGGTGATCACCACGTTCATGTTCGAGAGGATGAGCGCCTCCCTGGTCTCCGGGAGCGCCGTGCGCGCCTTGCTCGGTCTGCTGGAGGGCCGGGAGGCCACATCACTGATCAGGGATCGCTTTGCCTCCCTCTACGCCAGGTCGCAGGCGCTGCGCTACACCAGCCTGCGGCTGTTGACCGACATCTCCCGGGGGCGCCAGCCCGGCCCCGAGGGGTCGATCCTGAAGCTGGAGGGCACCCGACTGCTCAGCGACACCTATGAGCTGGCGCTCGAGGTGCTCGGTGATGGGGGTGCACTGGCCGGTGAGGCGGCCCCGTGGAGTGGCGAGTGGGGCGCCGGGTTCCTCGGTGCTCCCGGTCTGCGGATCGGCGGCGGCACCGACCAGATCCAGCGCAACATCATCGGCGAGCGGGTGCTCGGGCTTCCCGGTGACATCCGAGTAGACAAGGATGTGCCGTTCGACGAGGTTCGGCGGTCCTGATGCGGATCACGATCGTGACGATGTTCCCGGAGTACTTCGAGAGCCCCCTGGCGATCTCGCTGGTCGGGAGAGCGATCGCGGAGGGCGCGATCGAGCTCGAGGTGATCGACCTGCGCGACCACGGTCTGGGAAAGCACCGCCAGCTCGACGACGCCCCCTTCGGCGGCGGCCCGGGGATGGTGATGATGATCGAGCCCCTGGCGGCGGCGCTGGCGCCGCTGGAGGCGACCCACAGGGTGCTGCTCACCCCCGCCGGCGCTCCCTTGCGTCAGGACCTCCTCGATCGCTGGGCCGGTCTCGACGCCGTCACGCTGGTGTGCGGCCGCTACGAGGGGGTCGATGAGCGGGTGGCCGAGCATCTCATCGACGAGGAGGTCTCGCTGGGCGACTTCGTGCTCGCCGGGGGGGAAGCGGCCGCCCTGGCCATCGTGGAGGGGGTGACCCGCCTGGTGCCCGGTGTCATGGGGAACCCGGATTCCGCCGAGTCGGAGAGCTTTCGGGGCGGGCTCCTGGAGGAACCCCATTACACCCGCCCTGCGGTCTTCGAGGGATGGGGAGTGCCCGAGGTCCTGTTGAGCGGGGACCACGGCCGCATCGAGGAGTGGCGGCGCGAGATGCGATTGCAGCGAACCAGGGAGAGACGGCCGGACCTCCTCGACGATGAGTTAGCGCAGCCCACCGACGACGGCTAAGCTCCCGGCGCCGGGCACCCACGTGTCCGGCGTTTCCCGGAGGGTTCCGATGAACACGCTTGATCAAGTCGAAGCCGGATACCTGCGCGACGACATCCCCGACATTGCGGCCGGCGACACCCTGCGGGTGCACGTCCGCGTCGTCGAGGGCGGCCGAGAGCGGATCCAGGTGTTCGAGGGGGTCGTGATCGCTCGCAGCGGCGGCGGTGTGCGCGAGACGATCACCGTTCGCAAGGTGAGCTTCGGGGTGGGGGTCGAGCGGATCTTCCCGCTCCACGCTCCGATCGTGCAGCAGTTCGAGGTCATCCGCAAAGGCAAGGTGCGACGCGCCAAGCTCTACTACCTCCGCGATCGGGTCGGCAAGGCCACCCGGATCAAGGAGAAGCGGGACTGACCGCCGACCGGGTGCAAACCCGGGGCTGCGGTAACGTCGTGCTGTGACCGAAGACGCTTCCCCCGGCGATCCTCGCCGCAAAGCCGATGCGATGTTCGACGACGTCTTCGAGGCGGAGGGCCTCGCCCCGCTGGGTGAGAGCGATCCCGATGACCGTGACGACATCACCGCGGATCCCTTCGAAGCCCAGGAGGCGATGACCCGGCTGCGCGCCGACGCCCAGGACCGGGGTGAGCGGGAAGACGCCAAGCGTTCCTTCTGGCGCGAACTTCCCCTGCTCGTTGTCGTGGCGCTCGTGGTGGCCGTGCTCATCAAGACGTTCCTCGTCCAAGCCTTCTACATCCCTTCGGCCTCCATGGCCGACACCCTCGTTGAGGGTGACCGGGTGATGGTCAACAAGCTGGCGTACCGGTTCGGGGACCCGGAACCGGGAGACGTGGTGGTGTTCGACAACCCCCGCGACGTCGAAGGCGACGGCGAATCGATCCTGGGGGCGGTCTTGCGCCACATCGGGGAGTCGCTCGGTGTCTCGTCCCCCGATTCGGCGCTCATCAAACGGGTGGTCGCCGTCGAAGGCCAGACCATCGAGATCCGCGACAACGAGGTCCTGGTCGACGGCGTCGCCGTGGACGAGCCCTACTTGCGGGACGGTTCGCAGATGGCCGACTTCGGTCCCGTCGACATCCCCGAGAACCACGTGTTCGTCATGGGCGACAACCGGGGCCAGAGCCAGGACAGCCGTTCGTTCGGACCGATTCCCGAGTCCGACATCATCGGGAAGGCGTTCATCAAGGTCTGGCCCCCCGGCCGGTGGGGCGGCCTGTGATCGGGATCTCGCCGTGTCACCGCCCCCTGGTAGGCAGGAACCTCCGGACCGATGCGGCGGCGGCGGTATCATTCCGCCTTGCCGAGGCAGGAGCGTCATGAGCGAAGAGGATCTCGAGCGTTACGAGACGGACGTCGAACTCCGCATCTACCACGAGTACCGCGACGTCCTCCCCATGTTCCGCTACGTCGTCGAGACCGAGCGGCGCTTCTACCTGGCCAATCAGGTGGAGTTGAACACCCGGCAGGCCGACGGTTCGGTGTACTTCGAGATCGAACTGCGGGATGCCTGGGTATGGGACATGTACCGACCGGCC
The DNA here is from genome assembly GCA_041572755.1 of Acidimicrobiia bacterium. GTDB lineage: Bacteria > Actinomycetota > Acidimicrobiia > Spongiisociales > UBA11373 > JBFELU01. The sequence continues at coordinate 3,448 of JBFFRY010000060.1, read as the reverse complement.
CGGTTCCTCAAGCACGTCAGGGTGATGACGTTCCGGGACGTGAACATCGAAGAGGTGGAACACCCCGAGCTCGAGCTCTAGGCGGCCGGGCCCGGCTGGGCGCCCGGGGTGAACGCATCGCCGAGATGTTTCTGCGACGCCGGGGAGCCGAGATCCTGGAACGGAATCGGACCGTCGAGGGCGGCGAGATCGACCTGCTGGTCGCCATGGCGGGACGGATCGTCGCAGTGGAGGTCCGCTGCCGGCGTCGCGGTGACCCGGTCGACGAGATCACCGACGCCAAGATCGCCCGGATGCGACGGGCGGCACGACAAGTGGGGGCGAGCCGAGTCGACCTGGTGGGGGTGCGTCTCGATGCCGACGGTGCCTGGGTTCGGTGGATCCCCGGGGTGGGCTAACGGAGGCGCTGCTCCCGGTGCCAGCAGGCGCGGTGCCAGTGGCGGCGAAGGTCGGCGGCGTGTTCCGGCACGACGACGAGGTGGCCTTCACCCACCTCGATCATCCCGTGGCACCCGGGGCACAGGTAGCGCTTCCGGGCCGCGTAGGGCTGGACCGGCGAGACGATCTCTACCCCGAAAGCGCTGCCCACAGCACCAGCGCCACGGCCAGCAGGATCGTGCCGACCACCATGGCGACGTCGAGGAGGTCCTTCCGTTGCGGGCGGAAGGGGTTGAAGCCCATGGCGGCATGGTAGGTCGGGCCGTGCGAGAAGTAGGGTTCGTTGGTCGGAAGGGTGATGGTCATGTTTGCCGTTCGAGACGAAGGCCCGGTGCGGTGGATCACCATCGAGAATCCGGACCGTCGCAACGCGATTCCTGCCGAGGGCTGGCCGGCTCTGACCGCGGTGCTGGGCGACTTCCAGGCGTCGGCGGCGCGGGCGCTGGTGATCACGGGGGCCGGAGACGACTTCTGTTCGGGAGCCGATCTCGCCGGGCAGGATTGGGAGATGGCGTCGGCCGCCGTTCGCTACGAGGCGATGCTCGAGGTGGGTGGAGCGGCCCGCACGCTCCACGAGCTCACCAAACCGACCCTGGCAGCCGTCGATGGTGTGGCCGTCGGGGCCGGCATGAACCTGGCGCTCGGCTGTGATGTGACCATCGCATCGGACCGGGCCCGATTCTCGGAGATCTTCGTGCGGCGGGGCCTCACGGTCGATTTCGGCGGTACGTGGCTGCTGCCCCGGCGCATCGGCCTGGCGCGTGCCAAGGAGTTGGCGTTGACCGGCCGGATCTTGTCGGCCGACGAAGCCGTGTCCTATGGGATCGTGAGCCGGGTGGTCCCGGCTGCGGAGCTGGAGGAGACCGCCGCCCGGGTTGCGGCCGAGCTGGCCGCCGGGGCTCCGCTGGCACAGCGGTTCATCAAGGCGGGCTTCGATCGGTCTTTCGAGATGACGTTCGATCAGGCCCTGGCGTTCGAGAACCAGGCCCAGTCGGTGTGCACCACCTCCGAAGACGTGGTGGAGGGGATCATGGCGTTCCTCCAGAAACGGGATCCCGACTTCAAGGGGCGTTGACCCTTCCCTGAAGGCTCTGCGTGGTGCGCCGCCACCTCGAGCGTCTCCCGTCGAGCACCGTTGTCCGGAAGAGGGTTGCGCCCCGAGATGACTCGGCGCAACCTCCTCGGATCAGTGGTCGGACCAGACGGCGAGTTCGTTGCCGGAAGGATCGGTGAAGTGGAAGCGGCGCCCCCCGGGAAACTCGAAGGTGTCGCGTGAGATCGACCCGCCGGCGGCAGTGATGCGGTCCCGGATGCCCTCGAGGTCGATGGCGTAGAGGACGACGAGCGGCCCGCCGCCGATGGTGCCGTCGCTCCCGGTGAGGCCTCCGCCGAGGCGGCCGTCATGGAACGCCGAGTAGTCGGCGCCGTAGTCGGTGAACGACCACCCGAATACGTCGGCGTAGAAGCGCTTGGCGGCGGGGACGTCCTTCACCCGGATCTCGATGTAGTCGATGCGGCGATCGTTCTCCTCGAGCACCATCGCTTCCCGCCTTTCTGGGCCCGTCACACCCGGCTCGTACGTTGCCGTCATGTTCGCAGCAGTGACCTCGGTGGCGCTGGTCGGGGTGGACCCGACCCCGGTGCGCGTCGAGGTCCACGTCGGTGGCGGCCGCCCCTCGTTCGGCCTGGTCGGGCTGCCCGATCCGGCGATCCGGGAAGCCAAGGAGAGGGTGCGGTCGGCGATCGCCGCCTCGGGCTACCGGTTCCCCGGCCGGCGGCTCACCGTGAACCTGGCGCCGGCGGCGATACCCAAGGCGGGTTCTGCCTACGACCTGCCGATCGCCCTGGGCATCCTGGCGGCGAGCGGGGAAGTGCCCCCGGGGGCGACCGGCGTGGTGGGCCTCGGCGAGCTGGCGCTCGACGGCTCGTTGCGGCCCGCCCGGGGCGGGCTGGCGGCCGGGCTGGTGGCGGCTGAGTTGGACCTTCCCTGCGTGCTCCCGCCGGCGTGCGCCGCCGAGGCGGCGATGGTGGACGGCGCCCGGGTGCGGGCGGCCGCCTCGCTGGCGGATGCGGTGGCGGTGGCTCTCGGCGACGCACCGGGTGAGCCGCTTCCGGAGCCGAGGGAGCCGACCGCCGAGCCGCCCCCCGACTTGGGGGAGGTGCGGGGCCAGGCGGTGGCGCGTCGTGCCCTGGAGATCGCCGCCGCCGGCGGGCACCACCTGCTGATGGTGGGCCCCCCGGGTTCGGGGAAGACGCTGCTGGCCCGGTGTCTTCCCGGGATCCTGCCCCGGCTCGGCAAGGGCGAGGCCCTGGACGTGGCCAGGGCCTGGGCGGCGGCCGGCCGTAGCGGCGGCACCGACGGCGCTCCGCCGTTTCGGGCTCCGCACCACAGTGCTTCGATCGCGGCGCTGGTCGGAGGCGGGAGCGGCGTGCCGGTGCCCGGGGAACTGACGCTGGCCCATCGGGGGGTGCTCTTCCTCGACGAACTCGGCGAGTTCCCGCCGCACTTGCTCGACGCGCTGCGCCAGCCTCTCGAGGAGGGTCGGGTCGAGGTGGCCCGGCGGGGGGTCTCGGTGCGTTTTCCCGGCGCGGTCCAGGTGGTGGCGGCCACCAACCCCTGCCCCTGTGGGTTCGACGGGGACCGGCTGGTGGCCTGCCGCTGCACCCCGGCCCTCCGGGCCCGGTATCGGCGGAGGCTGTCGGGACCGCTGCTGGATCGATTCGACCTGTGGGTGACCCTGGAGCGGCTCACTCCTGGAGATCTCGTCGGGGAGGGTGGTGAGCCGTCGGGAGCGGTGCGAACCCGCGTGGTGGCCGCCCGGTCCCGCCAGCGGGAGCGGGGAATGCTCAACCGTGATCTGGGCCGATCGGCCCTGGATGCCGCCGGATGGGATGACGAGGGGTGCCGGCTCATGGCTTCGGCGGCCGGTCCCCTGGCGCTGAGCGCCCGGGGCTGGGATCGGGTGCGGCGGGTGGCCCGCACCATTGCCGATCTCGATGGTTCCGGCTG
>JBFFRY010000059.1:0-6282 GCA_041572755.1 Acidimicrobiia bacterium | reverse complement strand
TCGACGGGGTCCGCCTCCAGCAGCACTCCAGCATCCGCCTGGAGATGGCCAACTGGTACCGCGACCACATCTCGCTGGTCATCGGGCTGTTCTGTTCCGAGGCGTTCACCCACGAGAGCCTCATCAGGCTCGGGGAGCTGATCGAGGTCGACCCGCTCGCCATCCGCAACATCAACATCAAGGGCAAGGTGGTGGTCACCCTGGATGGGGGCGAGGTGATCAACGCCTCCTTGAAGCAGTACCGCAAGTGGGCCCGGCCCGCCTGCCTCTACTGCCTCGACTACGGGGTGGAGCACGCCGACGTCGCCTGCGGGGGCATCGGCATCGACGGGTGGACCATGACCGTGGTGCGCAACGAGACCGGGCACCGGGCGCTGCAGGCGGCCATCGACGCCGGGATGATCGAGACCCGGCCCCTCGACGACGAGCCCCGGGGCATGTTCCTGCTGCGCAAGCTGTCGGCCGACAAGAAGAAGAACCGCCCCCATCCCGCCCAGATGCCCACCCTCGCCGAGCGGGAGGCCCTCGGCTACCTCGACCCCAAGACCTTCTACACCACCGGACCCGGGGCCCCGCCCGAGGAGACGGCGGAGTGACCACGGTGACCCGCCGGGTGGTCTCCGACCTGGATGTGATGGTGGCCGGCCAGGGCGGCGACGGGTCGCTGACGGTGGTCAACCTGCTGGCCCGGCTGCTCAGCTCCAGGGGCTTCCACCTGTATTCGGCCCGCGACGTGGCGTCGCGGATCAAAGGCGGGCACGCCGCCGCTCTCCTGCGGGGATGCACCCGGTCCCAGGGGTGCATCGGGGACCGCATCGACCTGCTGGTGGCCTTCGACGAGGAAGCCGTCGCCAGGGGGGCGCCGCTGCTCAACGAGCGGGGGGCGGTGGTGTTCGACTCCTCGCTGGGACCACCCCCCGAGGGGCTCCTTCCCGACGGGGCCCGGGTGCTGGGGGTCCCCTTCGGGCGGCTGGCGGTGCGGGACCTGCGCCGCGACCTGTTCAAGAACAGCCTGGCCTTCGGGGTGCTCACCCGGCTCCTCGGGGTCGACGACGGTGAGGCGGTGGCCACCCTGCGGGCCGGGCTCAGTCGCTTGGCCCCGGCCGTCGTCGAAGCCAACGTGGGGGCCCTGGAGACGGGGTTCGGCCACGCCACCGAGCAGGGCCTGGCTCCCGGCGAGGGGCCCTGGGAACTCGACCGGGCCGAGACCGAGGAGCGGATCTTCATCTCCGGCAACGAGGCGCTCGCCCTGGGTTTCCTGGCGGCGGGCGGCCGGTTCTTCACCGGCTACCCGATCACCCCCGCCTCGGAGATCCTCGACTGGCTGGAGCGGCGCCTCCCCGAATACGGCGGGGTGGCGGTGCAGGCCGAGGACGAGCTGGCCGCCATCAACATGGCCATCGGGGCCGCCATGACCGGGACCCGGGCGATGACCGCCACCTCCGGGCCGGGGATCTCACTGATGCAGGAAGGGGTGAGCCACCTGGGCGGCGCCGAGGTGCCGCTGGTGGTGGTCGACTGCCAGCGGGCCGGGCCCACCACCGGGATGCCCACCAAGCCGGAGCAGAGCGACCTGCAGATGGTGGTCCACGGCGGCAACGGCGACTTCCCCCGGGTGGTGCTGGCCCCCGGCAACCCCACCGAATGCTTCGAACTGGCGGCGCTGGCCACCAACGTGGCGCAACGGCTCCAGGGCCCGGTGTACCTGGTGCTGGACCAGGCGGTGGCCCAGGACGCTGCCACGGTGGCGCCCTTCGACTTCGCTGCGATCACGCTCGAAGACGGCCCCCGGCTCACCCCCGACGAGGTGGCCGGGCTGGCGGAGTACCGGCGCTACCTGATCACCGACGACGGGGTGTCCCCCTGGGCCCTGCCGGGCACCCCGGGCGGGATGAGCCTGGTCACCGGCAACGAGCACGACGAGTGGGGCAAGGTCAGCACCGACCCCGCCAACCGGGTGCGGATGATGCAGAAACGTCTCGGCAAGATCGAAACCATTCGCCCCTCGCTGCCGCCGGCGGTGCGTTTCGGGGAGCCCGACGCCCCCATCGGCCTGATGGGGATCGGGCTCGAGGCGGCGGTGATGCAGGCCGCCGCCGGCCGCCTGGCCGACGCCGGGGTGGCGGTGGCCGGCTTCCGGCCCCGCACCATCCACCCGATCCTCGAAGAAACCATCGAGTTCCTCGACTCCCGGGAGCGCACCTACGTGGTGGAGCACAACGCCGAGGGGCAGCTGGCCCGGCTCCTCACCGAAGCCGGCGCCCCCGCCGACCGGCTTGGCGGCGTGCTGCGCTGCGACGGCGTGCCGTTCCGGCCCGGGGAGCTGGCGGAGCGGATCCTCGACCTGGAGCGGGCATCATGACGGCCACCTACCAGCCGGCGGTGCCCATCTGGTGCGCCGGGTGCGGCCACTTCGGGGTGCAGAGCGGGCTGGAGGCGGCGCTGCGATCGCTGGAGATCCCACCCCACCGGGTGATGGTGCTGGCCGGGATCGGCTGCTCCGGCACCATCCAGAACAACATGGGCACCTACGGCTACCACGCCCTCCACGGCCGGGTCCTGCCCACCGCCACCGGGGTGCACCTCGCCAACCCCGAACTCACGGTGATCGCCGCCAGCGGCGACGGCGACGGCTACGCCATCGGGATGGGGCACCTGGTGCACACCTTCGCCCGCAACCCGTCGTTCGTGTACGTGGTGATGAACAACGGCACCTACGGACTCACCAAGGGCCAGCCGTCACCGACCGCCCCCCGGCTGGGGGTGCCGGTGGATGCGGTGCGGATCGGGCTGTCGGTGCCCGGCGCCACCTTTGTGGCCCGCGGCTACGCCGGATGGCCCGACCAGTTGCGACGCCTGGCGGTGGCGGCCCTGGAGCACGCCCGGGACCGCAAGGGGTTCGCTTTCCTGGAGGTGATCTCCCCCTGCGTCACCTACCGCGACACCTACCCGCTCATCGAGAGCATGCTGCGCGACCTGGAGGGGATCCCCGGCTACGACTCCGGCGATCGGGCGGCGGCGTTCGCCACCGCCACCCGGCTCGACGCCGAGGGGCGGATGGCGGTGGGCCTGGTGTATCGGGACGAGAGCCGCGGCGAGCGTGACCCGGCCAACCCGGCGGCCGAGGAGGTGGCGGTGTCCGCCCATCGCGGCGGATACGAGGAGATCATGGCCGGCTACCGGATCTGAGCCTCAAGCGGCCGTCGCCAGCAGCTCCAGCACCTCGGCCGGTTCCAGATCAACGTCACCCGGCGACAACTGGGCGGCGATGTCGGTGCGGACGATCTCGATGGGCTCCGGCATGGCGACCCGGTGCCCCTCGGCGTCGGCCACCACCGCCACGGTGGGGGCCTCATCGGGGTCGGGGGCGGGGTCGGTGACCATCACCACCCGGCCGTCACCGAGGCGCAGGAACGAGCCGGGGGGATAGAGCCCCATCATGTGCAGGAACGCCAGCGTGAAGTCCGGGTCGTAAGAGGTGCCGGCGGCGCTCAGCAGCACGTGGAGGGCCCGGCTGGGCGGCTCGGCCCGGCGGTAGGAGCGGCGGGTGGTCATGGCGTCGTAGGTGTCGGCCACCGCCACCAGCCGGCTGAAGAAGTGCTGCGGTCCCTGCGCCGACTCGTGCTCGTCGTGGGTGTGCTCGTGGTACACCAGCCGCGGGTACCCGGATCCGTCGAAGCGGGCGTGGTGCTCGAAGGCGACCGCGGCGGCCACCTCCTGGCCGGACCCGGCTGCTTCGAGGATCGCCTGGGCACCCACCTGGGGGTGGCGGCGGATCTCCGCCCACTGCTCCGGGCTGAGGCGCCCCGGGTGCGACAGCACCGCGGTGGACACCTCGATCTTGCCGATGTCGTGCAGCAGGGCACCCATGCCCAGCAGCAGCAGATCGTCGCCGGAGAGCCCCGCCAGGCGCCCCAGCGACAGCGACAGGATGCAGGTGTTCACCGAGTGGTAGTAGGTGTACTCGTGGTGGCTCTTGACGGATGCCAGGAGGAGCGCGGCTGTGGGTTGCTCCAGGGCCTTGTTGAGGAGGGTGTTGACCGTGTCCGAGGTCACTTCGAGGTCGAGGCGGCCCCCGGATCGCACGGTGCTGCCCACGTGGCGCAGCAGATCGAGGGAGCTGGCGTAGGAACGGCGCAGATCGGCGGTGGGGGAAGGCGCCAGATCCGACGACCCGATGAGCTCCGTGTTGAGTGCGATCGATTCGCCACCCTCGTAGGCCTCGTTGAGGCCGCTGATCATGGCGACCAGCGCCGAGACGTCGGCCGGGTCGGTCCGGCCGGTGAACACGATCGACTCGATGTCGGCAGCCTGCACCGCCTTGAGCAGCCCGTTGAACTCGAGCGAGGTGGTTGCCAGAAGACGGCGGTCGAGGAAGAGCGAGTCGTCCTTGATCGCCAGCACGGCCGGCTCCTGGGCGCCGGCGAGCTGGCCGGCCGACTCGGCGGCTTCGGCACAGGCGGTGGCGGTCAGCGCATGGTTGGGGCCGTAGAGTCGGGCGTAGGAGGCGGCCCGCCGCAGGGCGGTCATCAGGGGGGTCACGGGTCGGTCGCTCATGAGGCTCCTTTGAGTGCCTTCCGGGCGGCGCGGCGCAGCATCCGGGTCCGTTTGGTGAGGGCGAAGCCCGACGCCAGGCCCTCCAGCGCCTCCCGTGCCGCCGGTGTGGTGCGGCTTCCCAGGGCCGTCACCACCGCCATCCGCTCCCCGCCGTCGCGGCTCTCGTTGAGCCGCACAATGAGCGCCGAGTCGATGCGGTGATCCGAGACCTCGGCGAGGAGCTTGGCGGCCTTGATCTGGACCTCCTCGGCGGGGTCCCGAAGGGCGGTGAGGAGCGGCACGGTTGAGCTCGCCGGCTCCAGCAGAGCCGACGCCTCGAGGGCGGCAGCCCTCACTCCGGGGTCGGGGTGGGTCAGCTTGGGCAGGATCGGCGCCACCACCTGAGGGTGCCCCGATCGCCCCAGCGCTCCGACCACCGCACGGACCACTCGGGCCCGGCTGTCACCGAGATGTGCGGCGACGGCGTTGGGCCGAGTCCCGGCGACACCCGTCAGCGCGGTGGTGAGGCGCTGGAAAGCCTGCCCCGAAGCCTCGGTGGCGAGCTGCTCGATCAAGGCATCGGTGATGAACAGCGGTGCGGCTCTGCGCACGACGGCTCCCGGCTCGTCCCCGTCCACTCCCATCGTGTCGATGACCCGCCACAGGACCTGGCGGTCCGTCACCGCGGCGAGGGCATCCAGGAGCACGCGACGATGCCCGGAAGGCAGGTTGAGGCCCCCCAGCGCACCGAGCCATCGGTCGGCGTCCTCGAGCCGATCGTCACGGATGGCGTCGGTGACCTTGGCGGCCCACACCACCGCCAGACGCGGCGGCAGGTCGCCTTCGGCTGCGAGCGCCATCAGCCCCCGCATCACGTTCACTCCGGATTCGAAGTGCCGGGCGGGGTTGGGGTGGATCGCCCGGAGCCGCGCCACCGCTTCTCTCGTATCCGTGCCGGCCGAGTCGGATCGGAGCGCGCTGTCGACCCTTCCGGTGACCGTCTCGCTGATCCCGGCGGTGCCGGCCTCGGCGATGAGCCGCAGCAGCTCGCCGTGATGCTGGCTCTCGGCGTGTTCGGCGGCCACCCGGGCGTACTCGATGAGCAGGCTCTGCGCCTGCGGTGAGAGCTGGCGAGCCAGCTCTCCGAGTTCGGTGCTCCCCAGCTGGTCGATGAAGAGCAGGCTGTCGTCTCGATCCTGGCTGACCACCATCGCCTGGAGGACGGCACCCTGATGGTCCCGGGGGAGATTGAAGAAGGTGTCGATGAAGGCGTGGACCACTTCCTCGCGGCCCCAGTGGTCGGCGGCGTCGACGAGGTCGTAGACCCGGCGATACTCGTCGACGAAGCGCCGGGCGAGCGCCTCCGGGTCGTCCTCGTGCGCATCGAGCAGCTCGTGGGCGAAGGTGCCCGGCGTCGAACCCCCGCCGTCGACGGCGACCCCGTCGTCCGAGGCTCGCCCCCTGCGCTGGGCCAGCAGCTCCCGGCGCAGGAAGGTGATCGAGGTCACCCCCCGATCGCGGAGGTGATCGTTGGGATCGCGGTCATCGGGATCGGCGGATACCACCGCCAGCGCGGTCATGAGGTCTTGGTGGGTTGGCGGGTCGGTCACCTCGATCGCCGCCGAACCGTGGGAGTACATCTGGCGGGCGAGGCGCTGGGCCGCCTCGCGGCGGTTGGGGACGGGCACACGGTCGTAGAGGAAGCCCTCGGGAACGATCTCGATCAGCAGGCGGGCGGCGGCGCCG
>JBFFRY010000058.1:0-6355 GCA_041572755.1 Acidimicrobiia bacterium | reverse complement strand
GGCGACCCCATGGTCTTCCTCCACGGTGCGCCGAATGCCGCAGCGAGCTGGGCACCGCTTGCAGCGCAACTGACGGGGAATCGATGTGTGCTCATCGACGGACCTGGGGCCGGTCTCAGCTCGCCCGTGAGGAAGTGGGACCACTATCGGGCGAACATGGTGGCCATCCTCGACGCAGTGATGTCCCAGCTCGCGTTGACTGCTCCTGTCTTGGTGGGGAGCTCTCTTGGCGGGCTGCATGCATACAGCTACGCCATCGGCCGAAGGGCTCGTATCAAAGGCATGGTCATCGTCGGTTGCCCGGCGGGCCCGGTGGTCCTGCCGTTGCCGTTCACCGAGCGCCTCTCTGCGCTTCCTCTCCCTGGATTCCTGATCGACATGGCGTTCAAGCCGACCGTCGAGGGTGCGAAGAAGGCGCACCGCGATATCGGACACGGCGTCAGTGTTGATTCGGGCAGGATCCCAGAGGTCGTCTTTGAGTGGTATGCGGAACTCGTAGGCAGCACGCGAACCGTGCGCAACATGTTGCCCGACGTTCGCGCCTTCACCTCCTTCCTTGGGCGGAAGAGGACGGGCCGGATCGAACGAGACGAACTGGAGCAGCTCGATCTCCCCGTCCGCTACCTGTGGGGAGATTCCGACCCCTTGGCGAAACCCGAACATGGTGATGCGCTGGCGGCTTTGACGCCGGGCGCTCGGATCGAGCACTTCGAGGACTTCGGCCACCTTCCGTGGCTCGACGACCCTCAACTGATCGCTGCAAGCATCACCGCCTTTGCGAAGGAGTTGGAGTAGCGATCCAGGTTCGCCTCGTCCGTCGCGAGGCACGCCCCCACATTGGCTGCGGGTCCGCTACCGGGCCCGAGTGTCCGTTCGGGGGCTACGACGTCGTCGAGTCCCGCACCGGGGCGTTGGAGGCGACGGTTGCCGACGGCGCCGTGTTGGGGAGCATCGAGACGACCGACTGGGAGCACCCTGCCTTCACGTGCGTGTTCGAGGGGGCCGTCGTCGACGAGTAGGGCGCTGCCGGTCCGCTCAGCCTTCGATGAGCGTCGTCCCCGGTCGGTAGGTCGACCAGGCAAACCAGAAGGTGTCCAGATGGGGAACGCGCCCCAAGCTCTCCCCCGCCAGCGGTCCTTCGCCGGCGATCCCTGTGACCGACCATGTCGATCCGGTCTGCTCGTCGGTGATCTCGCCGTCGGTCACGACGAAGGTGAGGGCCTCGCCGTCGAACTCAGGGATGAAGACCCCCACCGATCCGACGTCACGGCCACCGCTGATGGACCCGTCCTCGAGCGCCGAGGACTGGCCCGCCTTCCAGAAGATCACGAGATCCCGTCCGCCGACCGACCCGGTGGTCGCCGCCACCTCCGCTTCGGAGACAATCGCTTCCAGCGCAAAGGCGGCCGACTCGCCGCCCACCGCTACCCCGACCACGCGCTGCAAGGCCCGCGCCCGATCGTCGGCGTCGCCCCGGAAGAGGAACGGTACGCCGTCGGGGTTGTCGTACCCCACGTAGGGGTTGCGGCCGTAATCGCGGCTGTGGCCGGTGTTGTCGCGGTCGAGCACTCGCCCCTCGGGATAGGAAGCCTTGAAATCGGCCCAGGCCAGGAGCGGACTCCCGATCGGCTCCAACACCTCGCCGGTGAGGAGCCCCACCACGGCCCGGCCGTCGAAGTGGGTCCACAGTGATTCGGTCGCCCGGTCGTACATGACCAGCGCCGAGTTGAACAGCATGCCTGAGGTGCCGAAGGTCGTCACCTCGCCCCGCACGGTGCGGCCGTACGTCACCGCACTGTTGCACAGCGGGCAGTAGGTGATCGACACGGGAATTCCCCCGACGGTGTCGTTCACGATCTCGTGCCAGATGAGGATCTGTGCCGGGTAGGCCCGGGCATCCCCGTCGATCTCGAGCACCACCACCGGCTCGTCGTCGCTCAGATAGGCGTCGGCTTCCTCGACACCGAGGAACTGGGGGTCGTCGATCGGGGGGATGCCGTCGGGGGGAGGACCGCCCGGGAAGATGCGGCCCGTGTCGACGAGCGGCTCGGGGAAGTCGGGATGCCCGAACTCGTCGAGGGCCGAAGGCCCATCGGGAAGCCCCGTCGCGGCCCCCGCGGTGCTGGTGGCTGCCTCGGTGGGGTCGGGAGCGTCCGTGGTGCCCGTTTCTCCCCCCGATTCGGTGGTAACCGCCGCTTCCGTGGAGTCGGACGAGCCGTCACTCCCACATGCCACCGCCACGAGCGCCAGAGCCGCAATCGCAACCGCCCATCGGATTCCCATAGCCACCACCTGGGTCGAGTCTCGACCCGTCAACGACCAGCCCGGGACCGATGTTCCCGATCGGGGCCGCCGACCCACCCCTCTACCCGCAAAGCGTCGGGAATCCGACAATGTTTCGGGGTCCACGGTGCAAAGGTTCGGGGCGGCCCGTGGACCGCCCCGAATCCGTCGTTGAATGTTGCGACCGTCAGGTCACCGAGTCCTTGATGTCGGCAAGGTCGTCGGTGAAGTCGACGTCGCCCTCCATGATCACCTTGTACAGCGCCCAGCCGATGACCGCACCCACTGCCGGACCGGCCAGGTACAGCCAGAACGCTCCCCACTCCCCACCGACCAACGCCGGAGCGAAGCTCCGGGCCGGGTTGACGCCCGCACCGGTGAAGGCGATACCCACGAAGTGCACGCCCGCCAGCGCAAAGCCCATGCCGATGTACTTGGTGTGGGCCTGGCTCTTGGAGAGCACCAGGATGGCGAACACGAACACCGCCGTCAGGATCGCCTCACCGACGAACCCTCCGAACTCGTCCACGTACTGAGTGTTCAGATGCGTGTACGCAGCTCCCACCGCGTCCCGACTGATGATCCACCAATAGGCCAGCGACGCCAGCAACGCGCCGCCCACCTGGGCGACCCAGTAGGCGAACATGTCCTGCAGGCTGATCTTCCGATCGAGGAACATCGCCAGGCTGACCGCCGGATTGAAGTGACCGCCGGAGATCCGACCCACTGTGTACAACGCCATCATGAGCCCGATACCGAAGGCCAGCGCCACGGTGACGATCTTGCCCTCGGCTCCGGCGTTCTGTAGCGCGCCGATGTCCTGCAACGCCAGACCGGTCACCAGGTTGCCGAACAGGGCACCGACCCCGAGGATCGCTCCCATCCCGACTCCCACCAGGACGAACGTCCCGTAGAACTCGGCGGCGTACTTCTGCCACGTCTTCATGCAGGAACTCCCTTCACGTCTCTCCCGCTGTCAATTGGACTACCGCAGGCAACGAAGGGTTTCACGATGACACGAGCGTCGGGGGCGGACCGGCCGGCCGCCCCCGAGGGGTTGATCTCGGCGGGCTAGGCGTCGGGGTCTTCGACCTCGCCGCCGATCAGTTCTCTCTCCCCCTCATCCCCCTCCACGACGAACTTGTAGACGGCCCAGCCGACGGCCGCTCCCAGGAACGGTCCGGCGAGGAACACCCACCAGGCTTCCGCCGAGCCGAATGGGAAACCGGGGATGCCGTCGCCGACGACGGCCGGGGCCAGGGAGCGGAACGGGTTCATCGACGCGCCGGTGAATCGCAGGCCGATGAACGTCAGGGCCGCCAGCGTGATGCCCATCCCGAGGTACTTGGTGTGCGCCCGGCTCTTGGCGAGCACGAGGAAGCCGGTCACCAGGACCATCGTGAAGATCGCCTCGGCCAGGAACCCGCTGAACTCACCGACCGTTGGCTGGGCCACGTAGGTGTAGCCGGTCGCCACCGAATAACGGTCGAGGACCGCCGCCAGGATCAGGGAGGCACCCAGCGCCCCGGCGAACTGCGCAACCCAGTAGCCGATCATGTCCTGGAGGCTGATGCGACGGTCGAGGAATGCCGCGAAGGTGAGAGCCGGGTTGAAGTGGCCGCCCGAGACACGGCCCACGGTGTACAGCGCGGCCATCCACGCAAACCCGAATGCCAGGGCGACCGTGGTGATGTCGGCTTCCAGATTGGTGGCGCCGAGCGCAATGATCGTCCCGGTACCGATGCCGACGAGCACCAGGGTCCCGTACGCCTCCGCGGCGTACCTCTGCCAATCCTTCATGCGAGCACTCCCTTCCTCTCCCCTCCGGCTCGTCGACTCGGGCCCTTGATGCGGTCGAGGGCGGTCCAGCCGGCATTGGTTTCACTGTACGCGAACATGGTGTGTGGCAATCTGCCGGCGCAACCGAGAGAGGACCGTTGACTCGCTTCTACTACTTCTGCGGCCATGAACAGTGGCAACCCGAGACGCTCGTCGAACACGCCGTGCTGGCGGAACAGGCGGGCTTCGACGGGATCCTGGTCTCGGAGCACTTCCACCCCTGGGTAGACGACCACAGTGCTTCCGGATTTGCGTTCTCCACCATCGCTGCGATGGCGCAAGCCACGACGCGGGTCGGCTTGACCACCGGCGTGACCACGCCGCTGTTTCGCTACCACCCCGCCGTGGTGGCCCAAGCAGCAGCGACCATCGACCGGCTGTCGGGCGGACGATTCGATCTCGGCGTCGGCACCGGCGAGAACATCAACGAGGGTCCCCTCGGCTATCCGTTCCCGGCCTACGCCGAGAGGGCGGCACGCATGAGCGAGGCCCTCGAGATCATGCGTCGCCTTCTCGACGGAGAGAAGCTGGACTTCGAGGGGACCTACTACCGCACCGACCGGGCCCGCCTCTACAGCCCGCCGATCGGAGCGGTGCCGATTTGGATGGCGGCGGGGGGACCGAAGTCGGCGGCACTGGCGGCCACCAAGGCCGACGGCATCATCACCAGCGTCAAGGTCCCCGCCGACACCATCGAGCGGGTCATCGATCCGGCGCGATCGGCGGCCGCTGCGGCGGGGCGCGGTGAACCGCGGATTCTCGCCACCCGCTGGTCGGTGCTCGCCGACGACGAGACAGAGGCTTGGGAAGCGTTGCTGTCGTGGCGGGGCTTGCGCGCCCCGGGGAGGCTCCAGGCTGTCGACCCCCAGGAGCTGCGCATCAAGGCAGACGAGCTTCCTCGCAGCGACGTGCTGGGACGGTACTCTGTCGTTGGCGGACCGGAGGAACTGGTGGAGACCTACCTGCCGCTGGTCACCGAAGTGCACGCCGACGCCGTCGCCATCCAGATCACATCGCTGGACCAGGAGGCGACGATCCGCATGCTGGGCGGCGAGGTCCTGCCCCGGCTGCGAAGCGCCGACTGATCGAGTTCAGGCGGGAGCCAGAGCATCGAGGGCCGACGCCGCGGCCTTGGCATCGGCTGCCAAGACATTGAGCGCCCCCACCGTGATCCCGGCGTCACCGTAGGCGGCGAGTCGATCGCGGATCAGTGGGGCCGGGCCAACCAGCGCGATGCCGTCGACGACGTCGTCGTGGAGAGCGGTCGCCAGCCCCTCCCGGTCTCCCGCCGCAAAGCTTCGGGCCACCGCAGTCGCCTCCTCCGGCCAACCGCACCAAGCCAGGAATCGGTTGTAGACGGGTTGGGCGAAATAGGGTCCGAAGCCCGTGCGAATGATCTGGCGCCCGGCAGCAACGTCGTCGGTGACCACGATGTGAAAGCGGGCCATGACCGTGAAGCCGTCGGGGAGCACTCGACCGGCCGCCTCGGCCCCCCGGTGCAGCTCGGCGAGCTGGCGAGGCACCGCCGTCACCGGCATCAAGTTGAGGCACACGCCGTCGGCGACCGACCCCGCCAGCCGGAGCATCTTGGGTCCCAATGCGCCGACCAGCAGCTCGATCGGGCCGGCCGGGGGTGATGCCAGCCGGAAGCGGCTGGTTCGCAGGGTCGTTCCCTCGTAGGCATCTCCCCCGAGCAGCGCCCTCGTCGCCTCGACCGTCTCTCGAACCCGGGCCAGCGGAGGCGAGAATGCCTGCCCGTGCCACGATTCCATGATCACTCGGGAGGACGATCCGATGCCCACCGTGACCCGCCGCCCCATCCCCAGTTGGCTCAGCGTGGCCACCCCGGTGGCGAGTACCGCCGGAGTGCGGGTTCCCGCCGGCACCACGGCGACACCCACCGGGAGCCCGGTGGCAACGGCAATGGCGCCGCCGAGAGCGAAGGGATCCGGTCCGGCCACTTCTGCCAGCCATGCGCTTCGGTAGCCGAGACGCTCGGCGCTCCGGCACAACTCGACGAGCTCACCTGCGGAGAGGCCCGGAGTCGAGGGGCTGATCGCCAGTTGCATGGCGGGAACCTACCAGCCGTACCTCGGTGAACCCGCCCTACCATCGCTCCGTGCGCATCGGTCGGGCCCTGGCGTTGGGTGTGGCCGCCGGCTTCTTCGGCGGCCTGTTCGGGGTCGGCGGCGGGCTGATCATGGTTCCGGGGATGGTCCTTGCGATGGGCTTT
>JBFFRY010000057.1:0-6409 GCA_041572755.1 Acidimicrobiia bacterium | reverse complement strand
GTCCCGATGATCACCACGAAGAAGAGCACGCCGGACACGAACATGATCGTGCCTCCGATGCCGGTCAGGAAGTTCATGCCCTCCCAGCTCTCCTCGATGTAGTCGGCGCCCTGCACCCACAGGCGGCGGGGCTGCCCCTCGATCCCCGAGGCCATCTGGCCCCGGGAGAACAGCATCACGCCGATGAACCACAACCACGCCTGCGTCAGGGCGAGGCGAGGACGGAACAGCGGCCGCTCGGTGAGATGGGGAATCAGCCAGTAGGCGACACCCATGATGGTGAGCGCCACCGCCGTGCCCACCGTGAGGTGGAAGTGGCCGGGGATGAACGACGTGTTGTGCACCACCGTATTCACCGTGGCGCTGGCGTTGATCAACCCGGTGGCGCCACCGAGGGCGAACGCCGCCATGGCGAGCACCTGGGCGGCGAAGCTGGGATTGGACCACGGCAGCTTGCGGATCCACCCGAACCAGCCCTTCCCGCCGGCGGCCCGGCCGCCGTTCTCCATCGCCGCGATCAGGGTGAAGGCGGTGACCATCGACGGGAAGAACACCCCGAAGGTCAGCACGGCGTGCACGAACTTCAGCCCCTCGTCGATGCCGGGATCGGTGAACTGGTGATGCAGCCCGACCGGGGTGGAGAGCAGCAGGAACAGGATGAAGACCGCCCGGACGACTCCGTCGCTGAACAGTCTCCCGCCGACCTGCTTGGGGATCATCATGTACCACGAGACGTAGGCGGGCAGCAGCCAGAAGTACACGATCGGGTGGCCGGTGAACCAGAAGAAGGTCCGGTTGAGGAGGGGATCGGTGTTCTCGACCCAGCCGAAGGTCCAGGGGAGGATGAATCCCACCACCTCGATGGCCACGCCGAGCGAAGCGAGGTCCCACATCAGGAAGGTCACGACCGACACGTAGGCCAGCAGCGGGATGCGCTCGCCGGGATGATCCCGCCGCCACTGCCGCAGGGTGAGCAGCTGGTTGAGGGACGTGATCCAGGTGGACACCACCAGCAGCACGGCCCCGATGTAGAAGATCGAGGTCGCCTCGAGCGGCGTGTAGAAGGTGTAGAGGACGGTGGCCTTGTTCAACAGGATGGCGGTGGCGGCCAGGACCACGCCGCCCAGGGCCGTCCAGAAGGACGCCGCCAGGAGCCGGGTGCTCGCCAGGGGCCGCTCGAGGCCCTTCATCACGGTCAGTGAGAGGAACCCGTTGGCGAACGTGAACGTGAGCACGAACGCCAGCGCCACCCCGTGCAGGGTCAAGCCCTGGTAGTACGACTCCAACTGGAAGGCGTCGTAGAGGTCGAGGCCGATGCGGTCCATGGCCTGGAGGAACCCCATGAGCAGGCCGAGGGCCAGGCCCACGAAGCCCAGGTAGATCTGCCACTTCACCCAGCGGCGCTGGGTGGTTTCCTGCGATTCGACGGACTCAGAGGTCGCCGGGGCCGTCATTCCTCAACCACCACCTTTCCGAACATGGCGTGGTGCCCGATGCCGCAGAACTCGTGGCACACGATCGTGTGCTCACCGGGCTCGTCGAAGTCGGCGGTGAGCCGGGTGATCTGGCCGGGGAGCACCATGCCGTTCACCGCGGTTCTGGGGATCATGAAGCCGTGGGTCACATCGACCGAGGTGATGAGGAAGGTCACCGAGGATCCGGCCGGTATGCGGATCTCGGAGGGGTTGAAAGAGAATGCTTGGGCGACCACCACCGCCTCGTACTCGTTCTCCCCGACCTGGTAGAGGCCGGGTGCGTCGAAGGGAGGAGTGTCCGAGACCGCACTCGGGTCGATGGTGGCGTAGTCCTCGGGGAGGTGGATGTTCGACTCCACCACGGAGACGACGATGGCGGCGAAAGCCAGGACCAGGACCACCACCGTGGCGTACAGCACGATGCGCTCGTAGCGCTCGACCTTGAGGCCCACCGGTCAGGCCCTCGTCAACAGCGTCGCGTAGGTCCACACCCACAGGCCGATGATCACGATCAAGAAGAGGACCATGATGGCCAGCGTGCCCCGCGGCTGCTCTTCGCTTGCCCGACCCTCGCCGTGTTCCGTCATGAGGGCTCCCTCGCCGATTGGGCGGCAGCATACCGGGCGGGAACCATGCCCGGCGGCTTGCCTCACAGGTGCAAACCGGCTTGATGCTCGAACGTCGGCCGGCGGCCTCTACGCTGCCGGCCATGCACCGTCCCACGCTGGGTGTGATCGCCGGGCTGCTCGTCGCCGGGGGAGCCTTTGCCATGCTGGTGGATCTCGGCGAGAACCATGTGGTGTGGGGCGGGATGCTCCTGCGTGCCGGGTTGGTGCTGGGGGCGGTGTGGCTAGTGCTCCCCTCGGCGCGTCGGATCCCCGTGGCCGGTTGGCTCGGGATCGGCATCTTCTCGGCGGTCGTCGTGTTCCGGCCCCGTCTGGTGCTGTGGGGTCTGGCGCTTTCGGTCGTCGTGGCGGCGGCGGCGCTGGTCCCGCGCAACCGGAGCTAGCCATCTGTCACCCTCCCGATCCCCGCTCCGGCGGTGCTCAGATCTCGGCGGCTGCGGTCTGGTGCGCGCCGAATGCCGCCGGGAACTCTCGGGTGGCGTCGGTGCCTTCAGGGGGAACGCCTTCTCGCGGCGGCCTTCCGTTCCCGGGCTTCGGGGGGACGCACCGTGAGGTCCAGGGCGACCCACAACGCCTTGGCCCACGGGTAGAAGGCGATCGGCACGATCACACCGACGGCCGCCACCACGGCGGTGACGACCCCCACGGGGACCTCCGGCCAGGTGGTCGCCATCAGGGTGACGAGCACCACGACGATCGCCCCTGTGGCGGCCACCGTGTTGAGCAGCACCGCCCCGAGCCAGTAGCCCTCCTCGCGCTCGAATCGGTGCCCGCAGGCCGGGCAGTGAGCGGCGAAACGGCCCCACGCTCCCACCATGCCCGGGGAGCCGCAGTTGGGGCACCGCAGGCGCAGCCCCCGGCCGAGTTCGGTCCAGCCTCGCATCTGACGCATTGTCGCGCCGGTTCAGGTTGGGCTCGTCTCCGCCGATACAGATTCACGTGAACCCGGAATCACCAACGGCGCGGCCCGAGGCCGCTCCTCCACGAGAGCGCGTCGCCCCACCGGCGTCTCCCAAGGAGCGGGCAACCCCCCCTGCACCGGCCAAGGCTCCCATCCACAATCGTGCCCCTCACGTGGCCCGGATGCTGGAGCGGTGCCTCACCGCCGGCGGGTCGGATCTCCACATCCAGCCCGGAGGCCCTCCCCGCGTCAGGGTCGACGGTGAGTTGGTCGATCTCACCAGTGAAGTGTGGGACGCCAAGGCCACCTACGGCTTCGCCAAATCGCTGTGCAGCGAGTCGCAGTGGGACGAGGTGCAGAAGGTGGGCACCGCCGACTTCGGAATCGCTCACACCAACGGACAGCGCTTCCGGGTGAGTGTGCTTCGGCAGCAGGGTGGTGTTGGCGCAGTGCTGCGCAGCATTCCCTCCGAGTTCCTGACCTTCGAGGAGATCGGCCTGCCTCCGGAGGTGATCGATCTGCTGCAGAGACCCCGAGGCCTCGTCCTCGTGACCGGCCCGACCGGGTCGGGAAAGTCGACGACGCTGGCGACGATGGTCGATTGGATGAACACCAACCTGTCGCGCCACATCATCACGATCGAGGACCCCGTCGAGTTCCGTCACAGCCACAAGAGGTCATTCGTGACCCAGCGAGAGGTGGGCACCGACACCCCCACCTTCGCTGAAGCGATGCGGCGGGCGCTGCGCCAGGACCCCGATGTGCTGCTGGTCGGGGAGATGCGTGATCTCGAGACCATGTCGGCGGCGGTCACGGCCGCCGAAACCGGCCACCTGGTGCTGGCGACGTTGCACACGACCGGCAGCGCCAAGACGATCAATCGCATCATCGATGCGTTCCCGAGCAACCAGCAGGCGCAGATCCGGGTGCAGTTGGCCTTGTCGCTGCTCTCGGTCATCAGCCAGGTGCTCGTGCCGACATCCGGAGGGAATGCGTCCAAGGGCAGCGCCTCGGTCCCGGCCCGGATCTCGGCGCTGGAAGTCATGATCATGACCCCGGCCATCGCCAACATGATCCGCAACAGCGAAGTCAACAAGATCCCCGATGTGATGCAGACCAACCGGCAGTTGGGGATGTTCACCCTCGACAGCCATCTCGCCATGCTCTACCAGCAGGGGTTGATCGGCAGGGGAGACGCCCTGGCATTCGCCCAAGATCCGGGGAACCTCGACCGACTGCTGAGCTGAGCGCGGCCACACCCCACCGACCCGGCGAACCGGCGGTCCGGATGGGGAGGCGCTCACCGGGAACCCCACTCTCCCGATCGATGCCGGTTCGTTGCCGGGGGAGTGCTGCGAGGTTCGCTCGCTCGGGTGATTACCCTTCCGCCGATGTCGACCTCCCTCCGCCTCTTCCCTGCACTGTTGGTTTTCGTCGTCGCGCTGTCGGGCTGCGGCGACGACGCTGCCGGAGACGGCGTCGCTTCCTCCACGACGACGGCCCCGGCGACCACTCAGGCCCCGCCCGCGACGGCGGCCCCGACCACCGGCGTTCCGGACACCTCGACCACGACCGAGGCCACCACGACGACGACGGTTGCCCCGACGACCGAGCCGGTCTACGGCGGCACCACCATCGAGGTCACCGTTCGCGACGGGACGGTCACCGGTGGCGGCCGGTACGAGGTGGCGCTGGGTTCGGAGGTGCGCATCGTGATCGATGCCGATGTGGCAGACGAGGTCCACGTGCACGGCTACGACCAGTTCGCCGAGGTGACACCCGGCGATCCGGCCGTGCTCGAGATGACCGCCGACATTCCCGGCATCTTCGAGGTGGAGCTGGAAGAGGCTCACACCGCGATTCTCGAGTTGCAGGTGGCTCCGTGAGGTGGCTGCGGCGCGGCGCGCTGCTGGGCCTCGGTCTGGTGCTGATCCCGGCTCCGGCATTGGCGCACGGCATCGGCGGCCGCAGTGATCTGCCGGTGCCGCTCGAGTACTTCCTCTACGGGGCCGGCGTCGTGCTGGCGCTCTCCTTCGGGGCGCTGGCCGTGCTCTGGCCGCAGCCCCGGCTCCAAGACGGTCCTCGCACCGATCCCCGGGGAGTGCGGGTTCCCCGCTGGCTGATCGGGAGCGCCCAGGCCGTCGGTGTCCTCACGCTGTCACTGGTCATCGCCGCCGGGATATTCGGCGAGTCGGAGGTTCGGACCAACATCGCCCCGGTTGCGGTGTGGGTGGTTTTCTGGCTGGTGTTGCCGTTTCTCGCCTCGGTCACCGGCAACCTGTGGGCGGCGGTGAGTCCCTGGGCGGCGCTGGGGCGCTGGATGGGCCTGGAGCGCCGGGATGGTGATCCCGGCAGCTGGGGAGTGTGGCCGGCCGGGCTGGCCTTCGTGGCGTTCACCTGGCTGGAGCTCGTGTACCCGGATTCGGCCTCGCCGCGGGCGCTGGGGTTCGCCGCCTTGGCCTACACGATCTACATGCTCGCCTGGATGGAACGGGTCGGGGTGAGCCGGGCGGTGTCCGGCGCCGACGGATTCGCCGTGTATCACCGGCTGCTGAGCAGCATCGGCCCGTTGGGGCGCACTGAGGACGGAAGGCTGGTGCGACGCGGCTGGCTTCGAGCGCTCCCGGCGCTCCCGCTCTGGCCCGGCGTCACGTTCTTCGTGGTTGCCATGATCGGCACGGTCACCTACGACGGGCTCTCCAACACGCCGTGGTGGGACGAGGTGTCCTTCGATCTGGTGGGGAGCGCCCAGTCATCCGAGTGGTTCGGGACCCTGGCCCTGCTGGGCACCGTGGGTGTCATCGGGGCCGCCTACCTGGGCGCCTCGTGGTTTGCGGTCCGCATCGCCGGGGATCCGGAACTGGACGCCGTGGGCGTGGCCCGCTCGTTCGCCCACACTCTCGTTCCCATCGGGCTCGCCTATGCGGTGGCCCACTACTTCACCCTCGTCCTCTTCGAGGGGCAGCTGCTGCTGTCGGCGATCAGCGATCCGTTCGGAGCGGGGTGGGACCTCTTCGGGACGGCCGATCGCACCATCAACTTCACCTTCCTGTCGCCGACCGTGGTGTGGTGGGTCCAGGTCGCCGTCATCGTGGCCGGGCATCTCGTCGGTGTGGTGCTCGCCCACGATCGAGCCCTGGCGGTGTTCCCCGCCGAGCGGGCCGTGCGGACCCAGTACGCCATGCTGGCGCTGATGGTGGTGCTGACGGGACTGGGGCTCACCATCCTCTCGGCGGGGTGACCCCGGCTCATCCTCCGGGGCCGCTGCTGACGATCCGCCCGTTCGTGGGGCACCGTCTCTGGCGGGTGGTGCCCGGCCCGCGGGGGGCGTTGCTCGCCGCCGAGTGGGCGGGGCTGCGCTGGGAGGGCCCCACGCTCGAGGGGCGCTGCCGCCCCCAGATGGCGGC
>JBFFRY010000056.1:0-6415 GCA_041572755.1 Acidimicrobiia bacterium | reverse complement strand
TTCCAAAGAGGTGACGGTCTCCTGAAGGCCAAGACTGTTGCGCGGCGGGGACACCGCGAGTCTCCCCGCCGCGCGTTGGGTGCAGCTCCAGATGTCACGACCGAGCGAGAGCTTTGCCGAACAGCCGATGGGAGTACGTAGGGGACCGACCACCGAACGCGGTGTGGAGGCCCCTCTATCGTGTGGAGACGATCCGCCCAGCGGCGGGTTTCCTTTGGCTACCGTCAAGTGCGAATACGCCCGCATGTGTTTGCGCTTCGATCGGAAACGGCCCCCACGGGGGCCGTTCAGCGCGTTCGGGGGCCGGCTCGCTGCAGCTCGGTTTGATAGCTGGGAGACGGTATGAGGTTGGGTTCCGTTGCGCTTCCTCCTCTCTGGGTGCGCGAGGAGCTGTCCACCCGACCACCAACTGGCCCCATGCGCCCGTGGATCGCCCAGGGTGCAGGTGAAGGGCGGGGATGTGGGTTCCTGAGCACGCCCCGAGATGGATGTTGATCAGGATCGCGTCTGGCGGCCGAGGGGGTTCTCGTAGCCCCGGCTACTGTGCTGCGCCGTGACCCTGCTCCTTGCACTCTCTGCCGCCGGTTTGGCGGGATCGGGCGACTTCCTCGGCGGTCTTGCATCACGGCGAGGGCGGGTGAGGAGTGTGGTCCTCATGAACCACCTGGCCGGGGTGGCGACCGTACTCACGATGGGTCCCCTGATCGGCGGCAGCCTCGACGGTCGGACCATCCTGTGGGGGTCGTTCGCCGGGCTGTGCGGTGCCGGAGCCGTCCTGGCGCTCTACACGGGTTTCACCCGCAGCGGCATGGCGGTGGTTTCGCCCATCGCCGCAGTTGGTGCAGCGGCGTGGCCGGTGCTCTTTGAGATCGGGCAGGGCGAAATACCGGGGGGAGTCGTTCTCGCAGGCCTGGCCCTTGGTGTGGTCGCTATTTGGATGCTCAGCAGCACGGGCCACTTCGGCGAAGTGGATGACGTTCGCTCGGGTGTGCTCTTCGGGATGCTCGCCGGTCTCGGCTTCGGCGGGCTGCTCATCTTCCTCAGCCTTGGTTCGGACTCGTCGGGGATCTGGGCATTGCTCCCGGCGCGTCTCACCGGGTCGCTGGCCGTCTTGACGGTCGTCGTCATCACCACCAGGGAGTTCCGGCGAGATCGCGAGTCGGTGGTGCCGAGCATCGCTGCCGGCGTGTTGGTGACATTGGGCAACGGTCTCTTTGTCCTGGCCTCGATGAAGGGATCCCTTGCTGTGGTCGCAGTACTGGCCTCTATGTTCCCGGCGGCCACGGTGATCTTGGCGTGGTTCGTGCTACGTGAACGGCTCACGCGGCAGAGACAACTGGGTCTCGCGCTCGCCCTCGTCGCCGTCGGGCTCGTGGCCGGAGGCTGAGCAATTGCCATCGCCATGCGACGTTCCCCGGTGTCGCGTCGACCTCAAGGGGGTCATCGTGGTCGTCTGAGCCTGGGACAACGGACCAGCCAGCGATCCGGATGCCTCTCCCTGCGACTGGTGGGCGATCTTCCCCTCCATGGAAGCCGGCCGTTCGATACCATTCCCCGTCGGCGGAGCGACGGGTGCGCCGCAGACAGGGAAAGGACATACGACATGCAAGATCTCAAGGCTTTGACTCGACGGCTCTATGACGAGGCGATGAACCAGGGCAACCTCGATCTGATCGACGAGCTGGTGCACGATGACTTCGTCGAGCACGATCAGCTGCCGCCGGGGGTGCCCCAAGGGAAAGAAGCACCTCGCGTCATGTTCACCATGATGCGCAGCGCCTTCCCCGACTTCCATGTGGAGGTCGAGGACATGCTGTCGGAAGGCAACAAGGTGGTGATCCGGGCGCGCTTCTCGGGAACTCATGACGGGACCGACTTCGTGGGCATCCCCCCGACGGGGAACCGAATCGACGTCCCCGCCATCGACATCCTGGAGTTCGAAGGTGGCAAGGTGATCAGCCACTGGGGTGTCATGGACAACGCGGTCATGATGCAGCAGCTCGGTGTGGGGGAACTCCCCGGCTAGGTCCTCCTTCCGAGTGCTTGCGGCGGCCGGGCTCAGCGTGTTCGCCCACCGAGCGGCCCTCGGCGGGCCCTCTGGCCGACGCCGGGTCACCCGATGGTGATCACCTCGGCGGCGGCTTGGAGGTGAGGATGGCGCTTGGTGCGTGCAAGGCGCATGCGGCCGGTAACCCACGAGGGGATCTCGCCGGCGGCGACGGGAGGCCTGACGGCGGCCGAGCCGCTGCAGTGTCCTACGCCGTGACGATCAGACCATCGGCCAGCGTGACCGAACCGCCGTCGGGGTTGGTCACCGTCACGTCCCAGTACCGGTCCTTCTTGGGACCGCCGTCGGTGGTGACGATGTCGAGCGTGATCGCAGTGCCGCCGGGAGACACCATCGAAACCACCGCGACCGGTGGGGGCCCGGAACCACCGGAGACCGTCACCGTGGCATCCGCGGAGAACCCTGATCCCGTGATCGTGGCATCCAACAGGGTGCCGCCCGAGGTCACGGTGGCGGGCTCAATCCCATCGATCCGCAAGTCCTGCTGAGCCACCGTCGTGCTCGTGGTCGTGGTGGTCGGGCTGGTGGTCGTGGTGGTCGGGCTGGTGGTCGTGGTGGTCGAGGTCGTTGGGTCCTCGTCGCAGCCCCAGCCGTTGTCCGGCGTCACTCCGTCCCAGAGCAGCCCCGGGGCATCGACCCGGGTCACCTCCGTCGTGTAGCAGCCGGGGTCGTGGTTTCGGATCACGATGACCGCCGTGCCACTGGAGTCGGTCGGCACGGCCGTGTCCAGACCGGCGGGTCCGGTGACCGTTGCCGACACGAGGGCACCGGGCGCCGCCGGGTGGAGGCCGATGGCGATAGTCAGGTCCCGGCCTCGCCTCGAGGTCGAGTACTCCACCTGGTGCACGGACACCGATGGCACCGGCCGCCCCATCAGGTCGGCAGTGTTGACCCGAACGCCGGGGAGCGAGGGGTAGAAGGTGTCACCCGGGCACGCGGTGTCACCTGCCGGGGAGGGCCAGTCGCGGTGTGCCGCGATCGCCTCGATGTACGCGCTCGTGTCCCACACGGCGTTGTAGTAGGACACCATCCCCAGGGGATCGAGTCCGTGGCGGGTTGCGAATTCGGCGAGGGCGGTCTCCAATGCCGACCTCGCAGCCGGCTTCGGTCCCACACTCGTGAAATCGCCGAGCAACGCGATGCCGAGGTTCCCCTGGTTGTAGTAGGCGGCGTGCCCCCCCGTCACCAGCAGCCCCTCGGAGTTGTGGCCGAAGTCGCTCCCGTCGCCGTCCGTACTGCACGGTTCGCTCTTCGTGCCGGACCAGCGTCCCTCGTAGACGAGGCCGGCCTCATCGATCAGGAACTGGTAGGCGATGTCGCCCCACAGCCGATCGACCGCGTGATAGTGATAGATCGCCCGCACCGTTGCCGCCGGATCGGGGTCGTCATTGGCCGTCACCGTGTGGTGGACCGTCATCGCCTGAACCGGCTCGAAGGTCTCCGGCCAATAGTCCACGTACCGGAGCGACTCGTCGGCACCCCACTCGGCGCGCGACACACAGTTCGACAGCGCTGAGACGCCGGCCCGTCGTCGTCCGGTGATCACCGAGGGACCGTCGGTGGTGTTGATCGCTGCGGCCCGAGGAGCGATCACGCCCATCGGGAGCCCGCGAACCTGATACCCCTCGGCGTCGCCTCCGGCCACCAGGCTGCTTCCCCACTGGCCGGGTCCGTTGGCATCATCGGGAACCAGTGGAATCCAAGGACCCCACACACCGTTGCTGAGGAACCGCACGGCGCCGTGTGGCTCGACGGAACTGCGGGCACCGGGATTCCCCGATCCGGGCGTCTCCCAGATCACCCCGAGATAGTCGATCGGGAAGCCCGGGATCACCGGCCCGGCCTGAACGGGTCTCTGATCGGCGAGCGTCTCCGGGAACCGGATGGCAGCGGCGTTGCCGTCTCCCATCACCAGGGTCGTTGCGATGACCAGCAATCCGACGGCAACTCGAGAGAGCCGTCTGGTCAAGTCGGTCCGTTCGCCTGGGCTGCCCATGGGTTCAATCCCATCCGCCCAGCACTGTGGAATGGCTCGCCAAGCGTACACCTGGAGCCTCGGCCGATCCCCTACGATCGACCTCGTGCAGACCTATCAGCGGGTAGCAGCACCGGTGATCCGGTGGCACTGACGGAAGTGCCATGACGCCCGC
The DNA here is from genome assembly GCA_041572755.1 of Acidimicrobiia bacterium. Classification (GTDB taxonomy): domain Bacteria; phylum Actinomycetota; class Acidimicrobiia; order Spongiisociales; family UBA11373; genus JBFELU01. The sequence goes on along the minus strand of JBFFRY010000056.1, from coordinate 2,197 downwards.
CGCCCCCGCCGATCATCCCCACCGGGCCCACCTCGAGTCCTCTCGAGCCAGAGCAGGCCGGATCCTGCAGCAGATGACGCTCGCCGAGAAGGCCGGTCAGATCACCCAGGCCGAGAAGAACGCCATCACCCCCGACCAAGCCGCCGAATTCGCCGTCGGCTCCATCCTGTCCGGCGGCGGCAGCAACCCGACGCCCAACACGCCCGACAACTGGGCGGCCATGGTCGGTGCCTACCTCGAGGCGGGATCGCGGTCGCGCCTCGGCGTTCCGATCCTCTACGGCGTCGACGCCGTTCACGGCCACTCCAACGTCGCCGGGGCAACCATCTTCCCGCACAACGTCGGTCTGGGGGCCTCCGGCGACCCCGACCTCGTGGAACGGGTGTATCGGGCCACGGCGATCGAGGCGGCGGCCACCGGGGTGCGGTGGAACTTCGCTCCCACGGTCGCCGTCGCTCTGGACCCCAGATGGGGTCGATCGTATGAGGCGTTCGGCGACGATCCCGAACTCGTGGCCCGTCTCGGTGCGGCGGCCGTGCGGGGCCTGCAGGGCGACCCGCTGAACGCGCCGGACTCCGTCCTCGCCTGCCTCAAGCACTACGTCGGCGATGGCGGGACGGAGTGGGGAACGGTCCACCGGCTCGAGTGGACCGACTGGTGGGACGGCTGGGGGGACCAGTGGCGGATCGATCAGGGTGATGCCCGGCTCGACGAGGCGACACTCCGTTCGGTCCATCTCCGCCCCTACATGGATGGCCTGCATGCCGGGGCCCTCTCGGTGATGGCGTCGTACAGCTCGTGGAACGGCGAGAAGCTCCACGGTCATCGCCCGCTGATCACCGATGTCCTCAAGGGCGAACTCGGGTTCCCGGGGTTCGTGGTCTCCGACTGGATGGGCATCGATCAGCTCGATCCGGACCCCTACCGGTGCGTGGTGCTGGGCCTCAATGCCGGGCTCGACATGGTCATGGTCCCCCTCGCCTGCGAGCGTTTCATCGCGAACGTGGTGGCGGCGGTCGAAGCCGGCGACGTGCCCGCCGAGCGGGTCGACGACGCGGTGCTGCGGATACTCACGGTCAAAGACGCCATGGGTCTCTTCGAGCCACCACCCGGGGATGCCGCGTCCCTCGGCGAGGTCGGCGGCTCGGCGCATCGGATGCTGGCCCGGGAAGCGGCCGCCGCCTCGGCCGTCCTTCTGAAGCACGCCCCGGGGACGCTGCCGCTCGCCGCCGACCGGGTCCTGGTGGCCGGAGAAGGGGCCGACGACATCGGCCTCCAATGCGGCGGCTGGACCATCGTGTGGCAGGGCGGGTCGGGGCCGATCACCCCCGGCACGACGATCCTCCGCGGCTTGCGGGAGAACCTCCCCGACTCCGAGATCGTCTACGACCCGGATGCCGGCTTCACGGAAACCGCACCGGTGGGGATCGCAGTGATCGCCGAACGCCCCTATGCCGAGGGGCTCGGGGACCGCGAGGACCTTCGAGTCCCCGAGGCCGACCGGGCCATCGTCGAGCGGCTCCGGGCCCGGGTCGATCGGCTGGTGCTCGTCGTCGTCTCGGGGCGTCCGCTGATGTTGGGGGGACTCGTCGACCGCTGCGACGCCGTCGTCGCCGCCTGGCTGCCGGGCACTGAAGGCACCGGGGTGGCGGATGTGCTCACCGGGAGGCGACCCTTCACCGCAACCCTCCCGCGGCCATGGCCCGCCGATGGTGGCTTCGACGGGGATCCGACCGGCGATCGGCCGCGGTGGGATCGGGGGCACGGCGAGACCGTGTGAGAATCCTGCCGGCGTCGGTGGGTACTCGCCGTCGCACTCGGTGAGCCGGTGGAGAGCGCCGGGTCATCCGGCGGCGATCACCTCAGCGGCGATTTGGAGATCGACCTCTTCGAGGCCCTCCTCGAACCGTTCGTACAGGGCCCGCAGTGCCTCGCCACCGTCGTCGGGGGCGCCGGTGGCGCGCCGCAGCACGACGAGGCGGGTCCGGGCCCGCAGCTCGGCGAGCAGGCCGCCGGGGGCGGCGGCGGCGATGGCCTCCCCGTAGGCCGCTTCGATCTCGGCGGGCTCCCTCCCCGGCAGCATCTGCAGGATGTCACCGCGGGTCGTCCAGAAGTCGGCCGAGGTCGGGTCGTCGCTCCCCACGATCCCCAGCGCCTCATCGACGAGTTCGAGGCCCTTGTCCGGCTGCCCCGACAG
>JBFFRY010000055.1:0-6938 GCA_041572755.1 Acidimicrobiia bacterium | reverse complement strand
TGATTGGCGTTGCGAATCCGGGTCAGCATGTCGGCGATCGGGTCGGTCATCATGGCTACCAAGAGGCCTTTCTCAATCCGGGGAGCTCACCGTGGTGGGCAAGTTCGCGCACGCAGATCCGGCACATGCCGAACTTGCGCAGGTACGCCCGGGGGCGGCCGCAGCGGCCGCACCGGTTGTAGGCGCGCACCTTGAACTTGGGCTTGCGGTTTGCTTTGGCGATCAGGGACTTCTTCGCCATCAGGCACCACCTCCCTGGCGTCGGAACGGAAAGCCGAACGCCTCGAGGAGGGCCCGTGCATCCTTGTCGTTGTCGGCGGTGGTGCAAATGGTCACGTCCATCCCGCGGACCTTCACCACCTTGTCGTAGTCGATCTCGGGAAAGATGAGCTGCTCGGTCACGCCGAACGTGTAGTTGCCGCGACCGTCGAACGACCGGGGGTTGAGGCCCCGGAAGTCCCGAATGCGGGGAATGGCGATCGAGATGAGCCGGTCGAGGAACTCCCACATGCGGTCACCCCGCAACGTCGCCGAGACGCCGATCGGCATCCCCTCGCGCACCTTGAAGTTGGCGATCGACTTGCGAGCGCGGTTCACTCGAGGGCGCTGCCCCGTGATCGTCGTCACGTCCTCGACGGCGGCGTCGATGAGCTTGCCGTCGGTGATCGCATCACCGACTCCCATGTTCACGACGATCTTGGCGAAGGTCGGCACCTGCATGGCGTTGGCGGCACCGATCTGCTCCTTGAGGCTCTGCTTCACCTCGCCGTGATAGTGCTCCTTGAGACGCGGGGTCACAGGTCACCTCCACACTTCGCACAGACGCGACGCTTGTGACCGTCGGCGTCCCGCTTATGGCCGATCCGGGTGGGACCGCAGGCGGGACACACGATCATCACGTTGGAGGCGTCGATGGGCATGTCCTTGTCGACGATGCCTCCCTGCATGGTCTGACCGCGCGGCTTGCTGTGGCGGCGCGCCGTTGCGACGCCCTCCACGATGATCATGTTGCTCTTGGGGAACACCTGGGCGATCCGGGACTCCCTCCCGGCGTCCTTCCCCGAGATGACCATCACCTGATCTCCTTCGCGCAACTGCATCACAGGACCTCCGGTGCCAGCGAGACGATCCTCATGAACCGCTGCTCCCGCAGTTCCCTTCCCACGGGACCGAAGATGCGGGTGCCGCGGGGCTGACGCTGGTCGTTGATGAGCACGCAGGCGTTGTCGTCGAAGCGGATGTAGGTGCCGTCCTGACGGCGGCTCTCCTTGCGGATCCGCACGACGACGGCCTTGACGACTTCGCCGCGCTTCACGGCGCCCCCGGGGACCGCGTCCTTGACGGTGCCCACGATGACGTCGCCGAGACCGGCATAGCGCCGGCCGGACCCACCGAGCACGCGGATGCAGAGCACCTCCTTGGCGCCGGTGTTGTCCGCCACCTTGAGCCGGCTCTCCTGGCCGATCATCGGGCACGCTCCACGATCTCGACGACCCGCCACCGCTTCGTCTTCGACAACGGGCGCGTCTCCACCACGCGGACGGTGTCGCCGACCCGCGCATCGTTCTCTTCATCGTGGACGTGCAGTCGCTTCTGCCGTCTCATGGTCTTCGAGTACTTGGCATGCCGCACCACGTCGCTCACCTCGACGGTGATCGTCTTGTCGCGCCCGTCGGACACGACCACGCCGGTGCGTACCTTCCTCGCCTTCCGGTCAGCCATCGGCCTGTTCCTCCTGCGCCGCCTCCCAGGCCGCGATCTCCTGCTCGCGCATCACCGTGGCGATGCGAGCCACATCGCGCCGCACCTCGCGGAGGCGAGCCGTGTTGTCCAGCTGATTCGTCGCCATCTGGAACCGCAGGTTGAACAGCTCCTCCTTGGCGTCGGCCATCTTCTCTTTCAGCTCCTCATAGGGGAGGTCGCGCAGCTCGGTCGCTCTCACGTATCCTCCCTCATCACGAACTTCGTCTTCACCGGGAGCTTGTTCCCGGCGAGTCGCATCGCCTCACGGGCGATGTCGGGCTCCACCCCCGACAGCTCGAACATGATCCGACCGGGACGAACCACGGCCACCCAGTACTCCGGGTTGCCCTTGCCCGACCCCATCCGGGTCTCGGCCGGCTTCAGGGTGACCGGCTTGTCGGGGAAGAGGTTGATCCACACCTTGCCGCCACGCTTGATGTACCGGGTCATGGCGATACGGGCCGCCTCGATCTGGCGGGCAGTGATCCAGCCCGGCTCCATCGCCTGCAGGCCGTAGTCGCCGAAGTGAACCCGCAGACCACCCTTGGCCATGCCGCGCAGGCGGCCGCGCTGCACCTTGCGCCACTTGGTTCGCTTGGGCATCAGCATCGGCTACTGCTCCTCCTCGGTGGCCGCCGGCGTCTCGGCCTCGGCAGCCTCAGGCGCCGCTGCCCCGGAAGCCTCAGGCGCTGCGGCCTCGGCAGCTTCAGTGGCCGGCATCTCGGCGCTGTCCGTGGACTTGAGGTCCTCGACGAGCGTCTCCTCTGCGGTGCTCCGCTCTTCCTCGAACTCGGAACGGGCCGAATCGGGATCCACCTTGCGGCCCCCGCCGGCCTCGATGAGGCGCTTGCCGCCCTCGCGCTTCTTGCCGCCGCCGGCCTCGACCAGCCGCTTGCCGCCGCCGGCTTCGATGAGCCCGCGCGGCTTCTGCCCGGCAGCCCGTTCGGCGCGTGCCTTGGCGGGAGCGCGCCGGCCGGGTCCCCCGGCCGCCAGCGCCGCTTCGGCGGCGATCTTCTCGCGAGTCGCCGACAGGGAGGGCAACACATCGCCCTTGTACACCCACACCTTGACGCCGATGGCTCCCACGGTGGTCCGGGCGGTGGCGGCACCGTAGTCGACGTCGGCCCGCAGGGTGTGCAGCGGGACCCGACCCTCGCGATACCACTCGCGGCGGCCCATGTCGGCCCCGCCGAGCCGGCCCGAGCACTGCACCCGGACGCCCTGAGCGCCGGCCTTCATGGCCGTCGACACCGCCCGCTTCATGGCCCGGCGGAACGAGACCCGGCCCTGGAGCTGCTCGGCGATCCCCGTCGCCAGCAGCTGAGCATCGGTCTCCGGGTCCTTCACCTCGATCACGTTGACCTTGATCTGGCGATCGGTGAGCTTCTCGAGCAGGGTGCGGAGCCGGTCGACCTCGCTCCCACTCCGGCCGATGACGACGCCCGGCCGGGCGGTGTGGATGTCGATCTGCACCTTCTTGTCGCCGATCCTCTCGATCTCGACGCGGGAGACCGCACCCCGGGTCAGCTCGTTGGTGAGCAGCTTGCGGATCGCCGCATCCTCGATGACCTGCTCGGCGTAGTCCTTGTCGCTGTACCACCGCGACTTCCAATCGGTCACGATGCCGAGGCGGAGGCCGTAGGGGTGAACCTTCTGACCCATCTAGAGCACCTCCTCCTCTTCGTCTTCCCTGCCGTCGCCGACCACGATCGTGATGTGGCTCGTGCGCTTCAGGATCTGGGTGGCGCGACCGCGGGCCCGGGGGCGATAACGCTTCAATGTCGGACCCTCGTCGGCGTACGCCGCAACGACCGTGAGCTCACCGTCGTCGAGCGCGTGGTTGTGGGCGGCATTCGCCACCGCCGACTCGAGCACCTTGGTGATCGGCTCGGTGGCGCGCCGGTTGGTGAATTCGAGCACCTCGCGGGCCTCGGGAACGGGCAGACCCCGCACCAGATCGAGGACCCGGCGCACCTTGGAGGGCGACTGTCGGACGAAACGGGCTTTGGCGGAGACGTTCATGACTTCCTCGCCGCCTTCTCCCCGGCATGGCTCCGGAACGTTCGCGTCGGTGCGAACTCACCCAGCTTGTGTCCCACCATCGACTCGGTGATGTAGACCGGCACGTGCTTGCGTCCGTCGTGGACCGCAATGGTGTGACCCACCATCTCGGGGATCACCGTCGACCGCCGGCTCCACGTCCGGATCACTCGCTTGTCGCCGGACTTTTCGGCCGCCTCCACTTTCTTGAGGAGGTGCTCATCGACGAATGGCCCCTTCTTCAGGCTGCGCGCCATCGCTACCTCCTTCCCTTCTTGGTGCGGCGCCGCACGATGTACTTGTCACTGGCCTTGTGCTTCTTGCGGGTCCGCCCCTCCGGCTTGCCCCACGGGCTGGTCGGATGACGGCCCCCGGACGACTTGCCCTCGCCGCCGCCCAGCGGATGATCCACCGGGTTCATGGCGACACCCCGGGTCTGAGGCCGCACGCCCTTCCAGCGGCTGACGCCGGCCTTGCCTCCCTTGATCAGTTCGGCCTCGGGGTTGCCGACCTGGCCGACCGTTGCCCGGCAGTCCAGCGGGACGTTGCGCATCTCCCCGGAGGGGAGCCGCAGCAGCGCCAAGTCGCCTTCCTTGGCGACCAGTTGGATGGCGGTCCCGGCCGAACGGCCCATCTTGGCACCGCCGCCGGGGCGCAGCTCCACCGCGTGGATCAGGGTGCCGGCGGGGATGTTACGCATCGGAAGCGCATTACCGGGCCGGATCTCGGCACGGGGACCCGATTCCAGCATATCGCCGACCTTGACCTGCAAGGGAGCGAGGATGTAGCGCTTCTCACCGTCCACATAATGGAGCAGCGCGATCCGAGCGTTCCGGTTCGGGTCGTACTCGACGGCGGCCACTTTGGCGGGGATCCCGTCCTTGGTGCGCCGGAAGTCGATGACCCGGTAGCGCCGCTTGTGGCCGCCACCGCGGTGCCGGGAGGTCTTGCGCCCGTAGACGTTGCGGCCCCCGGTGCCGGTGTGCTTGGCAAGGAGGCTCTTCTCGGGCTTGTCCTTGGTGATCTCGGCGAAGTCGGACACCGTCCTGAAACGGCGGCCCGGCGAGGTCGGCTTGTACTTCTTCACACCCATCTCACACCCCGAAGATGTCGATCTCGTCGCCGGCGGCCAGCGTCACCAGGGCCCGCTTGGTGTCGGCACGCTTGCCCATCACCCAGCCGGTCCGCTTGAGCTTGCCCTTCCTGTTGATCGTGTTGACCCGCTCGACCTTCACACCGAAGATCGACTGCACCGCCTGTTTGATCTCCGTCTTGGAGCTGCGGGGGTCGACCACGAACGTATACGTGTTGAAATCCTCGATGAGGTCGTACGACTTCTCGGAGACGACCGGCTCGAGGATCACGTCGCGAGGATCCTTCATGCCTCGTCTCCTTCGTCGTCGGGCACGAAGTCGCTGTCGGTGACCTCGTAGCTCGTGCCACCGGATGCCTGATCGAGGGTGGCCGACGTGAACACGATCGTGTCGGCCCACAGGACGTCGTGCGTGTTGAGCTGCCCGGGCTCGATCGTATTGACGGTGGGGAGGTTGCGGAACGAGCGTTCGGCCGCACGATCGGCGGTGCCGACCACGACGAGCGCCTTGCCGTCAGCACCGATCGCCGCCAGCAGCTCGGCGGCGGCCTTGGTGCGGGGGCTCTCCCACGAGAACCCCTCAACGACCTTGACTCGGTCGGCGGCGGCCCGGGCGCTCAAGGCGCTGCGCAGTGCCAGCCGCTTCATCTTCCGGGGGGTCCGCTGCGAGTAGTCGCGGGGCTTGGGTCCGAAGACGACACCGCCGCCACGCCACTGCGGCGACCGGGTGGAGCCGTGGCGCGCCCGACCGAGGCCCTTCTGGCGCCACGGCTTGCGGCCGCCGCCGCGCACCTCGGCCCGGGTCTTGGTGTTGGCGGACCCGGATCGGGCGGCGGCCAGCTGGGCGGTGACCACCTGGTGCATCACCGCCACGTTGGGCTCGATGCCGAAGATCGATGGGTCGAGAGCGACCTCGCCGGCCGGTTCCCCGGATGGAGAGAACAGCTGGGCGACGACTCGATCAGCCACGGGCCTTCACCGCCTCTCGCACCAGCACCACCGCACCCTTGGCCCCCGGCACGGCGCCCCTGAGCATCAGGAGGTTGCGCTCGGCGTCGACGTCGACGACCTCGAGGTTGAGCGTCGTCTGACGCTCGCCGCCCATGCGACCGGCCATCTTCATGCCCTTGAAGACCCGTGACGGGGTGGCGCATGCGCCGATGGAGCCCGGTGCCCGATGCACCCGATGGGCGCCGTGGCTGGCGCCCTGCCCGGAGAAGTTGTGCCGGCGCATGACCCCGGTGAAGCCCTTCCCCTTGGTCACGCCGGCCACGTCGGCCTTGCCGCCCTTGGCGAGCACATCGGCGATGGCGATCTCCTGGCCCACCTGGTAGCTGTCGGGATCGTCCACCCGCAGTTCGACGAGATGCCGGTGCGGAGTCACCCCGGCCTTGCGGTAGTGGCCCGCCACCGGCCGCGTGACCTTGTGTTCCGGGATCTCCCGATAGGCGATCTGGATGGCGCCGTAGCCGTCGGTCTCCGGCCGCTTGATCTGGACCACGCGACAGGGCCCGGCCTTGATGACCGTCACAGGGATCGCCTGCGACTCGTCATCGAAGACCTGGGTCATTCCCAGCTTCTCGCCGAGGATGGCTTTCACGTCTTGATCTCCACTTCCACACCTGCCGGCAGGTCGAGCCGCATCAGCGAATCGACCGTCTTGGGCGTCGGATCCACGATGTCGATGAGCCGCTTGTGGATCCGCATCTCGAAGTGCTCCCGCGAGTCCTTGTGGACGTGGGGGCCGCGCACCACGCAGTACCGGTGGATCTCCGTGGGGAGCGGCACCGGTCCCTTGATGCCCGCCTGAGTGCGGATCACCGTCTCGGCGATCTTGCGCGCCGACTCGTCGACCACTTCGTGGTCGTACGCCTTCAGGCGAATCCGAATCTTGTGTTCGTTGGCCACGATTCCCGCCTACTTGATGATCTTGGTGACGCGGCCGGCCCCGACGGTGCGGCCACCCTCACGAATCGCGAACGTGCGGCCCTCATCCATCGCAATCGGGGAAATCAACTCCACCGTCAACTCGGTGTTATCCCCCGGCATCACCATCTCGGTG
>JBFFRY010000054.1:0-7011 GCA_041572755.1 Acidimicrobiia bacterium | reverse complement strand
CGCCCAGTTGCGAACCGGCGAAGGCCCGGTCTCGGTGGGCGAGGCACTGGTGGCCGCCAAGCAGCGTTACCTGGAGACCACCCCCGACCTGCGGGGGCTGCACCGCAAGTCGGTGATCATCTCGAGCGTGTTCGGTCTCCCCATGACCTCGGTCAACATGCCGGGAGAGCGCCTGTCGCCACCGAGCGGCGGGAACCTGGCTCCAATACCGGTGGAGAGCGGTCCGGGGCAGGTCCTCGGGTTGCAGATCGAGGATCTCGACCTCACAGTCGATGTCTATGCCGATCGCCCATCTGATCCCCCAGTTGTGCCCTGGGTCGGGATGCAAGAGGTGGACCTCGACGTGATCGAGAACGGCGGAGTGACCGGCACTCTCACCGCCACCTACTACGAGGGCCGAGACGGTGTCGTCGCCAACCCCGCCGAGCCGGTCATCCCCCTCATCTCCGAGAACGTCTCGGCATCGTCACTCGTGCTGCGTGGGGTGGGATTCCGGGGCGGAGCGTTCCAAGACCTCGCGATCGACGCACCCTTCACCGGCGCCCCCACCACCGAGCTGCGGGGCGTGCACGCCCCGTTCGCCTCCACGGTGTTCTTCCCGATGCGGATCGCCACCGCCAACCACTTCGGGGAGCTCGCCGTCGGCGGGGCCGGGACCTGGCTGCACGTGACCCCGGCGCAGCATCGGGTGGCGAACGTCGGCGACACCCAGGCCTTCCTGCGCCTCTACGACGATCTCGATTTCCGCCTCTACTACAGCGGCAACACGACCACCTACAACGAGGGCAAGCCCGACGAGGTCACTCCGGCGCTGTCGGCTCCACCGAGCATCACCCAGGTGAGCGCCCGGGTGGTCGGCGGGGAAATCGAGTTCGAGGTGTTCGTCACCGGTGACCCGGCGGCCGGCCTGCAGGAGGTGTGGGTCACCTATCTCCTTCCCGGCGGGACCACCTGGCAGCCACTCGACCTCGCCAAGGACCCGGATGACTCGACCCGCTGGACGGAAACTCTGAGCGGGACGGGAGATCTCGACTTCATCGTCCAGGCCGTCAACGGCGTCGGTCTGGTGAGCATGGACGACAACTTCGGCGAGTACTTCTCGCTCACCACCACCGGCAGCGAGATCCCGACCACGCTGGCGTTGCAGCCGTCCAACCCCTCGACCGGGGCGTACGGGTCCTCGGTCGAGTTGAAAGCCACCCTCACGTCCGGCGGTGCACGGGTCGGCGCCGGCACGGTGGTGTTCTCCCTGGGCGGCAGCGCCCGGATCGGCACCACCGGAAACGACGGCGTCGCCACCGTGGACATGCCGCTGAACGGGGTACCCGGCAACTACCGCCTGAGCGCCTCGTTCGTGGGTTCGGAGAACTACGCCTCGTCGGTCGCCGACGGCTCGTTCGCGATCACCAAGGCGGCCACCTCGCTCACGATCACCCCGGCCGACGGCCCGGTGGTGGCGGGGCAGCCGAGCGGGCTGTCCGCCACCTTGCGCGGCGCGGCGGGATCGACGATCAAGGAACGCACCGTCTACTTCGTGGTCGAGGACGCCACCGCCGCCTTGCCGGCTCTCACGGTTCCCGTGATCACCGACCTCTTCGGTGTGGCCCGTCTCCCCGGTCTCGATCTCCCCGGCGGGGTGTACGAGGTGACGGCCTACTTCCTCGGGTCGATCCCCGGCCTGCCGGGGGAGCCGCTGGCGGACATCACGTACCGGGAGTCGTCGACGGTCGGCGCCGGACCGGCGCCGAAGGTGGTGATCGTCACCGACGCGTTCGGGATCACCCAGGGCCTGATCGCCAGCCTGGCCGACGTGCAGACTCGGGCCGCCGACCGCAACGACGAGAGGGCGATCGGCGCTGCCATCCGGCAGCTCGAGATGTCGCTGAGCCAGCGGTACTGGGACGGCGCAGTGCTCGATCCCGTCGACGGCGACCGGGTGTTCGACCGGTTTGCCGACGCGGTTGCCGAACTGAAGAAGGTCAACCTGGTCGCGTTCTCGTCTGAGGATCAATACGAGATAATCGGAGTCATCGACACGCTGGCCTTCCTCGGCGAGCGTCTCGCCCTGGAGACGATCGGCCTCCTCCCGGGCGCCTGGCCGGACGGAATCCAGGCGGAGCTCGACAGAGCGGAGATCGATCTCGATGGAGGGGATCCTGAGAACGCCATCAGGCACTACCGGAACGCCTGGAGGATCGCTCAGAACGCCCTGCTCGCCTAGGGCGGGTCGACGATCATAGAGAGCGGGGCCCGCGGCGTGTTGGTGCGACGGCCGATCCTCTTCCGTGCCTGGGACGCGCTGATCATGGTGGCGGCGACCGCGGCCGCCCTGCACGCTCCCGCCATCCTGGTGCTGGACGTCCCGGTGCGCGGTGGCGTGGTGGTGGTGGAGTGGCTGATCACGGTCGTGCTGGTCGTCGACGTCGCGGTGCGCCACCGGGGGCGCCACGCCCCGGAGGAACTCGCCCTGGAGGTGGTGCGGGTCCGGCGGGGGAGGCATCTCGCCGGCCTCGCGATCGACGTCCTGGCGGCCGTACCGGTGGTCCTGATCTTCGGGGCGGCCACTCCCTGGCAGCTCCTGCGGCTCCTCAAGCTGGTTCGGGTGGCGCAGTTCATGCGCCGGTGGCGATATCGGGCGGTCGAGCGGGCCAACCTCCTGCGGCTCGTCTTCTTCCTCTACTGGATGGGGCTCACGACCCACTGGATCGCCTGCGGCTGGATCGCCCTCCACGACTCGGTCGACACGGGCGACCTGTGGAGCCGGTATGTGGATGGTCTCTACTGGTGTGTCACCACGCTGAGCACGGTGGGCTACGGCGATGTCACCCCGGGCACCGAGGAGCAGAAGATCTTCACGATGGCCGTGATGATCCTCGGGGTCGGGTTCTACGGCTTCGTGATCGGCAACATCGCCACCATCCTGGTGAATCTCGACCCGGCCCGGGTCGGCCACATGGAGCGCATGGAGCAGCTGGTTGCGTTCATGAACTACCGCAGGATCCCGGCCGGGCTGCGGGACCGCAGCGTCGAATACCACCGCTATCTGTGGCACAAGCGGCTCGCCCACGATGAGTCGGAGGTGCTCAGCCGGCTGCCGCCGTCCCTGCGGACCGAAGTGGCCCTGTTCCTCAACCGCGACCTGATCATGAGCGTGCCGATGTTCCGCGACGCCAGCGACGCCTTCATACGGGAGGTGGCTCTCGAGCTCAGGCCGCTGGTGCTCATGCCCGGGGACTATGCGGTGCGGGCCGGCGACAAGGCCCGCAGCATGTACTTTGTGAGCCGGGGCGTGCTCGAGGTGGTGTCGGCGGACGGGGAGACCGTGCTGCGCACCCTCACCGAGGGGGACTTCTTCGGTGAGATCGCCCTGCTGTCGGATGAGCCCCGCACCGCCAGCGTGCGCGCCGTGGAGTACTGCGACGTCTACCGGCTCGACCGGATTCTCTTCGACCGGATCATGGGCGACTACCCGGAGATCGCCGCCGAGATCCGGGCCAAGGCCCGGGAGCGGCGCGCCAGCGGCTGAACCGCCGCCACCGCCCCCATGGACCCGGTGACGGGGGAGAGCGGCGGCACCGCCGGCGTGAGCGGCGCTCAGTCGAAGAGGGCGAGGGTCCGGTCGCGTTCGATCACGGTGGCGGCGACCCGGTGGAGGTGGTTCACGAAGTCCATCAGGTAGTCCCGTGACAGCCGGGTGGAGGCCGGGGCCTCGGCCGGGTAGTAGAAGGGGTTCATCACCGTCGAGCGAAGCACGAACACGCCGTGCTCCCGGTACTGCTCTTCGGACACCTCCCCGATCTCGAGCAGCTCCAGCCACTGCCGGATCACATCCCAGCCGTACTGCCGTGCCTCGAGCGTGGTCCGCGAGGCGAAGAACTCCTGCCCGTAGGGGTACACCTCGCCGCGACCCGAGGCCGGGACGGAGAGGACCTCGTAGACCGCCCGGTTCAGCCGGTTGAGTTGCGCCAGCGAGCAGGGCGACGGCTCGAGCCGGGGGCCGGCCACCCGGCGCGGGACCACCACGAAGCACACGATGTTGGTGTCGGGGTCGCACAGGGGGACGAAGCTGAATCCCTCCGTCGGCTTCTCGGAGCCGGGCTCGACGAGATCCCAGAAGAACTCGTGGTGGTTGGCCAGGTAGCGGTGGAGCTTCTTTGCGTTGAGGATCGAGGTCTTGATCAGCTTGCCGTGGCCGCCCCGATCGAGGGGGATCGTGGTGTGGGTGAGCCAGACCGCCAGCGCCGCGGCCCCGGGCTTGGATCCTTCGATGATGTAGGGACCGACCGCATCGGGGGCCGGCGCCGTGGCGAAGTCGGTGATGCCCCCGGCGTGATCCGAGATGTACTGGGCGCGCTGGGTGATGTGCTCGGTGACGGTTCGGTCCCGGTAGCAGACCACACCCGCCGGGTAGGGGACGTAGCCCATCTTGTGCGGATCGACCGTGATCGAGTCGGCCTCTTTGAGCCAGAGGAACATCTCGATGAGGTCCTCGCCCCATCCCAAGTGGAGCGTCTTGTGCCCGGCGTTGACCCCCAACAGCCGCTGGGGGTCGCCCCGGCTCAGGCGGGGCGCCGCGGTGTTGATCTCGACCGTCTCCTCGACCTCCATGGCATCCAGGTAGTTGGCCGCCTCCGTTCCAGAGTGGGTCAGGTCGAGGCCGCGCAGCAGCGTTGCGAAGTAGCCGCCCCAGGCGGCGTCGGCGTGGATCCAGAAGGACCGGTGGTGTTCCATCTGCCGGCTCTGACGCAGGGCGGCGATCTCGTTGATCGGGTCGACGGCGCCTTCCTCGGTGGTGCCGATGACGGCGACCACGGCCGCCAGGTAGCGGTCGTCCGGGATGGCGTCCAGTCGCCGGTCGAGTTGCTCGATGTCGAGGCGGAAGCGCCGGTCGACCGGGACGGTGACCACCGCGTCCTCACCGTACCCGAGCAGGTTGGCGGCTTTGGCGATCGAGTAGTGGGCGGCCTCGGACACGAGGATCATGGGCTGCTTGCCGAGCCGCTCGACGATCGGGCCGACGCCGACCCGCGCCGGGTTCCAGGTCGAGTCACCGAGACCGGTGTTGACGGCCGCGATGGCCTCGGCGCCGTCGATCTGCCGGGTCTCCGCCAGGTGGCGGGCCACTCCGCGAGGCATGCCCACCGCCGCCTCGGGATCCATGTTGAGGAGGTCGGCCGCCTCGACGTCGACGAGTGGGATCTGGCGCGAGCGGCCCGGGAACCTCACGGTGAAGTCGTCGATCTCGTTGCGGACGCAGAACTCCTGCATCGCCAGGGGCGCGAACTGGACCTGGCGGGCCACCCAGAGTGCCTCGGTGTTGGCGAGCGTCCCCCCCGAGGTGAGGTGCCCCCAGGCCCGGTCCGGGTCGTATCCCAGCATCTCGGAGACCAGCGAGCCGACCTCGATCTCCCATCCGACCGTGACCGGGGCGGCTTCATCGGTGACGTTGTTCGGGTTGTAGAGCATCCCGGCGAAATACCCGGCCACCGCCGGCAGGGAGGTCTCGGAGAGCATGTGGGCGATGTAGCGGGGCGAGTAGAAGGGGAAGTGCGCCTTCAGGTGCGACAGGGCGATGTCGAGCTGGTCGTCGAAGTCGTCCAGCCATTCCGCTTGGAGCCGTCGCAGGCTGCGGGGGACGGCGATCGGATCGGAGGGGAAGTAGTTGCGCCGCCAGTTCACGTAGTCGGTGAAGATGTGGTCGAGGGTCTCCCTCCAGACGGCTGCGTTCTCGCCTTTGGGCCCCAGGAACCAGGACGTCATGCCGACGTGACTCGACCCCTCCCCGGTGTTCCCATCCGAACCGAGGACCGCGTCGAGAGCTCTCCTCGCCTCCCTCCGGGTGCGGAATCCCGAGCCGGGCCCCTGGGCGACGACGTCGCCTCGGTCGTCGCTGAGCCGGAATCCCCACGTGCCGTCGTCATGCCGGAAGACGTCGCCCGAAACTGCCACCCACTCCTCCCAGACCTCTGGCTTTCCTGTGCAGGCTACCGAGCCGGGGATGATGGGGACGCTGCGCCCGACGCGGCGTGGTCCTCCCGGCAGCGAGGCCCCCATGCCTGGGGTCCCGTCGGTGTTCGTTCCCCGATCGGGGTTGGTTGATGCCGGGGACCGGTCGCCGGTTACGGGAGCGACGCGGCCACAGTGTTGCAGCGCGAAGGGAAATCCGCGGCTTCAGCGATCACCCAGAGGCCGGTCGCCGCTCCGACGTCATCGACCTTGAACTGGAACTTGCCGTTGCCTTTCCCGTTGGTGGTCAGCACGCCCCGATAGGGTGAACTGCAGCTATCACCATCGGCGGCCGGGCGGTGTCTGTGGACTCGATCCGGGTGGTGGGACCGACTGAGGCTGTCCCTGATCATCGTCCCCCGTACCGGCTGGCGCTTGATGTTCGTGTGGATCCTCGTCCGGGCTGTTGGTGACTGTCATCCGTCACCCTCCCCCGTGGCTGGGCACAGTACGGGCCCGCCTCCCCCGAAAGATAGCCAAGAGATCGCGTTCCCGTACGGCCCCGAGACGCTGCTCGCATCTCCCTAGGCCGGTTCGAAGAGCACCACGAATCCCTCAGAGGTACCGAACCACAGTTGGTCTCCGTCGACGGTGATCGCGGTCGTGGCGACCGGCGCTTCACCGATCTCTTCTGCCTCCCCGGAGGGGGAGACCTGGAACAGCACACGGTCGTTCTGGCCACCGCCGCTCGGCGAGGCGATCGCCCAGATGCCGTCGGGCCCTGCGGCGTGACTGCGCAGCCTGGCGTCCCCGAAGTCCACGAGGGCAACCTCCAAAGTGGAAGGGTCGAGCCGCACCAACTCGTCGTCGTAGCTGTTGACCCACACGGCTCCCCCGGTGACGTCGATGGGCCCCGGATTCACTCCCACGTAGACCTCGGAAACCTCGAGGGTCTGTTTGTCGATGCGCATGATCGTGGTGTCCTCCGGAGTGCCGATGAGGGACACCCACACTGCCCCGTTTCCGGAGGCGAGCCCAAATGGCGCGGGGCCGACTTCGATGTCG
>JBFFRY010000053.1:0-7360 GCA_041572755.1 Acidimicrobiia bacterium | reverse complement strand
CTCCGTCGCCCGTACGACGGCCTGGTGCCTGCCGGGTAACGGCGGATCAGGGAAACGTGCGACACGACCCTCATCGCCGGTCTCAGGGGGACTTCCGGATGGAAACCGGGAGCCGGCCGCAGTCCGTAGATGCCGATGCCGGCCCGCACCAGGGCCAGATGAGCCTCCGGATGGCCGAGGGCACCGCCCGTGTTGGCGGCATGGACCAGATCGGCTCGGTAGCCGTCCGCCTCCAGGGTGCGCACCACCTCTGCCAGCAGGCCGGTCTGAACGGCGGTGAAGGCGTCGTCTTCCTCCGACACGGCCAAATGGGTCCACAGCCCCTCCAGGCGAAGCCCGGCATCCACCACCGATCGGGCCAGGGAGGTCGCCTCTTCGGGCGGCGCGCCGACCCGATGCATGCCGGTGTCGATCTTGACGTGCACGGAGTAGCCGTCGGGGGCGGCGGCCCGGACCGCCCGGAGATACGAGTCGCGATAGATCGTGGGCGTGAGACGCCAGCGCACCACCTCGGCGGCATCGCCGATTGCCGACTCCGACAGCAACAGGACCGGTTCCTCGATCCCGGCTTCCCGTAGCCGGATCCCCTCGGAGATGAGAGCCACCGCCAGCCGGGTCGCACCCCCCTCCACAGCCGCCTCGGCCACGGGCACGTCACCGTGGCCGTAGCCGTCGGCCTTGACGACCGCACACACCTCGGCCGGGGTGACCGCTGCGGCGATGGCTGCCACGTTGTCCCGAACCGCCCCGAGGTCCACCTCGACCCAAGTCGGCCTCACCGGGACCACACTCCGATCTCGGATACCAGCCCGGTGGCGGTGACGGTGGTCCGGGCGGCCAGCGACCTGCCCGCCGCCCCATGGCGAAACGCCGCCGAACGGGCCGCGGTCTCACCGTCGAGCCCCCCGGCCCACCAGGCGGCGATCATGCCGGTGAGCACGTCGCCGGTGCCGATCGTCGCCAACTCCGGGCCCCCCGAGGCCACCACCCAGACCTGCTCTCCCGCCACGATCGTCGGGTTGCCTTTGAGCACCACCACCGTGCCGGTGTCCCGGGCCAGCGCCGCCGCGCCTTCCCAATCGGGCTCGGCGTCGGCGATCCGGCGGAACTCCCCGGCATGAGGGGTGACGACGGTCGGCGCGATGCGTGAGGACAGCAAGCCGAAGTCGAGGGCGTTGAGCCCGTCGGCATCCACCACCAGCGGCCCATCCCATTCGGTCAGCACGTGCCCGACGATCCCCCCGGGCCCCGATCCCCGGCCCAACCCCGGCCCGAGGGCCACCACATCGAAGCGCCCGGCTTCGTCCAGCACGGCGCCGGCGTCCCCGGCCGACCACTCCACGCCCGAGCCGAAGCCGATCGTCATCACTCCGGGATCCATGGCCGCGTAGACCGGCTGCAGGGCTCCCGGGCAGGCGATCCGAACCGCTCCCGCCCCGGCGGCCAACGCGGCCCGCGCCGTGAGCATCGCCGCACCCGAGATCCCGGCCGAGCCCCCGATCACCAACACCGATCCCGCCGACCACTTGTGCGCCGTTCGGTCCCGGACGGGGAGCGGCGCATCCGACACCTCGCACAGTCGCAGTGACGGTTGCTCACCGCGCAGCCCGATGTCCACCACCTCGATCTCCCCACAGCGGTCCGGGCCCTCACCGACCAGATGCCCCACCTTGAGGGCATGGAACGTCACCGTTCGGACGGCCCGGAACGCCGGGCCCTCCACCGATCCGTCGGCACCGCGGAGCCCGCTGGGAAGATCCACGGCGACGACGGGGGCAGGATGACCCGTCCACTCTGCGGCAACCCCTGGAAGAGACCCCCGGAACCCTGCCCCGAAGAGGCCGTCGACGATCAGGTCGCAGGGCTCCGGCTTTCCCAGCGGCGCCACCGGCACCCCGGCGTGCACCGCCCGCACCCCCATGGCCCGCGCCGGCGCGTCGTCGCCGCGGGGGTAGCCGAGGGCCCGCACCTCGGCGTCGGCTCCCCGCCGCCGCAGATATCGGGCGGCCACGTAGGCGTCGCCGCCGTTGTTGCCGGGCCCGGCGAGCAGCATGACCCGCGTGCCGTACCCCGCACCTTCCCGCACCGCGGCCAAGGCCACGCCGAGCCCGGCGCGCTCCATCAGCGTCTCCACCGGTTCCGTCGCGGTGGAGTCGAGTCGCGCCGATTCGGCGGGGGTGATGACCGGCTTCACATGAGCCCTTCTCGATACGACCCGGATGGTACCGGGAGGGCATCCGGCCCCGTTACCCTCGACGCCGTGCAGCATCTCGCCAATGTGATCCGCGGATTCCTCATGGGGTCCGCCGACGTCGTCCCCGGCGTCTCCGGCGGCACCGTGGCCCTCGTGCTCGGAATCTACGAGCGCCTGGTGCACAACATCCGCACCGCGGCAGGTTCACTCGGATCCCTGGTGCGGGGCCGCCTCGGCGAAGCCCGCCACCGCATCGGTGGGGTCGAGTGGTCCTTCCTCCTCCCGCTCCTCGCCGGCATCGGCATCGCCATCGTGTCGCTGGCCGCGCTCCTGGAGCGCCTGCTCGAGGACGAGCCCCAAGCGGTGGCCGGAGCGTTCTTCGGGCTCGTGCTCGGCTCGATCCCCATCGCCTGGCTGCTCGTGCGGCATTGGGATGTGAAGCGGTGGACCCTCGCCGCAGTGGTGGCCGCCGCTGCGTTCGCGCTCCTGGGGCTCCGATCAGAGGAAGTCGGCCGGCCCGCCCTGTGGATGTTCTTCGGCGCCGGGTTGATCGCCATCGTGGCGATGATCCTCCCCGGAATCTCGGGTTCGTTCATCCTGCTCATGATCGGGATGTACGAAGCGGTGCTGGCTGCGGTCAACGACCGCTCCCTCTCCCGGCTCGCAGTGTTCGCCGTGGCCGCGGTCGTGGGCCTCTCGGCCTTCTCGACCCTGCTCGACCGGTTGCTCCGGGATCACCACGACACGATGATGGCCGCGCTCATCGGGCTCATGGCCGGTTCCCTCCGGGTGCTGTGGCCCTGGCCCGACGGGACCGACACTGCGGCATTGGCCCGGCCCACCGAGTGGGGAGTCCCGCTGCTGGTGGCGATCGCCGGCTTCGTAGCGGTCACCATCCTCGGATTCGCCGCCGGCACCGGCCGTCGATCGGGCGAAGGTTCCGGCCGGGTCCGCTGAGGCGGCGGCCATCGGCGACGATCACCCCAGACCTCTCAGGGTTGCGATGCGGAACCCCCGGCGGCCGGTCCATCTCAGTGCTCGCCGAGGGCCACCGCGATCACGAGGGCATCGGTGTCGGTGTGGGTGATCGTGATCTCGAAGCCAGTCACCCCCAGCGCCTCCGCTCGGGCCCGGGCGGTGCCGTCGATCCGCACGGTCGGCTTCCCGCCCCCGGTGATCTCGACGTCGCGCCACCGCACCCGGCGCCATCCGGTGCCCATGCTCTTCATCACGGCCTCCTTGCCGGCGAAGCGGGCCGCCAAACGGCGTTCCGGCTTGGCGAAACGGAAGGCGTACTCCCGCTCGTGCTCGGTGAAGCAGCGCTCGGCAAAGCGCGGGTACTTGGCGAGCACCGCCGCCACCCGCTCGATGCTGGCCAGGTCGACGCCGAGACCGACGATCCGCATTACTCGACGGTGACGCTCTTGGCGAGGTTGCGAGGCTGGTCGATGTCGTGGCCGCGAGCCGCCGCAACCCAGTAGGCGAGCAGCTGCAGGGGAATGGCCGCCAGCACCGGCCCCAGCGAATCAGGCACCCTGGGGATCGTCAGCACCTCATCGGCGAGCTTGGGGGCTTCGGTATCGTCCTCGTAGGCGACGGCGAGCGTGAACGCCCCGCGGGCCTTCACCTCCTGCAGCGCCGACACCGTCTTGTCGTACACCTCGCCCTGAGTGAGAACGACCACGACCGGGGTCCCCTCGGTCACCAGTGCCAGCGTGCCGTGCTTCAGCTCCCCGGCCGGCATGGCCTCGCTGTGGATGTAGGAGATCTCCTTCATCTTCAAGGAGCCCTCCATCGCCACCGCATAGTCGAGCCCTCGCCCGATGAAGTAGACATCCTCGTGCCCGCTGAAGTACTTGGCGGCCGCCGCAACGGCGTCCGCAGACGACAGCGCCTGCTCGGCGGCCGCAGGGAGATGGCGCAGACCGGCGATGAGGGACTCGGCGGCCGCGTCGTCGAAGCCCCGCTCCCTTCCGATGGCCACGGCCAACAGGTACTCGCCGACCAGCATCGCCAGATAGGCCTTCGTGCTGGCCACCGCGATCTCGGGGCCGGCCCGGGTGTACAGGACGTCGTCGGCCATCCGGCTCAGCGTCGACCCGACCACGTTGGTGATGGCCAGCAAGCGCGAACCCCGCTCCTGGGCGAGACGGGCGGCCGCCAGGGTGTCGGCGGTCTCACCCGACTGGCTGATAGCGATGGTCAGCGAGTTCGGGTCGATGATCGGGTCGCGATAGCGAAGCTCGTGCGCGAACACCACGTCGACCGGGATCCGGAGCAGCCGTTCGAAGATCTCCTTGCCGACCAGCCCGGCGTGATAGGCGGTGCCGCACGCGGTGATCCATATCTTGTCGATCGACCCGGCGAAGCCCTTCGGGAAAGCGACGCCGTCCAACGCGACATCGGCCGCTTCGAGAAGCCTGCCGGAGAGCGTCTCGGCGATCACGTCGGGCTGCTCGTAGATCTCCTTCAGCATGAAGTGAGCGAAGCCCCCCCGCTCGGCCTGCTCGGCATCCCAGGTGACCTCGAGCCGCTCCCGCTCGACCGGGCGGCCGTCGAGGGTCTCGATGCGGACCCCCTCGGGGGTTACGTCGACGATCTCCCCGTTCTCCACCACGAGGATCTCCCGGGTGTGATGGAGGATGGCCGGGATGTCGGAGGCGAGGAAGGTCTCTCCATCTCCGATCCCGACGACGAGGGGACTGATCATCCGCACCGCCACGATCCTCCCCGGTTCCCGCCGGCTCATCGCCACGAGGGCGTAGGCCCCTTCGGCGCGCCGCACCGCCCGCCGCACCGCCTCCAAGAGATCATCGTCGTACTCCTCGGCGATGAGGTGGGCGATCAACTCGGTGTCGGTGTCCGATGCGAACTCGGCGCCTCCCTCGCCCAGTTCCTCCCGCAGCGCGAGGAAATTCTCGATGATGCCGTTGTGGACGACGGCGACGTCGCCGGCAGGATCCGTGTGAGGGTGAGCGTTGAAGTCGGTCGGCGGGCCGTGCGTGGCCCATCGGGTGTGACCGATTCCGGTCGAGCCCGCCGGTGGATCCTCGTCCACTATCGCCGAGAGGCGGGCCAGCTTGCCTTCAGCCTTGCGAATGCCCACCCGGACTCCGTCGTGGACCGCCACCCCGGCCGAGTCGTAACCCCGGTACTCGAGGCGCCGCAATCCGTCCAACAGGATCGGGGCGGCCTCCTGCGGGCCCACGTAGCCCATGATTCCGCACACGCGCGCGTCTCCCTTCGCCGAGAGACCGGGGCTTGCGGAGAACTCCGCCTCACACCGATCCGGGCTCTACCTCCGGGGTCACCCCCGGGCTCTCACCCGGACCGTCACGACCGTGAGCGGCCGAGAGGGCACCCGCCGACTGCTCGATACTCCCTCTTCCTCGTCACCTCACTCCGCCGTCTCGGCGTGATGAGGACAGGCGCTTGGAGAAGGTGCCCGGTCTCGCGTTGGTTGTGTTACAGGTCACACTACCGGGCCGGGGAAGATGCGGGTCGCACCGCTCTCCCCCGACCATGACCCATCGGCAGCCGGAGAGGCTGACTTGACTCACGACCGGGCCGCGGATCACCGGTGTGATTCGGCCGCTTCCTGTGTGAGCAGGACATTCAGGAGATCGACGATTTGCTGGGCGTGGTCGACGAAGACGAACCCGGTCTCGAGTTGCAGGTCGACCCGGACCCGCCCCCCGGGACCGAGAGCGATCACCACGGGAGCGTCCGGAGCGGGCGAGCCGTCTTCGATGATCGCCGCATCGAGACCGCCGTTCGTCTCCGCCACGACCGAGAACCCGGCATGGCGGGCGAGCGCGGCGATCGAAGCGGCGTGGAGCGGAGGCATGAGCGTCACGAGCACCGTGGGTCGCCGTCCCATCGTGGCATGAAACCATCTCCGCCCGCGAACCGCATCCCCCAAACTGATGACGGGCGCCTCCGGTTATCCTTCGTTTTCCCCGACTTGCACGGTCCGTGGTCTGTTTGCTACGTTTCGTGTTCTTGGAATGCTGTTCGTTCAGCATTCTCGGGGGACCCTTTCAGCTTGGGAGAGGGTAAGGGAATGAGGCGGAGGGCGACAGGGAAGACCAACCTCGCCGATGCGGGGCGATGTGTGGTGACCGACCCGCGTGAGCTCTTCGCCGATGCGCTGGCGGCCGCACTCCGCTTGCACGACATTCATGCCGAGGTGGCCGCCTTCAGCAGGGCAGATGTGCTCTCCACCACCTATGGGAAGAACTACCTGGCACCGCCCCCGGTCGTCGTGACCGGGATGAGCACACATTCGGTGACCACGACGCTCGACATCATCGAGGCCGTTGCCGACGGAGGGGCACCCGTTGTGGTCCTCGCCGACGCGGACGTGGAGGAGATCTCACTGGCCGAGGCGCTGCAGCTGAACGTCATGGCGATCGAGGAGAGCTGCGGGTGCGTCGAGACCCTGGCGGGCACCATACGCGATGCCGCAGAGAGTGACTCGCTCGTACCTCTCAACCGCCGCTACGAGTTGGAGGATGTCATGCGCCGGCATCGGAAAGCGCTGGCGGAGCAGATGCGCCCCTTCCAGCGGCTGACCGGCCGGGAACGAGAAGTCCTGGATGCGATGATGCGTGGTGTCCGGGCCGAACAGATCGCCAAGACATCGTTTGTCTCCCTGTCGACCGTGCGCAGTCAGATCCGGTCGATACTCTGCAAGCTGGCGGTCCACTCGCAGCTGGAGGCCGTGGCACTGGCCAACGAGTCGCAATGGTCAATCGCGGTCGAGTCTGCCGATCTGGCCGCCCACGGCTGACACCCGACCTCCTCGGCCAAAGCACCTCCTGGTCGCCAATACCCAATTGTGACGATGCGGAGTGCCACGGATCGGAGCATCGTGAGTGCCACGGATCGGAGCATCTGTGCTCACTGTCTGTAGTCAGGGAAGGAGGAAGCCTTGTTGCTGCGAGTACAAAGCTACATCACCACCCTGCGAGCGGCCCTGCGCCGCGAAGAGGGTGCGACGATGGTCGAGTACGGGCTGATGGTGGCCCTCATTGCCATCGTGGCGATGGTCGGGGCGGCTGCCCTTGGGTGGAACGTGCTCGACGTCTTCAATGAGACGGCTGACGCCGTCGATGGCGGAGTCACCACAACACCCGGAGGGTGATCCCCAGTAGCTGTCGTTGG
>JBFFRY010000052.1:0-8069 GCA_041572755.1 Acidimicrobiia bacterium | reverse complement strand
AGCTCGTCGTAGATGACCCGGTCGACTGTGTGGCGATCCTCGGAGCCGGGGATCATGTGCTGGATCCCGACCGCAGCCAGCTTCGTGGCGTAGACCGGGCCCTCCATCAAGGCGCGCGTGCCCAGGATCCCGAGACGCTCGGCCTGGGCCGGGAATGCCGCACCGCCACCATCGACGCCTCCGGCATCGCGGTGCGTCACGGGCTCGGCAGTGAGGCCCAGCCGGTGGTCAACACCGCCATCCTCGGTGCCTTCGTGCGGGCCACCGGGCTGGTCGACCTCGACAGCCTCCTCCAGGCGATCGACGAGGAGGTCCCGGTTCGGGCCGCCGAGAACCGGGCCGCCGCCACCGAGGCCTACGAGCAGGTGCGGCTGTGACCGAGTTCAAGCACGTCGACGAGTACCCGGAGATCCCGGTCTCCACCGCCGTCAGCAGCACGGTCCTCAAGACCGGCGCGTGGCGCAACATGCGCCCCATCAAGGTGGAGAGCCGGTCTCCCTGCACCGAGTCGTGCCCGGCGGCGGTGCCTATCCCCCGCTACCTCCACGAGCTGGCCGGGGGCGACCCGGCCGCCGCCTACGCCACCTTCACCCTTCGCAACCCCTTCCCCCGCATCACCGGGCGGGTGTGCCCTCATCCCTGCGAGGACGCCTGCAATCGCAACGACGCCCCGCTGGCGATCCGGGCCCTGGAGCGCTTCCTGGGCGACGAGGCGCGGGGTCTTCCCGACCCCGTTCCCGAGACGGCGACGGGCCGGCGAGTGGCGGTGGTGGGCTCGGGACCGGCCGGTCTGTCGGCCGCCTACTACCTGCGCCGCTCCGGGCACGCCGTCACGGTGTTCGAGCGGCGTCCCCGGCCGGGCGGGATGCTCCGCTACGGGATCCCCGAGTACCGGCTCCCGGCGGCGGTCGTCGACGACGAAGTCGAGCGGCTGGCCCGCCTCGGTGTCGAGTTCCGCACCGACACCTGCCTCGGCGCCGACATCACCCTCGAGGGCCTGGAGCAGGACTTCGACGCCGTCTTCGCCGCCGTCGGTGCCGGAGTGGGAACCGCCCTCGGGATCGACGGCGAGAGCCTCACCGAGTCCGGTCTCGAGTTCCTCGAAAGGCTGGCCGACGGAACCGCCGAGCTCCCCGGCGAGCACTGCGCGGTGATCGGCGGGGGCAACACCGCCATGGATGTGGCCCGGGCGCTGCGGCGTCTCGGGGGCGCGGTGACCGTCCTCTACCGCCGCACCGAGGCGGAGATGCCGGCCATCACCGAGGAATGCGCCGCGGCGGCGGCCGACGGGGTTCGCTTCGAGTTTCTCACCCAGCCCCGCTCGGTGGCCAAGGTTCCTGCCGGGCTGTCGGTGAGCGTCGAGGCCATGCGGCTCGGGGATCCCGACGATTCCGGCCGTCCCCGCCCCGAAGCGACCGGCGAGATGCGATCGCTCACCTTCGATGCGATCTTCACCGCCGTCGGGGAACGAGCCGAGGTGGAGCTGCTGCCGCCGGATCTGCAGGGCGGCGACGGGTGGATCGCCGTCGGGCCTCACGGGGAGACCCTCGACGAGCGCATCTTCGTGGGCGGGGACCTGGCCACCGGCCCGGCCACCGTGGTGGATGCGATCGCCTGGGGTCGGCGGGCCGTCGATGCCATCAACACCCGCATCGGGGGCGGGTACGAGATCCCGCTGTGGATGCTGGAGGAGCGGGCCGAGGCCATCGGGCCGGCCGCCGTCAACCGGGCGACGTTCCCCCCTCTCCCCCGTATCGACACGCCGGAGCTGTCACCGGAGGAACGCCTGGCGGCCGGGTTCACCGAGGAGACGGCCACCATCGTGGCCGCCGCCGCCCTCGCCGAGATCGAACGGTGCTTCTCCTGCGGGTACTGCAACTCGTGCGGCACCTGTTTCGTGTTCTGCCCCGACGCCGCCATCACCTGGGACGACGGGCCGGTCTTCGATTTCGACTACTGCAAGGGGTGTGGGGTGTGCACCAGCGAGTGCCCCGGCCACGTGCTGTTGTTCGTGAAGGAGGAGGCCTATGGGTGAGCGGCACCTGCTGACCGGCAACCACGCCGCCGCCTACGGTGCCAAGCTGGCCCGCGCCGAGGTGGTCTCCGCCTATCCGATCACCCCGCAGACGATGATCGTGGAGCTGCTGTCGGAGATGGTGGCCACCGGGGAACTGGACGCCCGCTTCATCACCGTGGAGTCGGAGCACTCGGCGATGGCGGCCTGTGTGGGGGCATCGGCGGCCGGGGCCCGCGCCTACACCGCCACCAGCGGCCAGGGCCTGGCCCTCATGCACGAGATGCTGCACTGGGCGACCGGGGCCCGGCTCCCCATCGTGCTGAGCAATGTGAGCCGGGCGATGGGGCCCGGCTGGTCGATCTGGGCGGAACAGACCGACTTCCTGTCGCAGCGGGACACCGGCTGGATGATGCTGTTCGCCGAGAGCGTCCAGGAGGCCCAGGATTTCGTCGTCTGGATGTACCGGGTGGCCGAGCAGGTGCTGCTGCCGGGGATGGTGTCGATGGACGCCTTCATCCTGTCGCACACCTCCGAGCCGCTCATCGTGCACGACCAGGCCGCCGTCGACGCCTACCTGCCCCCGTGGGAGCCGCTGTACACCCTCGACCCGGCCGAGCCGCGCGCCTACGGGGGACTCGTCAACCGGGACCACTACTTCGAGCTCCGCTACAAGGCCTACGAGGAGATGGACCGGGCCCGGGGCCTCATGGAGGAGGCCGGCCGGGAGTTCGGGGAGGTCCTCGGCTCCACCTACGGCCCGGTCGAGACCTTCCTGCTCGACGACGCCGAGTACGTGTTCGTCTCGGCCGGAGCGATGACCTCCAACGTGCGCGTCGCCGTCATCCACCTGCGGGAGCGGGGCATCAAGGCCGGGCTGCTGCGGCTCATCGCCTTCCGGCCGTTCCCCTTCGAGCCGATCCGTCGGCACCTGGCCGGCCGCACCAAGGTGGCGGTGCTGGATCGCAACATGAGCCCCGGCCACTCCGGGATCTTCGCCTCCGAGATCCGGGCCGCCCTGGCCGGACTGCCCGACGCCCCGCCGGTCTTCGGGTACGTGCTGGGGATCGGGGGGCGGGACATCCGGGTGGAGACGGTGCTGGAGGTGGCCGACGATCTGGCGGTGCGCCCCGACCCGGAGCGGGCCCTGTACGTGGGGGTCAAGGGGCTGCCGATCGGACCCACCCGGCCCGAGGTGGGCATCACCCCGCTGGAGCCCCTGGAGGGGGTGGCGCCGTGAGGTGGGACCTCCCCGTCGAAGAGCGGATGCACCCGGGGACCCTGGGCTGCCAGGCCTGCGGCGGAGCGCTGTCGATGCGGCTGGCCCTCAAGGCCCTCGGCGACGACACGGTGGCCGTCATCCCCGCCTGCTGCTGGTCGATCGTGGACGGACCGTGGCCGGTGCATGCCCTCAAGGTGCCGGTGCTGCACACCGCCTTCGAGACGGCGGCGGTGGTGGCCACCGGGGTGAAGGCCGCCAAGCTGCAGCAGGGTGAGGACACCACCGTGGTGGCCTGGGCCGGCGACGGGGGCACGATGGACATCGGCCTCCAGGCGCTGTCGGGGGCCGCCGAGCGCAACGAGGACATCATCTACGCCTGCTACGACAACGAGGCGTACATGAACACCGGGATCCAGCGCTCGTCATCGACGCCGCTGGGCACCTGGACCACCACCACCCCCAACGAGCGGCCCGAGACCCGCCCCAAGAAGAACATCATGGAGATCATGGCGGCCCACCGCATCCCCTACGCCGCCACCTGCTGCCCGGCCTACCCCGACGACATGCTCGCCAAGTTCCGCAAGGCCAAGGCCATGAAGGGCACCCGTTTCCTCCACATCCTGTCGGTGTGCCCGCCGGGATGGAAGATGGAGTCGGATCAGGCCATCGAGGTGATGCGCCAGGCGGTCCACAGCCGGGTGTTCCCCCTCTACGAGGTGGAGGGCGGCCTGGACTACACGATCAACATGTGGCCCCAGTACGAGACCAAGCCGGAGGACTACTTCTCGATGCAGGGGCGCTTCAAGCCGCTGCTGGAGGACCCAGAACTGCTCGCCGAGGTGAAGCGCCAGATCGACGAGAACTGGAACACGCTCGTCGAGCGCCACGTGCGGACCCATCCCCGGTTCCCCGAGGCCGCCCCTCCCGAGCGGTAGCGCCCGATCTTGGGGGCCCCGCAGGGCCCCCAAATCTCGTCCCGGTTGCGGCCGGCGCTCTAGAGCAGCTGGATCTCGGCGTTGCTGCGCTCACAGTTGTTCTGCGAGGTGTCGTTGCCGTAGCCGCCGTCGACGTTGTCCTTGTCGACGTTGACGACCTCGACGCCACATCGGAAGGTGTCGCCACCGTCGAAGGTGTCGGCCAGACCGTCGGAGGTGGTGTTCATCCCCGTGTCGTACTCCGTGGAGACGTCCTCCCCGCTGTAGGGGAAGACCGGGGTCCAATACCCCGCCGGCAGGGCACGAGCCTGCGAGCCGGCGCCGTTGAGCACAACCCCCTTGTCGAGGAAGCCCACCATGGCATCACTCCCGGCTCCGGCCTTGAAGAGATCTGTGCCGGGCCCGCCGATCATCAAGTCGTCGCCGGGCCCGCCGATCAGCACATCGTCGCCGCCCGGGTACTGATCCGGATCACCACCCGGCATCGGGGGCCCCGGGAGCGGAGCGAGGGCACCCCGGACCGGGCTCAAATCAGACCAGTATCCCAGCACACCGTCGGCCCGGTAGCCAGAGGGATAGGGGGGGACCCGCCCAGCATAAGGAGCGGTCAGGAACATCGGTGCCGGTTCGCCATACCAGGGGCCCTCACCCAGCAGGAAGTCCCCGTTGCCGCCACCCTTCAGGAGATCGGCGCCGGGGCCTCCCGCCAGGAGGTCGATCCCCCCGTTGCCGAACACCCGGTCGTCGCCGTCGTCGCCGGCCACGAAGTCACGGTCACCGCCGCCGCGCACCGTGTCGTCGTCGGAACCCCCGTAGACGAAGTCGTTGCCGCCTCGCCCGTTCAGCTTGTCTCCCCCACCGAGACCGTGGATGACATCGGTGGCGCTCCCGCCTCGCACCAGATCCGGGCCGCTTGCGCCACAGAAGGTGTTGGCGGCCAAGAGACCGTTGGCCTGCCTTGCCGCCGCCGTAATGGGCGGGATGTCGGGCAGCGTCACGTTGGCGCCGGCCGTCCAGGCTGTGTCGACCCATATGAAGATGGGTCCCGCCATCCCGCTTCCGTTGAAGACCGTCCGACCCAGGGGATCGACACCGCCGTTGGCCATCTGAGGCAACAGATAGTGGTTGACGCCGGGACCGTACTGGCCCGGTCCCACAACGAAGCCGTTCCGCATCGGCTTGTTGGGGAGCCCGGCCGTGGGGTCGGGGAAGAAGGTGGGAAAGATCCCGGGGAATGCCTTGTCACAATCGAATGAGATCCCACTCGTCTGAGCCCCGGCGGCCGCTACCGGAAGGATCAATCCAGCCACCAACAGTCCCGCCACACACAGGCGGAGCAGTCCCTTACTCATCAGCACCACCATTCTCTTGAAGCCTCTCAAAGCCGATTGAGGCCATCGCAACCAATGCCGGAGGCAAGTATGACAGAAAGGCGTGTGCCACTCGAAAGGCCCGGTGCGGTATCGGCGTCGTGATCGATCCGACGGGCACCTCACCGGAACCTTCGACGGCTTCGCAGCGTCGTATGGTGAGGGATCCATGACCGAGCGCCGCTTCATCACCCCGGTCCGCGCTGCAGCGTTGTCGTCGCTGCTGCCCGGCGCCGGCCATTGGCTCCAGGGGCGGCGGCGGCGGGCCCTCCTGCTGCTCCTACCAACCGCCGGGGTCGCGATCGCCGCCGTCGTCCTGGCCGCCCGCGGCGCCGGCTACCTGGTCGGCCTGTCGGTGCAGACCGGGTGGCTGTGGGCCCTGTTCGCGGTGAATCTGGTGGTGCTGGCCATCCGGCTCTTCGCGGTGAGCGATGCCTTCCGTCCCCGGGCCCGGGGCACGGGCACCGTGGCGCTCCTCACCCTGCTGCTCTTCACCCTGGTGCCCCACGGCCTGATCGCCGCCTACAGCGTCGATGCCCTGGATCTGCTCACCAGCGTGTTCTCCGATGACGAGCCGCTGGCCGCCGCCGACACGATCCCTCCCGACGACGATCTGTTCCGGGGACCGGTCGTCGAGCGCCCAAACCCGCCCCCGGCGATCGGGAACACCCTGTCGATCATCCCCGAATCCGACCTCGATCCCGACCTCCTGGCGGAGGCGCAGGCGGAGACGTCCACCCTCCCGGTCTTTGCCGGGCAGTACTCCGGTTTCGAGGATCGCATCACGGTGCTGCTGGCCGGCGGCGATGCCGGGCCGGGCCGGTGGAGTCTGCGCACCGACACCATGATCGTGGCCACCATCGACCTGGAGACCAACCGGGCCGCCCTGTTCGGGGTTCCCCGCAACCTGTCGTCGGCACCGCTTCCCGCCGGCTGGGATCAGGCCTTCCACGGCCTGGAGGACTCCTACTGGGAGATGGAGCTGGAGAAGATCGTCAAGGCCCAGGACCGGGCCTGCCGCCAGGCGATGCGCCAGATCGAGGAGGGCGACCCGATCCCCGAAGAGTGCCTCGTCGAGCCCCCGGAGCAGCCGCCCCGCTGCAACTGCTTCGTCGATCAGATCAACGCCCTCTACACCCGCACCCAGGACTGGACGACCACGTTCCCCGAGGCGGTGAGCCCCGGGATGGAGGCGCTGCGACAGTCGTTGGAGATCATGCTGGGAATCCCCATCGACTACTACGTGCTGGTCGACATGGCCGGCTTCGTGGCCGTCATCGATGCGCTGGGTGGAGTCGAGGTGAACGTCACCGAGTCGATCCACGAGGCCTTCTCACCGGCGTCGGAGGGTGAGGATCCCGTGCGGGTCGACGTCGACCCGGGGCGGCACCATCTCGACGGCCACCAGGCCCTGGCCTACGTTCGCTCCCGCACCGACAGCAGCGACTACGTCCGGATGGCTCGCCAGCGCTGTATGCTGCGGGCCATCGCCGACGCCGCCGACCCGGTCACGATTCTGGCGTCGTTCGGGGAACTGGCCGATGTCATCCGGGCCAGCGTCACCACCAACATCCCCCTCTCGATCCTCCCCGACCTGGTCTACGTGGTGGGCCGGCTCGACGCCGGGGCGATCGCCACCGCCGCCTTCAACCCGGCCTACCACGCCGAGGCGGAGCTCAACTTCCTCTCCCGCCCCATCGTGTCGGTGAGCCGGGTCCGGGCCACGGTGCAGCAGGTGCTGGCCGACGTGGCCGCCGGGGAACCGGCCGGGGACCCCGACGAGTGCGGGTGAGGACCCGGTAGCCTCCACCCCGATGGGACCGCAATCGCTTCGCCTGGCGCCGCTGATCGCTGCCGTCGTCCTCTCCGCCTGCGGGACCGGGGGCGGCACCCCGGGCTCGCCGCCCACCACGACGACGACGCTGGCGCCGGTGGCCACGGTGGCTCTCCCCGACCCGCTGGACGCCTTCTTCGAGGACTTCCAGGCGGCCGTGCAGACGGCCAACGTCGCTTGGCTGCTGGAGCATCTCCATCCCGCCGTCATCGACCTCTACGGCCTGGAGCAGTGCGCCGATGACCTGCGAGGAGTCATCCCCCAGGTGGTGGAGATCCTCCCGACCGCCGTCGGAGAGAAGGGCCCCTGGGTGATGGAATTCGACGCCACCCCCGTTCAGGTCCCCGACACCTACGAGGTCGCCGTGGTGTTCCACGAGGGGGCCACCCGGAGGGAGGCCACCGTGCATTTCGGGGA
The DNA here is from genome assembly GCA_041572755.1 of Acidimicrobiia bacterium. Lineage (GTDB taxonomy): Bacteria > Actinomycetota > Acidimicrobiia > Spongiisociales > UBA11373 > JBFELU01. The sequence continues at coordinate 277 of JBFFRY010000052.1, read as the reverse complement.
TCGCTTCGGGAAGCTGCACTGGTTCACGGATTGTGGCGAACCGCTCGAAGTGCCGGGCGGTCCCAGCGGGTAGCCGTCGGACGCGCGGCCGCTAGTCTGCTGGCTTCGAAATGAAGGTACGGAGAAGCACTCTCGGCGGACTCGTCATCGGCGTGTTCGTGCTCGTGACCAGCGCCGCGTGCGGCGGGTCTGGTGCGTCGACGACCCTGGTGCCGTCGGGAAGCGATGAAGTCGGCACCACTCTCTTGGAGAGTTCGCCCGATGTCGACCTGCCGGT
>JBFFRY010000051.1:0-8450 GCA_041572755.1 Acidimicrobiia bacterium | reverse complement strand
GGGGAGGAGGGCCGACCGGCGTCTGTTGGGCCGGAGGCCGAAGTCGGCCCGGGCGTGTGACGGCCGCTGGTGGGGCTGGGGGTCCCCGCCTGGGGGAGGAGGGCCGACCGGCGTCTGTTCGGCCGGAGGCCGAAGTCGGCCCGGGCATGTGACAGTGGGTCGCCGGGGATTCGAACCCCGAACCTGCGGATTAAGAGTCCGTTGCTCTGCCAGGTTGAGCTAGCGACCCGGAGACACTGTAGCAACGGCGCATTCCTTCTCAGGTTGGGCGGATCGGTGCCGATCAGTGGCACAATGATCGAGCGGGCTGTGGCGCAGCTTGGTAGCGCACCTGCTTTGGGAGCAGGGGGTCGCCGGTTCAAATCCGGCCAGCCCGACCGGGCAACTATGCTCTGGCCCGCGCGGGTGTAGCTCAGTGGTAGAGCTCCAGCCTTCCAAGCTGGCTACGAGGGTTCGATTCCCTTCACCCGCTCGATCGTCCGGTGCGCGGTGGCGCGCCCCCGTAGCTCAGTGGACAGAGCAGGAGCCTTCTAAGCTCTTGGTCGGGGGTTCGAATCCTCCCGGGGGCACCGGTGGGTCTTGGTGACCGTAGCTCAGGTGGTTAGAGCGCCAGGTTGTGGCCCTGGAGGTCGGGGGTTCGAGTCCCCTCGGTCACCCTACGAGACGGCTGCGGGCCGTCTCCTCGCATGCATGAGGAGGAACGAACGTGGCCGAGGTGCGTGAGGAAGGACCCTTCGAACGGGTCCTCACCGTGACGGTTGCCGGGGATGCGCTGGCCGCGGCGGAGTCGAAGGCGGCCCGCAAGCTGGCCGGCGAGATCAAGGTGAAGGGCTTCCGCCCCGGCAAGGCGCCGCGTCAGGTGGTCGAGTCGGTGGTCGGTGCCGAGACGCTGCGCCGCGAGGCGGTTGAGCAGGCCCTTCCGGGCGTGGTCGCGGAGGCGATCGGGGAGGCCGATCTGCGGCCGGCGGTCGCCCCCAGGATCGACGAGATGCGCGACGTCGACGACGGTGTCGAGGTCGATGTCCGGGTCACGATGTGGCCCGAGATCGATGAGATTCCCGATTACGCCGGGAGGCGGATCGAGATCTCCCGTCCCGAGATCTCCGACGAGGATCTCGACGAGCGCATCGATCGAATCAGGGACCAGTTCGCCGAACTGGAGGACGTCGATCGGGAGGCCTTCGACGGCGACTACGTGATGATCGACGTGACCGCCAGCCGCAATGGTGTCGATGTCGAGAGCGCCGCGGCGAAGGACCTGCTGTACGAGGTCGGGTCCGGTGCCTTCCTGGATGGCCTGGATGGGCCGCTCCGGGGCGCTCGAGCCGGCACGATCGATGAGTTCCCGACCGTCTTGCCCCCCGGTTTCGGCGACGAGGGCGATCGCGAGGTCACCGGCCGGGTCCTCGTCAAGCAGGTCAAGGCGAAGCGGCTGCCTGAGCTCACCGACGAGTGGGTCGGTGATGTCTCCGAGTTCGACACGGTTGCCGAGATGCGGGAGCAGTTGCGGGTCGACCTGGAACAGCTCCAGGACCGATTGGCCCGATCCCAGCTTCACGACAAGCTGCTCGTGGAGCTGCTGGAGGATTTCGACGTCGAGTTGCCCGACGCCCTGGTGGACGCCGAGATGGATGCGGTGTTCCACCGTTTCGCCCACCGTCTGGAATCCGACGGGATCACCCTCGAGCAGTACTTCGAGCTGACCGGTCAGGACCGCCAGGCCTTCATCGACGACCTGCGCCGTCAAGGCGACGCCAATCTGCGTACCCGGATCCTTCTCGAAGCGACCGCCCGCAAGGAGGAAATCGAGGTCGACGAGGCCGACCTGGCCCGGACCATCGATGCTCTGGCGGCCGCCGCCCAGACGACACCGGAGGAGTACCGCAGGGCCGTCGAGGAGGGTGGGCAGGAAGAGACACTGACCGGTGATATCCTGCGCCAGAAGGCAATGGATCGGATCATCGAGCTCTCGGTGCCGGTCGACGCCGACGGCAACCAGATCGAAATGCCCGGACCCGACGAGGGCCAGGCCGAGCCGAGCGGGGACGGGCCCGCGGAGGAAACAGCATGAAGATGGAGAACTACTACCCAATCCCGACGGTGATCGAACAGACGAGCCGCGGTGAGCGGGCCTTCGACATCTACAGCCGGCTCCTCAAGGAGCGGATCGTCTTTCTCGGCACGCCGATCGACGACAACGTCGCCAACCTCATCATGGCGCAGCTGCTGCACCTCGAGGGGGAGGACCCGGAGAAGGACATCGCCATCTACATCAACTCGCCGGGCGGCGTGATGACGTCATTGATGGCGATCTACGACACGATGAACTTCGTCCGCCCCGATGTGGCCACCTACTGCATGGGCCAGGCCGCCTCGGCGGCGGCGGTGCTCTTGGCGGCCGGTGCCGAAGGGAAACGATTTGCACTACCCCATTCACGGATCATGCTCCACCAGCCCCACATCGGCGGCCTGGAGGGTCAGGCAACGGACATCGAGATCCACGCCAAGGAGATCATCCGGGTCAAGGAAGAGATGAACCAGATGCTGGCCACCCACACCGGTCAGGATCTCGAGAAGATCCGCATCGACACCGACCGCGACTTCTGGATGACGGCCGAGGAGGCCCGGGTGTACGGGGTCGTGGACAAGGTGCTCGAGGACCGGGAACTCAAGGCGGTCGGCTGAGAGGGGTGCACGGTGGTCTCCAAGTTCGGTGAAGGCGGCGACCTTCTGAAGTGCTCCTTCTGCGGGAAGTCGCAGAAGCAGGTGAAGAAACTCATCGCCGGGCCGGGCGTGTACATCTGCGACGAGTGCATCGACCTGTGCAACGAGATCATCGAGGAGGAACTGGCCGGCACCGAGGAGGTTCCCCTCACCGAGTTGCCCAAGCCGGTGGAGATCTACGAGTTCCTCGACGATTACGTGGTGGGCCAGGAGCGGGCCAAGAAGGTTCTCTCGGTGGCGGTCTACAACCACTACAAGAGAGTCCGCGCCGAGAAGCGCCAGAAGGACGAGATCGAGCTCCAGAAGTCCAACATCCTGCTCATCGGTCCCACGGGGTGCGGCAAGACCTTGCTCGCCCAGACGCTGGCCCGGATGCTCAACGTGCCGTTCGCCATCGCCGATGCCACCGCCCTCACCGAGGCCGGGTACGTCGGCGAGGACGTCGAGAACATCCTCCTCAAGCTGATTCAGGCAGCCGACTACGACATCAAGCGGGCCGAGACGGGGATCATCTACATCGACGAGATCGACAAGATCGCTCGCAAGGCCGAGAACCCTTCGATCACCCGGGACGTCTCGGGGGAGGGCGTCCAGCAGGCGCTCCTCAAGATCTTGGAGGGGACGGTGGCTTCGGTGCCACCGCAGGGCGGCCGCAAGCATCCCCACCAGGAGTTCCTGCAGATCGACACAACCAACATGCTGTTCATCTGCGGCGGGGCCTTCGCCGGCCTGGAGCACATCATCGAGAGCCGCATCGGCAGGCGATCGATCGGTTTCGACGCCCACGTTCATGCTGAGACCGAGCGCGACAGCGAGATCCTGCAGAAGGTCCTTCCCGAGGACCTGCTCTCCTACGGGCTGATTCCCGAGTTCATCGGCCGGCTCCCCGTGGTGGCCACCGTCGACGAGTTGGACAAGGAGTCGCTCATTCAGATCCTGGTGGAGCCCAAGAACGCCTTGACCCTCCAGTACGGGCGATTCTTCGAGATGGACGGGGTCGAGTTGGTGTTCACCGAGGACGCCCTCGACTCGGTCGCCGAGCAGGCGCTGCTGCGAGGGACGGGGGCCCGGGGCTTGCGGGCCATCCTCGAGGAGGTGCTGCTCAACACCATGTACGACCTGCCGTCGCGCACCGACGTGGCCCGGGTGGTCATCGATGCCGAAGTAGTGCAGGAGCGGGTCAACCCCACCCTCATCCCCATCCAGGACATCGGCAAGGAACCGCCCCAGGAGCGCACCGCCTGAGGGGTGACTAGTCACCCCACCGTCGTGAAATTGGTGCCCTTATGATGCAATTAGTGGTTGCATCGAACGCGATGAGTGGCGTACGGTGATCCTGATCGAGTGAACCTCCGCCAATGGGCTGAGCGAAGGAGGCGAGGATCACCAAGGTGATGGTCCCCACCTTTGGTGAGCAGGGGGTCGGGCCGGCGCTTCGGCGCCGGCCTTCCTCCATTTCTGGGGACCGCTCCAACTCGGGCCTACAATGGCGCCGTCATGAGTGACGGGACCGATGGAGTCGGTGTACGACCCGCAGCGGGTCGAGGCGCACTGGTACGACCGGTGGGAATCCGCCGGCGTCTTTCGGCCTGAGCACAACCCCGACGGTGCGCCCTTCTGCATCGTCATCCCTCCCCCCAATGTGACCGGCTCGCTGCACATGGGGCATGCCCTCAACCTCTCGGTGCAGGACGTCATCACCCGGCGCAAGCGGATGCAGGGGTATGCGGCCCTGTGGGTGCCGGGCAGCGATCACGCCGGCATCGCCACCCAGAACGTCGTCGAGCGGGAACTCGCCGCCGAGGGCAAGACCCGCCACGACCTGGGCCGCGAGGCCTTCATCGAACGGGTGTGGGATTGGAAGGCGCGATCGGGCGGGCGCATCACCGAGCAGATCCGCCGCATGGGCTTCTCGTGCGACTGGACTCGGGAGCGCTTCACGATGGACGAAGGGCTGTCACGGGCCGTGCGCACCGTGTTCGTTCGTCTCTACGCGGAGGGGCTCATCTATCGGGGCAACCGCATCATCAACTGGTGCCCCCGGTGCCACACCGCCCTGAGCGACATCGAAGTCGAGCACGAGGACACTCTCGGGGAGCTGGTCTACATCGACTACCCGTTCACCGACGGTTCGGGAGCGGTGACCGTCGCCACCACGCGGGCGGAGACCATGCTGGGCGACACCGGGGTGGCGGTCCATCCCGATGACGATCGGTACGTCGACCATGTCGGAAAGACCGTCCGGCTCCCTCTGCTGGGGCGCGAGATACCGGTGGTCGCCGACGAAGGGGTGGAACCCGAATTCGGCACCGGCGCCGTCAAGGTCACCCCGGCCCACGATCCGCTCGACCACGAGATCGCCGGGCGCCATGGCCTCGAACCGATCGCCATGCTCGACGAGGAGGCGGTGGTCACCGAGGCCGGCGGCAGGTTCGCCGGTCTCGACCGCTATGCCGCCCGAGCCGCGGTCAAGGAGGCCCTCGCCGAAGAGGGTGTCCTGGTGAAGACCGAGGAGCACCACCACTCGGTCGGGCACTGCTATCGCTGCCACACCGCCGTGGAGCCGTACCTCTCCGATCAGTGGTTCGTGAAGGTGCGGCCGTTGGTGATCCCCGCTATCGAGACCGTGCGCAACGGAGAGATGCGCTTCGTGCCGGAGCGGTGGGAGAACAACTACTTCCACTGGATGGAGAACCTTCGCGACTGGACGATCTCTCGTCAGATCTGGTGGGGTCACCGGATTCCGGCGTGGACCTGTGCCGATTGCGGCGAACTGATCGTTGCCGAGACCGACCCCACCACCTGCGAGTGCGGGTCGGCCGATCTGGTGCAGGACCCCGACGTCCTCGACACCTGGTTCTCTTCGGCGTTGTGGCCCTTCTCCACCCTCGGCTGGCCCGACGACACTGAGGATCTGGCGAAGTTCTATCCCAACTCGGTGCTGGTGACGGCCTACGACATCATCTACTTCTGGGTGGCACGAATGATCAAGATGGGTCTCCACTTCCCGGGGAAGGCCCCCTATCCGGATGTGGTGATCCACGGATTGATACGGGCCGCCGACGGACGGAAGATGTCGAAATCGCTCGGCAACGCGCTCGATCCCCTCGAGGTGGTCGGGGAGCACGGCGCGGACGCCCTGCGGCTGGCGCTCATCCAGGCGGCGTCACCCGGCCACGACGTCCCCTTCCAGGTCGAGTGGGTCGATGCCGCTCGGCGTTTCGGGAACAAGCTCTGGAATGCGGTCCGCTTCGTCGTGCCCCATCTCGACGGGATCGAAGTGCCGGCGGACGGCGGCTATCCCGAAGACCCCGGGCCCGAGCAGCGGTGGGTGCTGGCCCGACTCCACGAGACGTATCGCCGTGTCGATGAGCTCCTCGAGGAATACCGGTTCAGCGACGCCTACGGCCTGCTCTACAACTTCGCCTGGTCAGAAGTCTTCGACTGGTACCTGGAGATGGCCAAGACCCCTCTGCGTGGCGACGACGCCTCCGCGACGGCGCGGACGGTGGGGATCGTGCTGCGCGACCTCCTCAAGCTGTTCCACCCGGTGATCCCGTACCTCACGGAGGAGTTGTGGTCGCACCTCGTGGGAGGCGACGGCCTGCTGGCCGGTGCCTCCTGGCCGGAACCACCGGCGTACGAGGCGCCCGCCGGCTTCGAGAACTTCCGGGAGCTGGTGGTCGGGATCAGGCGCTTCCGGGCCGAGCACGGCCTCTCGCCCCGCCACCCCCTCTCGGTGACCCTCGTCGACCCATCCGGGGAGGCCGATGAGTGGTGGCAAGGCCAGTTCGAGGCTCTCGCCTCAGTGTCGCCGCAACCTGCCGAGGGTGAGCCGACAGGGGAGGCCTTCACCCGGTTCGTCGCCGGAGAGGTGCAAGCATTCATCTCGCTGGAAGGGATCGTCGACGTCGAGGCCGAGCGGGCTCGCTTGCGCAAGGAAGCCGAGGATGCCGCCGAGGCGCTGTCCCGAATCGAGAAGAAGCTGGCCAACCCGCAGTTCGTGGAACGGGCCCCGGCCGAGGTCGTCTCCAAGGAGCGCGACAAGGCGGCCGAGCTCGGATCGAAGGTCTCCCGGCTGCGGGCTCAGCTCGACGACGTGGGGTAGCGCCACGGACTACGTCGAAGCCCTCGCCTTCCTGGACCGACGGATCGGGACCGGGGTCAAGCCGGGTCTGGAGCGGATCTCCGGCTTGTTGGACGTGATGGCGGACCCCCATCGGGGCTATCCCATCATCCACGTTGCCGGGAGCAACGGGAAGACGTCGACCTCGCGCATGGCGGCAGCCGTGATCGGTGCCCACGGCCTGACACCCGGTCTCTTCACTTCACCGCACCTGCAATCGGTGGGCGAGCGATACGAGGTGGGCGGCGAGGTGATGCCGCCCCGAGAGTTCGCAGCCGTGCTCGAGGAGATCGGGCCGCTCATCGAGTTGTGGGAGCGGCGCAGCGGTGACCCGGTCACCTACTTCGAGGTCACCACGGCGTTGGCGTTCGCCTGGTTCGCCGAGCGGGCGGTGGACGTCGCGGTGGTCGAAACGGGCCTCGGCGGCCGCCTCGATGCGTCCAATGCCGCCGACGGCGCGGTGGCGGTGATCACCACCATCGGGCTGGAGCACACCGAGTACCTGGGGGACACTCTCGGCGCCATCGCCGGTGAGAAGGCGGCGATTCTCCCCGAGGGCGGCACATTGGTGAGCGGCCGGCTGGCCGACGAGGCCGCCGCCGTAGTGAAGCAGCGGGTCACCGAGCAGGAGGCCTCCTGGCTGCGTCTCGGCGTGGACTTCCGGGTGGGCGAGGCGGTGCAGGCCGTCGGTGGTTGGCTCACCACCATCGAAGGCATCTACGAGACATACGAGAACATCCCCCTTCAGGTGCACGGCCGGCATCAGTTGGACAACCTCGCCGTGGCTCTCGGTGCCGTGGAGGCCCTGTTGGGACGGGCTCTGGACCGGGATTCCGTCGCCGAAGCGGCGGCCGGCCTGAGGCTGCCCGGCCGCATGGAGATCGCCCAACGCCATCCGGTGATCATGCTGGACGGCGCCCACAATTCCCAGGGGACGGCCGGGCTCGCCTCGGCCCTCGCGGAGGAGTTCCCGACGACCCGTTGGCGCCTGGTCTTCGGGGTCATGAAGGACAAGGACGTCGCTTCGATGACCGAGACCCTGGCGCCGCTGGCGATGGCGGTTCACACCGCCGCCGCCGCCGACACCGATCGCGCCCTTCCGAGCACCGAGGCGGCTGCCGCGTTCGAGGGCCTGGTCGACGGTCCGATCGAGGCGCATGCCGGCGTGGCCGAGGCGGTGGCGGCCGCCGTCGCCTCGGAGGATCCGGTATTGATCACCGGGTCGCTCTATGTCGTGGGCGAGGCCCGCGGGGCGCTCGGTCTCGGGTATCCCGGCTGACCGCTACCATCTCCGGCCGCGACGACGAGGAAGCGATGGAGCGCACGTTTGTGATGGTGAAGCCCGACGGGGTGCGGCGGGGCCTGGTCGGTGAGGTGATCGGACGGCTGGAGCGCAAGGGTCTCCTGCTGCGCAGGATCCGCATGCTCCAGATCGATGAGGAGATGGCCGGGCGCCACTACGCCGAGCACGTCGACAAGCCGTTCTACGCCGACCTGGTGTCCTTCATCACCGGGGGACCGGTGGTGGCGATGGAGTGGGAAGGCGAGGAGGCGGTGGCGGTGGCCCGGACCCTGATGGGCGCCACCGACCCGAAACAGG
>JBFFRY010000050.1:0-8815 GCA_041572755.1 Acidimicrobiia bacterium | reverse complement strand
GGCGGCACCCGGGTCACCCAGCCGGCCGACGGCGGGACTCGGGTCACCCCGGCACCGGAGGGCGGCACCCGGGCGGGTGCCTCCGAGGTGCCGGCCTCGACGGACACGTCGGTGAGGACCGGCGCCCGGGAGCAGGCGGCCGACCTGTCGCCGCTCCGGCCCCGAGAGGAGCTGCCCGACTTTCCCGAGACGATGACGCCGCGTCAGCAGGCACAGGAGATCCGTGCCCGCGATCTGGGCATCCAGGACCCGCACGGCCACCGGCAGTCGGCCTTGTTCGGCGACAGTCAGGGCCGGGTCTACGACACCCACGGCAACCACATCGCCAATCGCAACCCGGAGACCGGCGGCTACACCGACCTGCGCGGCCAGGAGATCACCGAGTTCATACCCAGCCGCGAAGGCGGGTACGGGGAGCTCTACGGGGCTCCCCAGGGCTACCGAACCGCCGACGGCACCCGGATCGAGGTCTCCCGACCCACGGTCCGTCCCGACGGCACGCGGGTTCCCGGGACCACCCATCGGGTCATCGAGGGTGCCGGTGATCCCACGTTCCGAGCCGACTCTTCCCTCGACGTCCCCGACCGGGCCGTCACCGCCGCCAACGTCGACCGCAACCTGATGGCGGCAACCGGTGCCGACTACAACGGGAACATGATCGGTCGGGACGGTGAGGTCTTCGGCACCATCGAAGGCAACCAGATGTTCACCACCGGGCCCAATCGCCGGGAGATCATCGGCTACGGCGGGGTACGGGAAGGCCGGCCCACGTACTACACCACGGCCGACGGGACGGTTCACTGGACCGGCGAGCTGTCGGCCCGTCAACAGCGGCAGATCATGAGCGGCGGGGCCCACCCCGACGCCGTCGGCGACACCGACCTGGCCGGTCTGGCACGCGGCAGCGGGCTGACCGAGGGGCAGATGATGTCCCGGGTGGCCGAGGAGGCGGCCGATCGCATCCGGTTGCAGGAGGCGCTTCCGGTGCTGCGCAGCGGCATGGACCCGCCCGCCATGGAGGCGGCGCTGCAGCGGCAGCAGTGGAACGACATGGTGGACCGGCTGGGGCCGGGACTGCCCCGATTCGAGACGTAGGAGAGACCGATGGCGCGCAAGAAGGCCCAGAGTTGTGCGAACTGCGGCGAACCGCTCGCCAAGGACGCCAAGTTCTGCAAGGAGTGCGGCACCTCGGTGGGGGCCGACGCCGAACCGCAGGCGCGCAGCGCGGCCCAGTTGACCGGTCCCCAGGTGGTGGCGCTGATCGAACTCGCCCAGGCCGAAGTCTCTCCGCTGTCGCCGCTGGGGCCCCTCATTGGGTCCCGGCGCAAGAAGCGGCCGGATGTGGGAGACGTGGGGCCCGACGTCGTAGCCGCCGTGAAGGCGTTGGCCGACCCCTACCGCCAGGTTCGGGTGACGGTGGCAGCGGCGTCGGAGTCGCTCACCGCCTACTACTACGCCGGGCCGGGGGTCGACGGCCTGGTCGGGGCGAGCGTGTTCGAGGACCGGCTCGAGCTGACCACGGTGTGGTCGCCCGGCGACCTCGCCGCGTTGAGCGGAGCGACGCTGCTGGCCGATGCCCTCCCCCGGGCCGAGCCGCTGTCCATCGGGATGACCGTTTCAGGGCTGACCGCCCTGGCGGGGGCGATCGACGCGGTCAACCAGTCCCACCTGGAGGGCCTGCTCGCCCGCGACCCGGCGCCCCTGGGTCCCTTCGACACCGGAGCGGTCGAAACCCAGGTGGAACTCGGTTCGTCGGTCGCCGATGCTCGCTGGGCGGTCACGATGCTGGGGATCCTCAGCCCTCCGATCGCCCGCCCGACCCCGGAGGATGTCTCGGCGGGGATGGACGAACTGGTTCGAGCCGGTCTGGTCGAGACGCGGAACGAGGAGTGGTATCCGTCGGCGGAACTGGCGCGCCTCGCCACCCACTGGAGGCCGCCACTGCCGGCGATCGCCCACGAGGTCGTGACTCGGCGGGACGGCGGCGTCGACTACCGCTACCAGATCGCCGTTCGGGGCCGGGGTCCACTGTATGCCCTCGACTACGGGGTGACTCCCGACGGGGAGCCGCGAGTGCACCTGCGGGGAATCGAGGGCCTCGAGTGGCTGGAGGGCATCTCGGCTCTGCTGACGGACCGCTAGGCCCGGCCCGGTCCGGGCTACGGGCTCACCCGGCGGTGCACTTCGCTCCCGCCTCGAGGCGGACGGCGTCCTCGGCGACGGCGACGGCGCGCATCTCCACGCCGGCCGAGTCGGTGACGATCAGCGTGGTGGAGCCGTGTTCGTCGACCACTCGGGTCCCGCCCACGTAGCGCTCCGTCGTGTCCAGGGAGTCGTACCAGTACAGGAAGGTGGTGGTGTCCCCGGTCGAGATCTCGGCGTGGAGGCCGAGCGACTCGAACTCACCTCCCGGTTCGGCGGCTCCGTAGGCCCATCCGCTGAAGGCGCCCCCGGTGAAGATGGCTCGCAGGCCCGCCCACGTGGCGACCGTGGCGGCGGGGCACTCCGAAGGAGAGGCGACGGCCGCATCCCCGAAGATCTCCTCCAGGTCGTCCAGCGCCTCATCCGTCGCGGCCCCGAACGGCACCCCGGCGATGCCGGTGGAACGCAGGATCGGCTCGAAGGCGCCGCACGCCTGCTGGGCGGCGTCGACGGCTTCGGTGGACAGGTAGGCGAGGGGCTCCCGGTAGTTGGCGGTGAACTCCTCCTCCGAGGTGAACGGCGCCACGGCGTCGGCGTAGCAGCGGCAGAACGTCTCGTAGGGAGGGCCTTCCATGCACACGCTGAGCCACTCGTCGATCACGCCGCCCGAGAAGGAGGTCGAACCGGCGCACCCGGCCAGGAGGCCGGCTGCGAGAACGAGGATGCCGAGTCGTCTCATGGTTCCTCCCTCCGGGCCCCGGAACCTACTCCGGCGCGGGAACCGATCGGGGCCGCCGGATCGGCCGCTCCTAGAATGACAACGTGATGATCGAGGTCAAGGGTGAGGGAGGCGAGTCGATCGTCTTCGACGGCGCATCGGTCGCCAAGTTCCGCCACAACGGCCTGGAGGAGGTTGCCCGCAACCCGGTGAGCACCTACCGGGAAGTGCGGGTCAAGCCGAAGAAGATGAAGAAGCGCGACGTCGAACAGCGCTACGACGTGCTGCTGGCCTGCGCGGCGATCTTCTCCCTGACGGTCACGGAGTCGGAGAAGCCCAATCTCGACGAGCTCGTCTCCGAACTCGAACGTCTCGCCGCGGACTCCTGAGCGGTCTCGGGAACCGCCGGCGACTTCGGTGTTCACCCTGGGGCCTAGAGTCGGGGGACACACGCCGGAGGGATGAAGGTGATGCGAAGGTTTCTCATTGCGGTGGTGGCGATGCTGCTGGTGGTCGCCGCCTGTGGTGGTGACGACGACGGGGGCGGAGAGGTGCTCGGTGCCGCCGCTTTCTGCGATGCACTCGAAGGCACCGGGGATCCGCTCGAGGTAGAGGATCTGGGCGATCTCGCCGACGCCGTCGGTGAGTTCGAAGACCTCGCCGATAGCGCTCCCGCCGCCATCGGCGACGACATGCAGGTGATGGCCGGCTACCTCAAGAGTGTTGCCGGCGGCGACATCGACGACATCGATGAGGACTTCGAGGCCTTCCTCGAGGCCAGCACCAACGTCGAGGCGTGGGTGGCCGAGAACTGCAACGGCACCGCCGCACCCGGCGACGACGACGGGGACGACGACGGGGACGCCACGACCACGACGGCAGGCGACATGGGGGCCGGGTCCTCATCGGACTTCTGCGAACGGGTGATCGCCCTCCAGGACTCCGTGGGTCTCGAGGCGGTGGGGGATGGCGACTTCTCCGGACTGGCCCAGTCGGCCGACGCCTTCGAGGCGCTCGCCGCCGACGCTCCAGCCGAGATCCGCGACGACATCGAGGTGACCGCCGTATTCCTCCGACTCATCGCCGACGCCTACGAGGGTGTGGATCCCGACGACCCGGCGGCTGCCATCGCGGTGTTCGAGGAGATCGGTCCCGCGCTCGAAGAACTCGGAGCCGAGCTGGCCACGGCCGGTATCAACATCGAGCAATATCTCGCCGACGAATGCGGGCTCGACCTCGGCGACACCGACTTCGGTGGTGACGCTGGCGACGAACCAATGTCGTACGGCGACGACCCGGAGCTCGATGCGCTGTGGGATGCCTGCGACGACGGGGACGGCGCGGCCTGCGACGAGCTGTTCTTCATCTCGCCGATCGACTCGGAGTACGAGGAGTTCGGGAACACCTGTGGAGGCCGCTTCGAGCCCTACGAGGTCATGTCCTGCGAAGACGAGCTCTGAGCCGCCACGGTCGGGGAACGGGGGGTCGCCGGGGTTGACCGCGGGTTCGCCGTCGGTCTCATGAGACTGCCCCGGAGCTGGATCCGCCGAGACCGCACCCCGCCGTTGGCCGGGGTGCGGTCACTCCCGTCTGGTGCCGTTTGTGCCTTGGGTGGCGGGGCCGTAAGGTTGCTCCCCACATGAACTACACCAGCGAACTGCTCCTTCTTCTCATGTAGGCGAGTGCCACATACCGGCCCTCGCCGAAGCCTCTTGCACCCACCGGGTCGGGAGGCTTTCTTCATGGAAGAGCCGCCCTAGTGAAGGAAACGATGATGGTCAGCATTCATCAGAGTCAGCAACCGAGCACGATGCCGTACGGCAAGTACCGGTCGTTCGAGCCGATCGACCTCACCGACCGCCAGTGGCCGAGCCGGGCGATCACCGAGGCGCCGCTGTGGTGCTCGGTGGATCTCCGGGACGGGAATCAGGCGCTCATCGACCCCATGGACCCGGCTCGCAAGCGGCGGTTGTTCGACATGCTCGTGGGCATGGGCTTCAAGGAGATCGAAGTGGGTTTCCCGGCCGCCAGCCAGCCCGACTTCGATTTCATCCGCGAGATCATCATCGAGGACGCCATCCCCGACGACGTCACCATCCAGGTGCTCACCCAGGCCCGCCCCGAGCTGATCAAGCGGACGTATGAGTCGCTCGTCGGGGTCCGCTCGGCGATCGTCCACCTCTACAACTCGACGAGCGAGCTGCAGCGGCGGGTGGTGTTCGGTCTCGACCCCGAGGGGATCATCGACATCGCTGTGCAGGGCGCCCGGGTGTGCGCCGACGAGACGGAAGCGCTGGCCAAGAAGTCGCCGGAGTCGCGGATCCGGTATGAGTACTCGCCGGAGTCCTTCACCGGCACCGAACTGCCGTTCGCGGTGGAGATCTGCCACCGGGTCATGGATGTGTGGGAGCCCACACCCGAGTGGCGCCTCATCCTCAACCTGCCGGCCACCGTGGAGATGGCGCCGCCCAACGTGTATGCCGATCAGGTGGAGTACTTCCACCGGGCGATCCGGGATCGAGAGTCGATCGTGCTGTCGCTCCACCCCCACAACGACCGCGGATCGGCGGTTGCCGCCGCCGAGCTGGGGATGATGGCGGGGGCCGAGCGGATCGAGGGCACCCTCTTCGGCAACGGGGAACGCACCGGGAACGTCGACGTCGTCACCCTCGCCATGAACCTGTTCAGCCAGGGGATCGACCCGATGCTGGATCTCGGCCACATCGACGACATCCGCCGCACCGTGGAGTTCTGCAACCAGCTGCCGGTGCACCCCCGCCACCCCTATGTGGGCGATCTGGTGTACACCGCGTTCTCGGGGAGTCACCAGGACGCCATCAAGAAGGGTTTCGAAGCCCTCGGTGACGACGCGGAACGATTCGAGGTGCCGTATCTCCCCATCGACCCCCAGGACGTGGGGCGCTCCTACGAGGCGATCATCCGGGTGAACAGCCAGTCCGGCAAGGGCGGCGTCTCCTACATCATGAAGTACGAGTACGGCCTCGAGCTGCCGCGGCGGCTGCAGATCGAGTTCAGCCGGGCCGTGCAGGAGATCACCGACGGGACCGGCCGGGAGATCCTCCCCGAGGAGATCTGGAAGACCTTCTCGGAGAGCTATCTGGCCTCGACCCGGCCGCTGGCCTACGTGGGGCACCGGGAGCACTACGACTCGACCCGGTCGGAGGAGTACGAGCTCACCGCCATCGTCGACGTGGGCGGTGAGGAGAAGGAGATGACCGGCCGGGGCAACGGCCCCCTGTCGGCCTTCAAGCACGCGCTCGAAGCCGGCGCCGGGATCAAGGCCAACCTGGTCGATTACCAGGAGCACGCCGTGGGTGGGGGCGTCGACGCCACCGCCGCCGCCTACGTCGAGCTGGCGATGCCCGACAAGTCGACGGTGTGGGGGGTGGGCCTCGACCACAACATCGCCACCGCCTCGATGAAGGCCCTGGTGAGCGCCCTCAACCGGGGGAGCGCCGGGTAGCCGGCGGCCGCGACCCTGCGCCCTCCCCGGGGGGCGGCACGGCGGCAACCATCGGGGAGCGGCCGGGGGGAGGCCCGTACGGTCCGGCGACGCTCGCCGCAAGCATGCGGGGCGGGCTCGGTGGCTAGGCCGGGCTGCTCCATTGGGGGGTGGTGTGGAGGTTGGCGTAGCGGCCCGGTTCCACGGGTGGGGTGTCGGCGAGCGGCGGCCCCACCAGGCGCTCCACCAAGCCGGCCCAGTCGAACTCCTCGGTCACCTGGGAGGCGGGGATCGCCAGCAGCCGGTCGGTGGGGATGAAGCTGGGGAGGATCTGATCGAGGATCCGCTCGATCTCGTCGCGGAACTCGTCGCTGGTGCTGCGTACCCCGTCGGCCAGCAGCCCTACGTCGGGGAGCAGCCGGACGAAGAGGTCGTAGGTGTCGCACCACTGCCGCACCAGCTGCTCCACGCCGAACGGGTCCTTGCCGTCGGTGACCCGCAGGAAGTAGGCGTAGTTGTCGACGACGGCCCGGTCGGTGACCAGGACCTCGGCTCGATTGCGCAGCTCGAGTTCCTGCTGGATCTGGCTCATCAGCACCCACAGCTGGGCTTCGGGAGTGGCCCCCTCGTTCATCCCCAGCGGGTTGAAGCGCACCACTTCGCGGCCCACTTCGACGCTGCGTCCGGAACGGCCCACCGCCCCGGCGAACGAGTGGACGGCGTTCGTCTTGCGGATCGAGTGCGATCCGATGAAGGCGATCTTGGCTTCGGGCACGCTCCCCGCACGGTACCGGGTCGGGGCCGAGCGCGGAAACGATGCCACCCCGGTCGACGGGGCGCGGACCGTCGTCCTGGAAGCCCGAGTGACGGCGATCCGAGGGTGCTCGGACGCGAGCCCCGCGGTCGCTACGCTGATGAGCCGCTCAGGGGCAGGAAGCGGGCCGACGCGGAGGACCAATGCAGAGTCTCGAGAGCACCGAGGTCGGCCGGCAGGAGCAGCAGCAATCGGGGAGGGCGTTCCTCATTGGGATTGGGGGGGCCTTCTTCGTGGTCACTGCGGTGATCTCCACCGCGGCATTCTTGGTTTAGCCCGAGCGCTCCCCCTGCAGGCCGCGGTGGGGGCGTGTACAGTCGTTTCACCTGCCCGGACACGTAGGCCCCTCGGGGCCGGATCACGAAGGCTGGGGGGCGGTTCGCAAGGACCGTCCCGGGAGAGCCCTGGCGGCGGCAACGTCACCGGGGCTCTTCCGCGGGGAGGGCCATCGATGTGGCCGTGGTGCCGACACCGCCGGGCGTCGAGACCATATCAACTGCGGTCCCGGCCGGGAACAGCGAGCGACCCCCGGATCGTCCGGGGGTCGCTCTCGTGACCGGTTGCCTCAGGCCGAGTAGCGCCCCATCAGGGATGCCTCGGCCAGGATGTGGCCCTCCATGGCGTTGAGCACCTGTTGTTTGGTTGCTCCGGGTGCCAAATCGAGGGTCATGTCGAGGGCGTAGACGTCGAAGAAGTAGCGGTGAGTGCCGCTCGGTGGGCACGGACCGCCGTACCCGAGGTCGCCCCATGAGTTGCGCCCGTCGGTCCCGAGGTTGGTGTCCTCGGGGATCTTGGCTCTCGCCTCGATGTCGTACACCACCCAGTGGTCCCAGATGCCGCCGGGGGCATCGGGGTCCTCCACGATGATCGCCAATGTCTCCGCCGCGGACGGCAGGTTGATGATCTTCAACGGCGGCGAGATGTCGTCGTCGTCACACGTGTAGAGCTCCGGGATCGGGTCGCCGTTCCTGAAGGCGCTCGATTTCACCCTCATGACGGGATCCAACTCACAGTCGTATTCGGTCTCTGCATCACAGGTGTCGGTGCCGGCGCCGCCGTCGGCGACATCGCCTCCGCCCCCGCCTCCGAGGATGGTGTCGTTCTTGGCTTCGCCGTGCATCATGTCGGCGTCGCCGCCGCCCTTCATGGTGTCCTTGCCGTCGCCGCCGAGCCCGAAGTCGATCCCGGCTCCGCCGATGATCTTGTCGTTCCCGGGCCCGCCGATCATGACGTCGATGTGCCTGCCACCCTTCAGCTTGTTGTTGCCGGGTCCGCCGCAGAGGATGTCGTAGCCGTCCTTGCCGAGGATGGTGTCGTTGCCGCCACCGCCGTCGATGATGTCGTTGCCGGCGGTGCCCACCAGCGGCTTGTCGTCGCCCGGTGTGCCTTCGATGGTGACCACCCCGTCGCCGCAGGCCTTGAGGAACGGGCCGGTCGTCTCCGATGTCGCCGACTCCAGGTCGTCCCCGTTCTGGTCGAATGTGAAGACGATCGCTTCGGAGTGGACGGCCCCGTTCTCGCAGACCAGCGAGCCGGTGATCTCGATCGACCCGGACACGGCCGCCGTCCCGTACAGGTAGGCCGGGCCCATCTCACACGGGCCGCCGACGACGGTCTCCATGTAGAAAGCCGTTTGGGACCCTTCGGGTCCGTCGGCGATGGCGATGATCACGTACTC
>JBFFRY010000049.1:0-10005 GCA_041572755.1 Acidimicrobiia bacterium | reverse complement strand
GATGGAGTGGGAGGGCGAGGACGCCGTCTCGGTCGCCAGGGCGCTGATGGGTGCCACCGACCCCCGCACGGCCGCTCCGGGGACCATTCGCGGCGATTTCGGAGCGGTGGTCACCGAGAACATCGTGCACGGATCGGATTCGCCCGACAACGCTGCGCGCGAACTGGGCATCTTCTTCGGTTGAGGCAACCCGTGGCTACACTGATGGTCTGGCACCCCTTGGGGGCATGAGCATGAAGAACCTCGCCTTGTTGTCCGCGCGCGACATGGCCATCGATCTCGGCACCGCCAACACGCTCGTGTTCGTGCGCGGGCTGGGCATCGTGCTCAACGAGCCGTCCGTCGTGGCGGTCGACACCCGCTCCGGCCGGGCTCTGGCGGTGGGGATGGATGCCAAGAAGATGATCGGCCGCACGCCGTCGCACATCCAGGCGATTCGGCCGCTGCGGGACGGGGTGATCGCCGACTTCGACATCACCGAACGGATGCTGCGGTACTTCATCAAGAAGGTGCAGCCCCGTTGGCTGGCCCGTCCCCGCATCATCGTGTGCGTTCCCTCGGGGATCACCGGTGTGGAGCGCCGCGCCGTCGAGGAAGCCGCCTATCACGCCGGTGCCCGCCGGGCCTTCACCATCGAGGAGCCGATGGCCGCTGCCATCGGGGTCAACCTGCCGATCCACGAACCGACCGGCTCGATGGTCGTCGACGTCGGTGGCGGCACCACCGAGGTGGCGATGATCTCATTGGGTGGAGTGGTCGTGTCCCGCAGCGTGCGCATCGGCGGTGACGAGATCGACGAAGCGATCATCCACTGGGTCAAGAAGGAGTACAACCTCCTGCTCGGCGATCGCACCGCCGAGCAGCTCAAGATGGCGATCGGCTCGGCTTGGCCCTTCAACGACGAGCCCAACGCCGAGATCCGAGGCCGCGATCTGGTGACCGGCCTGCCCAAGACGGTGATCGTCACCGCCTCGGATGTGCGAGAGGCCATCGAAGAGCCGGTCCAGGCGGTCATCGATGCGGTCAAGTTCTGTCTCGACAAGACGCCCCCGGAGCTGGCGGCGGACATGATGGAACGCGGCATCGTGATCACCGGTGGCGGAGCCCTGCTGCGCGGTCTCGATCTGCGGATCGCCAACGAGACCGGAACCCCGGTGATCACCGCCGAGCGGCCTCTGCACTCCGTGGTGATCGGCTCGGGTATATGCCTCGAGGAGTTCGACCGGCTCGGGGAAGTACTCACCTCCACCGGCCGGGCGTAGACATGGCCGGCTCCGGCGCCGGGCGCGGGCCGATCGGGAGGCGCTGATGTGGCGGGGGTCGCGGATCGACCGATCCACCTCGCTCTTCATTGGGTTCATCGTGATCTCCCTGGTGCTGACCACCTTCGATCTCCGCGCCGAAGGCGAGGGCATCGGGGGGGCGCTCCGGGACGGGGCGCAGACGGTTTTTGCGCCGGTCCAGAAGGTCATGGGAGCCATCACCCGTCCCTTCGTGAACTTCGCCGAAGGGGTGTCGGATCTCGTCGGGCTTCGGAGCGAGAATGAGCGGCTCCGCCGGGAAGTGGCCGATCTCCAGGCTCGCCTCGAGGCGAGCGATGCCCGTGAGGTACGGCTGAGGGAACTCGAGGCGATCCTCGCCGTGGAGCCCCCGGAGGAGCTCGAAACGGTCACCGCCCAGGTGCTGGCTGTGGGTGTGTCCGAGTTCAACCAGATCCGGGTGATCGACAAGGGCAGGGACGCCGGCATCACCGCCGACATGCCGGTCATCGACGAGGGTGGCCTGGTCGGGCGGGTGGTTTCGGTCACCGACGATGCGGCCCGGATCCGACTCCTCACCGACCCCACCATTCGGGTTGCGGTCCGGGTCGAGCGCACCGGGGAGACCGGTGTCGTCACGGGGCGCGGCGGTGGGCCGATGACACTCGAGATGTTCAACACCGAAGCGTCCGTCGTGACCGGCGACCTGCTCGTGACTGCCGATGGCCGCTTCCCGGCGGGCATCCATGTGGCCCGTGTGTCGGCGGCGGCCCGGGCGGAGGTCGGCTTTGCGCTCCGCACCACGGCCGAGCCGACCGCAGAGCTGACCCGCATCGACCTCGTCAAGGTCCTGGTCTTCACGAGAGACGAGGCGACGGTGGAGGATCTCGAGGATCTCGAGGAGCAGCCGGTGGAGCTTCCCATCGAGACGCCCCCCGAGGGAGAAGGGACCACGACGCCGCCGACGGTGGCCCCGTGACGGCACGCCGCGTCGTCCTTTCGATTGCGTTGGTGGTGATCGCGGCGGCCGTCCAGACCACGTTCTTCGTCGACTTCCGTCCCTTCGACGTGGCTCCGGCCGTCGTGGTGCTCACGCTGATCGCCGTATCCCGCCACCTCGAGGGAGAGGTCGCTGTGGCGATCGGTTTCGGCATTGGGATCTTCCTGGATCTGCTCAGCGAGTCCCCGTTGGGCCTGTGGGCGCTGGTGATGACCACGGTCGCTTTCATGACGGTGCGACTGCGGGATCGATCCGAAGACGACCCCGTGTTGCTGGCGGTCGGGGTATTTGCGATCTCGCTGGGGGCCCTCGCGCTGTTTTCGATCCTGGGTACGATCTTCGGGGAGAAGACGCTCGCCGACTCCAGCATTGTGCTCAAGATCGTGCTCCCCGCCGCCTACAACACGCTTCTGGCCCTCCTGGTCCTCCCGGTCACGACCTGGTTGCTAGCGGGGGGCCGAGGCCGATCGGAGTGGCAGCTGTGAATCTCGGCTGGCGATTGACCGCGGTCGGAGCCTTCTTGGTGGCCCTCTTCGCCATGTTGGTGCTCCGCCTGTGGTTCCTGCAGGTCAGCTCCATCGAGGACTCCCTGGAGGTGGCCCAATCCCAGCAGCTGCGCACCGTGACCATCGAGGCACCTCGGGGCGACATCTTCGACCGCAACGGCGAGTCGATGGCCGGGACGGTGGCGGCTCTGCGTCTGGTGGTGGACCGGGCCCTCTTGCCCGCCGAGCGGGAAGAGGACCTCATCAGCAACCTCGCGGCCCTCTTCGACGTGCCCGCCTCGGAGATCCGTGAGGAGTTCGACTCCCACGGTCCGGGCACTCGCTTCCCCTTCGGCGGCGAGGTCTCCGAAGCGACCGCCCTCTTCACTCTCGAGCACAGTGAGGACTTCCCCGGCGTCGTCGTCGAGCCACAGCCCGTCCGCATCTACCCCCTCGGGGAGACAGCCGCCCACGTGATCGGCTACATCGGCGCTCCCGGTGAGAGCGACCTGGAGCGTCCGGGGATCACTCCCAACGATCGGGTGGGCCGGTTCGGCATCGAGCGCTTCTACGACCGCTTGCTGCGGGGGACTCCGGGTCGGACCACCTTCCGGGTCAACGCCAGCGGCGACATCCTGGGCATTGTTGAGGAGGTCCCCCCGGTGCCGGGTGGGAGTGTCGTCTCCACCCTCGACCTCGACATCCAGCGGCGGCTCGAAGGCGCTCTCGTCGATGGCATTCGTCTGGCACAGGAGAACGAGGAGCCCGTCATCCGGGCGGCTGGTGTGGTGATGGACCCGCGGGACGGCTCGGTGCTGGCGATGGCGTCGGTCCCGTCCTTCGACCCGAGCCTCTTCGCCGACGGGAGGATCACCGATGCCGAATGGCAGTCGATCTCCGAGAAGGCGGCTCTCAACAACTTCGTCATCCAGGGCCTCTATCCCCCGGCATCGGCGTTCAAGGTCGTCGCCTTCACATTGGCTCTGGAGCGGGGGATCTACCCGACGATCGAACAGGAAGAGCACGTGGATCACCTCGACCCCAACGACCCGTCGTCGTTCTTCTGTGACGGGGAACTGCAGTTCCCCAACACTCCGTTGCTCGAGGACTGGCGGGAACACGGCCTGGTCAACATCCACTCTGCCCTGTGGGTGTCGTGCGACAACTACTTCTGGGGGATAGCGCTCGAGATCTGGCTGAGCCGGGGGGAGGACTACCAGGAGGACCTGCTCCAGCAGTGGGCCCGGATCCTCGGCTTTGGATCGCCGACCAACGTCGACCTGCCTTTTGAGCAACTCGGTTTGGTACCCGACCGGGAGTGGTTCCAGTATCACCAGGTCAACCAGACCGGCCTGGTGCGACCGGAAGGCGGATGGTCGGGGGGCGACGTGATGAACATCGCCATCGGCCAGGGGGCTCTGACGGTCACCCCGCTGCAGTTGGCCAACGCCTACGCCGCCCTCGTCAACGGCGGCACGCTGTGGGCTCCCCGCACCGTCGACACGATCCGCGACGGCACCAACGAGATCATCTTCCGCAACCAGCCGAGTGTGCTGCGGACCGTCGAGATCGCCCCCACCACGGTGATCCATCTCAAGAACGACCTCAACGGGGTGGTGATCAACGGCACGGCGCGGACCACGTTCGAGAACTTCTGCGGACCAGGCGTGCCGCGCGCCGAGTGCGAACCGTTGTTGCAGTTGGGCGGCAAGACCGGTACCGCCGAGATCGTCAGGGCTCTCAGCGAGGACGAAGACGACATCGACACCGCCTGGTTCGTGGGGGTGGCGCCGCTCGATGATCCCGAGTACGTGGTCGCCGTCGTGATCGATCAGGGCGGTTCGGGAGGCCGCATCGCTGCTCCGGTGGCCCGTGCGGTTCTCCAGTATCTGATGGGTGTGGATGTCCAGCCGATCCGCAGCGGCGGCCTCGTGGGTGAGGACACCGAGTAATGGGGGAATTCGCCGGGCTCGACCTCCGTGATGCGCGGACCCGGGGCAGGCCCGACTTCCTGCTCGTTGTGGCGGTGATCATCCTCAGCTTCTTCGGCCTCGTCATGATCTACACCGCTTCCGCCCCGCGCCTCGAGACGGAAGGGCTCTCCCGTAGCAGCGAGCTGGTGCGCCAGGCCATCTTCGTGGGTGGGGGATTGGTGGTCTTTGCGCTCGCTTCGATCCCCAGCGACCGGACCTGGCGGCTTCTCTCCCCGTACGTGTACGGGGCGTCCCTCCTCCTGCTGCTGGCTGTCCTGAGCCCGCTCGGGGCGGTTCGCCAGGGTGCCCAGCGTTGGATCCCCTTCGGCATCCTGGACCTCCAGCCGGCCGAGTTCGCAAAGCCGGCGGTGATCGTGGGCCTGGCGCTCCTGCTGGCTTCCGCTCAGGAGAACGAGATGCGCTGGGTCAGGATCGCCCGGGCCATCGGGCTGGTGGCCGTGCCTTCGGTGCTCATCTTCCTGCAGCCGGATCTCGGGACGATGCTGGTGTTCGGTTTCGTACTGGTCGTGATGCTGTTCGTGGCCGGCACGACGATCCGCCAGCTGTTGGTGATCGCAATGGCTTCGGTGGTGCTCCTGCTCGCCGCCTTCCAACTCGATGTGTTGGAGGAGTACCAGCTCAACAGGATCGCCGGCTTCCTCAACGCCGGGGAGCAGACCCTGACGGTGAACTACAACCAGAACCAGAGCCAGATCGCCATCGGTAGCGGCGGGCTCTTCGGCCTCGGGCTGGGTGAGGGTTCGCAAACCAACCTGGCGTTCGTCCCCGCCCAGACCACCGATTTCATCTTCACGGCCGTGGGGGAGCAGCTCGGCTTCTTCGGCGCGATCGTGGTGCTCGGCCTCTTCTTCTTGATCGTGTGGAGGCTGCTGGTGATCGCTGCCAACGCCCGAGACCGGTGGGGCACGCTGGTGGTCACCGGCGTGGCGGCCATGATCGGGTTCCACGTGTTCGTGAACGTGGGCATGGCGATCGGTTTGCTCCCCGTGACCGGGCTGCCGTTGCCGCTCATGAGCTTCGGAGGCTCGTTCTACGGAGCGACCATGTTGTCGCTGGGGATCTGCCAGTCGATCTGGTTCCGTCGCAGCCTGGTGCCCGGGGAGCGGCACTTGCTCTAGGGGCCCGCCGGGGGAACGATCGCCGTCCCGACTACCCTTGCCCCCCATGGATCGGCGGGACGATCGGGGATGGGTCGAGGTCATCTGCGGACCCATGTTCTCCGGAAAGAGCGAAGAGCTGATCCGTCGTATCACCCGCTATCACATCGCCCGGGTGCCCACCCAGACCTTCAAGCCGGCGATCGACGACCGCTATTCCAGCGACGAGGTCGTCTCGCACAGCAGCCTCTCGGTGGCCGCCGAGGCGGTGTCGAGCAGCGACGAACTGCTGCAACGGGTCGCCGAGCGGACCCAGGTGGTGGGGATCGACGAGGGCCAGTTCTTCGATGAGGGTCTCGTCGAGGTGGTTGCAGCCCTGGCGGCAGCCGGCAAGCGAGTGATCGTCGCCGGGCTCGACCTCGACTATCTGGGCCGGCCCTTCGAACCGATCCCGACCCTGATGACCCGGGCCGAATACGTCACCAAGGCGTTGGCGGTGTGCCACCGCTGCGGGAGCTCGGGGATGTTCACCCAGCGGGTCATCAGCAGCGACGAACTGGTGGTGCTCGGGGCCGAGGGCGCCTACGAGGCTCGCTGCCGGCGCTGCTTCGATCCGACCGAGGCCCAGCAGCAGCAGTTGGGCATCGAGGGCGGCTGACCGCCGGGATACCGGGCACAGGCACCCGGCACTGGTAATCTGCCGCCGGCGGGGCCGCCCATCGGCCGGTCCCTCTGCGAACGGAGCATTTTTGTCGGGACATGTGATCCATCGGACTGCTTCACCGATGACGCGTCGCGTCCCGTCCCACACCGCCACCGGCGGCCGCCTCCGTTCGACGGTTTCAGATGCGCATCTCCGTGATGCCGAACGGGAGTTTCACAACCCATGGGTTTGTTCAGAAAACGCCGCGCTCAGGTCGTTCGCCGGGGCGTCGGCAACCAAGCCACAGAAGAGAGGAAGACAAGGCGGGTAGGCCGCAGCACCGTTGAGATTCGCAGGGTCCTCGAGACCCCCGAGAAGACGGCCGCGGAACCCGCCAAGAAGACCCGACCGAGCCGCTCCGACCGGCGCCGCGCCACCGGGGGCCGGCCCCGGCCGCGTCAGGAGATCATCCTCCCTCCGGAGACCGAGCGGAAGCAGATGCTGGTCCGCAGGACCCCCCACCAGACTCAGATCGTGGTCATGGAGGGCGCGCTGCTCGTGGAGCACTACGTCGCCCGGGAGGGACGGACATCGCTGGTCGGCAACATCTACCTCGGCAAGGTTCGCAACGTCCTGCCGGGGATGGAGGCCGCGTTCGTCGACTTCGGCGAAGCCAAGAACGGTGTCCTCTACGCCGGCGACCTCATGGTCGGGGGATCCGACAACGGGGGACGCCGACCCCGGATCGAGAAGGCGCTCAAGGTGGGCGACGAGGTGCTGGTCGGTGTCGTCAAGGATGCGATGGGCCACAAGGGTGCTCGGCTCACCAACCAGGTGAGCCTCCCCGGCCGGTACCTGGTGCTGGCGCCGCAGTCCGACATCGGGGGGATCAGCCGGCGGCTGCCCGACGAGGAACGGGACAGACTCCGAGACATCGTCTCGGGACTCAAGCCGAAGGGGTTCGGGTTGATCGTCCGGACGGCCGCCGTCGATGCGACCCGCGATGAGATCAAGACCGACATCGAGCGCCTCATGGAGGTGTGGCAGGGGATCGAGACCGAGATGCCCAAGGGCGGGGCACCCCGCCAGCTCTACGGCGAGCCGCCCTTGGCGATCAGGGTCATCCGGGAGCACTTCACCCGGGACTTCCGAAGGCTCGTGGTCGACGACCCGGCCATCTATGAGAGCGTCGTCGAGTACCTCAAGGCGACCGATCCGGACTTGCTGCCCAAGTTGAAGATGTACGACGGGGACGACATCCCGCTGTTCGAGCGGTACCACATCGAGGACCAGTTGCGAAAGGCCCTCGACCGCAAGGTCTGGCTCCCCTCCGGGGGTCACATCGTGATCGACCGGACCGAGGCCCTCACGGTGATCGACGTGAACACCGGACGCTTCGTCGGGCACTCGAATCTCGAGGAGACCGTGCTTCAGAACAACCTCGAGGCCGCCGCCGAGATCGCCCGCCAGCTGCGGCTGCGCGACATCGGCGGGATCATCGTCATCGACTTCATCGACATGGAGGTCACCCGCAATCGGGAGGCGGTCTTGCTCCGGCTCCGGGAGGAACTGGCGAGAGACAAGACCCGCACCCAGGTGTTCGACGTCTCCAATCTGGGCTTGGTGGAGATGACCCGCAAGAACGTGTCCGAGGGCCTGCTCGAGACCTTCTCGCATGTCTGCGAGCAGTGCGGAGGCCGGGGGGTGGTCCTCTACGAGGAGGCCGCCACGGCGGGCAGCGCCATGCCCGAGACCGAGGTCGAAGCCTCATAGGTGAGACAGCGGCTATGATGACGCCCCGTTCCCCCGCAAGGACCTCCTGACATGTACGCGATCATCCGCTCGGGCGGCAAGCAGGCCAAGGTGCGCGAAGGCGACGTCATCGACGTCGAGCGGCTGCGCGCCGAGGGCGACGTCGAGTTCACGCCCCTGCTGGTGGTCGACGGCAAGGGCAAGGTGTATTCGGGGCGGGAACAGTTGAAGACCGCCAAGGTGAAGGCGAAGGTGGTCGGCGAGTCGGCGGGCGACAAGATCGACATCTTCAAGTACAAGGCGAAGACCGGGTACCGGCGCCGCCAGGGCCATCGCCAGCGGTACACGACGATCGAGGTGACCAAGATCCAGCCGCCACGCGCCCCTCGCAAGAAGGCCGAGGACGCCGAGGCGGCCGACGCCGCAGAGAAGAAACCGGCGGCGAAGGCCTCGAGCTCCAAGTCGGCCACAGCGAAGGAGGATTGATCCATGTCCAAGACCAAGGGCGGCGGATCGACCCGCAACGGCCGGGACTCGGCTGCCAAGCGGCTCGGCCCCAAGGTATTCGACGGTCAGCGCGTCCAGGCCGGCGCCATCCTCGTGCGTCAGCGTGGCACTCGCATCCATCCGGGTGAGAACGTGAGCCGGGGCGGCGACGACACGCTGTTCGCCACGGCTCCCGGCACCGTGTCCTACGGGAAGCGTCGGGGCCGGCACCAGGTCAGCGTTCTTCTCGACCACTGACGACCCGTTGCGGTCGTGTTCGTCGACGAAGCCAAGATCCACGTGCGCGCCGGGGACGGCGGCGCCGGTGTGGCTTCCTTCCGGCGGATTCGCGGCAAGCCGCGCGGCAAGCCTGAAGGCGGCAACGGAGGCCCCGGCGGCGACGTGATCGCCGAGGCGAGCGGCTCGGTCGCCACCCTGCTCGAGTTCAAACGCAAGCCCCACCGCCGCGCCGGATCGGGAACCCACGGCAGCGGCGACCTGCGCCATGGCCGCAGGGGCACCGATCTGGTGCTCCAGGTTCCGGTGGGCACGGTCATTCGTGATGAAGCGGGCACCGTGCTCGCCGACCTCGCCGGCGAGGGACAGCAGATCACGTTGCTGGAGGGCGGTCGCGGCGGAAGGGGCAACGCCGCCTTCGTGAGCCGGCGTCACGTTGCTCCGTCCTTTGCCGAGCAGGGGGAGTACGGGGACGAGGCCTGGTTCTCCCTGGAACTCAAGCTCGTCGCCGATGCGGCGATCATCGGCTTCCCCAACGCCGGAAAGAGCACGCTCATAGCCCGGGTCTCGGCGGCTCGGCCCAAGATCGCCGACTATCCATTCACGACGCTGGAGCCGAATCTGGGGGTCGTGGTGATCGCCGATCGGGAGTTTGTGATCGCCGACATTCCGGGGTTGATCGAGGGGGCCGCCGAGGGCAAGGGTCTCGGGCACGCGTTCCTGCGCCACGCCGAGCGGGCACGGGCGTTGCTCATCCTCCTCGATCCATCCCCCCTGCAGGAGCTCGGCGTGAGCGAGCAGCACCGCATCCTCCTCGACGAGTTGCACCGCCACAGCCCCGAACTGGCGGCGCGGCCCACCGTCGTGGCGGTGAGCAAGGTGGACCTCCCCGGCGCCGAGGACGCAGCCCTGGAGGTCGGTGGCGAGGTACACCGGATCTCGGCGGTGACCGGGGTCGGGATCGACGAGGTGATGCACGCCGTGGCCGATGCGGTGGACCTGGCCGAGCGCCGGGCGCCGGAGCGGGCGGGGTATGTGCTGCACCGGCCGAT
>JBFFRY010000048.1:0-10946 GCA_041572755.1 Acidimicrobiia bacterium | reverse complement strand
GTACCGACCCCTCGGCCAGGTAGCCGACGCGACGAGAACCATCGAGTCCAGTTGCGCGGTCGGGAACCGGTAGCAGACCTGGCCACTGATCGACTCACCCGCCACGAGCAGGGTCTGGTAGTTCAATGGCCGTTCCATCGAGATGTTGCACCAGTCGTCGTAGGAGGCACCGTCATTGGCGACGAGCTTCATGTCGACGAGCGAGGGCGCCGAGCCGTTCTCGTCGAGGCCCTTGTACTCGGGTGTGACCTCGATGAGGACGAACGACTCGCCGGGTGCGCGGGAGTCTCCGGTTTCGCCCGGCTCGCCCACCTGGACTCCACCCTGGCCGCTGCTCGTCGCGTCGGTGTCGACGGCATTGATCGTGAGGTGCCAGCCCTCTCCGACGTTGCTCGACGTCCCGAGCGGAATCAGCTGTTGCTGCGAGCTCGCCGTGCCGGCGTCGGATGTCTGGACCAATGAATCGGTGGTCGCCACCGGGGACGTGTTCAACCCCGGCTCATCGGAGCCGCCGCACCCCGCAACCACCAAGAGCGCCGCTGCGGTTCCAAACCGCGTGGTGCGAGTCGTAGGCTTCTCCTTGGTTGCGATGATGCCAACGAACCCTCGATCGGCCCAGAGCCGGCGGACCAGGACGTTCGTTTCACACACCTGATGGTGGTTTGCAGTGCAACCATCTGGAACCTGCATCCTCCGTGGCCTGGAACCAGGGCCGGAATCGGGTGGCGAAACCCCAGGTCCGACCCTCTCTTTTGAACTGCTGACGGATGGACCCGAGAGACCCCCTGGTAACAGGGGGTCTCTTGCTTGATGCGCTGCGGTTTGCGAATCTCGACCGCTCGTGGCGGTGGGATACCTCGCTCAGTTGAGCGGACCACCTTCCCAACGAGTCTGCTATTCAGGGCGTCATATCGAGGCAGAGCAGGGCCACGTTCGTCAACGATGTACCGATTTCCGGCCCACCTGGAGGCCACTCAACGTTGATTTGACTCTCTCCCTGGTTGGTGATGTCCACCCATGCCGTTGTGACCAGAGGTGTGACCGCTCCGCTGCCGTCGTAGTTCCACCGCAGGGGTATGTCACCCTGCAAGCACGTGTCTCTGTGGAACTCGGTGTCACCCGGACCTTCAGGCTCGAGTTCGGCCAAGGGCCGCTCGTACACCCCGACTATTCCGGGAGGTCCCGGCGGACCGGGTGGTCCAGCTTCACCCTGGAGGCCTTGGGGTCCGCGGGCTCCCCGGCGGCCTCGCACGTTCAAGGTGAACGGGGTCTCGCCGCTATCGCATGCACCGCCCTGAGGTGTCTTGCCGAACCGAACCTGGTCGATCTCACCGGTGGCGTCGTCGATGCAGCCGCTGATCTTGCCTCTGGTGGCTGCCCCGGCCATCACCCAGGTGGTCGCCGACGATGCCGCCACGAGCGCCACGACGAGCAAGAGAACATAGAAGCGTCGCACTTCGAGTGCACCCCCTCTGTTGGACGATGGTGTGAGGGTCGCCGGGGAGATGTCGAGTAAGTAGGGTCTTTCGGCCCATCTCGCGTTCGGATCCCTGTCGGTTCTGATCTCAGAATGATCACGGGAGCGGAGGGACGAGCCGGGAGGAACACCCTCGCGGATCGCCTTGTCCTGTTGACGGGGAGATACCATTGGGGACGGCCAGGGATGAGCCTGGATTGAGTGGCTTTGGGCTCATGACCCGAGGGTCGGAGGGTCAAATCCTCCCCCCGCTACCAAGAAGAAGAAGAGCCCTTCACCAAAGTGGAGGGCTCTGTCTTGCTTCCCCGCCCTTGACTTCGAGGGTGGGGGTGCGGCCTCCCCCTGGGTGTACTGTGGTCCCGCGGGCCCTGGTTGGCGATCGGGGCGCGGGAGGCTTGCCGATGACCGCCTCGATGGTGGTGTCAGGTCGGACGGGGCTCGTAACCCGGCGATTGATGCTGCTGTTGTTGGCGTTGGGCCTGGTCGCCGGACTGCCGTCGCCCGCCGACGCCGGCGGGGGCAGGCTTCAGCGGACCCTCGACCGTCTTGTCGATGAAGCCTCCGAGTTCACCTCGTTCGCGTCGTGTGAGGATCCGGGCGATGGGTGCGACACCGACATCAATGTGGCGATCAGCGTGATCCGTCTCGACACCGGCGAGCAGGCGGACGTGAACGGGGACGTGCGGCAGATCTCGCTCTCCGCGGTCAAGCCGGTGTGGGTGCTCGTGGCGGTCGATGTCGTGGGAGCCGGGGAGGTCGAGCAGGACGCCGAAGCGATCTTCCGGAGCTCTGACAACGCGGCGGGGGCGAATGTCATCAATCTCGCGGGCGGTATCGACGCGATCAACGAAGCCACCCGAGAGTGGGGGATGGACGATACGGAACTGAGAGGCTGGCCCGGGGTCCGAGGCAGCTGGGAGACCTTCAACGTCACCACCACCAACGACCTGGCTTCGTTCTGGGCGATGCTGGCGAACGATGAACTGTCGGCTCCCTCCGCAACCGGCCCGGTTCTCGAGTGGGCCCGCCTGCCCCGAGACACGGAGGACAACGAGCTGCTCACATCTCGCCTACCGCAGGACGTGGCCGATGGCGCTGCGCACAAGTCGGGGTGGATCGAGTGGAGCGGTTCGACCGCCCACTGGAGACGGGTCCATGCCGGTCTGATTACGACTCCGGGTGGGCTTCGCTACGCCGTCGCCATCGCCGTCCAAGCGACCACCGCCTTCGGTCATTGGGATCGGGCGGTCGACTACGCCCGCTACGCAGCCTGTGAGATCTACGCGGCTATCACGGGGACTTCTCCGGGATGCACTCGCGGTGGTGACCCGGCACCGATCATCTATCAGGACACCGGCAGCGAGGTGTGCCTGGTCAGTCGCCCGGCCGACGCCACGGACCTGCTGACCCTGGACACTCCATTGCGGCGTGGGGATCGGGGACGCGCAGTACGCCAGCTTCAAGGGTTCCTTGCCTCGTTCGGATTCTTCCCGGGGACCATCGACGGTGATTTCGGCAACGAGACGGTTGTTGCCCTCGAGGCGTTTCAGGAGGAATTCGGCCTCGTGGCCGATGGAGTTGCCGGGGCGAGCATCAGGATCGCCATCCGGGAGCTCTTGAACTTGGCCAAGGCCCGCGAACCGCTGACCCCGGGAGCACGCAATCTGGAGCGAGGCCTCAGGGGGCCCGACGTGCGTGACCTCAAGGGCCTCTTGGTCGCCGCCGGGTTCAACCCGGGACCGATTGATCGCGAGTTCACACTCCAGACCAAGCGTGCGGTCAAGAAGTTCCAGCGGTCCGCCGGTATCACCGCAGATGGCGTGGTCGGTCCCCAGACTCGAATCGCTCTGACTCGGGAACTGGGCCTGACCCAGGTCATCTTCTGCGACTGAGGCCCGCTACCGCCGCCCGATTGAGCCCATGTTGGTGTCGATGCGATGCCGTGATTCTGTGGCCGACGAGAGACCCGGTCGTCGTCCGTGCTCACCGCACCAGTGATTGTGGTGTAGGGCCGTATCGCCCATCTCGCGTTCGGACCCCTGTCGGTTCTGACAGCAGAGTGATCACGGGAGGGGAGGGACGAGGAGGGACCCCGAGGGTCGAGCCGGGATCGGGTGGCTGGGGCTGATGGCTCCGGCGTGATCAGGGCTAGGATCCCCCGATGCTCAACCAAGAGACCGACCTGTCTACCTCAGCGTCACGAATCCGGTGGTCGTTCCTCGTGGCGGTTGCGCTCGTCGTGACTGTTGTCTCGGCCGCATGCGCGGGTGATGGCGACGTTGCCGACGAACCGGCCACCACCACCGAAGATTCCGCCGCCGCCACCGCCGCCGCCGCCGCCACCACCACCACCACCACCGAGGACTCCGCCGCCGCCGCCACCACCACCACCGAGCAGGCAGACACCATGCCCGATGACGGTGGTCGGCGGAACCCCGGCGGGGCCTACGGGGAGTACGGCGTGTATGAGCGGGTGTCGTTCCCGGCCGGGGCATCCTCGGCCACCATCACCGACGCCGTCGCCCAGGGCACCGTCAACGGCTACCTCCTGGGGGCGGCGGCCGGGCAGTTCATGACGGTGCAGGTCACCTCCGAGAACCGTGACTTCTTCGTCAGCTTCGAGGTGTACGGCCCCGACGACACCCTGCTGCCCGACGACAGCGTGCTGGAGGACTTCGACGCGCTCACGTACACCGCGTTCTTCACGCTCCCCGCCGACGGCGACTATCTGGTGGTCGTGCAGGCTCTGCGGGGCGGCAGCCCCTACGTCCTCGACGTCGAGATCACCGACGCGCCCTAGAGGGGTCGCGGCGCGGCCACGGCGGACCCCAACCGCTACCTGCTCACGCCTGCACGTCGCGGGCAGGCCACATGCGGGGCGACTACGGGCGCAGCGGAGGATTGTCGAAGCACGCGACGGTGGCCTCCAGCGGACCGAGACTGGACGCAGTGCCGTTATGCACCACGACCGAGTATCTCCGCAGCTCGCTGCCGCCCACGTTCTCGATGCCTTCGGCGATCGCCCAGAAGAGACGGTTGCTCCAGTTGAGGGCACGCCAGCGACCGCCAAATGCCAGGTCACCGGGGTCGCACGTCGCGGAGACCGCCCCCCAACTCGCCGACGGGACCACCGAACCGGTTTCCGACACCTGATAGACGGGTGCCGTCGGCCCGGGCGGTCCGGGGGGGCCCTCCTCACCCTGGGGACCCGGAGAACCCCGGCGGCCCCTGGCGTTCCAGGTGAACGCGGTTTCGCCCTCGTCGCACGCACCACCTTGCGGCGTCTTTCCCAGGCGCATCTGATCGATCTCGCCGGTTTCGTCGTCGACGCACCCCGAGATCTTGCCTTTGGTGGCCGCCCCGGCCACCACCCAGGTGGTCGCCGAAGTCGCTGCCACGAGGGCCACGGCCAGGATCAGAACACTCGTACGCCGCATGGGTCCACCCTTCCTTCGAGTTGGTTGCGGAGAGGCCGCCTCACAGAGGTCGGGAGGGTAGGGGATCGGGGTGGCTCCCGCTAGCCGCCCATGGTTGCGCCGGTCGGGGAATCCCGGCGGCGGATGAGCCGGCAGGGATGAGCCGGGTCGCGGTGGCGTTGGGCTCGGCGAATGTCGCCGACCGATCCTGCCCCGTGCCGGCCATCGGTAGGCTCGAGGCGTGGCGTCGGCTGGTGACACCCCGGAGCGTTCGAGAGCGAACCCACCCCTACGGCCGCCGACCCGCCCGCTTCCGCCGGGCACCATCGACCTCGAGACCGCCGATCGGATCATCGGCGACTACGCCCGGCACGTCCTCTCGGGGCTGCCGCGGGACTGGCGCCAGCAGGAGGAGAAGAGGTGGCGCGACGACCCCCCGCGCCTGAATCCCGGGGGGATCTACCAGCTCAACGGTCCCGCCGGCCGCATCGCCTTCGAGCACGACGCCGAGAATCGGCGGCTGCTCTGCTGGGCGGTGATCCACAAGATGCGGCGCGAATACCCGCTGATCGGTTTGACCCGGGAGGAGATCCTCACCGCCCTGGAGCGCGCCGCGGCGCGGGTGGGCACCGGCGGCGGGGAGGTGGCCTACGAACCGATCTCCGACGGCTTCTTCCTGCTGCGCGCCTACGACCGCCCGCCGAAGAGTGCCCGCCGGATGGCGAAGGATCTCAATCGGCTGACCGCGGCGGGCGGGAAATGGACCCGCAAGCACTATCTCGATGCGGTGTTGAGCTACGCGAAGACCCTGCGCCCGCCGGAGAGCGCCACGGCGCGGGACGGCGAATTCGAGGTGACCCTCGTCCTGACTCCCGACGTCCGCTACCACCACCTGTGGCACCGGCCCCCGGGGGCGGTTCAGCCGCTGCTCGTCTCGCGTCCGGAGTATCGGCCCGGGCAGGAGGTGTGGGCCATGGCTCTCTTCTCCGGTGCGACGGCGGGTGACGACGGCTCGGCACGGTTCGAGGCGCAGTACTCGTTCGTCTACCCGAACGGCGAGGAGGCGGGCTCAAAGGTCTTCGTGTTCTGGGAGGGTCCGCCGCCGCCCGCCGACCACCTGCAGATGGTCGAGGAGAGAGCGGCGATCGAGCTCGGTCCCGACAAGTCGCCGGGCGACTACCTGGCCCGGGTCAAGGTGTGCGACGTCGCGACCCAGCGCTGCGTGACGGCGGAGAGCGCGTTCCGGGTTGTCGCCGAGTCGGGCTCCTAGATGCGCGGGAAGGACGGCGACCATGCAGCCGGGGTCGGCGCTCGATAGCATCGGCATTTCCCGGTGGCTTCGACCGTTGGTTTGGTGAGGGAGAGAGAGTTGAGTTCGGTGGCCTCGCTTCGGAGGCGTCTTGCTCGGTTCGGGACGGTGGTGACCGCCGGCTGGGTGGTGCTTCTCCCCCTGCTGGTCGGCAACGCTCCCGCCGTCGCCCAGGCGGTCGAGTGCCCCGACAGGGTGGGCGGGGTTCCCCTCGAATCTTCCGTGGCCGAGGAGGGCGAACCGACCAAGCTGTTCTGCTACTTCGTCCCCGAGGAGGCGGGGGAGGCGACCCCCATCACGATCGTCGTCACCTGGGCGCCGGCCGGATCCGACCCCGCCGTCGCCGAATCCTGTGGCAACGAGAACTTCACGGACCGCGACGGCGACCGCTGGTCGGGCTTCCGGTACGGCGACCCGGCGGCCGCCAGCGTGTGGTTCCAGGCCGACGATCTGTCGCTCGGTGACAAGCGGCCTGCCATCCGGCGGGCCGTGGATGCGCTCCTCGAAGAAGTGGCTCCGCTGGCCGCCGACTGCTCCGACCCGCCGCCGGGCAGCTACGAACTCGATCCCGACTTCTGCGGTTCCTACTTCGGGGCGGGTCGGCTGGTCGCAGCTGAAGCCGATGTCGAGTCGGGATTCGTGAGGGTGGTGTGCGACTACGAGCCCACCGAGAATCAGACATCCCGGCGGTCGCCGGTCCGGCTGGAAGTCGAGTTCGCCCGACCCGAAGACGAGAGCGCCCCGGCGTGCGGTCTCCCCCCCGAACTCACCGCGGGAGACGGCCGGGTCACCGGAGTCATGTACGGCGGCACCGAAGCGATACGGGTCACCTGGACTGCACTCGATCCGGAAGCCGGGTACGGGGAACTGGAGCTGTGGGGTCTCTCCGATCAGGGCTACCTCAAGGCCGCCGAGGAGGCGGCGGCCTGCCCGGATACCGCCGACGGCCACGATCTCGCCGACGGGCTCCCGCCCTGGGCCTCAACCCCGCCCATGCCTTCTCTGGCCCCTGAGCTCGGCTTCTACACCGAGGGGATCCCCTGCCCCTCCATACCGGGATTCGATCTCCGTGACCCGGCTCCCGCATGGCCGGTCGGGAACGATTGGATCAACCTCGACTGTGAATACGTTCGCACCGGTGTCGAGGCCCAGTTCTTCGAGGCCGCCGAGGCCGATCGGATAAGCATCAGTGCCGACTGGAACAAGGAGAACGGCCGCACCGGCCGCTACTGCCGAGACCAGGACTCAGTCACCGAGACCGACACGGCGGTCTTCGGCCGATTGCACGACGAGCGGGCTCGCTCGCTCGAGGTGGGGTACGCCGTCCCCAAGGATGCCGCCCTGTCGGGGGCCGTCGCCGCCGAAGCCGAGGCGATGCTGGCCGCGATCCGACCCATCGCCTACGTCTGTCCCGACCGGAACGAGATCGCATTCGATCCGATCCCGCCCTCGTGGCAGGGGGTGCTCGGTTCCGATCCGCCGCCGCCGCCGATCCGCTTGCCCGACGAGGTGACCGCCGCCGATCTCGGTCTCGAAGGCGAGGCCACCGCTCCGGTGGTGACCACCACTGCGGCACCCCCCGAGGTCACGGCGCCCACTTCGGCTCAGGACACGGCGGCGCCGCCGTCGTCGGCCCCACGATCCGGGGTCTGGAGGGTTCTCGGCATCGCCGGGCTGGTGCTCTCGATCGCCGGTGTGGCGCTGGCGTTGCTCACGGCCCGCAAGCGGAGCCGGGTCCGTCCCAAGTGGGACGCGGCCCGTCTCGGCATCTCGGCCCTCACGATCGGTGCCATGACCCTCGTGGTGGGGATCGCAACGCCGGTGCTCGCGATCGCCGTCGGGCTCGGACTCGGTGCGCTGCTCGGTTTCGCCCAGGGGCGGAGCATCGAGGTGGCGATGACCGAGAAGGGACTGTTCGCTCGCCGCAGCATCTGGGGCGTCGCCTTCTTCGGCCTCGGTGTGGTTCTCACCCAGGTCGCCGGGCTGGCCAACCGGGCCGGGGTGGTCGCCCTCGGGCTGGGCGTCGGGTTCCTCTCGGTGGCGATGACGGCCGGCCTCATCGCCGCCAGGAGGCCGAGGATCGCCGCCGCCCGCAGGAATGTTGCCGCCGTCCTGGTGGCCGTCGTGGCGGCGTCGCTCCTCGCCCAGCTCGTCTCGGCCGCCCCCACCCGTGCTCAGGAGCAGCAGGAGGAGGCCGCCGATCCGGTGCACCAGCTCCTCCTCGATCTGGTCGATTGGGATGAGATCCAGGTGGTCGGCGGCCTGTGGGCCACTCAGGGGAAGCCGCTGTTCACCGTCTCCATTCCGCCCGGCTTCGAAGCCCCCCCGGAGCCCTTCGAGCACAGCGATTCGTGGAGGTACGGGGAGTCGGGATCGGAGTTCGAGATCACCGAGACCTTCACGTTCAGCCTGCGGGACGACGGCGCCTGCTGCGACGTCGACTACGCGGCCGACGGGACCCGCCTCTCCGGCGAAACCTCTGCGGCGTTTCACGTCGAGGGCCGGATCACCGGCCTGGCCGGCAACCAGGTCCACCCGCTGGGTTCCAGGGTGCCGTTCGACGATCCGGAGCTGTACGGAGGGACCGGCCTCGACCCGGTGCCTTGCGGGCGTCCCACGGTCACGAGCGCTGCGTTCGGCGCCGACACCGTCTGGACGTCCTACGCCGTCGACGGGGAGGAGCAGGGCATGAGCGGCGGGCCCGAACTCCATCTCCTCGCTCCC
Organism: Acidimicrobiia bacterium; assembly: GCA_041572755.1. GTDB lineage: Bacteria > Actinomycetota > Acidimicrobiia > Spongiisociales > UBA11373 > JBFELU01. Next base: position 2,020 of record JBFFRY010000048.1, on the reverse strand, counting down.
TGCGAACTCCCCGGCTTCACGTTGGAGCGGGCGCTGCCGCTGATCCCGCCCCCGCCGCCGGCCGACGCCGAGGAGCGGTTCCAGGGTGAGAACCTCGGGCCGTGTCCGGTCCTGCAGGAGATCCTGCTTCCGATCGCCGAGGCGGGGGACCTGACCACCGCATCGGCATACACGATGGGCCGACTCCTGCGGAACCCCAACCAACCGGCATGCGACGCCGGCGCCGAACTGGGCATGCCGTTGCGGGGGGAGCCGCAGATCAGGATGTGGTGGAAGCTGGCGAGCACGACCAACCCCGACTATGAGGCCGGCCGGCTCAACGAGATCAACAACGACTTCATCTCCCGGTCCCGGCAGTACAACATCTACGACGAGGACGCCTGCGAGCTCGACGCCGACGGCGAGATCCTTCCCCCACCGGAAGGCGAGGAGTGCTTCCGCAGCCAGTTCTTCTCGGTGGGCAGCGAGGTGGCGATCTGGGTCGAGTATGTCGACGACGGGCCCAACGTCGAGATCCGGGGACGGCTCCCATGGGGCTCCTATTGGTTCTACTGCCACCATTGCGAGCCGTCCGACCGGCAGGTTCGCAATGCTCTGGGAGCGTTCCATCGGGCCGCATCGAGCGCCGCTGCGGCTTCGGCGGAGGAACCACCGGCTCCGGTGGCGGGTGACGATCAGTCCGGGGAGGAGGCCGCCGGGGAGGAGACGGGCGAGGTCGCGGCGACCGAGGCCGGTGACGACGACGACATCGACGCTCGCGATGCCGCCATCGCCGCCCTGATCGGGCTCCTCGGGGTCGCTGGGTTGCTGGGAGCCACCTTCATCGAATCGGGAGTCGGGCTGGTCGATGCGCTCCGCACCGGTGGCGACGAGGTGGGTGCTGTTCCCGAAGATGGGATTCCCGCCGACGCGCGACCGCTCCCCATCTACGACCAGTGGGGCAACGAGCTGACCGAGCGCGACGACGGCATGGTCGCCTGGGTGGAGCAACGCGACGACGGGATGTTCACCGAGCGATGGGTGACCAGGGAGGAAGCCGAGCAGCTCTCGGCGCAGCACTCAGATTTCTGGAGAGCCGGAGAAGTGGAGCGGCTCGGAGCCGGTTCCTGGGAGGAGGCGTTCCAGACCCATGCCGACGGGCAGTTCGACCGACTCGGGAGGCACGCCGATCTGGAACGCCGCATCGCTTCCGGGGAGATCACCTCCGTCGATGATCTCTCTCCGGAGCAGCAAGCCGAGTTCCCCGACCTCGTCGAGCACTTCGGCGACCGGGCCCGGATGAGCGACTTCGATCGCCGCGCCGCTGCCGCAGAGAACTGGCTCGAGGAGTACGCCCCCGGGCATCTGCGGGAGCTCGACCGGTTGCGTGAGGCGGCGGCCGCGGCCGGGGGGGTCGATCCGGAGCTGCTGGAGCAGATGGCCGAGCTGGCCCGTCGCGCCCAGCGAGCCCAACAGGCCGCCGAGGGTGTCGACGCCATCGATTGGGACCGCATCGCCCAGGGCCAGCAGTTCACCGAGGACATCACGATGGCGGTGATCCAGGGCCTGGCGACTGCGATCGACCCGACCCGGGGCTGGGTGTCCGGGGCGGCGGTGGGTGGTGCGCAGTCCTGGCTGAGAGGTGACAGCGGGGGCCGGATCATGGCGAACGCCGCCCTCTCGGCGGGATTCAATCGCCTCGGTGTGGCGCTCGGGGGGCTGCGCCCCAACAGCATGGTCTTCCAGACCGGCGCCTCGGCGGTCTCCGGGTACGCCGAGGGGTATGTGATGAGCGGCGGATCCCACGAGGCGGCGGCGGCGAGCGGATTCCTCGGCGCCCTGTCGGGCAGCGTGATGACCGGGGCGCAGCGGATGGGCGACGCCGCCGGCTCGATGCACCTTCCGGCTCGAGCCGACCTCGATCTCCCCGGCCTCCGTACCGGCGGTGCCGACGTGGGCCCGGCCCGCGTCACGGGCGGACCCGACGTCGATGTCTCGACCCGGGCCACCCCGGCACCGGAAGGCGGCACCCGGGTCACCC
>JBFFRY010000047.1:0-12188 GCA_041572755.1 Acidimicrobiia bacterium | reverse complement strand
GCTGGCCAGCACCCCCGAGAGGCTGAGCGCCACGCTGGCGGAGAAGGCGGGGTCGACATCGAGGGCGCCGAGGATGAGATGGAGGCGGACCGCCTTCACCAGGATCATGCCTGCCTCGATCGCCAGGATGATGAGCGTGGTGCCCACCGAATAGTCCTCGCCGCCGATCCTGCGGAGCAGGAGGTGGCCGACCGGGATCAGCCCCAGCCCGACGGCGGCGACGGGAATGCCCGCCTGCCACACGCCGTCGGGGATCTGCCACAGGCCGGCGAGCAACGCGCCCACGGCGAACCACAGGAGACCGATCACCGCGGTGACCCCGAAGGCGTGGCCGTAGGTGGAACCGGCCGTCTTGAGGGCATGGCTGCGGACCAGCACCGCCCCCGGAATGGGCAGCAGATTGGCGGCCCGGGCGACGATCGCCACCCGCAGCGCCTCGACGGGTCGGGGACGCTGGCCCACCACCCGGGCGGAGGCGGCGTACTCGGCGGCGTTGAGCAGCATCAGGGCGGGAACCCCCAAGACAGCGACCAGCACGATCGGGAGCCACTCCAGCGTCCGGTTGACCTCCGGGAGGGCCCGGTAGGCGATGACGATGCCGCCGGCGAAGAGCACCACGCTCGCCACCAGGGCGATACGCCGGCCGCGGGCGGTGCCGCCGCCGGGACGCCGCAGGCGGGACGACATCTCGATGAGCCGCTCGGCCCAGTGCCGGATCCTGGCGGCGACGCCGCTGCTCATGGGCGGCTCACCAGCCGGCGTGGTAGCCGGCGGCGGCCATCGCCACCACCACGAATCCGATCACGATCTGGGTCCACCCCAGGGTGCGGGTGGGGATCGGCGGCCGGTACAGCCAGATCGCCGACCAGACCCACAGCAGAGCCATGGCGCCTGCGGCCAGCCACGAGATCGTATCGAACCATGCCGCGGCCATCATGACAGCCACGGCCGCCGCGTCAACGACCAGGACGCCACCGGGCCGGGGGGGCAGGTCGCGGGACCTGCGGATCTGGGCCCGCACGAAGGGAACCGACGACACCGTCCGTCCCGCCGGGACCAGCCACAGCGCCCAGGCATCGGCCGCATCGACCCCCCCGGCGAGGGCGATCGACACCGCCACGGCGCCGAGGGCGATGCCCCCGACGAGCTCGGGGACCAGGTTGCGGCTGCGCAGGGTGGCGTCGGCCCACACCTGAACTGCCGCCGGGGGAGCGGCGGCCGCCAGCGGCAGCAGCAGCGACCCGTCACCGGCGGCCGTTGCGGCCCCGGCGATGGCGGCGGCGGCGAGCGCCAGCTCGGCGGCCACGACCCGCTCGGCGGTTCGGGTGCGGGCGATGCGGCGTCCCAGGCGTCGGTCGTTGAGGACGATGCGCAACGGCCGGCGGGCGAGGAACACCGCCAGGGCGGCGACGCCCACCAGCACGCCACCGAGGCTGAAGGCGACGGCCAGCCCGAGCGCGACCGGCTCCAGGGTGAAGCCCCATCCGCCGTGCTCGGTGGGTACGGCGACGGAACGCACGGTGGCCCGGTCAGTCATGGAAGGCGTCACGCTACCCGACCTGGTTTCATGGAGAGGCGATGGCGGGCGCATCGACGATGCCGATCATGTGGTCCCCCCGGCCGGTCGTGGGGTTCCGCTACTGGCGGATCGACCTCGACGGCCTCTACGGGGTGCGAGGGCACCGCTGGCCCCGGCCTCACCTCGAGGCGGTGTGCCGGCGGGGAATCTCCGGGGAGGTGCCCCACCTCTCGGGGGACTGCGGGCGGCCCCCGTGTGGGGTGTACGCCCTCAAAGACCCTCAGGCGCTGGTGGCCTCGTTCGGGCGGGACTTGTCGTGGTCGTCGCTGGTGTGGTCCCACTCGCCGCTGCTGGAACCCGGCGCCTACGGGGTGGTCGAGCTGACCGGCCGGGTCATCGAGCACCAACGCGGCTACCGGGCCGCCGAGGCCTCGGTGCGGTCGCTCATCGTGGTGGGGCCGCGCTGGGTGGGCCGCGTCGCCGACCGATCGAGCCTCGAGAGGGTCTTCGCCGATCCCTTCCCCAACCTGCGCTCGCTGGCGGGGGAGTGGGTCGACGACCTGCGGGGAGGATGGCAGGAGGCCCGTCTGGAGGTGGTGCGGGGCCTGTTGGAGACGGCGGAGGAGGAACCGTGGATCTCGGCGAAGAGCAGCGAGTGATCGTCGTGGAACCGGAGCCGTTGCCGGTCCCGGAGCCCGAGCCGGTCGAGCCGGTCGAAGCCGAGCCGGACCGGGCCCCGGCCTAGGGCTACTCGACCAGGCGCAGGGTCCCGGGCAGGTTCATGCGCCGCATGCGGCGGATCGTGAGGACCGGTGCCAGGGCGACGGCGACCACCCCCAGGAGGACCGCCAGCAGGATCGTCCCCGGGTTGAGCACGATGTCGACACCGAACTCGGGCACCGTCGTCGACAGCAGCTGGGAGGTGACCCACCACAGCATCGCCAGGCCGCCGAGGATCCCGAGCGCGGTGGCCACCAGGCCGATCACCAGGCTCTCGGTGATCGCCATGCGCAGCGCGGTCCGTACCCGAACCCCGAACGCGAACATCGTGGCGTGCTCCCGGAACCGCTCGTCGAGGTTGATGCTGGCCGAGTTGAAGGCGATGAGCAGGGCGAGCACGAAGATGGCGACCGCCACCACGCTGAGGATGCCGATGATCTGGCCCATGGCGTCCCGGACGGCCTCGGTCGCCGAGGCCACCGATTGCACCGACCCGACCGTTTCCACCCCCAGCAGTTCGCGCTTCACATCGATCTCATCGAATCCCGCGCCGGGAACCACCTGGATCACATTGACCCGGTCTTCGAGACCGAAGAGGTCGGCGTGCTCGAGGTCCATGAAGGCGAAGGTGCGGATCGGGTAGGGGTGGATCGCCGAGACCGGGATCTGCTCCGAAGCGAGGGCGAAGGTGTCGGGCCCGGTCCGCACCGGGAACCGCAGCGAGACCGTGTCGCCCACGCCGATTCCGAGGTCCTTGGCGGCTTCCCGAGCCATGATGAGCGACGGCTCGGGGCCGTCGGGAGTCCCTTCCACCAGCGTGGGGCGCCACAGGTCGTTGTCGAGGTCGAGAAGCTCGACGAGCACCGTGAAGGAGGCGTCTTCCGTCGAGGCGATGCCGCCGGCGCGGAGCCCCGTTTCCGACAGGCCCACGCTCGATGCATCGACGACCGCCCGCACCTCTTCCGAGTCGGTGGGGTAGAAGCCGTCGAGGTCCACGCTGATCCGGTCCGGCTGCTCTCCCAGGGCTTCGATCTCGGCTCGATCCAGGGCGCTGAGAAACGAATCGACCATGCCCAGGAATCCGACCAGCACCGTGATGATCGCGGCGATGCCGATCATCGTGAGCGCGGTGCGGCGTCGCGCTCGAGCCAGGTTGCGGAACGGCATCACGGTGAGGGTGCTGCCGGGGAGGCGGCGGAATCGGCGGCGCCGCTTCCGCTTGCCCCCGGTGAGGTGAGCGGCCCGGATGGCCTCGATCGGCTTGACGCGCACCGCTCGCCATACCGGCCACGCCGAGGCGGCGAAGGGGACCAGGAAGCCGGCGATCGCCACCCCGATGAAGATGCTCCACCGGAAGTCGGTGATCCAGATGGGGAGCGGGAGGAAGTCGATGAGCACGCCCCGCATCGCATTGCCGATCAGGACGCCGATGCCGATGCCGAAGGCCACCCCGAGCAGGGCGATTTGGGCCCCCACGAGCAGCGGTCGCACCGCGATCCGCCGGGTGGGCACGCCCAGGGCCATGGCGGCGCCGATCTCCCGGCGTTGCTGCTCGACGAGCCGGGTGATCAGGTTGAACGCTCCGGTGACGGCGCCGCCGAAGAGCAGGAACGCAAACAGGTTGTAGATCTGCTGGTCGTTCTCGACGTCCTCGGTGAGGGCCCGAAACGAAGGGTTGTCGGCCTTGATCTCGGTGTCCGAGCCGACGCCGAGCTGCGTCTCGACCGCCGCCTCCAGTTCGGCGGCCACGCTCTCTGCATCGGTGCCTTCTCTCAGCGTGACGACGAGATCGTTGACGGCGCCGGGACGACCGCCCAGGTTCTGGGCGGTCTCGAGGGACGTGAACAGTGCGGCGTAGTTGGCCTCCGAGAAGAAGATCTGACCTTCGGGCGCTACGAAGAAGAACTCCGGCGTCATGGCGTTGCCGACGTAGGAGAGTTCCCGGTTGCCGCTGATGGTGATGGTCCCCTGGTCGGGAAGCTCGTAGTGAGAGGCGAAGTTGTGCTCCAGCAGCACCGTGTCGGCGCCGGCGTCGGCGTCACCGAGGCGACGGCCGGCGGCAACGTGGAGACCGTCGACCGCAGGTTCCCCGCCGGTGACGTCGGTGCCGATGATGGCTCCCGGAACCAGGATCTCGGCGTCGGCCGTACTGGCGTCGACGAGGACGTCGAAGATGAGGCGCTCTTCGATGCCGGTCAGCGCGCCGGCCTGGGGGATGGCGGCGGCGGCCGCTTCCAATGCCCCTCGAGGAACCATGGTGTCCTCGCTGAGTTCGACCCGGACGTCGTGCATGGAGAGCAGCCCGAAGCTGGCGTCGTTGGAGAGGCGCCGCCAATCGGCGGTGCTGGTGAGGCCGGCGTAGGTGCCGGTGCCGAGGGCGATCACCAGGGCGATGGCGGCGACCTTGATCCAGTTGGCGCGCAGATCGCGCCACGACCACTTGAGGAGGAGCAGGCGGTTGCGCATCGTCGAGACCTCCTACCAGGCGAGTTCGGAGACGGCGGCCCGGCCGCCGCGCGGCGGACCATCGCTCACGATCGCACCGCTGCTGAGCTCGACGACCCGGTCGGCGATTCGCGAGATCTCCCGGTTGTGGGTCACCACGAGAACGGCCCGGCCGTTCCCGGCCTGGTCCCGGAGGAGCTCGAGGATCTGCACGCCGGTGCGGAAGTCGAGCTCCCCGGTGGGTTCGTCCGCCAGCATGATCGGGTTGCCGGTCGCCAGCGCCCGGGCGATGGCGACCCGCTGCTGCTCGCCACCGGACAGCTCGGGGGGGAACTGGTCGGCGCGGTCGCCGAGGCCGACGCTCTCCAGGTGGGCGAGCGGGTCGGCGTCGTCCCGCCTGGCCGTGTCGGCTCCGAATTGGACGTTCTCACGAGCCGTGAGACCCGGGAAGATGTTGAAGGACTGGAAGATGAAGCTCACGGTGTGGCGCCGGAAGTCGAACAGTTCCTTGCGGCTCGCGGCGCTGATGTCGATGCCGTCGACGACGACGCTCCCCTCGGTGGGGGAGTCCAGGGCTCCGATGACGTTGAGGAGTGTCGTCTTGCCCGAGCCGGAGGGGCCGAGGACGACGACGAACTCGCCCTGGGCCACCGAGAGATCGATGTCGCGCAGGGCGTGGATCACCACCGGTTCGGTCCCGTATCGTCTGCTGACCCCTCGCAACTCGATGTTCACGGTCACCTCGTCTTTCGTTCCCGCTGGTACTGCTCCATGAGGGTCGGGAGCTCCCGCTCGTAGAAGGCGTAGACCTGGCGCCACTCCTCGAGGCGGTCCCGTGCCAGCCGGCGATGCCCGAACTCGTCGAGGCCCCGTTCGGCGAGGCGGCGGCCCTGTGAGATCACCATTTGGCGCTGGATCATCAGGTTGTCGATGCCGCCTTCGCGTACCCGGAAGTAACCCCGCCGGTCTCCGGGGAGGCGCACCCGCTCGATGAGCCCCAGGCTGGTGAGGACCCGGGTGGCGGTGCTGATCGAACCGGCGCTGGCGCCGAGGCGATCCCCCAAATCGGCGGCCGACAGGTGGGGCTCCTCGGCGATAACCAGCAGGCCCCACACCCTCCCCGCCATGCGGCTGCCCCCGAAGACCTCGAACAGCAGGCCGGTGTCCTCGGCGAAGTGCCGCTCGTCGAAGAGTTGCTGAGGGTCGGGTATGTCAGTAGGCATTTCAGAACATTCAATACCATCTGAAAGTTCAGAAGTCAAGATGAAAACGGGACCAGATCGATGGCTCGGTCCCTACCTGCCCGCCTTGCGCTGGGCGTCGAGCGCGGCAATGGCCGTCAGGTTGACGATGTCATCGACATCGGCGTCCCGCTGCAGCACGTGCACCGACTTCGACAGTCCGGTGAGGATCGGCCCGATCACATCGGCGGAGCCCAGCTCGTGGAGCAGCTTGTAGGCGGCGTTGGCCGCGGTGAGGTTGGGGAACACCAGCACGTTGGCGGCCCCGCCCATCCGGTTGAAAGGATGCCGGGCCTCCAGCATCTCGGTCGACACGGCAGTGTCGGCCTGCATCTCGCCGTCGATCGGAAGGTCGGGCATCGTCGTGCGGCAGATCGCCACGGCCTCCTGCAGCAGCGATGCCTCGGGCCCACCGGCGCTCCCGAAGTTGCTGTACGAGATGAGCGCCACCCGAGGGTCCACCCCGAAATAGTCCCGAGCCACCGTTGCGGTCGACCCGGCGATCTCGGCGAGTTGGACTGCGGTCGGTGAGATGTTGACGGCGCAATCGGCGAGGAAGAAGGTCTTGCCCTCGATGAGCACCACATAGAGGGCGCTCACCACGGTGCGCCCCTCCTCGAGGGGCAACACCTGCAGAGCCGGCCGCAGCGTTTGGGGGTAATACGTCGACAGGCCCCCCAGCACCGCGTCGGCGTCGCCCTGATGCACCATCATCGCGGCGAAATAGTCGAGATCCGACATCGCCAACCGCGCATCATCCAGCGTCATCCCCTTGCGCTTGCGGATCCGGAACAGCGCCTCGGCGTATCCGGCGCAACAATCCCATTCCCGGTGAGGGTCGAGGACCTCGATGCCGTCGAGGTCGATCCCATATGACTCCGAGATTCGGTGGATGTTGTCCGACCAACCCAGGAGGATCGGCCGGGCGATCCCCTCGTCGGCCACCAGCCGGGCGGCGCGCAGGATGCGGACGTCGTCGCCGCGGGGATAGGCGACCCGCATCGGGTTGTCCCGGGCCTCGGCGGTGAGAGGTCGCACCAGGCGGAACCGGGGATCGAGCCGGGCGTGCAGATCGGTGCGGTAGGCCTCCTGGCTCCGCAGCGGCTCTCCGGCGACCCCGTCCTCCGCTGCAGCCGCCGCCACCGCCGGGGCGACATGCCACAGCACCCGAGGGTCGAACGGCTTGGGGATCAGATACTCCGGCCCGAACGACAGACGATCGAGCCCGTAGGTTCGCAGCACCGAGTTCGGCACGGGGAGCTTGGTGAGATCGGCGAGCGCCCGGGCGGCGGCGATCTTCATCCCCTCCGTGATGGCGGTAGCCCGCACGTCGAGCGCACCGCGAAAGATGAAAGGGAACCCCAGCACATTGTTGACCTGATTGGGGAAGTCGGTCCGGCCCGTAGCGACGATGGCGTCCGGTCGCGCCTCGCTGGCCACGTCGTAGGGAATCTCGGGATCGGGATTGGCCAGGGCGAACACGATCGGATCGGCGGCCATCGACCGCACCATGTCGGGAGTCACCGTCCCTGCCACCGAGACGCCGACGAACACGTCGGCGCCGGCCATCGCCTCTTCCAGGGTCCGGCACTCACGCTCCGTGATGAACCCGTCCTTCGGAGCCGTCAATTCGTCCCGCCGATCGGCGGTCAGCACACCCCGGGAGTCGAGCATGATCAGGTTCTCGCGCCGCAACCCCAGGGCCAGGAGAAAACGGCCGGTGGCGATCCCGGCCGCCCCCGCCCCACTGATGACCACCGTGACGTCGGCCAGCGACCGGTCCGTGAGTTCCAGCGCGTTCAGCAACCCGGCGGCGGCGATGATGGCGGTGCCGTGCTGATCGTCGTGGAAGACCGGGATCGAGAGGCGCTCCCGGAGAGCATCCTCGATCACGAAACACTCGGGAGCCTTGATGTCCTCGAGATTGATGCCACCCACGGTGGGCGCCAGCAGCTCACAGAATCGGATCATGTCATCCGGATCGTTGCTGCCCACCTCGATATCGAACACATCGATGTCGGCGAAGCGCTTGAACAGCACGGCCTTGCCCTCCATCACCGGCTTCCCGGCAAGCGGCCCGATGTCGCCCAGCCCGAGCACTGCGGTCCCGTTGCTGACGACCGCCACGAGATTGCCCTTGTTGGTGTAGCGGAAGACCTCGTCGGGTCGATCGTGGATCTCGAGACACGGCTCGGCCACCCCCGGGGAGTAGGCGAGACTGAGGTCCGCCTGGGTGGCGGTGGGCTTCGTGGGACGTACCTCCAGCTTCCCGGGGCGACCCCGGGAGTGGTAGTCGAGCGCTTCACTCATCGCGGACCTCCACTGGCGAGCACGACCACGCTAACGGATCAGCGTCGGGCCACGAGCAGCGGGATCTCGACTTCGGCAGTGGTGAGCCCACCGTGGTGCCCGACGAGCCGGGTGTCGTTGCCGGGATAGCGATAGGCGTGATGGTCCGGGGCCAGCATGAGTCCCGCCGGCGCCCGGTCGGCGAAGCTCGCATGGACCGGCCCGGGCCCCCAGACGGACCCGAGGTCGCCGTGTGGCACCCAGCGGCCCGGGAGCGTCTCGGTGAAGCCGGCCACCGCGGAAGCACTCCCCCGGAGATAGAGCACCCGGCTGTCCCCGTAGACGACCACGCCCTCGGGTGGCACGAACTCGACGTGGGTGGCGACGTCGACGTGACCGTGGTCGGCGGTGCCCACCATCACCGCGCCGACCGGCAACCGGGCCTCCAACTCGACCCAGATCGATGCCACCTCGGCGACAGCCGTCGCGTAGTCATGGGAGGTCTGCCCGAAGGCGTGGGCGGCGGAATCCACGTGAGGAAGATAGAGCGCCACGAGGGTCCCGGGTTCGGCGACCTGGTCGAGGGCCAGATCGATGGCCTGCGCGTCGGTCTCGGCCCCAATCACCCGTGCCCCGCGATAGAGGATTCGATCGAGCGGGCCTCCCACGTATCCGCTGGGTTCGACCACCACCGTCCGCCTCCCGGCGGCTCCGAGACGTTCCGCCAGGTTCGGCTCCGGGAGGAAGGCCTCGGGGGCCGGTGGCTCGGGTCCGCCGTCGATCGGGAACCACCACAGCATGTTGACCACTCCGATCCCCGGCATCGGGAGCAGGTAGGCGATGAGCCCGTGCCGTGATGGGGGAAGGCCGGTGGCGATGGTGGCGGTAGCCACCGCAGTCTGGGTGGAGAACGGTGCGTCGAGGACGGCCCGCTCCGCTGCGGCGATGGCGGCCGCGGCCGGGTGACCCAGCTGGTGGTGGCCCAGCCCGTCGATGAGCACCAACAAGAACGAGTGGCCGGCGGGAACGGCGGCGGCCCGTCCCGTTTCGAGACCGGGGGAGGGGGCGTTGCCCGTCAGCCGTCGCTCCAGCTCGGCCACCAGGTTCACCAGGCCGGCGCCGTCGTAGCGGGGTATGCGCATCATCGGCACCCTATCGACCTAGCCTGCTCGCATGTTCTGGATCGTGCTCGGATCGGTCGGCGGGTTCATCGCACTGGGGAACCTGGCGATCCTGGCCGCCCATCTGTGGCTGCAGCGTCGGATCAAGCTCGGTCCACCGTTGCCCGTCGAGCTGCGCCACGGCCATGTTGTGAGCGATGGGGTGTGGCGCAGCGGGAAGCCGGGCCCGACCGGCTATGCGGCGCTGGCCGCCTCCGGCTTGCGCACCGCCGTCGACCTGCGCGCCGAAGGTGGGCCCGGCCCCGCCCCCGCTACCGGCATCGAGCATCTTCGGGTCCCAATCGGCGACGGCCGGCCGCCGACCGCCGAGCAGGTCGCCACGGTGAACCGGGTGATCCGATCGCGGGAGGCTCCGGTCCTGGTGCACTGTTCGGCGGGGGTGGGGCGGACCGGATCGACCCTGGCCGCCTATCGGGTGCTCGAAGAGGGAGTCGCCCCCGGCGACGCCCTCGCCGAGGTGTTGGCGGTAGGGCCGCCGTCGCTGGAGCAGATCAGCTTCGTCCTCAGGCTCGCCGGTGGCCCCCGGCGCCCCCCGTGGTGGGTGATCGCGCTCAGTCGCTTCCTCGACGGGCCCCGCCGGATCTGGTCGCGCATCCGTCAGGCGGCGCGTCGTCTGGCGGGAGCTCAGCGGCGGGACGACGGCGGCGCCGGCCCCTCCAGTCGGGAGCGGTAGTCGGCGATCGCTCGCTCGGCGAGCACCGAAGGTGACTCCTGGGTCGCCTCCCCCTCGTGTTCCAGCCAATCCAGGAGATCCCGCCGGATCGGCAGGCTCCCTTCCCGGCCCCGGATGGTTCGGGTCAGCCACACGAAGCCGAGGATCGTCAAGCCGATGAGGAAGAAGACCGCCATGAGCAGCGAGCGGGTGAAATCGTCGCCATGCCACACGCGGACCACCGCCGGTCCGGGTCCCTCGTGCTGAAAAGCCCGCCACAAGTACACGAAGATGTACACCGCCGACCAGACGAGGAAGGCGGCGAGGCCGTAGAGACCGAGGCGTCGCAACATCAACTATCTCCTTCCCGAAGTGTCGGCACCAGCCGCTGGGCCCGCTGTGCGTAACCGGGATCCGGGGCGCGCAACCTCCCGATGGGACTCCCGGCGACGATCCGGCGGACTGTAGGCGGGAGACGGTCGTGGACGGTCGACACGAGGGTCGCTCCCAGTGAAACCAGGCCGAGCGTCGCCCCCACACCGACACCCCACCCCAGCGGCCACGGGTTGCCGGCCAGGCCTCCTTCGCCCGTGTAGATGGCCACCCCGCCGTTGATCAGCACCGCCGCCGCCATGGCGGAGAACGTGGCCAGGAGCGCGTAGAACGTGCGTGACCGCAGGTCCCGCCACGGGCCCACCCGCTCGGCGATCGGTCGGCCCCCGGCACGAGCGGCTCGAACCACCAGCCCGTCCACCCCGCGAGCCACCTCGGCGCTGCGGCGCTCCGACCCACTCGGGAGCAGCCGCCGCACGGCGTCGGCGATGAGGATGACCGCCGAGAGAAGGACGCCGGCTCCCATCAAGCCCGGGAGGAAGACCCCCAGCGTCACCGCACCCTCTCCCGCATCGTCCTCGCCACAGTTCCCGAGGTCCCGTTTACGGTGATCTGCTCGCCGTCGGTGATGACCTGGGTGGCTCCCCGAACCTTGAGAACCGCAGGCAGGCCGAACTCCCGAGCCACGATGGCGGCGTGGGAGAGCGGTCCCCCCTCCTCCAAGACCACGCCACCGGCGATCATGAACAGCGGCGTCCACGAAGGATCCGTGGACCGGGCCACCAGGATGTCGCCGGGCTCGAGGGCCCCGCCGTCGGCGACCTTCGCCAGGACACGGGCGGTTCCCCTCACCGAGCCTGGGCTGGCCGCCCACCCCTCGAGGACCTCGGCGTCGGCGGGGAGGTCCGCCTCGGCGACCCCGGGGCGGCCCCGGAAGAACTCGGGGAGCGGCGCACCGGCGAGGGCCTGCCGGTGGGCCGCCCGGCGCCGCTCCAGCTCGATCGGCGGCACCGGCTCATGGCCTTGCAGCGTCGCCTCGACCTCGTGATGGGTGAACAGCTCGATGTCTTCGGGCACCTGGATGTGGCCCGAAGCGACCAGCCGGTGAGCCGCCTCGAGGATCAGGCGGCGTTCCTCTCCGCCCAGCGTGAGGAGAGCGGCCTTGGCCTCTTCCCGCAGCGCGAGCAGCTCGGCGGCATCGGCGGCGAGACGGTCGAGTATCCGGGTCCGCAGGTCGACCAGTTGGCCGGTGACGATCCGGGTGAGCCGCCAGCGCCAGTTCCCCCTGAGGCGCTTCTTGAGGTCGTTGAAAGCCTCCCGTCGCTCACGGTGGGCGTGATCGAGCCTGACGAGCGGGTCGGGAGCGACTCCCTCGGCGAGCGCCTGGAAACACTCGATGACCACCGCACGGTCCTCGTCCCAGGTCACTCCCCCGTACAGCGAACGGCTCCCGAAGTGGCGGGAGGCCCGGTTCATGGCGGTGGTCACCACGGCGGCCCGGTCTCCGCCGTGGCCCTCCAGCGTTTCGCGCAGTGCCTCCTCGGAGACCCGGCCGGCATAGAGATCCCAGAACTCGGCGACGCAGGAGCACCCCGGCTGGCGGGCGGCCACCGGCCCGGCGGTGACCCGCTGCGCCCACCAGGAGGCCTCCTCGGGGTCCATCCAGCGCTCCAGGGCGGACTCGAAGGCCCGGTAGCCGGCGGCGGCGCCCGCCGACGCCGAGATCTCCGCGGCGTAGGCCCGCCAAGCGATGCTGCGGATCCGGGTCCAGTAGGTCAGCAGGCGGTCCACCGGGAGTTCGGCCGGGT
>JBFFRY010000046.1:0-12530 GCA_041572755.1 Acidimicrobiia bacterium | reverse complement strand
CATCACTCGAGGTGTGGTTCATCGGCTCCGACGTGCAACAACGGGGGTGACGACCACGGCCGCGACCATAGCGCTGAGGGTGAGGGCGATCCACACCCAGGCGCCCGGGCCATTGGTGCCGGCCAGATCACCGGAGCCCGTGTTGACGGCCTCGGGGGCCGAGTGCAGGCCGGCGATGTCCTGGATGACGAGACCGAAGGTGTCGTCGGCCAAGCTGCCGGTCGCGTAGACGATGCGGGCCGTGCCCTCCGGGAGCTCGACGCCGGGCACCGAGAACACCGAACCAGCGACACCGGCACCGGCCGGGGCGATCTCCACGTCGTAGGTGCCGGCCGGGACGTCGATCTGGCCCTCCTGCGGGTTGCTCACGTTTGTGAACAGGGCCGTCCCGTCTGCCAGCAGGATGTCGACGGCGGGAGCCGCGGCGGTGTGCCTCACGACGAGGCGGGACTCGCCGGCGGCGATCGTCGAGGTGTCGTTGACGAAGATGTTGATGGTCGGGTTCCCCGACTCGTCCAGGTTGGCGATGATTGACGCATTGAGGCCGTCGGTGACCGTGGCGGAGCCTTCCAGGACCGCCGCCGCGATGCCGGCGCCGGCCGGAGCGATGGCGAGCTCGTAGTCACCAGCGGGAAGACTCAGGGGTCCCGCGACGTCACCGGGCTCGAAACCTTCAATGGCGGCATCGCCGTTGACGAACACGTCGACGGTGAGGCCGGGAACGCCGTGAATGACGGTCACCTGGCCGCCGGCCTCCTGGGCCGCGGCCGCCGGGGCGACCGCCATGATCGCCACTGCGGCGATGGCGAAGATCAACTTACGCATTGCTTGCTCTCTCTCTCTCTGGGATATTTAGTACTAAATACCTTAGGGGAGAGTCAACAACAATGCAAACCGATCTCTCGTGGCCGGCCGTTCCAGTCGAGGCAGGGTGGGGGAAGGGTCGGTTGCAGTCCCGATGGGGCAGCTCCGACGGGGTCGTGGTGAGGCGGCGGTAGCGGTGGGCCGGGTGGGAATCGAACCCACAACCTTCGGGTTAAAAGCCCGCTGCTCTGCCTGGTTGAGCTACCGGCCCGCCGCGAAGGTACCAGGGATCAGCGGTGGGCAGGGGCAGCCGCTCGGGCCGCACCGACCAGGGTCGAGGGTCGCCGAAGTGTTTTGATGCGTCACAGTCGCAGCCGTCACAGGTGGACTGGTTCATCGAATACCTTCAGCTGTCGGCTGTCTGCATCGTCGAACTTGAAGCCTTTCCCGCGCACGAGTTGGCGAACTTCAGCGCGGCGCTGGTCGAGGCGAAGTCGAGGAGCGCTGATCATGCAGCTTTGGCGGTTCCGCAGTCCGATCCTGTTGTTCGGCCAACGGCTACGATCGATCCATTCGAGTCCTGCTAATCGGAGGGGGAGCCTTGACGACCAGGGGACTTGTGGTCTCGATGATCTCCGCAACGATGTTGATCGCGGCGTGCGGCGCTGGCGATGAAGGTTCGACGACCGTGCCGACCGACCAGGTTTCTTCAACAGAGCCGGGTTCGACAACAATCGCGACTTCATCGACTGCGCCGGTAGCTGCGCCGGTGGCCACGACGGTGCCCATCACGGCAGCCAATGTGAGCGACCTTGCCCTGGTCGAAGAGTACGCAGACTATGTGTGGCTCGATTTCACGCCGGATGACAGATTGATCGCCATGCAGGGCGACAAGCTGGCGCTGCTGGACCGAGCGAGCGGCGAACTCGAGGTCCTGGTGGACGAGGTGGTCGACCAGATCTACGTTACGGCGATCAGCCCGAACGGACGCTACATCCTCTACGTCACTGATGACGATGACGACGCATCGGGCGCTGCGTCCGTAATGGGCGGCTTCTCGAGAGTGTGGGATGTCGAGGCCGGCGAGCCCACGGTGGACATGCAGCCGGCGATCGCGGGTGCGGTCTTCCTGCCGAACTCCACCGACCTGATCGTGGCCGGGACCCACCTGTACTGGATGGATCTCTCCACGGGCGAAGCGGTCGACCACGGTTTCGAGGAACGCAGCACACCCCAGGTGATCGAACTGATGCCCGATGGGGCGACTCTCGTCACGAGCAGCGGGGGGCGTCTGGTCTTCGACTCGATCGAGACCGGAGACGAGATCAAAGTATGGAACTTCGAGAAGGAGGTCGATGGAACGATCTTCGGTGCAACCGTCACAGGCGTGTCTGTCTCCCGGGATGGGACGCTGGTGGCCGTCGGCATCATGAGTCGGGTGCTGCCAGAACTCAACGCCATCCATGTCATCGACTACGCGACCGACGAGCCCCTGCACGTCATCCCCTACCAACTGACAGGACAGAACCCCGCCTTGCGACAGGTGGCCCTCAGCCCCGACGGAGGCGTGCTTGTCGCGGCCTTCCAGGAAGATCTGCTGAGAGGCGGCCACCTGGAAATCTTCGATGTCGCCAGCGGCGAGGCGGTCATCACGATCCCCGTGGTGGGCGCGGTCCAGCGGGTCGCCTTCAGTCCGGACGGGACCCTGCTGGCGGTCGGCACGACCAAGAGTTCCGGTCTGAAGCTGTACGGAGTGGCGGACTAGCCGAGGACGGTCTCAGAGACGGTGAGCGTGGTCCATTCAGCACACCCGGGCGGAGGGCGCCGAAGCAGCAGCCGAGCTGACCCCCTGTTGGGTCAAGGCATTCTTCCGGTGGGCCGGGTGTAGAACCCACAACCTTCGTTTCGATTTCTGACTTGCGTTCGCAGAGCAGTCCGTCGAACTCACCCTCGTCGCACAGTTCTCCGATCCGCGCTGTCAACGCGAAGGCGGTCTGCATCCATTCATTGCCCGCCGCCTCGTCCTCTGCAGTCGCCGACTCCATGTCGGCGTCGGTCCGTTTGCCGATCAGGTCGATGAGGTGGCCGGTGATCTCGGCGAACCTGCCGGCAAGGTCAGCGCAACTGGGGCACGGTGCGAATGGCGCATATGGAAATCGAGAGGTCCCCACTGGTCCGTTCAGGGAGGTGGGAACGTAGGAGGCTCTTGATTGAGCCCTTCCTGCGAACTGTCTAGGGTGCCGCTATGACTCAACGGCACACCATTGCAGCAGCCATCGCCCTCACCCTCGGTCTCGTGGCCTGCGGCGGCGGGGCCGATCCCCTCACCGACGCCGAGCAGGCCTTCTGTTACGAGATCTCACCGCCCGACATCATCGCCGCTGGGGATGCGATGGGAATCGACGTCACCGGGGCCTTCGATGCCGCGGAGAGGGCCTTCGGGCAGGCCCTCGACGAAGGGGTCGACTCCAGTGAAGCCTTGGATAGAGCCCAGGCTGCCATCGAGGATGACTCCGACTACATCGCCGTCTGCCGAGACCTGTACGCAAACCGCTAGCCGCTTCACCAATATCGGAAGGCTGTTCTCAACGGGTGTGAGGACGACGAGACCCGATTCTGCCTGACCGATTGCGGTACCAAGAGGTGCACCGTTTGGCCGCCCCGAGGGACGCGGCACCTTGTCGGCTATTCCACCAACACGGGGGCCATCCCGACAGTCGATGGATTCCGAGTCGGTGGTCCGTCCGCGGATCTGGTGGCGTTCTATGCACCGGAGATCATTGCCGAGGCTGTCATGGATGCCCTGTTCGCTGAGACAGTGATCGACGTCGACCCCACAACCTTCGGGCTAAAGCCCGCTGCTCTGCCTGATTGAGCTACCGGCCCGCCGCGAAGGTACCAGGGATCAGCGGTGGGCAGGGGCAGCCGCTCGGGCCGCCCGGCGGCGTGCTGCCCAGGGCCGGTAGCCGAGCCGCCACTTCGCCACATACCAGGCGTAGCGGGGGCGGGCGTACATGTGCCACTTGGTGGTTGAGGCGTTGGCCTCCCGAAACGCCGCTACCTCGGCATCGAGGTCCGGACCGTGGGCGGCTTGCTGTCGCGGGTAGATCTCCTCGACGGCGTGCCGGTACAGCCGGAGGTCGTCCTCGTTCGCTTGTCGCAGCAGGTCGAGGGACCTCGGATCCTCCAGGAGGCGGCGCTTCACGTCGTCGGTGGGGGCCGTCCATCGCTTGGCATACCGCACGTCGGGAACGTCCAGGGCCCTGCGCATCATCACCAGGGATTCGTCGTAGCGCTCGATGAGGCCGATGAACGAGAACCGCTCCTCAAGGAGAGCAATGGCCTGGTCGGCGGTGGCATCGGGTCCGGCGAGGTGCCGGGTGTGGCGATTGGGGGAGACCTCGTGGGTGATCCATTCCTGGAAGGGGAGCTCCACCCCGCCGACCTGGACGTCGTATTGGTAGTGGGAGGCGCACCGCACCATCGGATCCCGCAGGAAGGTGGCGTACCGAAGGTTCGGCGCCACCGAGTCCAAGTCGCCGTTGGCTTTGACGTCGTGGCCCATGATGCTGTGGAGACGCGGATACCAAGGCCGCATCTCGAGCAACTGGGCGGCGCCGAACAATCCGGCCCCGGGATCGGTCGAGACGACACTGCAGTGGCGCCCCCCAAAGGAGCGCTTGAAGACGCTCGACAGCGTGGTGCCGCCCGTCTTGTGGACGTGCACGACCGCGATCCGAAGGTCCATGGTTCTCCCGTTGCGACCCTCCATGTATCGGATGTCGGGTCCCACAGGTTGAGGCGACGCCTAATCTGGCCCGGTCGCAACGAGGAGTGACCGTGCGCCGAATGCTGTTGCCGGGCCTGGCCCTGTTCGTGGCAGCCTGTGGCGGGTCGTCGGATGCCACCGCCACCACCGACTTCTTCGACTTCGGGCCCGAGAGCGGTTCGGCCACGTTCTTCCTCACCGAAGCCGACAGCGGCGCGGTGCTGCGGGTGCAGCCCGGCGACGAGATAGTGGCCCGGCTCCCTGCCGACGGACCCGCCTGGGAGATCGACGAGGGCCCCGATGCCGCGGTCGTGGCCGGCGGAGACTCCTTCTTCTTCGAGCCTTCGGAGGGAGGCTCAACCGCCGGCTACCAGGAGTTCTCCTTCGTGGCCGCCGGTGAAGGCTCCACGACGATCAAGCTGGTGTCGGGCGCCGGCGACACGTTGACCTTCACCATCGAAGTCGGCTGATACCGGGCGCAAACCCGGTCCACCGGTATTCTCCGCGCGAGTGCACCGCATGTCTGTTCGATCAGGACACGCCGCCGTCTTCACGGCCTTGCTGCTTCTCGGCCTACCCGGCGTTTCAAGTGCGACGACCCCCACCTGCTTCGGTGAGCCCGCCACGATCATCGGTACCGGGGGAGCCGACACCCTGGAAGGCACCTCGGGCCGGGACGTCATCGCGGGGCTGGGCGGGGCCGACGTCATCTCCGGCAAGGGCGGCGATGATCTGCTGTGCGGTGGTGGGGGACGCGATGTCATCGAAGGTGGCAACGGTGCCGACCACATCTCGGGAGGCGGCGGGGCCGATCAGATCGCCGGCGGTCCCGGCAACGACCTGCTGCACGAGGTGACCCTCAAGGACACCATCACCGACGCCGGATCGAACCAGGCGTCCGGCGACCTGCTCCTCTACGCGCAGCTCACCTTGCGGCCCAGGAACTCGACGACGACCTGGCTCAACCCGCACGCCGACTGGGAGGTTCCGGTCCAAGACCACGAGGGTGTGCTCATCATCGAGCCGCGATCCGACGGCATCCTGCTCATCGAGCGCATCGACCCGGAGCGATATCTCCTGGGTATCGCCGAGGTCCCCTTCTCGTGGCACACCCAGGCCCTCCGCGCCCAGGTCGTGGCGGCGCGCACCTACCTCGCCAATCTGATCGCCAACCCGCGCTGGGGAGTGATGGCAACCTACGGGTTCGATATCTGTGAC
The DNA here is from genome assembly GCA_041572755.1 of Acidimicrobiia bacterium. Classification (GTDB taxonomy): domain Bacteria; phylum Actinomycetota; class Acidimicrobiia; order Spongiisociales; family UBA11373; genus JBFELU01. Next base: position 6,739 of record JBFFRY010000046.1, on the reverse strand, counting down.
GGCACCGGCTGCCAGGTCTACAAGGGATCCGGTCGGGGAGCCGGCACCGCCTGGGAAGAGGCGGTCACCGCCACCTCCGGCCAGATCTTGTTGGCCGGTGGCACCCCGGCCGCCGCCCTCTACCACTCCACTTCGGGAACCACGACCCGCTCCATACAGGACGTCTGGACGGGGTCGGCCCCCATCTCCTACCTGCAGGCAGTCGATGTCCCCGAACAGGACTCGGCCTTCGCGTCGTGGTCCTACGACCTGCCGCTGGCCGACTTCCTCCACGTTCTAGGGCACGACGACATCACGTTCCGAGGGAAGGTGACCTCGATCGAGACGGAGGTGACCGACCACGGCGACGGCCCCTACCTGGTCACGGTGACCACCAAGAAGGAGACCCGGACGATCAACATCAACCAGGTCCAGACGGCCCTCAACGGCCACGCCCTCGCTCACGGCTACCCCCAGATCCCCGATCTCCTGGTGAACGTCGGCCAGCCGGCGCCGTCGCCGACGTTCACCGTGCGCCTCAACAACCAGAGGGTCCAGATCCGGGGTGAGGGGTGGGGGCATCAACTGGGACTGAGCCAATACGGGGCGCTGGCGATGGCCGAGGCCGGGTCGTCGTTCCGTGAGATTCTGGAGCACTTCTACACGGGCCTGACCCCGGAGAACGATCCCGGCTTCCTGGAGGGGACCATCGACGTCGGGCTCGCCTGGGAGCGGCCGATCATCGAACTGGCACCCCAGGGCAGATTCGCACTCAAGGGTTCGGCCGGGGTCGCCGCTCGCGGCCGGGAGGGCACCATCACTATCACCCCATACGGGACCGATCTGCTGGCCTTGACGATCGAGTGAGCCGAGTGCCCGGGAACCGGCGGCGAGTGTTGACGTTCGGTGAGGCCCTCATCGACGAGTTTCCCGGTCAACGCGTCGTCGCCGGGGCTCCCCTCCACATCGCCGCCCACCTGGCAACGCTCGGATGGTCGGCTTCGCTCATCACGAGAGTCGGTGACGACCCCGACGGGCGCCACATCATCGAGGTCCTGCGGGAACACGACGTGGACCCCTCCTTCGTAGAGGTCGACGGGCAACTCCCCACCGGCCGCTCCACCATCGAGCTGACCGACCAGGGCCACGACTTCACCGTCCACCGCCCGGCAGCGTGGGATGCCATCGCGGGACCCGACCCCATCCCGAAGCACGATGTCACCGTCTTCGGCACACTGCCGTGCCGCGATCCGAGGTCCCGTACTGCGCTTTCCCGGCTGCTCGATGCCGGTTCCTTCATCGTCGCCGACGCCAACCTCCGTCCCCCCGACTTCGACGATGCCGCGATCCGGCTCATCGTCGAACGGGCGGACCTCCTCAAGGTCAACGAGGAGGAGCTGGCTGCGATCACGGCGATGCTGGGGGTCGAACGTGAGGGGCTCCACTCCCTCGGCCCGCAATGGGTCTGTGTCACCCGCGGCCCCGACGGGGCCGACCTGACCCACCGGGACGGGCGAGTCTGGGCAACCAGCGGGACCCGGCAGCGGGTCGTCGACACGGTCGGCGCCGGCGATGCGTTCTGCGCCGGACTCATCGACGGACTGATGGCCGGGGGCGACCCCCGGGTCGCGCTGGAGCAGGCCCGGGAACTCGCCGAAGCAACGGTTCGACATCGGGGCGGCTTGCCGGTTCGCTGAGTCGCCGGCCCCATCGGAGCCGGTGGTGGCGGCGCAGCCTATAATCACGGCCGCTCTCACGGATCGACTGGACGGCGCGGGTCACTATCCTCGTGGGGCTCACGCCCCCATCGTCCAGCGGTCTAGGACGCCGGCCTTTCAAGCCGGTAACACGGGTTCGAATCCCGTTGGGGGCACGGGGGCGTGGTGAAGCCTGGAGTTCACGCCGGCCTGTCAAGCCGGAGGTCGCGGGTTCAAATCCCGTCGTCCCCGCCAAAGGACCCGCCCGGGTCCTTCCGGTCAGGTAGCTCAGTTGGAAGAGCGCCGGTCTGAAAAACCGGAGGTCGGCAGTTCGATCCTGCCCCTGACCACGATCCGAGAGTCCACGGATCCCATACGCCTCCTCACACGTCGAAGGTCAGATGGAACTCGCACTCGGTCTCCTCGCTATCTTCATGCTCCGTGTCGTCGACGTTTCCCTCGGCGTCATCCGCATCGTCACGGTGATGCGCGGCCGAGTCTGGTTGGCCGGCCTGCTCGGCTTCTTCGAGTCGCTGATGTGGGTCACCGCGGCCTCGCTGGTCTTCGCCAACCTGGACGACCCGATACGCGTCGTGTTCTTCGCCGGGGGGTTCGCCACCGGCACGATCGTCGGCGGTCTGGTGGAACGCTGGATGGCCATCGGGAACGCCATCGTCCGCATCGTCGCTCCGATCGAGACCCCCCAGGTCGCTCACGCCTTGCGCGGCTACGGATTCCGGGCCACGGTGATCAACGCCGAAGGAATGCAGGGTGAGGTCCGGATCACCTTCCTCGTCGTGCGGCGACGGCGCATCCGCGAGGTGATGCGGATCATCGGGATGGTCAACCCCGAGGCGATGGTGACCGTCGAGCACACCACGCTGACCGATCTGCATCGCCGGCAGTCGGCCGCCGGAATGCGCAAGTAGCGGTCGGAGGCGGCCGCCGCAGGATCGCAACTCGTTGAGTCGATCGATCTCCGCCCGCACCTCGGCCAAACGGCCCTCGGCTCCCTTTCCGCCGATCCGCACCTCGCAAAGGGTGCGACGCTCCTCGTCCCTGAGCTCCCGGATCAACTCGGCCAGCCGCTCGCGCCGCACCCACTTCTTGACCCACCAGGCCGGGTCGTTGACGAAGTGCCGGCCGAAGACGATCCGGCCACGTTTCGAGTCAACAGAACATCCGCCCCACCGCACGTGGGGGCAGGGGTCCTCCCCCGGCAATCCCGAGATCAGCCGACGGCGATGATGGCAGCAGGATGCGGCACCGCACCCGTGCAGACGACGAGGTAGCTCCGCTCGATGAACGGCGGCGTGACGACGGAGGATTCGATTCCCGGATCCAACTGCTCGCCAACCGACTCGAAGATGAGCAGGAAGTCGGGCGGTTCGCCGGTCTCGGTGGGTGTCCCGGCCTCTTCCAGGGTGACCTCCCTGGCAAGCGGTATCAGGCCGAGGAAGGCCCTTTCGCCGCTGTTGTTGACGAGACCGATCTCGGCCACGTCGCCCACCGACAGGGAATCAGGACCTTCATAGGTGCAGGCTTCAGGCCCGTAGGTGATGCGCAGCGTGACGTTGGAGTCGGCCTGGGGCATGGGGATGAGGGGACCCGTGGGAACGCGGGGAATCTCGATGTCCTCGGCCACGATGAGAGCCTCGATCCTGGCCAACTCGTCGGTGTAAGGAGCGAGGTGGTCCCCGGTCGTCGCCAGACGTACTCCCCCTACGCCAAACCCGAGAACCCTGGTGCCGCCCCCCAGGCTCCCCCCGATGAACTCGTGAAGAGCCCGCTCGACGGCAACGTCGAACTGCTTGACCATCGAAGTGAGAATGAAGGGCCGCTGCTCGGGCGCAGCCTGCACGTACTGGTCGCTATCGACCCCGATAACCCACAGATGATCGTCGGGCCCGGTCGATCCCGCCCCGGCCGCATCGACGACGCCCCACCCGGAGACGGCGGCGGCATGGAACACCACGTCGGCGCCCTCTTCGTAGAGCATGGCGCCGGCGGTGAACCCGAGGTCGGGCCTCATGAAGGCCGTATGGGTGTCGAAGTCCAAGGTGAGATAGATGGCCAACACAACGACGGTGGGGTCGACAAAGCGCGCACCGGCCTCAAAGCCGGCGCGGAACTCCTCGATGATCGGCAGGGGCAGGCCGCCCACGAATCCCACCACGCCGGTGCGCGACGCCAGAGCGGCGGCTGCACCGGCCAGAAACGATCCCTCGGAGTGGGCAAACACGAACGAGGTGACGTTGGGCAAGTCGATCTCCTGATCGATCACGACAAAATCCGTCTCCTGGTGCTCGGAAGCGACCTCGACGATCGCCTCGGTCAGGAACATGCTCGCCCCTATGACCAGTTCGTACCCAGAGTCGGCCAGGGTGGCGAGTTCCTCGGCGGGGCTGATCGGGGAGCTGATCTCGATCCCTCGGAAGGTCAGGTCACGGCCGGCTCGATCCCAGCCCTGCGCCAGCAGATCTCCGATCGACTCGTCTCCTCGCCCTTGGAACACCAGGGCGACCTCCGGCCCCCGCAGCCGGGTGGCCACGAACGCCGTCACCGCGGCCCCCACCAGCACCGCCGACACTGCGACCAGAGCCCACAGTCTCAGGCGAGCCCGCCGATGCAAGCGGCGTTCCGACTCGAGGCGTCGCCTCTCTGCCTCCCGAGCCTCTGAGGCGCGACGCTCGGCGGCGTCGAGGAAGTCCCGCTCGCGCGTGGTGAGCCGCAGAGAAGAGGTCTCCCGCCATGCCTCGTACGTCTCGAGCTGTGCGCCGGCGGGGAGGAAGTCTGGGTCGCGCCCGGCATCGATCCACTCAACGATCGCCACCGACAGCGAGGCCCGCCTGCGAAGATCCTCCCGGCTCTCTTCGATCCAACCCTGCAACCGGTCCCAGGTCTCGAGCAGTGCGTCGTGGGCGAATTCGACGGTGGGATTCCCGGTCACCGGATCGTGATCGAAGGTGACCAGCCGGTGCCTGCCCAGCCGCTCCAGGGCCGACCTGAGCGCCACCGCATCAACGTCGAGCGTCGTCAACTCGACGGCTTCCACGCGACGCCGGTTGCCGATGCTCTGATCCCCGAGCGTGACGAGACGTAGGGCCAGTTGACGGGCGGCATCACGTTCGGGCTTGGTGAGCTCGCTCATGGCCTCCTCGGCTCTGCCGATCAGCCCGCCCTTCAGCCCGCCGATGTTGCGATACGTCTCGGCGGTGAGGATTGCGCCTTCGGTGCGATCGGCCAGCTCGGTGAGCGTGAATTGGAATAGGGGAAGGCCGCCGGGCTGGCCTGCGGAGTCGGCGATGATCCCGCTGAGCAGGGCAGGCTCGATCGTCAGGCCGGCCCTCGTTGCCGGCTCCGTGGCGGCCGATTCGAGCTCGTCCATCGTCATCGGTGTGACGTGGACGACACGTGATGTGAACAGCGTCCCGAAGTCGGGGTCGCGAAGCGGGCGGTCGTAGTAGTCGGCTCGCATGGCGGCCACAATTCGAACGCGGCAGCCCTCCTCGAGCGCTGCTCGGGAAAGGGAGGCAATGAAGCTCCTGCTCTCCTCTTCGTCGGAGAGGGTGTAGAGCTCCTCGAACTGATCGATCAGCACCACGAGTGTCTCGTCGTCGTTGAGCACGCGATCGGCAGCGCGCACCAGCCACAGATCATCGGGGGCACCGTCCACCCGGTCGGACTGACCTTCGAAGTCGAGCGCGACCCGGAGGGCGGCAAACGGATGCTCACCGGGAACCATGACGACGGGCACGAGCGCGTCGTTGTTGCGAAGTTCGGGGATCAGGCCCGCCCGCAGGACACTGGACTTCCCCGATCCGCTCGGACCGATGGCGGTCACGAAGCGTGCATCCTCGAGTGCTGAGGCGAGTCGCGCCGTGAGTTGAGCACGGCCGTAGAAGTCGGCAGCATCCGCCTCGAGGAAGGGGCGGAGCCCCTTGTAGGGGTTGCGCGTCGAGACCGCACGAGTATCGCTTGCTGGGGCGAGCATGGGGTCCTGCAGGAGGATGCGTTCCTCGAGACGGCACAGCTCTGGTGAGGGGTCGATCCCCAGTTCCTCACCGAGGCGCCGCCTCAGATCCTGGAAGGTGCGCAGCGCGTCGGCCTGGCGGCCATGGCCGGCCAAGGCCTGCATGTAGAGACCTCGAGTCCGCTCCCGCAACGGGTGATCTTCCGCCCTTCGGCGGAGCCGAGCGACCAGCGATCCTGACCCGCCCATCCACAATCGAGACTCGTCGAGTGCGTCCTCGGCGTCGAGACGAAGCTCATCGAGTCGGCGGATCTCCGACTGGGCAAAATCCTCATAGGCCACGTCCACCAGCGCCGGACCCCGCCACAACTCCAGGGCCTCCTCCAGCAGAGACACGGCAGCGACCGGATCGGCCACAAGCACATCGACTCCCGCGTCCACCAGCCGTTCGAAACGGACGCTGTCGATGGCTTCCGGATCCACCTTCAACTCGTAGCCCGGAGACCTGGTGACGATCCGTGTCCCCCGATCGTCCCCGAGCGCCTTGCGCAGTTCGGACACATACAACTGGACCGAGTGCTGTGCCGTCCGAGGCGCCCGTTCACCCCAGACGTCGTCGATGATCCGATCGACCGACACGACCTGGTTGGGGTGCAGCAGCAGGGTGATCAACAGGGCGCGCTGCTTCGGAGCACCGAGCGGTACCTCATTCCCATCAATGAGGACCTCGAGTGGTCCGAGTAGTCGCCACTCCACCATGATTCCGCCGCCGTCCAACCTCATCGTCAGTCTCCTTGCCTCTCGGCCCAAGGGCCGAAGGTCCCTTCGCGGATCGGGGCCCGCCGTGGGAGGGCGAGCCCCGGGTCCGGTCTTCCCTCCTGACTCACTCGTTCCCGGTGGACAGGTAGGCGTCAACGATGGCCGTCCAACGAGCAGCGTCAGCCAGCTGCGCCGGCGTCAAAATCACGCCACTCGCCCGAGCAATCGCCGTCCAACGAGCAGCATCAGCCAGCTGCGCCGGCGTCAAAATCACGCCACTCGCCCGAGCAACGGCCGTCCAACGAGCAGCATCAGCCAGCTGCGCCGGCGT
>JBFFRY010000045.1:0-13564 GCA_041572755.1 Acidimicrobiia bacterium | reverse complement strand
TCGCGCTACGCCGACCGCGGGCACGCCAAGGCTCTGCTCATCGGCGGAACCCTGGGCGGAGCCGCAGCACTGATCATGGCGGCGCTCGCCCGCGACCTGTGGACGCTGGTGGCCGCCCGGGCTCTGCTGGGGCTCGCCGAGGGAGCGTTCGTTCCGGCGGTGCGCCGGGTCGTGCTGGATTGGACCCCCGATCGACCCGGCGAGGTCCTCGGCAGGATCGTGGCCGCTGCCGTCGCCGGCTTTGCGCTGGGGCCCTTGATCGGGGCCGTGCTGGCGGAGCATTTCGGTCTCGAGGTGCCGTTCCTGGTGCCCGCCGGGATCCTGTTGCTGGCGGTGCCGGTGGTCACCAGACTGCGGGCGCCAACACCACCTCCGATGGTGCCCGGGCAGCGTCTGTTGAGCCTCCTACGCAGCCGGCTGGTGGTGGCCGGCATCGCCATCGGGGCGGTCGAGTTCGCTTCGTTCGGTGCCTTCGATGCGATCTGGGCTCGGCTTCTCACCGACCGCGGCGCCTCGACGACGTTCGTGGGGTTGAGCTTCACCATCATCGCCGGACCCCTGGTGTTTCTCGCCACCCCCTTTGGGCGAATGGTCGATCGCCGGTCTCCGATGCTGGTCGCAGGGGTGGGGGTCGTGCTGTTGGTCCCCGCCTTCGCCGCCTACGGGTGGCTGGGGGCGCCGATTGCCTTGGCATTGGCGGGAGTGGTTCATGCCATCGGCAGCGCCGCCATCGGTCCGGCCGGGGCGGCGCTGGTGGCCCACGGAAGCCCGCCCGACATGGTGGCTCGGGGTCAGGGGCTGCTGGAGGCGGTCGGATTCCTCGCCGCCGGGGCGGCCGCTCTTCCGTCGGGGTGGGCCTATGAGACCATCGAACGGAGCGTCTGGTTCCCCCTGTTGGCCGGCCTCTTCGCCGTGGTCTTCCTCCTGGCGCGGCGTGTCGCCCCGGTGGGGGAGCGCGATTCCCCGGCGTAGTCCGGCCGGAGTGGCTAACTTTCGACCGCCGGTCGCCAGATTCGAAACCGGCTGAATCGCGCGCAGGGAGGTCGCATGGCGAATGTCGTGAGGGCAGCACTCGTACAGGCCGAATGGACGGGTGACAAGGACTCGATGCTCGACAAGCACGTCGGCTACGTCCGGGAAGCCGCCTCCCAGGGGGTGCAGGTCCTGTGCTTCCAGGAGCTGTTCTACTCCCCCTACTTCTGCCAGGTGCAGGAGAACGACCACTTCGACTACGCCGAAGCGGTCCCCGACGGTCCCACCACGAAGCTCATGCAGGATCTCGCCAAGGAGACCGGGATCGTGCTGGTGGTACCCCTCTTCGAGAAGGAAGACGACGGGTTCTACTACAACACGGCTGCGGTGATCGACGCCGACGGTTCCTACCTGGGCAAGTACCGCAAGACCCATCTGCCGCACGTGTCGGGGTTCTGGGAGAAGTTCTACTTCCGACCCGGCAACCTGGGTTACCCGATCTTCGACACCGCAGTGGGACGGATCGGCGTCTACATCTGTTACGACCGCCATTTCCCGGAGGGGTGGCGGGCTCTGGGGCTGGCCGGGGCCAAGATCGTCTTCAACCCTTCGGCCACCAGCCGGGGGCTGTCCATGTACCTGTGGAACCTGGAGCAGCCGGCGGCGGCGGTGGCCAACGAGTACTTCGTCGGGGCCATCAACCGGGTCGGCAAGGAGCCCTTCGGCGACAACGACTACTACGGCTCCTCCTACTTCGCCGATCCCCGGGGCCAGCTGGTCGACGGGGCCGCCTCCGACACCGAGGAGGAGCTCCTGGTGAGGGACCTGGACCTCGACATGGTCGAAGAGGTGCGCAAGACCTGGGCGTTCTACCGGGACCGCCGCCCCGATGCCTACGGCCCGCTGGTCGCGCCGTAGGGAGAGACAGGAGGAATCATGCGGATCGTCATCAAGAACGGGACGGTGATCACCGCCACCGAAACGATGGAAGCCGACGTGCTGATCGAGGGCGAGAAGGTGGTGGCGCTGGCCGCCCCGGGCTCCCACGCCTGGGAGGAGGGCGCCGACCGGGTGATCGATGCCTCGGCGAAGTGGGTGGTGCCGGGTGGTATCGACGTCCACACCCACATGCAGCTCCCCTTCGGGGGCACGGTGGCGTCCGACGATTTCGAGACGGGAACGAGGGCGGCGGCGTGGGGCGGCACCACGTCGATCATCGACTTCGGCGTCCAGGTGAAGGGCGAATCCCTCATGGACGGATTCGAGGCCTGGATGGCGAAGGCCGAGGGCCACTGTGCCGTCGACTACGCCTTCCACATGATCCTCGGCGACGTGACCACCGAGAGCCTCAAGGAGATGGACATCGCCATGGGTGAAGGGGTGACCAGCTTCAAGCTGTTCACCGCCTACCCGGGGGTCTTCTACTCGGACGACGGCGAGATCTTGCGAGCCATGCAGAAGGCCGCCGAGAACGGCTCGACGATCATGATGCACGCCGAGAACGGCATGGCCATCGACGTGCTGCGGGAACAGGCCCTGGCGCGCGGTGAGACCGACCCGGTGCACCACGGGATCACCCGGCCGTCGATCACCGAGGGCGAGGCAACCCACCGCGTCATCGCCCTCGCCGAGCTCGCCGGGAGCCCGCTCTACATCGTGCACGTGTCCGCCGCCGAAGCGGTCGACGAGATCATGATGGGGAGGGACCGGGGGCTCAACGTGTTCGGGGAGACCTGCCCCCAGTACCTGTACCTGTCGCTCGATGATCTCGCCCAGCCCGGTTTCGAGGGCTCCAAGTACGTGTGCTCCACCCCGCTGCGGGCGCGTGAAGGCGGGCACCAGGAGCGGCTGTGGCGGGGACTGGCCACCAACGACCTGCAGATCGTCTCGACGGACCACTGCCCGTTCTGCTTCGACGATCACCCGGAGCTGGGAACCCAGAAGAAGCTGGGGCTGGGCGACTTCACCAAGATCCCCAACGGGTTGCCCGGGGTGGAGGACCGCTTCGGACTCATGTTCCATGGGGCGGTCACGGAAGGCCGGCTCAATGCCAACCGGTGGATCGAGACCTGTTCCACCGCCCCGGCCAAGATGTTCGGGCTCTACCCCCGGAAGGGCACCATTGCGGTGGGCTCGGACGCCGACATCGTGGTGTTCGACCCGGAGGCGAAGCGGACCATCTCGGCCGCCACCCATCACATGAACGTGGACTACTCCTGCTACGAGGGCATGGAGGTGGGGGGCCGGGTCGAGACCGTGCTGTCCCGGGGCCGGGTCATCGTGGACGGGGACGAGTACCTGGGCAAGCCCGGCGACGGCGAGTACCTGCCCCGCGCCACCAGCCAGATGCTGGTGTGACGATGCGGCTCATCAACCACTGGGTCGACAACCGGGTCGTCGAGACCCCGCCGGAGCGGACCGGGGAGGTCTTCGACCCGGCCACCGGCAAGGTGCAGGCGGAGGTGGCGTTCGCCTCCCAGGGAGACGTCGACGCGGTGGTGGAGTCGGCGCGTCGGGCACTGTCGCGTTGGCAGAACACCGCGGTGACCCGTCGGCAGAAGATCCTGTTCGCCTACCGGGATCTGGTGGAACGGCACGCCGCAGACATCGGGCGGGTCCTCACTGCCGAGCAGGGGAAGACCACCGCCGACGCCGTGGGTGAGGTCAACCGGGGCCTGGAGGTGATCGAGTTCGCCACCGGGATCCCCCACCTCATCAAGGGTGACTACTCGGAGAACGTGTCGACATCGGTGGACACCTTCACCGTCCGCCAGCCGGTCGGGGTGGTGGCCGGGATCACGCCCTTCAACTTCCCGGCACTGGTTCCCATGTGGATGTATCCGATTGCCATCGCCTGTGGCAACACGTTCGTGCTCAAGCCCTCCGAGCGGGACCCGTCGGTCGCCATGCTCCTCGCCGAGTTGTTCGCCGAGGCGGGGCTGCCGGAAGGGGTGTTCAACGTGGTGCACGGCGACCGGACGGCGGTCGACCGGCTGCTGGAGCATCCCGATGTGGGCGCCGTGACCTTCGTCGGGTCGACCCCGGTGGCCCGCTACATCTATGAGACCGGCACCAGGCACGGGAAGCGGGTTCAGGCCCTCGCCGGGGCCAAGAATCACATGGTGGTGCTGCCCGACGCCGACATGGAGCTGGCCGCCGATTCGGCGGTGTCGGCCGGATACGGTTCGGCGGGGGAGCGGTGCATGGCGGTGTCGGTGATCGTGGGGGTCGGCGACGCCGCCGACACGCTCATCCCCAAGATGAAGGAGCGGATCGGGGCCATCAAGATCGCTCCCGGTCTGGAGGATGGCGCCGAGATGGGACCGCTCATCACCCGGGAGCACCGCGACCGGGTGGCCTCGTATGTGGACAGCGGTGTGGAGGAAGGGGCCGATCTGGTGGTGGATGGGCGCGGCTTCGTCGTGCCCGGCCACGAGGACGGCTTCTTCATCGGCGTGTCGCTGTTCGACCGGGTCACCGCCGACATGAAGGTGTACCGGGATGAGATCTTCGGACCGGTGCTCTCGGTGGTTCGGGTCGACACCTATGAGGAAGCCATCGACCTGATCAACCGGAACCCCTGGGGCAACGGCACCGCCGTCTTCACCAACGACGGCGGGGCCGCCCGCAAGTTCCACAACGAGATCCAGGTGGGGATGGTCGGCATCAACGTGCCGATCCCGGTCCCGCTCGGGTTCTACTCGTTCGGCGGCTGGAAGCAGTCTCTGTTCGGGGCCCATGCCATGTACGGGCCGGAGGGGGTGCGTTTCTTCACGAGGCAGAAAGTGGTGATCACGCGGTGGCCCGATCCTCTGCATCGCGGCGTCGACCTCGGGTTCCCGAGAAGTGAATGAGCAGCGAGGAGGGGTGATGAACTTTGGGGTTGTGCTGTGGCCGGATCCACCGGTCACCCGGGTCGTCGAGCTCACGAGGAATGCCGAGGCCGCCGGGTTCGACTGCGTGTGGACCTTCGACTCTCACATGCTGTGGCAGGAGCCCTTCGTCCATTACGCACTGATGCTGGATGCCACCGAGCGGGTGAAGGTCGGTCCCATGGTGACCAATCCCGGCACCCGTGATTGGACGGTGATCGCCTCGCTCTTCGCCACGCTCAACGACGCTTACGGCGATCGGACGGTGTGCGGCATGGGACGGGGCGACTCGGCGCTGCGGGTCATCGGCCGCAAGCCGCGCACCCTGGAGACGATGCGGGAGTCGATGGAGGTCATCAAGGGTCTCGTGGCGGGACGGGAAGTCGACTACCAGGGAACGCGGGTCACGCTGTCGTGGCTCGACGAGGAGCGGGGGTGGGATCTCCCGATGTGGGTGGCCGGCTACGGGCCGAAGGCACTCGATCTGGTCGGCCGCCACGCCGACGGGTTCATCCTCCAGCTCGCCGACCCCCAGATCTTGGTGTGGACGAGAGATGTGGTGCGGGCGGCCGCCCGCGATGCGGGGCGCGATCCTGATGAGATCAAGCTGTGCGTGGCCGCTCCCGCCTATGTGGGCGACAACCTGGGGCACCAGCGGGACCAGCTGCGGTGGTTCGGTGGGATGGTCGGGAACCACGTGGTGGACATCGTGAACCGATACGGCGCCGACGGATCGAGCGTGCCCCGAGGGCTGACCGACTACATCGAGGCCCGGGAGGTCTACGACTATTCGCATCACGGACGCGCCGGGAACCCCACCACCGATTGGGTGCCCGACGACGCGGTCGATCGGTTCTGCGTCGTGGGGACGGCCGCCGATCACATCCGCCGCCTCGAGGAGCTACGGGATCTGGGCGTCGATCACTTCGCCCTCTACCTGATGCACGACCAGATCGACGAGACGCTGGCGGCCTACGGGGAGCGCGTCATTCCGGCGCTGTCCTGAGGATCGTCCCGGGCGCGTCACCGAGGTTCGCCGTGGTGCACCGCGAACCGCCAAAGGATCGTGCCCCGCCGGCGGCGGGGCACGATCGACCTTGACGGTATTCGGTGCTACTTGCGGGCCAGCAAGGCACCGCCGAGGAGGATCCAGACGAAGCCCGCCAGCATCCCGACCATTCCCACGATGGCCAGTGCGCCCTCCGGGTCGCCGTCGATCGGCCACAGGGCACCGACCGCCATGACGGCGGACGCCGCCAGTCCCAGCCACCCGAGCCAGGTCGGGAAGGAGCGCCCCCGCACCATCACGACCGACGCGCCGACGAGGAACAGGGCCAATCCCCAGGGGAGGATGGTGCTGTAGATGAGCATGTCGGCGCGCACGAATGCCTGGACGACGCCGTCCGAGAGGGCCTCCATGCCTCCGACCGTGAAGGTCGAGAGGAAGACCCCGGACCCGGCGACGCCGACCGAGGCCACCGCACCGGCAAAGGAAGCCCGCGACCACACCCCGTCGCCGCCTTCGTCACGGCCGAGCACGGCCCGCAGCGCCGAGGCGAAGAGGAGCAGCCCTCCCACGAAGAAGAGCGCCGCCAACCAGTTGGCGACGTTGATGGTGGTTTCCTTGTCGGCGAAGTGCTCGCGGATCTCACCGATCGAGTCGGTGTACAGCGGCTGGTCGAACCACACCAGGAACCCGAGCACGATCATGCCGACGGCAAACACGATGCCGGCGATGCCACCGATGCGTATCGAGGAACCGCTCTTGGAGCTTTCCATGAATTACCCCCGTCTCACGCCGCGGCTGTTCCGCGGCATCCCCTCGAATCCGGGTCGAAACCCTGGACTCTGCGTCGCATCGTAGCCGTCGGTCCCTGCGGCCCACGGTAGATTGTGGCCATGCCGGACTTCACCAAGCGGGTCGCCAAGGCGGCCGGGGCTTCCCTGGGGCCGGGGGAGTCGATCCGCAAGTCGCTGGCCGGTCAGCCGCCCGGCTCGCTCACCCGGGGGATGAACGAGAAGTTCAACGTGGAGTACGGGATCGTTCGGGGCCGCAAGGAGAAGGCGCGCCATGCCGAGGAGGCGGTCGGGCTGGGGGCGGCCATTCCGCCCCGGAACGTGTACTTGACCCTCACCGAGCGGCGGCTGCTGGTGCACACCATGAGCAAGGTCGGCAAGGTCGAGGACCTCGTCGCCGAGTACGACTATCGCCAGATCGCCGATGTCCGATTCGAGAAGACCCGTCTCGACGGTGGCGTGCTCGAGTTGACGTTTCGAGACGACACCGGGGTCGATTTCCTCATCACGCAGCGCCAGAAGCCGGATGTCTTCGTGGCGGTGTGGGAGGATCACCGCGGCTAGCCGGCCTTTGGGCGCCGGCTAGCTCTCCCCGAGGCTGGTCTGCGCCTCGAGGTGGGCGTCCCAGTCGATGGCGATTCGCTGCTGATCATCACGATCCACCTTCACCGGGAGCACCATGCCGAACCCGAGTGGCATCTTGGCCGACACCAGCCTCTGGTCCTCCACCTCGTATGGGTTGCGTCCTTCGACGAACACCTGGAGGGTCATGCCCAGGTTGAATTTCGCCGCACCTCGGGGCGGCATGGTCATCGCTTGGATGCGGGCCTGGCCGGAGATGCCCTTCTTGAGGATCTTGCGGTGGGCGAGCGGGTTGAGCATGAGCACCCCCTGGAAGCGGAGGAGGGCACTCGGTGGGGTGCCGGGGTTCCCATGAACGATATATCCTGATATATTGAGTCAATAAATCAAGATATGTCATGAGGCTCGAACTCTCCCGCCGCACCGACCTCGCCCTTCGGGCGCTCCACCACCTCGAGCGCACCGGATCCCGGGTGAAACGCTCCGACTTGGCGGCTGCCGTCGGCACGACTCCCGACTTCCTGGCCCGGGTCATGGGGCCGGTGGTCAAAGCCGGTTGGGCGGCATCGGAGCCGGGGCGGTCCGGCGGATACGAGATCGCCACCCACCCGGAGGAGATCTCGGTACTCGAGCTCATCGAAGTCATGGAGGGCACCCCTCTGGACGGCGAGTGCGTCCTGGGGCGGGGCCGCTGCGAAGTCGAGGGCCGATGCGCCCTTCACGATGCCTGGACGAGGGCGCGCGGTGCCCTCTTGGAGGAACTCGATCAAACGCCCGTCGGGCGAGGAGGGAAGTAGGCAATGCAGGAAGAGAACGCCAAGCGCTGGATGTTCGCCTGGGGGGCGCTGGGCGGTTTGGCGGTCGCCACGGTGGCCCTCGGCCTGTTCGGCGTCTTCAACGCCGGCGACGATGCCGATGCTCCGGCGACCACCTCGGAGAGAACCGCAGTGGAAGCCGCTGTGTCATTCGGTGAGGTGCAGGGGATTCCGGTCGATGCCTACTACCTGGACTCGTGTGCAGGGTGCCACGGCACCGATCGCCGGGGCGCAACCGGACCGGCTCTGCTGCCCGAACGGCTCACCCAGGACGTCTCCTACTACGCCGGAGTGATCACCGACGGCAAGCCGGGCACGGTGATGCCTCCCTTTGGGCAATTCGTGACCCCCGAGGAGGTCGAGACCCTCATCGCCTACATCCAGAGCGACACCGGGGAAGGCCCGCCGCAATGGACCTTCGACGATGCCGTCGCCAGCCTCGAGGTGCTGGTCGACGAGACGACGCTGCCGGCCTCGCCCACTCACGGGGCCCGGGTCGACAACCTGATGCTGGTGACCGAGCGGGAGACGCAGTCGATTGCCGTCATCGACGGCGATTCCCATGAGCTGCTGGGCCACGTGCCGGCCTCCTATCGGGCCCACGGCTATACGTTCTCGCCGACCGAGGACCGGTGGGCCTACAACATGGGCCGCGATGGGTGGGTCTTCAAGATCGACCTCTACAGCCTGCAGCCGGTCCGCAAGGTGCGCATCGGCCTGGACGCCCGGTCCGTCGCCATCTCCGACGACGGCAACTATCTGATCGCCGGCAACTACGTGCCGACCACGGCGATGATCCTCGACGCCCACACGCTCGAGCCGCTCAAGCTCTTCGAAGCCGTCGGGATAGACCCGGACGGCCAGCCGGTCGAATCCCGCATCGCCACGATCCTCGACGTGTCACCGGAACTGGCCGGGCCCTACTTCATGGTGGGGCTCAAGGAGGCCGGCCAGGTGTGGCGGGTCGACTGGTCACAACCGGGCTTCCCGGTGACGGCGGTGCACGACGTGGGGCGGATACTCCACGACGGATTCCTGTCGCCGGACAACCAGACCTTCTACCTGGCCTCGCAGACCGATGACTGGATGGCCGCCATCGACGTGGAGACGATGCAAGTGGTGAACAAGATCGCCACCGGGGTCACCCCCCACCCCGGCTCAGGGGCCACCTGGGAGGTCGACGGGGTGGTCTACGGGGCCACCGTCCACGCCGGGGAAGGGCTGGTGTCGATCTGGGAGCTGGAGACCAACGAGGTGGTCGGCACCGTGGAGACGGCCGGGGCCGGGCTCTTCATCAGAGCTCACCACGACAGCCCCTACGTGTGGGCCGACTCGGTGTTCGCGGCGGAACCCCACTCGATCACCGTGTTCGAGAAGGAGCCGCCGTTCGAACTGGTCGGCGTCATCGATGACGGGGTCAGAACCCTGCACCCGGAGTTCACCGACGACGGCGCCTACGTCTACGTGAGCGACTGGGACGGCCACGCGGTCCGGGTCTACGACGCCGTCAGCCTGGAACTGGTGGCCGAGATCGGGGACGTCGACAACCCCACCGGGATCTTCAACGTCGCCCGCCGGCTGGAGACGCTCGGGCACTGAGAGGGGGTTCGGTGGGCCGTCGGGTCACCGGCGGCCCACCATCGCGTTCGGCGAGACTCCCTACAGCGAGTCGCGGAAGCGGCGGCGGAACCCCCGGAGCCGCTTGCGGGCCACCTTGGGGGTGACCCACTCGAAGCGCTTGATCTCGGCCCGGGGCTTCGGCTTGCCCTTGGTGATCTTCGCCCGGTAGACGACGCACCGGTTGCAGCGGCCGGCGTGGCGCCGCACGTGGTCGTGGGAGAGGCGCTTGCGGAGGTCCACCTTGACGCCGAGTTCCTCCTCGAGTTCACGATGCGCCGTGCCCCGCAGCTTCTCCCCGGGCTTCGCCTTGCCGCCGGGAAGCACCCAGCGTCCCCGCCGGTTGCGCACGATCAGAATCTTGCCCTTCCTGCGGATCAGGGCGTAGGCGCGCTTGCGGGGCCTGCGCTTCATCGGGTGCCAGCCTACGGCGTCATGGCCGCGGCACCGGCCCGCTGGTAGCGTGCCCCCGCTCGAGAGGAGACGGTGCGACGGGTTCTGGGGATGCTGATGGTGCTCGCCGTGGCGGTAGCCGGGTGCGGCGACGACGACGGTGCCGCCACGACGAATCAAGCCCCGACGACCACGGCGTCGGCTCCGGGGACCACCGATGGGCCGCTCGGAACCACCCCGCCCGACGCTGCGGAGACGACCCAGGGAGCCGGCGCCGACCTCCCCCTCGTCAACGGGTTCAGCGCCGAGGTCGAGATCGTCACCGACGCCACCCATCGGACCGTGACGTCCAACGGCATTCCCAACCATGAGGTGGGGGAGTTCCCCAACCCCGGCAATCCCAACTCGATCAGTCCCCAGAGTCACGAGTTCCGGGTGACGCTCGACCCTCGGGTGGCGGCCTCCATCACCCCGAGCGGCCTGTCGGAGTGGGGTATCGCCGTCAACGGGATCCCTCTCGAGCCGGGCGCCGCCGAATGGTGGCAGCGGGATCGAAACTCGGGTTGGCAGTACGAGGCGCTCGGCGGCGGCATCGACCTGGGGACCGATCAGAGCAACGCCCACGTGCAGCCCACCGGGGCCTACCACTATCACGGCATGCCCGAGGGACTCCTCGCCGTCCTCGGTGTCGACGGGTCCGGCGTGGTGCTGGTCGGCTGGGCCGCCGATGGGTTCCCGGTCTACGCCCGCTACGGCTACGTGGACCCCGCCGATCCCGGCTCGGGGGTCGTGGCGATGAGTCCCGGCTACCGGCTGCGGGACGGCACCCGGCCGTCGGGACCCGGTGGCGCCCACGA
The DNA here is from genome assembly GCA_041572755.1 of Acidimicrobiia bacterium. Taxonomy (GTDB): domain Bacteria; phylum Actinomycetota; class Acidimicrobiia; order Spongiisociales; family UBA11373; genus JBFELU01. The sequence goes on along the minus strand of JBFFRY010000045.1, from coordinate 2,659 downwards.
CGGGACCTTCGTCGAGGACTACGAGTTCGTGGGCGGTGACCTCGATGAGTGCAACGGGCGGTTCGGTGTCACCCCGGAGCACCCGGAGGGGATCTACCACTACTACCTCACCGACAGGTTCCCGTTCATCCCCCGCTGCTTCGCCGGGACCCCCGACTCCAGCTTCGCCCGCGGTCCCCGGGGCTGAGTCGGGTTCCGGGAGGCGCGTGCCATCGGTCCTCTAGGCTGGCATTCGTGGCCAGCGTCTGCCCCAAGTGCCGCGGCGTCGTCGATATCGACGATTCCTACTGCCGCCACTGTGGACGCTCGTTGCGCCCCACCTGGTCGCGGCTCACCCGCCACGGTGACGAGCCGGCCTCCCGGCGCATCGTGCGGCGATCCCGGAGGCGCAGTGAGCGGTTCCGCTTCGTCGACGCCGACGGCTCGGAACGGGTGTACGACCGCCTCGAAGACGTTCCCGAGGATCTCCGGCGCCGGCTCGGCGGCCTCCACACCGAAGCGGAGCGCCTCCTCGCCGGGGGGCTCGACGACGTCGTCTTCGACGGGGACATCGACGACCTCGGCGATTTCAGCTACGAGGTCACGGTCGAGGATGCCGGATCGGGCGCCCTCGAGCTCCTGGAGAACATCAGGGACTGCTTCGGGGACCTCGTCGACGACTCTCTCGCCGATGATGCCTGAGCGAAGGGCTTGAGGTGACGGACCAGCACGCCGACGTCGTGGTGATCGGTGCCGGGCTCGGCGGGCTCGGGGCCGCCTGCTACCTGGCCCGCGAGGGCCGCAAGGTCGTCGTGCTCGAACACCACTCGGTCCCCGGCGGCTACGCCCACGACTTCACTCGCAAAGGCTTCAACTTCGAGGTGGCTCTGCACGCCATGGACGGCGTGTCGCCGGGCGGATGGGTCTATCCGGTGCTCCGCGACCTCGAGGTGCTGGAGCGGGTCACCTTCCGTCGCCTCGATCCCTTCTACACGGCCCGCTACCCGGAGCACGAGGTCACCGCCCACGCCGACCCGCTGGCGTACGAGGCGGAGCTGGTGCGTCTGTTTCCGGACCAGGCGACCGGCTTTCGAGCGCTGATCGACACGATGGTTGGAGCCTTCACCGACACCCGCCGCTTCCAGGCGGACGGTGAGGCCGGGATGCGGCCGTCGTTCGCCGAGGTGCCCATCCGCTACCCGCGGATGGTGGAGGCCATGTCCACTTCTTGGGACCAGTACCTGGGCAGGTTCATCGACGACCCCAAGGCTCGTTCGGTCTTCAGCACGCTGTGGGGCTACTACGGGATGCCCCCCAGCCGCCTCAACGCCGCCACCTTCGTGCTCCCCTGGGTCTCCTATCACTACTTCGGCGCCTACTACCCCCTGGGCCGCTCGATGGCGATCAGCCGGGCGCTGGAGGCCTATCTCGTCGATCACGGCGGAGCGATCCGCTACCGCCAGACCGTGGAGGACATCGAGGTGGAGGACGGCCGGGCGGTGGCGGTGAGCACCGCCAGGGGCCTGCGGGTCACCGCCGACGCCGTGGTCAGCAACGCCAACCCCCGGGACACCGTCACCTTCGTGGGCCTCGACAACATCGACGACGACTATCTCAAGCAGGTGACCGACCCGACTCCGTCACTCAGCAACCTGGTGGCCTACCTCGGGGTCGACGGGGATGTGCGGGAAGCCGGCTGGCCCCACCACGAGCACTTCGTCTTCGAGACCTACGACCTGGAGGACGAGTACCGCAACGCCATGGAAGGCCGGTTCGCCGACGCCGGCATCGTCCTCAGCAACTACAGCGCCGTCGATCCCGATGCCGCCCCGGCGGGCTCCAGTGCGCTGGTGGCGATGACGCTCGCCCACTGGGACCACGATGACGTGTGGGGGACCGGGGGAGACCTCGACGGTTACCAACGCAACCCCGCCTACCGGGCGGCCAAGGAAGCCGCCGGGAGGGCCCTGGTAGAGCGGGTGGAGCGACTGGTGCCCGGGGTCGCCGGCTCGGTGCAGGTGACCGAGATCGCCACCCCGCTCACCAACTGGCGCTACAGCCGCAACACGCACGGCGCCATCTACGGCTCCGAGCAGTCGGTCGACAACATGTATCTGGGCAGGCTCCCGGCGACCACGCCGATCGAGAACCTGTTCCTCACCGGTGCGTGGGTGACCGGGGGTGGCATGTCGACCGCACTGCTGTCGGGTCGGGCCACCGCCCGGCGGGCGCTGCGCTTCCTGGGGTCGTAGCGGAACGGCTCGAAGGGGAGTGCCCTCACCCCCGGGTGATCCCCGGGACGGCCGTGGCGGCCCGACCCGGACGATGCTCCGGCTACCAGAGCCGGAACCCGGGCGACCCGAAGGTCCAGTCGGTGAAGATGAGCACCGGCACGTAGGCCAGCAGCACCAGGACCACCGCCGCCACCATCCACAGCCCGAGGCGGTCGAGGATCCGGGGCGACTCGGACGGGCCGTGGATCGTCTCCGCCAGCGGCATGGCCACCTGATCGGCCGGCACGGTGACCTTGGAGAGCAGGGTCCCGATGATCACCACGAAGAAGAGCACGCCGGACACGAACATGATCGTGCCTCCGATGCCGGTCAGGAAGTTCATGCCCTCCCAGCTCTCCTCGATGTAGTCGGCGCCCTGCACCCACAGGCGGCGGGGCTGCCCCTCG
>JBFFRY010000044.1:0-14353 GCA_041572755.1 Acidimicrobiia bacterium | reverse complement strand
CCGTAGAGAGCGAGCGCCGCCAGAAGCTGCGACTCAGCCTCCTCGAACCGCTGCAGGTCGATCAGGTTCTGGCCCAGGGCGTTGCGGGCGTCGGCTTGCCGACGCCGATCGGCGCCTCGGAACTCGGCGGCCCTCTCGAGGTGCACCACACCGTCGGCGGCCCGGCCCCCGAAACAAGCGATCATGCCGAGCGCGGTGAGCGCCGCCACGGCGGCGCCACCGTCATCCCCCTCCACCGCGAGGTCGAAAGCCCGTTGAGCCTCGGCTTCGGCTTCTGAGAAGCGATCGACGTGAGCCAGCCACCACGCCCTGCGGCGATGAAGGTCGGCGGCTTCCTCCGTCCCGGCGAACCGCTCCATTCGCTCGAGGGCATCCTTCTGTTCCTCTCGGCGGGCCATCGTGTCGAGGACCTCCTCCTGGAGGGCGGCCACCCCATATCGACGATGGGCCGGCGCATCGATCTCGTCCAGAGCCCGAGCGGACCGCTCGAGATGAAGCGCCGCGACGTCGTAGGCATGCACCGCAACCGCCCGCTGGGCCGCCTTCTCCAGGTAGTCCGCCGCTCGATCGGGTATCCGGGCGGTGGCGAAATGGTGCGCCAGGACCTCCACCTGCCCTGGTCGATGATGCTCCACCGCCAGCGCCACTCTTCGGTGAAGGTCGAGGCACAGCGACTTCGGCTGGGCGTCGTAGATGACGCGCCGCATCAGCTCGTGGCCGATCCGGTAGGTGCCGGCCTCCTCGACGAGGAGCCGCCTGCGGACCAGATCGGCCACCGCTTCGACAACCTCGGTCTCGCCACCCCCGTCTGCCTCGAGGATCTCGGCAAGCAACAACTCGCCGTCGTGGACCGCGATCAGGTCGAGCGTTCGATGCGAGTGATCGGCCAGCCCGTCGAGGCGATGCCGGATCAAAGTGTGGACCGTGGGCGTCAACGGCAGCCGATCCCGATCTGCCGGCTCCCCCTCCTGGCGAAGCCCGTCCCGTTCGTACAGGGCCCGCAAGGTCTCGATGACGAAGAGGGGAATCCCGCCGGTTTCACGGTGGATCCGCTCGGAGAATTCGGGACGCACCTCGGGGACACCCAGGATGCGTCTGATCAGTTCCTCGGTCTGGGCCGGGGAGCACGGGGCCAAGGAGATCCGGTCACAGTGGCTGAGGCGGTCCATCAGGCGCAGCAGCTCCCAGACCTCGCTGCGTTCCCTCGCCTCGCCGTGCCGATAGCTGATCGCCAGCAGGAGAGGATGCCCGGCGATCCTCCCGGCCAGCTGGCTCAGCGCCTGAATGGTGTCCTCATCGGCCCAATGGACGTCTTCGAGGACCACCAGCGCCGGCCCGAAACGAGCGGTCGCCTCGAACGCGAGCGAGATGGCCTCGTGCATCCGCTCTCTCTCGTCGTTGCGGCGAAGCCGCGTCTCCGACTGGGCTTCCCCTTCGGCGAGCGCAGGAATCAAACGTCCCAAATGCTCGCGCCACATCGGCTCGAGCTGTTGGACGAGATGGCGTGTTCGCAGCGAGCTCATCCCGGCACCGAGGGCCTCGGCGATCGATGAGTAGGGCCGCCCGCCGGTGGGAGCCGAGCGTCCCCACAGCACGTCGATGCCGCGCCACCGGGCGGCCTCGGCGATCTCGACGAGGAGGCGGGTCTTCCCCACCCCCGACTCACCTTCGATGAGCACCACGAATCCGTTGCCGTCCAACACGCCGTCGAGGTGCTCGAGGATGGTGACTCTGTCCCGTTCACGGCCAACGAACGGGATCCGCTCGTCACCCTCGAACAGCGGCGACTCGGGCGAGACCACCGTGGCCCGGTGGCCCGCCGAGCGATCGGCGATGATCTCGTCGTACAGCACCTCGGTCTCGGGCGACGGTGCGCTTCCCAGTTCCTCCGCCAGCACCTCCTTGCAGTGCTCGTACTGGCGGATGGCATCGTTGTGCCGTCCCAACAGCGTGGCGATCCGCATCACCCGGCGGTGAGCCTCCTCCCGGAGAGGGTCCTCCTGGGCGAGGCGCCGGGCATGACGAAGCGCCGTCTCGTAGTCGCTCCGGGCCATGGCGAGATCGGTGAGACGATCGATGGCGGTCAGGAACCGCCCTCTGAGCCGATCCTGATCGGAGAGAAACCAGTCGTCGTAGAAGCCCGCGAGGAGATCGCCCCGATACAGGGCGATCGCCCCGGCGAGGAGATCCGCCTCCTTCCCTCGATCGAGGGGAGCGTCGGCTTCAGCCTGCTCCAGGGTCCACTCGAAATCGTCGACGTCGAGCCAGAACTCGGCTTCGGGATCGACCCGCACCGTGTCGGCGTCGGTGACGAGGAAGCGGTCATCGGCATCGCCCACTGCGGACTGGATCTGCCACAGCGAATGACTGAGGCGGCGGCGGGCCCGGCTCTCGGGAAGATCGGGCCAGAACGTGCCGGCCAGGAGGTCGCGGGTGTGCGCCCGGTCGCGGTGGAGGACCAGGAAGGCCAGGAGGGAACGGGCCGCACGCAACGGAGGTGCCGCGACGGAGATCTCGTCGCAGCGCAACTCGAAGCCGCCGAGAAGACTGATCTGCAGGGCCCCCATCGTCCCACCAAGGTAGTCAGCGGGACCGTCGTTTCGCAGGGGTAGCCTGCCGAGATCGCATCCGCAACCCCGGCCCCGCGTCGCCTCCTTCCCCTGATCATGACGATCACGGGCATGGGTGTGCTGGCCTTTGCGATCATCGCACCGGCCCTTCCCGACCTGGCCGACGGCCTGGGGGTCTCACGCGGTTCGATCGGTCTCGTGCAGGGAGCCGTGGCGATCCCCGGGATCTTCCTCGCCCCCTACATCGGCTACCTGGCCGACCGGTACGGGCGCCGCGGAGTGATCCGGGCGAGCCTGCTCATCTTCGGTGTCGCCGGGATCTCCTGTTTCTTCGCCAACGACTTCTGGCTCCTGGTGGGGCTGAGGGTCCTCCAGGGGCTGGGGACCTCGGGGCTCCTCAGTCTGGGTGTGGTGGTCGTCGGCGACCTCTTCGTCGGCATGGAGCGGCGCTGGGCGATGGGCATCAACCTGGCGGCGATCACCGCGACCACGACGGTGGCTCCGATCCTCGGCGGCTTCCTGGCGGAGGGCGGCACCTTCCGGCCTTTCCTGGTCTTCACCCTGGCCTTTCCGGTCTGGGTGTGGGCGAGACGACTACCCGATCGTCCCGATCTCCCGGCCCCGACTCCGCCGCTGAAGCACCTCAGGGAAGCGCTCGCCGTGCTCCGGGAGCGAGGCCGTCTCTCCGACTACCTCGGCATCCTCCCGATGTCCTTCGTCACGCTCGGCATCTTCCTCGGTCTCGGTCTCACCGTGACGCCGCTGTTCATGGAGCGAGCCTTCGGGCTGAGTGCCTCCGAACGGGGCTTGGTGCAGGCGATTGGGTCGGCGTTCAGCAGCACCGCGTCTGTCATGTCGGGCCGCGTGGGCGCCCGTTTCACGCCGTCCCGGGTGATCAGCACATCGTTCCTGCTCATGGTGGCCGGGTTCACGATCATCGGCAGTGCTCCAAGCCTCTGGTTCGTGGGGCTCGGGCTGGCGATCCTCGGCCTGGGAACCGGGTCGATCTTTCCGCTCCTTCAGGACTTCACAGCCTCGGTCGCACCGGCCCGATACCGAGGAGCGATGGTGGGCACCTGGGTATCGGCGAACCGGCTGGGACAGACGCTCGGGCCGACGTTCGGCGCCGCACTCGCCAGCGGGATCGGGGATCGCACGTCGTACTACGGGGGTGCGATCGTCATGGCGGTCGTGGCCCTCGTCTGGCGACCCGCCCGGGCTCGGGGCAGGGCCATTTGGGGGCATCCCACCGGCCCGGTCGACGCGTAGGGTCCATCGACCCCGAACCGGGTGACCACCTCCCCGGCGTGGCCGCCCCGCTGCGGTAATAGGGTGATGGGGAACGGAACTGGAGGGCGCTCGTGCAGAGATCCATCGTCACCGTGGACGGCAATGAGGCGGCCGCCCACGTTGCCCACAAGCTCAGCGAAGTGATCGCCATCTACCCCATCACGCCTTCATCGCCCATGGGGGAGATGGCCGATGCCTGGTCGGCCTCGGGGCGCACCAACATCTGGGGAACGGTGCCGACCGTCATCGAGATGCAGAGCGAGGCCGGCGCCGCCGGAGCCTGCCACGGCTCGATCCAGGCGGGGGCCCTCACCACCACCTTCACCGCATCACAGGGCTTGCTGCTGATGATCCCCAACATGTACAAGATCGCCGGGGAGCTCTCGGCCGCCGTGATCCACGTGGCGGCCCGCACGGTCGCCACCCACGCCCTCTCGATCTTCGGCGACCACTCCGACGTGATGGCGACCCGGCAAACGGGGTTTGCCATGCTGGCCTCCTCCTCCGTTCAGGAGGCTCATGACCTGGCCGCCGTCGCGCACGCAGCCACGCTTGCCACTCGAGTGCCGTTCCTTCACTTCTTCGATGGATTCCGGACGTCGCACGAGATGGCCAAGATCGAACAGCTCCGCGACGACGACCTCGCCGACCTCCTCGATGCCGAGGCCATTGGCGCCCATCGCCTCCGCGCTCTCGATCCGGAGCACCCGGTGCTGCGAGGGACGGCCCAGAACCCCGACGTCTTCTTCCAGGCACGCGAGGCCTCGAATCCCTACTACCTGGAGGTGGCCGGGAACGTGCAGGCGACGATGGATGCACTCGCCGCCCGCACCGGACGTCGCTACCGCTTGTTCGACTACGTCGGTGCACCCGATGCCGAGCGCATCGTGGTGCTCATGGGCTCCGGTGTCGGGGCCGCCCGGGCTGCGGTGGAGCGGCTCGTGGCCGAAGGGGAGAAGGTCGGGATGATCGCCGTCCGGCTCTACCGGCCGTTCGACATCGGTTCCTTCTTGGGGGTATTGCCCGATACGACCCGGGGCATCGCGGTGCTGGACCGCACCAAGGAGCCGGGCGCCCTTGGGGAGCCGCTCTACCAGGACGTGCTCACCACCATCGCCGAAGGGGCGGCCTCGGGGGCCCTCGAAACCGAGGGTCTTCCAACCGTGATCGGGGGCCGCTACGGCCTGTCCTCGAAGGAGTTCACCCCCTCCATGGTGAAGGCGGTCCTCGACGAACTGGATGCCGAGGCACCGAAGCGCCACTTCACGGTCGGCATCGTCGACGATGTGACCGGTCTCAGCCTGGACTACGACCCCGAGTGGAGCGCCGAACCGGAGGGCACCGTCCGGGCCCTCTTCTTCGGCCTCGGAGCCGACGGCACGGTGGGGGCCAACAAGAACTCGGTGAAGATCATCGGCGAGCACACCGGTATGGACGCTCAGGGCTACTTCGTCTACGACTCGAAGAAGTCGGGCGCCATGACCGTGTCCCATCTCCGTTTCGGGGAGGAGGCGATCTACGCCCCCTACCTGATCGACAAGGCCTCCTTCGTGGCCTGCCACCAGTTCGGGATGCTGGAGAAGATCGACATGCTGGAACGGGCCCGGGTCGGTGCCACGTTCCTGCTCAACTCGCCGTTCGGGCCCGAAGAGGTGTGGGAGCACGTTCCCGTCGAGGTGCAGCGGCAGATCATCGAGAAGGAGATCAAGTTCTACGTCGTCGACGGCTACCGGGTGGCCCGCGAGGCCGGTCTCGGAGGCCGGATCAACACGGTCCTTCAGACCTGTTTCTTTGCCCTGGCGGGGGTGTTGCCGGTCGACGAGGCGGTCGATGCCATCAAGGAGTCGATCCGCAAGACCTACGGGAAGCGCGGTGAAGCGGTGCTGGAACGCAACTTCGCCGCCGTCGACGGCGCCGTCGGGGCTCTCCATGAGGTCGCTGTGCCCCGGGATGCCTCGGGGGACAAGCGTGTCCGTTCCCCGGTTCCCGAAGGGGCCCCCGACTTCGTGGAGCGGGTCACCTCGATGATCATCGCCGGGAAAGGCGACCTCCTTCCGGTGAGCGCCCTGCCGGTCGACGGCACCTTCCCCACCGGCACGGCGCAGTACGAGAAGCGCTCCATCGCCAGAGAGATCCCGATCTGGGATCCCGGAATCTGCATCGACTGCGCCCGGTGCGCCCTCGTTTGCCCCCACGCGGCCATCCGGATCAAGTACTACGAGGCCGGCGAGCTGGAGAAGGCTCCCACCGGCTTCCTCTCGACCGAAACCCGGGGGAAGGACTTCCCCGACCTGAAGCTCACCGTGCAGGTCGCTCCCGACGACTGCACCGGCTGTGGCGTGTGCGTGAACATCTGTCCCGCGAAGAGCAAGGAAGAGGTGAAGCACAAGGCCATCAACATGGAGTGGAAGCTGGACCACATCGAGACCGAGCGGGAGCGCTTCGAGTTCTTCCTGGAGCTCCCCGAGGTCGATCGCAACGCCGTCAATGCGGTGTCGGTGAAGGGCTCCCAGGCGCTCGAGCCGCTGTTCGAGTACTCGGGCGCCTGCGCCGGGTGCGGGGAGACCCCCTACGTGAAGCTGGCATCGCAGCTCTTCGGCGACCGGATGATCGTCGCCAACGCCACCGGCTGTTCCTCGATCTACGGCGGCAACCTGCCGACCACCCCGTGGACCGTGAACGACGAGGGCCGGGGCCCGACCTGGTCGAACTCGTTGTTCGAGGACAACGCCGAGTTCGGGCTGGGGATGCGTCTCGCCGTCGATCAGCGCAAGGCGGCCGCCGAAGAGGCTCTGCGGGGCCTCACCGATGTGCTCGGTGACGAGCTGGTGGCCGCCGTCGTCGAAGCCGACCAGACGAACGAGCGGGAGATAGCCGATCAGCGGGCCCGGATCGCCGCCGTCCGGGAGCGCCTCGAGGCCGAAGGTTCACCCCGGGCATCGTGGGCGCTGTCACTGCTCGACGGATTGATCCGCAAGAGCGTGTGGATCATGGGCGGTGACGGGTGGGCCTACGACATCGGGTTCGGTGGTCTCGATCACGTGCTGGCCAGCGGTCGTGACGTGAACATCCTCGTGATGGACACCGAGGTCTACTCGAACACCGGAGGCCAGGCCTCGAAGGCCACCCCGCGCGCCGCCGTCGCCAAGTTCGCCAGCGGCGGCAAGCAGACCGCGAAGAAGGACCTCGGCATGATCGCCATGGCATACGGGAACGTGTACGTGGCCCAGATCGCCATGGGGGCCAACATGACCCAGACCGTCAAGGCCTTCGCCGAAGCCGAGTCCTACCCGGGCCCCTCGCTCATCATCGCCTACAGCCCGTGCATCGCCCACGGCATCGACATGGCCGAGCAGATGGACCATCAGAAGTCGGCGGCGGCCAGCGGCTACTGGGAGCTGTATCGGTTCGATCCGAGGCTCGCCTCGTCCGAGGAGCACCCGCTGGTACTCGACGGGCGGTCGCCATCCATGTCGTTCCGGGACTTCGCCATGAAGGAAGCCCGCTTTGCGATGCTGGCTCGCGCCAACCCGGAGCAAGCCGAGGAGCTGATGGCGGCGGCCCAAGAGGACATCGACGAACGGAGGCGCTTCTACGAGCAGCTGGCGGGCGTTGAGAGAGGCCTGCCGGGAGAGGAGGTCTCGTCATGAGCGTGCGACTCGAGACGAACTACCTGGGCTTCGAGTTGGCCACACCGCTGGTGGCGTCGGCCTCGCCGCTGGGGCGGACCATCGAGGGACTCCACCGCCTGGAGGAGGCCGGGGCGGCGGCGATCGTGCTTCCGTCGCTCTTCGAAGAGCAGATCGAACACGACACCTACCAGGTGCATGAGGTCCTCGAGTTCGGGGCCGAGTCCTACGCCGAGGCCTCCGGCGGCTACCTCCCCGAATTCGACGCCTACAACACCGGTCCCGACCAATACCTCGATCTGGTGCGGCGGTCGGTCGACGAGATCGAGATCCCGGTCATCGCCAGCCTCAACGGCGCCAGCGCCGGCGGGTGGACCGATTACGCCCGCCGAATCGAGGACGCCGGGTCTCCGGCACTGGAACTCAACGTCTACTTCGTGGCCGCCGACGTCGACGAGACCGGCGCCGAGGTCGAAGGGCGCTACCTGGCGCTCGTGGAGCAAGTCAGGGCTGCGGTGACGATCCCTCTGGCCGTCAAGGTGGGGCCCTACTTCTCGTCGATGGCCAACATGGCTCGGCGTCTCGCCGACGCCGGCGCCGACGGGCTGGTGCTCTTCAACCGCTTCTACCAACCCGACATCCATCTGGAGACGCTCGAGGTGGTGCCCAACGTCAATCTGAGCACCTCCAGCGAGTTGCGGCTTCCGCTGCGGTGGATCGCCATCCTGCGGGGCCGGGTCGAGGCATCGCTGGCGGCGACGACTGGGGTTCACCGCGCCGAGGATGTCCTCAAGCTGCTCCTGGCGGGAGCGGACGTGACCATGATGGCGTCGGCGCTGCTTCGGCACGGTCCTGAGATGATCCGGCTGCTCACCCAGTCGGTTTCCGACTGGCTGGAGGAGCACGAATACGAGTCGGTCGAGCAGATGAAGGGCTCGATGAGCCAGGCGTCGGTCTCCGATCCAGCCGCATTCGAACGGGCCAACTACATGGAGAGCCTGGTCACCTACTCGTCCCCGATCGTGTGAGCGCCAAGGAGGTCCCGATGCTGCCGGTACGTTTCGACGATGCCCTCGACCCCGTCTGCCCCCACTGCCAACACGCCCTGACCGAGGTTCTGGCCCGACGGTTGCGGCACGACCTCGGCAAGGCCTACGTCCATTACTGCCCCGGCTGCCGCAAGGTTCTCGGGGTCTCGCACCGCAAGGGCTTCTGGATGGGTTAACGGTCGAGCGAGAGGGCGAAGACGGTCAAGGGGTGCAGCTCGCATCCGACCCGGCGCAGTTCCCGTTGCAGCCACTCGACTCGCGGAGCCATGACCCACATCTGCTCGGTGCCCGATCCGGCGGCGATGTCGATCAAGGCTCGAACCATGGCCCGGCCATCAGAAGGGGCGGTCTCCAACCACCCGACCCGGAAGGTGTCCTCGTCCTCTTCGGCCACCGCCCAACCGGGACGCCCGGCCCACAGCGCTCGCCGCTCGGCGGCGGCCACGAGGTCATCGACGTGGAATTGGCGCCACACCCATCCCTTGTGGGGGAACAGTCCCCGGGCGGCTCGAACCAACTCACCGCCCCACCACGACAGGTAGGCGGGATCGGCCTCGGCGGGAGGGGCCGGGCGCAGCCGCTCGGGGGGCGGTACCCGCCGGCCGCCGTTCCCCTCCGGCACCGGTGACGCATCGCCCACAGCCCGCTCCGCCATGAGCCACTCCCCGGCCGGACGGAACCCCATGGCGGTGACCTGTCCGCGGGCGGCCTCATTCCAGTCCTCCACAACGAGCCGAACCACCAGGGCTCCCTCCGACTGAGCCCACGCCCACAGATCCATGCTGAGGGCGGTCCCGATCCCTCGGCGGCGATGATCGGGATGCACCCGGGCGCCCTGGGCCCAGGCCTCGACCTCGGAGACCATCGCGACCCGGGCCACGGCGATCACCCTCCCGTCGACCTCGGCGACCGACGTGCGCGAGCGGGGTTCTGCCAGCCAACGTTCGAAGGCATCCGCTACGTAGTCGCCCCAGGCGAATGTGTCGACGGTGAAGGCCGCGATGTCGTCGCGATCCTGGGGGCGTCCGGGCCGGATCACGGGGTCCATGCCCCGAGGATAGGAACCGGGCGTCAGAACTCGGCCAGCTCGACCGCCCGTTCGACGATGCCTTCGATGTTGGGCATGACCTGGGTCTCCAGCGAAGGCGCAAACGGGAAGGCCGGCACGTCGGGTGCTCCGTAGCGGCGCACCGGGGCATCGAGCCATTCGAAGGCTCGGTCCACGATCTGTGCCGAGATCTCGGCTCCGAAGCCGCCGAACTCGTTGTCCTCGTGGACGATGAGGATCTTGCCGGTGCGTTTGACGGCGGCCTCCACGGAGACCCAATCGAGGGGGCGGAGGGTGCGGAGGTCGAGGACCTCGACCGCGATGTGGCGGGCCGCCAGGATCTCGGCGGCCTGCTCGGCATAGTGGGCCATGGTTCCGTAGGTGATGATCGAGAGATCGTCGCCGCTGCGGCGCAGCGCCGCTCTGCCGATCGGGACCCGATAGCTCCCCGCCGGATACGGACCCTTGCGGAGCCGGTAGAGCTTCTTCGGCTCGAGGACGAGCACCGGGTCGGGGTCTTCGGCCGCCGACCAGATCAGACCCTTGGCGTCGGCCGGTGTGGAGGGAACGACCACCTTGAGGCCGGGTATGTGGGTGTAGAACGCCTCGATCGACTGGCTGTGATAGAGCGCCCCGTGGATCCCGCCCCCGTAGGGGATGCGGATCACGATCGGGCACGCCCATCCGCCCTTGGTGCGGTAGTGGAGTCGGGCCGCCTCGGAGACGATCTGGTTGAAGGCCGGGTGGCTGAAGTCCGCGAACTGGAGCTCGGCGAGGGGCCGCCCGCCGGCGGCCGCCATGCCGATGGCGATCCCGACGATCGAAGACTCGGCGATCGGGGTGTTGAACGCCCGCGCCGCACCGAACGCGTCGGTGAGGCCCACCGTGGCCTTGAACACGCCTCCCTTGGGATCGGCGACGTCCTCTCCGAACACGAGCGTGTTGCCGTGCTCCCCCATGACCTCATGGAGGGTGCGGTTGATGGCGGTGATGAGGTTCACCTCTTCCCCTTGGGGAGGCGGTTCGGCCACAGCCGCAGGCTGGGTGTTGACCAGGGGCCGGGCGTACACGTCGGAGAAGGGGTCGGTGGGATCGGCGGCGGCCTCGGCTCGCTCGGTGGCGGCGGCGACCACCGCCACGGCCTCGCCGTGGATGGTGTCCTCGGTTGCCTGGTCCATCAGCCGGGACTCGATGAGGTACTGCCGGAGGACGGTGAGGGGATCGTGCCGCCGCCAGGTCTCGATCTCCTCCGGGGAGCGATACAGCTTGTCGTCGTCGTCTGAGGTGTGGGCGTAGTAGCGGTAGGTGCGGGCCTCGATGAAGCTCGGGCCGTCACCGGCGCGGGCCCTCTCGACGGCCTCCCGGGCCGCGGCGTAGACCTCGAGGACGTCGTTGCCGTCGACCGAGGTGGACGCCATGCCGTACCCCGCGGCCCGCTCGGCGAGGCTGCCCCCCACCTGCTCGTTGACTGCGACGGAGATCGAGTACAGGTTGTTCTCGATCACGAAGATCACGGGGAGGTCGTGGATGGCTGCGAAGTTGAGCCCCTCGTGGAAGTCACCCTCTGAAGTCGAGCCCTCCCCGCCCCACACCATGGCCACGCCGGGGCTGCCGCTGCGGCGCAGCTCCCAGGCGATCCCGGTGGCGTGGGGATACTGGGTGGCGATCACCGATGAGTGGGAGAAGATCCGGAGCTCCGGGTGTGACCAGTGGTTGGGCATCTGCCGACCCCCGCTGTTGGGATCATCGGCCTTGGAGAACACCCCCAGGAAGAGCTCCTCGGGGGTCATGCCGAGTGCCAGGGCGACGGCCACGTCCCGGTAGTAGGGGAGGGCCCAGTCGTGTTCCGGATCGAGCGCCGCCGCAGTCCCGACCTGGGCGGCTTCGTGGCCCGACGACGACACGACGAACGGTGCCCGGCCCTGGCGGTTGAGCGCCCACATGCGGTCGTCGATCTGGCGGGCGGTCACCATCGTCCGATACATGTCGAGCAGCGCTGCGTCGTCGAGACCCAGATCGAGGTGGTTGCGCGCAGGGTCGATCCCAATCGCCAAGCTCGGTCCCCTTCCTTCGGTCAGTTCCGGTCGTCTCCGCTGCGACGGAACAGCCGCAGGTTACCGATATCCCGGATGCGATCCTCGGCCCACTCCACCGCGGCGCGGTGGGGTGACTCGTTCTTCTCCGCCGCCGTCTTCAGGACGTGCATCGTGTTGTGGTAGATGCGGTCGATGTGGAACGCCGCCCTCTCCACGGTGTAGCCGCGGATCTCCTCGTTCACGTTGATGAGGCCGCCGGCGTTGACGACAAAATCGGGGGCGTAGAGGATGCCGCGTTCCGCGAGCATGTCGGCGCCCTGGTCGGTGGCCAGCTGGTTGTTGGCCGACCCGACGATGGCCTTGCACCGCAGCCTCGGGATCGTCTTCTCGTTGAGGCTCCCGCCCATGGCGCATGGTGAGAAGAAGTCGCATTCGACGTCGAAGATGTCGTCGAGGCCGACTGCGGTGGCCCCGTACTTGGCGACGACGTCATCGATGGCCGGCTGATAGATGTCGGTCACCACGACTTCGCATCCGCACTCGACGAGACGGCGCACCAGGTCGGTGCCCACCTTGCCGACGCCCAGGATGGCGACCTTCTTGTCCTTCACCTTCTTCTCGTCCCACAGGAACCCGGCGACCGCCTTCATGGCGGCCATGACTCCCCGGGCGGTGGCGGGTGAGGGATCGCCTGCCCCACCCTCTTCCACCGGCACGCCGACGACCCATCGGGTCTCCCGACGAATCAGCTCCATGTCGTTGGCGTCGGTGCCGACGTCCTCGGCCGTGATGTAGCGGCCCTGGAGGGAATCGACGACCCGCCCGTAGGCCCTCCACAGCCGCTCCGACTTGATCTTGCGGTGGTCACCGATGATCACGGCCTTCCCGCCACCGAGATCCAGACCGGCGGCCGCCGCCTTCATGGACATGCCGCGTGACAGCCGCAGCACGTCTTCGAGGGCATCCGCCTCCGACTCGTATGGCCAGAAACGAGTCCCGCCGAGGGCGGGACCGAGAGCCGTTGAGTGGATTGCGATGATGCTCTTGAGACCGGAGACCGGGTCAAACCCATAGACCACCTCTTCGTGGCCCCGGTCTCCGATCGCGTCAAATACGCCCAAGAGCGGACTCCTTTCGACGGGGCATACACCCCTCGGGGTGGCTCGCCATCGATGCTAGCCAAGGGCCCTCGATGGGGCCGGGGAGTTCCGAAGCGACGCTGATTAGCATCCCCGTGATGCCGAGAGCCGCCTATCTACGCGTCTACCTTCCCGCCGAGCGCTTCGACGGAGTGAGAGAGCACGTCGCCGCAACCCGGGTCCCCAAGGTGCTGCACCGGGGCGACTACGGCGTTTGGTACGAGTCCACTCGCGACGATGCGTTCCGTATCGATTGGGAGGGTCGGCGGTACGTGTGCCCCCGGCATCCCTGGTTGCGGATGCTCGAGGGTCTCATCGCATTCCGGAACTCCTATTCGGGTTCCTCGGCGGCGATGCTGGTGCCGGACCGCATCGCCGACTCGGCGGCCGAGGAGCTCACCCGCATGCATCGGGGTCGGCCCGGTGTTCGCTCGTACATCCTCACCTCCGGATGGCACGTGCCGCTCCGGTGGTTCGCCGCCTTCGATGCCGCGGAACGCGAGCTCGTCGAGGCCGACGGAGGATTGACGATCAGGTACCGGACGCCTCTGCCCGAGGCGGTGGCCCGGTTGGCGCGCGCCGTACGGATCCTCGACGAAGCCGGTTTCGACGAGGTGATCGTGGAACCCGTGCGCTCCCTGATCGGTTGGCTCGACGGGTTCCCCAATAGCGGTGTCGTCGAGTTGGACTACGGCTCGGTGGCGTCGCTGCTCGTCGACGGAGACCTCGTGTTGGACGAATCGGCCGCCGAGGTAGCGGCCAGCCTCGATGCCCTGGAGGACGGGGATCTCGAGAAGGCCGGCGAGTACTACGCCGCGGTGGCGTCGCGATGGGCCCACGCCCAGTCGCTCGCCTACGCCTCGTAGGCCGCCACCAAACCACGATCGGCTCCAGGACTCTCTCGTGGAACGCCGCATCCTGCGGGCCGTGACCGAACTCGACCGTGCAGGTTAGGCACGGCGGGGAACCAAGCCCGGTTGTTCTCTCGCGACCGGCGCAGATCCGCTCTGACGGGACTCACCTCCACCCCATAGAGCGTTTCTGAAGCGTCGCAGTACATGGTCTGAAGCACAGGCATGGAGAGTGCCGAGCGATCGGTGGAAGTTCCCCGGTCTGCACAGAAGGAGGACGTCATGGCGAAGACCATCGAATCACCGAGGAGCCTCACCCCCGCGCTGCGTCTCCGGCAGAAGGTCCGAGAGTCCAGTCCGGCCCGACGCATTGCCTTCGTTGCTTCGCTTGCGGTCGCCGGAATGGTCGCCGCGACAGTGTCCTTCGTGATCGCCGGCGACGAAGCAGCGGAATCGGTCGTCAGCCCGTCGCCCGCCATCGAAGCGGCGCCGCTGGCGGGTGTGGAGACACAGGCGCTGACGCCGGCGCAGCTGGCTGATGCTGCTCGTTGGACGGCGATTGCTCAGGCGAGTGGCGTGACTTTGACGCCGGCGCAGCTGGCTGATGCTGCTCGTTGGACGGCCGTTGCTCGGGCGAGTGGCGTGACTTTGACGCCGGCGCAGCTGGCTGATGCTGCTCGTTGGACGGCGATTGCTCGGGCGAGTGGCGTGACTTTGACGCCGGCGCAGCTGGCTGATGCT
>JBFFRY010000043.1:0-14678 GCA_041572755.1 Acidimicrobiia bacterium | reverse complement strand
GCCGTAGAGGCAGCCGAAGAGCCGGCCGTAGAGGTAGCCGAAGAGCCGGCCGTAGAGGTAGCCGAGGAGCCGGCCGTAGAGGTAGCCGAGGAGCCGGCCGTAGAGGTAGCCGAAGAGCCGGCCGTAGAGGCAGCCGAAGAGCCGGCCGTAGAGGCAGCCGCAGAGCCGGCCGTAGAGGCAGCCGAGGAGCCGGCCGCAGAGGTAGCCGAGGAGCCGGCCGCAGAGCCGGCCGAGGATGCGGTCGCCGGCGAAGAGGACGAGGAAGAGGAGGCGGCCGCGCCGCTGGGACCCTCCAGCCCCTACGACCTCCCCGGGTCCTGGTACGTGATCCACTCCTACAGCGGCTACGAGAACAAGGTCAAGGCCAACCTCCAGACCCGGATTCACTCGATGCACATGGAGGAGTCGATCTTCGACGTCGTGATCCCCATGGAGGACGTCGTCGAGTTCAAGGGCGGTCGCAAGGTGACGGTTCCCAAGAAGCAGTTCCCCGGCTATCTGCTGGTCCGCATGTACCTCGACGACGACTCTTGGTCGGTGACCCGCAACACGCCCGGTGTCACCGGTTTCGTGGGTTCCGGGAACCAGCCGACTCCGTTGTCGCGCCGCGAGGTGGAGCGCATTCTCGGTGTCCGCAAGGACGAGGAGAAGAAGACTCCCCGCTTCAAGCCCGATTGGGAGATCGGCGAGACGGTGCGGGTCGTGGAAGGTCCGTTTGCAGACTTCAACGGCGTCATCGAAGACATCAATGTGGACCAGTCCAAAGTGCGGGTCCTGGTCGACATCTTCGGTCGGGAGACGCCGGTGGAGCTCAATTTCGAGCAGATTCAGAAGTTCTAGTCAGGGGTCAGGAATGGGTCGTAAGAAGGTCGCCACGCTCTTGAAGCTGCAGATTCCCGCCGGGCAGGCGAGCCCCGCCCCGCCGGTGGGTCCGGCGCTGGGTCAGCACGGCGTGAACATCATGGATTTCGTCAAGGCCTACAACGCGGCGACCGAAGGCCAGGCCGGAACGATCATCCCCGTCGAGATCACGATCTACGAGGATCGGTCGTTCACCTTCATCACGAAGACGCCGCCCGCAGCGGTGATGCTGCGGCAGGCCGCTCGCGTCGAGAAGGGGTCCCCGGAGCCGCACACCACCAAGGTGGGGTCGGTCACCCGCGACCAGGTTCGGCACATCGCCGAGACGAAGATGGCCGACCTGAACGCCAACGACATCGATGCGGCGATGAAGATCGTCGAAGGAACCGCCCGCTCGATGGGATTGACCGTCGAGGGCTGATGTGGGAGGCCCGCACCGCGGGCCGCGAGGACCACGAGGAGAAGACATGAGCAAGAAGCGGAGCGATGCGGCCGCCCGGTACGACCAGACGGCCACCTATCAACCCGGCGAGGCCGTGCGTCTCGTCAAGGAGTTGGCGACGGCAAAGTTCGACGAGACCGTCGAGGCAGCCTTCATGTTGGGAATCGATGCCCGCCAGGCCGACCAGGGCGTGCGCGGCACGGTGGCGCTGCCCAACGGCACCGGCAAGACGGTTCGCGTGGTGGTCTTCGCCGACGGTGAAGGCTTGCGCGAGGCGGAGGAAGCCGGCGCCGATCTGGTCGGTGGAGCGGAGTTGGCCGAAGCGGTGGCCTCGGGTTCTCAGCCCCTCGACTGGGATGTGACGATCGCCATGCCTTCGATGATGAGCGAGGTCGGGAAGCTGGGGCGGTTGCTGGGCCCCCGCGGGATCATGCCCAACCCGAAGTCGGGCACGGTGACGCCCGACGTCGGCAAGGCCGTCGGCGAGTTCAAAGGCGGGCGGGTGGAGTACCGCAACGATCGCTACGGCAACGTGCACGTGGTGCTCGGCAAGGTCTCGTTCACCGAGGAAGCCCTCCGCCAGAACCTGGCCGCGGTCGTCGACGAGATCACCCGAGCCCGGCCGGCGGCAACCAAGGGCCGCTACATCCGCAAGCTCACCCTGTCATCGACGATGGGCTTGGGAGTGAAGGTCGACACCAACGCGCTCGACGACCTCCTGGAGCTCGTCCGCTAGGTCCCGTCTTGCCGTGCGGCGGTGAGGGGTCTACGCTCACGGCCGCAACATCCCAACCGACCCGAGACCGCAGGTCCCGAGAGGGCGAAGGATCACGAGATCGCCGGCGCAGGTCGCTCCTCACAGGGGCTCCCGTGTCTCGGATCGGGGGCCCTCTCTCATGGGCCCGGGAGACACGAGGAGAAACGGATGCCACGTCCCGAGAAGGTCCAGGCGGTAGCCGAGATCAAGGAGCGGCTCGAAGAGTCGCCCGCGGTCTTCGTTGCCGAGTATGCCGGGCTGTCGGTCAAGGAGCAGCAGGAGCTCCGCCGGGGACTGCGGGCCGCCGACAGTGAGTTCAAAGTCGTGAAGATGACGCTGGCCCGCCTGGCGGCGAGCGAGCTCGGTCACGACGATCTGGTCGAGCTGTTGATCGGGCCCACCGGGTTGACCTTTGCGTCGGGCGATGCCGCCGTGACCGCCAAGGTCCTCAACGACTTCGCCAAGGAGCACGCTCAGCTGGTGCTCAAGGGCGCGCTGCTGGCGGGGGAGCTGTTGCCCCCCGAGCGGGTGGCCGAGCTCGCCGAGCTCGAGCCCCGCGAGGTCTTGCTGGCCAGGGTGGCCGGCATGCTGCAGGCGCCGATGACGAAGGCGGCCGGTCTGATGGCGGCGATGCCCCGCAACTTGGCGACCATGCTGCAGCAGTTGATCGACAAGCTGCCCGCCGAAGCGCCGGCCGAGGAATCGGCCCCCGCCGAGGAACCTGCCGAGGAAGCCGCGTCTGAGGTGGAGGAAACCGCCGAGGAGACCCCGGCCGACGAGTCGGCCGAGGACGCGGAAGACGAGGCCCAGCCCGAGGCTGCGGCCGATGAGGAGACGGCCGAACCGGACGGCGAGGCCGATGAAGAAGGGGCCGAGCCGGAAGGCGAGGCCGAAGAGGCCGAGGAGGCATAGGAACCATGGCCAAGATCAACACCGACGAGCTGCTCGAGACCTTCGAGGGCATGACCGTGCTGGAGCTCTCTGAGTTCCTGAAGGCGTTCGAGGAGAAGTTCGACGTCACCGCTGCGGCTCCGATGGCGATTGCCGCAGTCCCCGCGGCCGGAGCCGCCGCCGTCGAGGAGGAGAAGGACGAGTTCGATGTCGTTCTCACCGCCGTCGGCGACGCCAAGATCCAGGTGATCAAGGAGGTGCGCGCCCTCACGAGCCTCGGGCTGAAGGAAGCCAAGGCCCTCGTGGATGAGGCGCCCAAGCCGGTCCTGGAAGGCGTCAGCAAGGAGGAGGCCGACAAGGCCAAAGAGGTCCTCGAGGGGGCCGGCGCCACCGTCGACCTGAAGTAAGACCGAATCCTCCTCGGTCCGAGAGGCGGGCACTGCGGTGCCCGCCTCTTTCGTTACCCTGACGGTCATGATCGGACCGGTCCTGTTGGTGGCCGTCGTCACCGGTGTGGGTGCCCTCACCGATGGAGTGGCCGGAGCCGTGGGGGCGGGCCTCGCCGCCGTCGGCATCGTCGGCGCCGTAGCGGCCGGCGCCGCATTGTGGGCGGTGCGGATGGGCCGGCTGATGGAGCCTTCTGATGCCTGGCGGACGGCGCCGCGGCCGCCCCTGTTCGGTCGGCTGTGCGACGCCGTCTACCGCCGTCTGCTCCCCCATTCGGAATCTTGACCCCCCGGGTGGGGAGGGGTATGCTGACCCCACAATTGAAGCGAAGCTGATATGGCCGGCACCGCCGAGCCGGGGTAGCTACACGCTATCCTGGCTTGTTGGCGTCCCCAGGCAGATTCCCGAAGAACCCGTCCGCCGCATCGATGGAGGAGAAGATCGTTGGCTCGTGCGCGCACCGATCGATTGTCGTTCGCAAAGATCCCCCAAGTCCTTCCCCTACCCGACCTGTTGTCCGTCCAACACGACTCATTCTCATGGTTTCTTGAGCGCGGTCTGAAGGAGATCTTTGAGGAGATCTCCCCGATCGAGGATTTCACCGGCACCCTGGCCCTCGAACTGACCGATCATCGCTTCGAGGATCCGACGATGGCCATCGAAGAGGCCAAGGAGCGGGACGCCAACTACTCCCGTCCGCTGTTCGTCACCGCTCGCTTCATGAACCGGCAGACCGGTGAGATCAAGGAGCAGCAGGTGTTCCTCGGTGACTTCCCGATGATGACGCCCAACGGGACCTTCATCATCAACGGCACCGAGCGAGTGGTGGTGAGCCAGCTGGTTCGCTCCCCGGGTGTCTACTTCGACCAGAGCGTCGACAAGACCTCGGATCGCGACATCTACACGGCCAAGGTCATCCCGGGACGGGGAGCCTGGCTCGAGTTCGACATCGACAAGAAGGACACCGTCGGGGTCCGGGTCGACCGCAAGCGCCGCCAGTACGTCTCCACCTTCCTGCGCGCACTCGACTTCGCACAGACCGACGAGGAGATCCTGGCCCTGTTCGACGGTGCCCCGAGCGTGCAGGAGACGCTGGAGAAGGATCCCACCGAGGACCGCGACGAGGCGCTGCTGGATCTGTACCGGAAGCTGCGTCCCGGCGAGCTGACGACGGTCGAGTCGGCCCGCAGCCTCATCAACACCCTCTTCTACAACCCCAAGCGGTACGACCTCACCCGAGTGGGGCGCTACAAGCTCAACCAGAAGTTCGGCCGGCCCACGGTGAGCGTCGAGGACGTCGACGCCTATCGGCGCGACGAGATGGGCCTGCTGGCCAAGGAGGACATCCTCGACACGATCCGCTATCTCGTGAAGCTCCACGAGCGCGACCCCGAGTACCGCACCGACGACATCGACCACTTCGGGAACCGCCGGGTGCGCACGGTGGGTGAGTTGATTCAGAACCAGATCCGGGTGGGCCTCACTCGGCTCGAGCGGGTGGTTCGGGAGCGGATGACGACGCAGGATCCCGAGGCGATCACGCCCCAGAGCCTGATCAACATCCGGCCGGTGGTGGCATCGATCAAGGAGTTCTTCGGGACTTCCCAGTTGAGCCAGTTCATGGACCAGCCCAATCCGCTGGCGGGGCTCACCCATCGGCGCCGGCTGTCGGCCTTGGGCCCGGGCGGATTGTCCCGGGAACGGGCCGGTTTCGAGGTCCGCGACGTGCACTCTTCCCACTACGGCCGCATGTGCCCGATCGAGACCCCCGAGGGTCCCAACATCGGCCTCATCGGCTCGTTGGCGACCTATGCCCAGGTCAATCGGTTCGGGTTCATCGAGACCCCCTATCGCCGCGTGATAGACGGCAAGGTGACAGGGCGGGTCGACTACCTCACGGCGACGGAGGAGGAACGGCACGTCATCGCCCAGGCCAACGCCCTGCTCGACGAGAACGGCAACTTCCTCAACGACCGGGTGCTGGTGCGGCGCAGCGGCGGTGATGTCGACTACGTCGAGCCGGCCGAGATCGACTACATGGACGTGTCCCCGAAGCAGGTGGTCTCGGTGGCGACCGCGCTCATCCCCTTCCTGGAGCACGACGATGCCAACCGGGCCTTGATGGGATCCAACATGCAGCGGCAGGCCGTGCCGCTCCTCCGGGCGGAAGCGCCGCTCGTGGGAACCGGGGTGGAGTCTCGTGCCGCCCAGGACTCCGGCGACATGGTGATCGCCGAAGCCGACGGCGAGGTCATGAACGTCACCGGCGATGAGATCGTCGTCTCGGGCACCGGTGGCCGCAAGACCTACCCGCTCAAGAAGTTCGTCCGCTCCAACCAGGGCACCTGCATCAATCAGAAGCCTGTGGTTTCGGCGGGCGACAAGGTGCGCGAGGGCGACGTGCTCGCCGACGGACCCAGCACCGAAGACGGTGAGCTGGCCCTCGGCAAGAACCTGCTGGTGGCCTTCATGCCGTGGCAGGGCCACAACTACGAGGACGCCATCGTGATCTCCCAGCGCCTCGTCGAAGACGACGTGCTCACCTCGATCCACATCGAGGAGTACGAGATCGAGGCACGCGACACCAAGCTCGGGGCCGAGGAGATCACCCGCGACATCCCCAATGTGGCCGAGGAAGTGCTGCGCGACCTCGACGACCGGGGAATCATCCGCATCGGCGCGGAGGTGAGCGCCGGTGATTACCTGGTCGGGAAGGTCACACCGAAGGGCGAGACCGAGCTGACGCCCGAGGAGCGCCTGTTGCGGGCGATCTTCGGCGAGAAGGCGCGCGAGGTGCGCGACATGTCGCTCAAGGTCCCCCACGGCGAGGGCGGCAAGGCCATCGCCGTGAAGGTGTTCCGCCGGGAGGACGGCGATGAGCTGCCGCCGGGGATGAACGAGCTGGTGCGGGTCTACGTGGCCCAGCAGCGCAAGATCTCCGAGGGCGACAAGCTGGCGGGACGCCACGGCAACAAGGGCGTCATCGCCAAGATCCTCCCCGTCGAGGACATGCCGTTCACGGAGGACGGCACGCCGGTCGACATCATCCTCTCTCCGCTGGGCGTGCCTTCCCGGATGAACCTCGGCCAGATCCTCGAGACCCACCTCGGGTGGGCGGCCGCCCAGGGCTGGGAGCCCTACGAGGGAGAGGGGAGGCCGGCCAAGGGCGCCAGGCCGTGGACCAGGGTGGCTACTCCGGTCTTCGACGGCGCTCGGGAGACAGAGATCATCTCGGTTCTCGAGAAGAGCCGCCCTTCCGACGACGGTCTCCACCTGGTCGATGGGAGGGGCAAGGCGATTCTCTACGACGGTCGCTCCGGGGAGCCTTTCGACTCGCCCATCACCGTCGGCTACATCTACATCCTGAAGCTGCTCCACCTGGTGGACGACAAGATCCACGCCCGATCGACCGGTCCCTACTCGATGATCACCCAGCAGCCGCTGGGCGGGAAGGCCCAGTTCGGCGGACAGCGCTTCGGCGAGATGGAGGTGTGGGCCCTCGAGGCCTACGGCGCCGCCTACGCCCTCCAGGAGCTGTTGACGATCAAGTCGGACGACGTCCGGGGCCGGGTCAAGGTCTACGAGGCGATCGTCAAGGGGGAGAACATCCCGGAGCCCGGGATCCCCGAGTCCTTCAAGGTGCTCGTCAAGGAGATGCAGAGCCTCTGCCTCAACGTCGAGATGCTCTCGGCCGGTGAGGAAGTGGAGCTGCGGGAACTCGACGAGGACGCCTTCCGTACGGCCGAATCACTCGGCATCGACATCTCCCGACCCGAGCGGGGTGAGGAATGACCACAGAGCTGAGAACTCCCGGTACTGCGACCCTGGCACAGTTCTTCGACGAGCTGCGTATCGGTCTGGCGACGGCCGATCAGATCCGTGCCTGGTCGCACGGGGAGGTCAAGAAGCCGGAGACCATCAACTACCGGACCCTGAAGCCGGAGAAGGACGGCCTCTTCGACGAGCGGATCTTCGGACCGTCGCGCGATTGGGAGTGCTACTGCGGCAAATACAAGAGGGTGAGGTTCCGGGGCATCATCTGCGAGCGCTGCGGTGTCGAGGTCACCCGCTCCAAAGTGCGTCGCGAGCGGATGGGTCACATCGAGCTGGCGGCTCCGGTGACCCACATCTGGTACTTCAAGGGCGTGCCCAGCAGGCTCGGGTATCTGCTGGACATGTCGCCGAAGGATCTGGAGAAGGTGATCTACTTCGCCGCCTATCTCATCACCCACGTCGACGATGAGAAGCGGCAGAAGGATCTCCCGGAGCTCGAAGAGGCGATGAACACCGAGCTCGGGCTGGTCGCCAAGGACTTCGAGGAGTGGAACGAGGCCCGTCTGGAGCGACTCGAATCGGAGCTGGCTCAGATGGAGGAGGCCGGCGCCAAGCCTCAGGAGATCTCGGCGGCCCGCCGTGAAGCGGAGCGGGAGATCCGCGACCGCAAGGAGCGCTCCGAGTACGAAGAGGAGCTCGTCCGGGAGGCGTACGACACCTTCCGCACCATGAAGGTCAAGGACCTCGTCGAGTCGGAGCAACTGTGGCGGGAGATCTTCGACCGCTACGGCGAGTACTACTCGGGCGGCATGGGGGCCGAGGCCATCAAGGACCTGCTCTCTCGCTTCGATCTCGATGCCGAGATGGAACGGCTGCGCGACGATCTCGAGAGCGAATCGGCGCAGCGGCGCCAGCGGGCCACCAAGCGTCTCAAGGTGGTGGCGCCGTTTGCCACACGGGTGAACGATCCGCAGGCGATGATCCTCGAGTCGGTCCCGGTGATCCCCCCGGATCTCCGGCCCATGGTGCAGCTCGACGGTGGGCGGTTCGCAACCAGCGACCTCAACGACCTGTACCGAAGGGTCATCAACCGCAACAACCGGCTCAAGCGGCTGCTCGATCTCGGGGCCCCCGAGATCATCGTCAACAACGAGAAGCGCATGCTGCAGGAGGCCGTCGATGCGCTCTTCGACAACGGGCGACGCGGTCGGGCGGTGACCGGTCCCGGCAACCGGCCCCTCAAGTCGCTCTCCGACATGCTGAAGGGCAAGCAGGGCCGGTTCCGGCAGAACCTGCTCGGCAAGCGCGTCGACTACTCGGGTCGGTCGGTGATCGTGGTCGGGCCGCAGCTGCGGCTCCACCAGTGCGGCCTCCCCAAGGCGATGGCGCTCGAGCTGTTCAAGCCGTTCGTCATGAAGCGGCTCGTCGACCTCGACGTGGCGCAGAACATCAAAGCCGCCAAGCGGATGGTGGAGCGGCACCGTCCCCAGGTGTGGGACGTGCTGGCCGAGGTGATCCAGGAGCATCCGGTGCTCCTCAACCGGGCCCCGACGCTGCACCGGCTGGGCATCCAGGCGTTCGAGCCGGTGCTGGTCGAGGGCAAGGCCATTCAGATCCACCCGCTGGTGTGCGAGGCTTTCAATGCAGACTTCGACGGCGATCAGATGGCGGTGCACCTGCCCCTGTCGGCGGAGGCCCAGGCCGAGGCCCGGGTGCTGATGCTCTCGACCAACAACGTGCTGTCTCCGGCGCATGGTCGGCCGATCGTGACCCCCTCCCAGGACATGGTCATCGGCATCTACTACTTGTCGGAGCTCGTGGAGGAAGGCCCCGGGGCGGGGCGTATCTTCTCGAACATCGAGGAAGCTGAGATGGCCTACGACCTCGGCGAGCTGGGGATCCACTCCCCGATCAAGCTGCGGGTGGGGGAACTGGCGGGAAACCAGGACCTGTTCACCGATCTGCCCGAACAGCTCCAGCGCCTCACCGGCACCGAGGGCATCGAAGGCAACAACCTCACCGAGACCACTCTCGGCCGGGCCCTGCTCAACCGGGCCTTCCCCGAGGACTTCCCGTACGTGAACGGCGTCGTCTTGAAGGGTGACGTCCGAATGTTGATCGAAGAGGTCATCGAGCGTTACGACAAGGCGATCGTCGAATTCTTCCTCGACGCGCTGAAGGATCTCGGATTCCGCTTCGCCACTCGGGCCGGCCTCACCATCGGCCTTGAGGACGTGAAGACTCCGCCCAACAAGGCGGCGATCCTCGCCGAGTACGAGACGAGGGCGGCCAAGGTCGAGGATCTCTACCAGAAGGGAATCATCACCGACGACGAGCGCCGCCAGGAGCTCATCGAGATCTGGACCGAGGCCACCGACCGGGTCAAGGAGGCGATGGAGGAGAGCCTGAAGGCGGATCGCTTCAACCCGATCGACATGATGGTCCGCTCCGGTGCCAGGGGGAACGTGATGCAGGTTCGTCAGATCGCCGGGATGCGCGGTCTGGTGGCCAATCCCCGGGGCGACATCATTCCACGACCGATCCTCTCCAACTTCCGCGAGGGGCTGTCGGTGCTCGAGTACTTCATCTCGACCCACGGCGCCAGGAAGGGCCTCGCCGACACTGCGCTGCGGACGGCCGACTCCGGCTATCTGACCAGGCGTCTCGTCGATGTGAGCCAGGAGGTCATCGTCCGTTCCGCCGACTGCGAGACCGATCGGGGGATCATGATCTCGATCCGCGATGATGCCGGCAACCCGATTCGCAACTTGCGCAACCGGATCTTCGGCCGGGTTCTGGCCGAGGACGTCAAGGTCGAACGCAAGCTCGTCGAGTCGTCGGCGGGCATCAAGCTGCGGGCCGGCACGCTGATCCGCCGCAAGGAACTGGAGGCGCTGGAGGCCCGGGAGGAGGTTCCAGAGATCCGGGTGCGTTCGGTGCTGACATGTGCTGAGCGTCACGGGGTGTGCGGGGCCTGTTACGGACTGAGTCTGGCCACCGGAAAGCCGGTCGAGGAAGGCGAGGCGGTCGGCATCGTCGCCGCCCAGTCGATCGGTGAGCCGGGGACCCAGCTCACCATGCGGACGTTCCACACCGGTGGAGTGGCCGGAGAAGACATCACCCACGGCCTCCCCCGGGTGGTCGAGCTGTTCGAGGCACGAACCCCGCGCGGCAAGGCGTCGATCACCGAGATCGGCGGCACCGTGTCGATTCGTGAGGAGGACGGTGTGCGCCGCATGGTGGTCACCGACAAGGACGAGGAGTTCGAGTACCCGCTGTCGCGGTTTGCCCGGCTCCGGGTGCGCGAAGGGGATCAGATCGATCCCGGCACCCAGTTGACCGAGGGCCCTCTCGATCCCAAGGAGGTGCTCGAGGTCCAGGGAGTGCGGGCCGCCCAGCAGTACCTCGTGGATCAGGTGCAGGAGGTGTACCGGAGCCAGGGGGTCGACATCCACGACAAGCACATCGAGATGATCGTTCGCCAGATGCTGCGGAGGGTCAGGGTCGTCAACCCCGGTGATTCGACGTACCTCCCGGCCGAACTGGTCGACGATCGCGAGTTCTTGGAGACCAACCGGGAGCTCGTGAAGGACGGCAAGGCGCCGGCCGAGGGCCGTCCCGAGTTGATGGGGATCACCAAGGCATCGCTGGCCACCGAATCGTGGCTGTCGGCGGCCTCCTTCCAGGAGACCACCCGCGTCCTCACCGAGGCGGCGCTTCAGGGGAAGTCGGACTTCCTGCGCGGTCTCAAGGAGAACGTGATCATCGGCAAGCTGATCCCGGCGGGGACCGGCGCCGATGTGTACCAGGCGGTGCAGCCTTCGCTCCCCGACGCCACCGTGGTGAGCGCCCTCGGCCTGTTCGGCGATGCGCCGACGGAGACCGCCGAGGAGGAGGAGCTCCCCGCCGATCCGGCCCAGTGGCTGGCATCACTCGGGGCTCAGCGTGAAGGCGACGAGGAGGACGGCGACTCCGAGGAGTAGCCGGGGCGGGCCCGTCGGCTTTGACCAACGTCGACGGGCCCCTCTATACTCCGCCACCGTGACTTTGTTCCCGAGCCCCTTCTCCTGAAGGGTCTGTCCGGCTGCGACCCAAGCCGGGCATCACACCTGAGAAGGGGGGACAGAGGGTCGGCGAATCGGTCCAATCGGCCGATGCGCCGGCTTTTCGTGTGCGCCGCCTTTGGTGCACCCATTGACAACACGAAAGAGACGAGGCACGAGTGCCCACGATCCAGCAACTGGTGCGGCAGGGCCGCACGCCCAAGGCAAAGAAAGAGAAGACCCCCGGCCTCGGCGGGGCGCCCCAGCGGCGCGGCGTCTGCACGCGGGTCTACACGGTGACGCCGAAGAAGCCCAACTCGGCGTTGCGCAAGGTGTGTCGTGTCCGTCTCACTTCCCAGGTCGAGGTGACCGCCTACATCCCCGGTGAGGGTCACAACCTCCAGGAGCACTCCATCGTGTTGGTGCGTGGCGGCCGCGTGAAGGATCTCCCCGGTATCCGGTACAAGGTGATCCGCGGCACGCTCGACGCCGCCGGGGTGCAAGAGCGCCGGCAGGCCAGGTCCCGCTACGGAGCCAAGAAGGAGTCCTGACGTGCGCCGCGCTCCCGCCGACATTCGCCAGATCGAGCCCGACCCGGTGTTTCGAAGCGTCCTGGTGAGCCAGGTCGTCAACAAGGTCCTGTGGAAGGGCAAGAAGAACGTGTCCCGCAAGATCGTGTACGACTCCCTCGAGCTGGTGGAGCGGCGCAGCGGGCAGGATCCCATCCAGATCCTCAAGCGCGCCGTCGACAACATTCGTCCCCAGGTGGAGGTTCGTTCCCGTCGGGTGGGCGGCTCCTCCTATCAGGTGCCGGTCGAGGTGCGGCCTCGCCGCGCCAACACCCTTGCCGTTCGCTGGCTGGTCGACTTCGCCCGCAGGCGGCGTGAGCACACGATGGCGGAGCGTCTCGCCAACGAGATTCTGGACGCCTCGAACAACACCGGATCCGCCGTGAAGCGGCGCGAAGACGTGCACAAGATGGCCGAATCCAACAAGGCCTTCGCCCACTACCGCTGGTAAGCCATGAGCAGTGCTGAAGCCCTTTCCCACCTGCGGGAGTACCCGCTGAGCCGGACCCGGAACATCGGGATCATGGCGCATATCGACGCGGGCAAGACGACCACGACCGAGCGGATCCTCTACTACACGGGCCGCACCTACAAGATGGGCGAGGTTCATGAGGGTGCCGCGGTCATGGACTGGATGGAGCAGGAGCAGGAGCGGGGGATCACCATCACCTCGGCGGCCACGACCTGCTTTTGGAAGGATCATTGGATCAACATCATCGACACGCCCGGGCACGTCGACTTCACCGTCGAGGTCGAGCGGTCGCTGCGGGTGCTCGACGGTGCGGTCGCGGTCTTCGATGCGGTCGCCGGCGTCGAGCCGCAGTCCGAGACGGTATGGCGCCAAGCCGATCGC
Organism: Acidimicrobiia bacterium; assembly: GCA_041572755.1. Classification (GTDB taxonomy): domain Bacteria; phylum Actinomycetota; class Acidimicrobiia; order Spongiisociales; family UBA11373; genus JBFELU01. The sequence goes on along the minus strand of JBFFRY010000043.1, from coordinate 2,041 downwards.
TACGGCGTGCCTCGCATCTGCTTCATCAACAAGATGGATCGGGTGGGGGCCGATTTCCATGCCGCCGTCGACTCGATCGTCGCGCGGCTCGGTGCGAACCCGGTCGTCCTCCAGCTTCCGATCGGGTCCGAGACCGACTTCCGGGGCGTCATCGACCTCGTCGAGATGAAGGCCCACGTGTGGCCGGACGACGTGGGCGAACGGTGGGAGACCGTCGAGATCCCGGCGGATCGCGCCGACGAGGCCCACGAGTGGCGCGGCAAGCTCCTCGAAGCGGTCGCCGAGGTCGACGAGAAGCTGCTCGAGAAGTACCTCGAGGATCTAGAGATCACCCCCGATGAGATCCGGAGCGCCCTGCGGATCGGCACCATCGAGCAGCTCTTCGTGCCGGTCGTGATGGGCAGCGCCTTCAAGAACAAGGCGGTCCAGCCGGTACTCGATGCGGTGGTGTGGTACCTCCCCAGCCCGGTCGACCTCCCCCCGATCAAGGGTTTCCGCCCCGGTGACGAGGCCGAGGCCCTCGAACGCAAGGCGGACGACAACGAGCCCTTCTCGGCGATCGCCTTCAAGATCATGAGCGACCCCTACGTGGGTCGGCTCACCTACTTCCGGGTCTACTCCGGCCACCTGGCCAAGGGTGACTCCGTGCTCAACACGGTGACCGGGAAGAAGGAGCGGATCGGTCGGCTGCTGCGCATGCACGCCAACCACCGCGAGGAGATCGACGACGTGTTCACCGGCGACATCGTGGCCGCCGTCGGTCTCAAGAACGCCGCCACGGGCGACACCCTGTGCTTGCCTCAGCACCCGATCCAACTGGAGTCGATGGTCTTTCCGGCCCCGGTGATCTCGGTGGCGATCGAGCCGAAGACCAAGGCCGATCAGGAGAAGCTGGGGATCGCCCTCGCCAAGCTCGCCGAGGAGGACCCCACCTTCCTGGTGCGCACCGACGAGGAGACCGGCCAGACGATCATCGGCGGGATGGGCGAGCTCCACCTCGAGGTGCTCGTCGACCGGCTCGTGCGCGAGTTCAACGTCGGCGCCAACATCGGACGTCCCCAGGTGGCATACCGGGAGACCATCCGCCAGACGGTCAAGGGCGTCGACTACAAGCACGTCAAGCAGACCGGCGGCAAGGGCCAGTACGCCCACGTGCAGATCGATCTGGAGCCCACCGGTCCCGGCGGGGGCTACGAGTTCGTCGACAAGACCCGCGGTGGGGCCGTACCCCGCGAGTTCGTACCGGCGGTGGACGCCGGCATCGAGGAGGCGCTCGACGCCGGGGTCCTGGCCGGCTACCCACTGGTCGACGTTCGGGCGGTCCTGGTGGACGGCTCGGCCCACGCGGTCGACTCGTCCGAGATGGCTTTCAAGATCGCCGGTTCGATGGCGCTCCGTGAGGGCGCTCGTCGGGCCGGGGTGACCTTGCTCGAGCCGATGATGGCGGTCGAGGTGGTGACGCCCGAGGACTACATGGGCGACGTCATCGGCGACCTCACGGCACGGCGCGGCAAAATCGACGAGATGGGCCAGCGTGGCAACGCCCGCGTGGTCGGGGCCCAGGTCCCTCTCGCCGAGATGTTCGGCTATGCGACCGACCTTCGGTCGCGAACGCAGGGCCGGGCGTCTTACACGATGCAGTTCGACTCATATCAGCCGGTTCCCGATTCGATCTCGGATGAGATCGTGGCCCGGGTCCGCGGCGAGTGACACAAGAGGAGAAGAAGGAACCTCATGGGTAAGGCGAAGTTTGAGCGGACGAAGCCGCATGTGAATGTGGGGACGATGGGTCATATTGATCATGGGAAGACGACGTTGACTGCGGCGATTACTCGGGTGTTGGCTGAGTCGAATCCGAATGTGACGTTTACGGCGTTTGATGAGATTGATAAGGCTCCGGAGGAGAAGGAGCGGGGGATCACGATTGCGATTGCGCATGTGGAGTATGAGACGGATAACCGTCATTACGCGCATGTGGATATGCCGGGGCATGCGGATTACATCAAGAACATGATTACGGGTGCTGCTCAGGTGGATGGGG
>JBFFRY010000042.1:0-15832 GCA_041572755.1 Acidimicrobiia bacterium | reverse complement strand
GACGTCGACACGGTGGTGATCGACGAGGCCGACCAGATGGCCGACATGGGGTTCCTGCCCCAGGTGCACCGCATCATGGAACGGATCGACCCGTCGGCTCAGACCATGCTGTTCTCGGCCACCCTCGACGGCCAGGTCCGTTCGCTCATCACCCGGTACCTCCAGGATCCGGTCCGTCACGAGGCGGAGTCGAAGACACAGGTGGTCGACACCCAGGAGCACCGGTTCCTGGCGGTCCACCACATGGACAAGGCCAAGGTGGCGGCCGCCATCACCCGCAACTTCGATCGGTCCCTCGTGTTCGTCGCCACGAAACGGGCCGCCGACCGGGTCGCCGAGCGGCTCGAGAAGGAAGGTATCTCGGCGGGCGCCATCCACGGCGACCGGCGTCAACGCGACCGGGAGAAGGCGCTGGGCCGGTTCCGCTCCGGCGAATTGCCGGTGTTGGTGGCCACCAACGTGGCGGCCCGGGGCCTCCACATCGACGATGTCGACGTGGTGATTCACTACGACCCGCCCGCCGACTACAAGAGTTTCATTCACCGCTCGGGCCGGACCGCCCGGGCGGGGGAGAGCGGCTTGGTGGTGACCCTGGTGGAGTGGGATCAGGTGGTCGAGGTGCAGCGTATCCAGCGGGCCTCGGGTCTCCACACCGAGATCACCAAGATGTACTCCAACGACCCCCGTCTCACCGACCTCGCGGCCTTCGAGCCGGAGAAGGTCGAGTTCAAGCGGGTCTCCAATGTGGAGTTGTCCCGCCGCGCGGGGCGCCGCCGCCGCCGCTGAGCGGGGCCGTACAATCGGAGGGCGGGCCCGTAGCTCAGTTGGTTAGAGCAGCGGACTCATAATCCGTAGGTCGCAGGTTCGAGTCCTGCCGGGCCCACCAACGTTTCGAAACTCAAACCCCGGCACGAGTGAACGCCGGCTCCGACCAGATCACCCTCCGTTGCTTCTGACCAGTCTTCGGCGACTTCTCGCCACTCTCGGTCGATGATCTCGGCCCGTTCTCGGGCGGCGGTGGTGATCTCGTCGGACAGCAGCGTTTCGAAGGGCTCGGCGAGCTCGCTGCGGACCCCGGGGCCGGCGCCAGCCCGCCTCCGACAGGCTGCCGCCCGTTCTTTGCGTGGATCGGCGAAACTGGGTCGGATGATCGCTCTCCTACAAGCGTCCCACTTACGGCCCACCCTGACGGTGACCGCCGCCGCCACCCTCCTCGCTGTGTCTGCGGGACGGGGTCCCGGATCGGTCTGGGTTGCCGTGGCGGTGCTGTCGGGACAGCTCTCGGTTGGATGGAGCAACGACTACTTGGACCGACACCGTGATCGCCTGGCAGGGCGCGTTGACAAGCCGATCGTCGCCGGTGGGGTGGCCGCCAAGACCGTGGGTGCCGGTGCCTTGGCCGCCGGGCTCGTCTGTGTGCCACTGTCGATGATGTCTGGGTGGCGTGCCGGCTCGGTCCACCTTGCAGCAGTGGCCCTTGCCTGGTCCTACAACGGGTGGCTGCAGAGCACGGTCGCCAGCGCGGTGCCCTACATGATCGCCTTTGGCCTGCTCCCCTCCTTCATCACCCTTGGCCTGCCCGGGCACCCGTGGCCCCCGGCTTGGGCGACCATCGCCGCCGCGTTGATGGGCACCGGTGCCCACTTCGTCAACACTCTGCCCGACTTCGGAGGCGATGCCGCCACCGGAGTCCGGGGCCTGCCGCACAGGATCGGTCCCGGCGTGTCGCTGTTCTCGGCGGCGCTTCTGATGGCCGCCGCCACTGCCGTGCTCGCGGCGATGCCGCCGGGTGGGCCCGGACTGCTGGGCTCGGGATTGGTGGCCGTTGCCTCGGCGGCCGTCGTCGCCGTGGTCGCGAGCGGCCTCACCGGTCACCTGCGGGCCGCCTGGACACTGACACTGTGTGTCGCGGTGCTGAACGTGATGGTCATCGTCGCTCGCGGTGGGTGGCTGGTCGTCCACCTGTAGGGTCAGATCAGTGGCGCGATCTCGCCACTCCGAGAGAGAGCAGACCGGCGCATGAGAATTCGGCTGAGGCTCATCCGGGAGCAGTTGAAGAGCAGCCTGTTCTACACGCCGATGCTCCTCACGATGGTCGGCTTGGGACTTGGACAACTATCCTGTGGGTTGACCAGCAAGTCACCAACATCAGGCCCACCAGAAGGAACACCTTGTCACACATAGGGTTCCTGTTGTCCGCATTGTCTCTTCGCACGCCAAAGGCTGTGGAATGCCGGGTCCGCCACCGCGGGCGGGTGGTCCGCCAGCCGATGAGAACGGCCGCCCCGCCCTAGAGCAAGACGCGCATGATGCGAATCACCGCCGGCCCGAGCAGCACGACGAAGAGAGCCGGGAAGATGCACAGGATCAAGGGGAAGACGATCTTCACCGGCATCTTCAGGGCCCTCTCCTCGGCGGCCTGGCGTCGTTTCACCCTCAGTTGGCCCGCCTGGACCCGGAGAACCTGGGCCACGGGGAGCCCGTACTCGTTGGCCTGACGCACCGCCAGCACGAAATGACTGAGCTCGGGGACGTCGGTTCGTGACACCAGATTGCCGAGGGCCTCGGCTCGGGGCACGCCGACGGCGATCTCATTGAGCGTGCGGTGCAGCTCCTCGGCGAGGGGACCATGGCCGCGACGGCCCACCCGCTTGAGGGCCGCATCGAATCCGAGGCCAGATTCCACGCAGATGGTCAACTGGTCCATCGTGTCGGGGAGAGCGCGGCTGATGAGGGTCTGACGCTCGCGGGCCCTTCCCCAGAGGAGCAGATCCGGAACGAAATAGGTGAGCGCCGCGACCAGCCCCCCGAGCACCAGGGCACTTCCCATCCCGGCGTCGCCGGCCCACCACAGCCCGAACAGCAGACCACCAAGACCCAACCCCAGCTTGGCGGCGAGGGTTCGCTCCAGTGTCCACCGTGATCCGGCGAGCTGCAGTCTCCCCTCCGTGGTCTCCACCCAGCCTGATGGGGTGAAGCGTCGGGCCTGTGCGGCCATCGCAGCCACCAATGGTTGAAGGGCCCGCTCCGCAAAGCCTGATCTGAGCCGTTCCTGGCGTTGGTCGATGACGGCAATCGTTTGCCGGCCGGCCGTTCGCGCCGCAGCCATCGACCAGAACAGAACGGCGACACCGGAGACGATGGCCACCGACGCCGCGGTCACCCAGAGTTCGGTCATCAGAACACCACCCTGACGATCTTGGTGATCCAGGCGGTGCCGACGCCGATGAGCAGCAGCGCACCGAGGATCATCATCCTGCCCACCCCGCTCTCGGTGAGCTCTGCGAGGTACTCCGGGCTCACCACGCTGAGCAGCGCCGCCAGCGCGAAGGGCAGGGAGACCAGGATGATGGCCGAGATCCGGCCTTCCGCAGAGAGCGCCTTCACTTGTCGCCGAATCTGATTCCGATCCCGGATCGTCTCGGCGACACTGTCGAGCACCTCGGCGAGGTCGCCGCCCACCTCGTACTGGATGTTGATGGCCTCCACCACCCAGCGCAGGTCCTCGTTGTCCATGCGATCCGCCATGGCGGCCAAGGCCTCCTCGACGGAGCGGCCCAACTGGTTCTCGACGGTGACCCGGCCGAACTCGTCGCCGGTCGGCGATGGTGACTCGGAGGCCACGGTGGCAACCGCCTGGAGCAACCCGTAGCCGGCGCGCAGCGATCCCGAGATCATCTGCAGCGCGCCCTCGAACTGATCCGCAAAGGCGGCGCGCCTCCGCTGGGTGAGAGTTCGCAACAGGACGTGGGGGGCGACGAGCGCGATCACCCCCAGCAACAATCCGCCCACCGGGCCCATCGCCAGGATGCCGGCCGCCACCGCCACGACTGCCAGCGACGCCGTGAGGACGACGAACTCTCCGGGTCGAAGGCCGACTCCGGCCCGGTCGAGGGCGCGGTCCAGCGATCCGGTGCTCTCGACGGGAAGCAGGGCATCGGCCGCCGACTCCGCTCGCCGGGAGAGGAAGGACAGGATCCTTCCACCGGATCGTCGTTGCTCGGCGCGATCGATCGAGTCGGGGCGGCGCCGCCCGACCAGAGTGAGGCCTACGACCGCCACCACACCCCCGAGGACTGCGACGAGACCGACGGGATAGGCCCACGCCCGGCGGAGCAGCCCCGGGTGATCCATCGCAACCGGGGAACCGGTGGAGTGCTCGGCAGCATCGATCGGGGAGGCGGCGGTGTGACTGGCCGGCCCGGGGGTCTCCGGTACCGGCAAGGAGAGATCTATCGCGTCCCAGGCCACGTCACCGTGGTGAGAAACCGAGATGGTGAGGCGGACCGACCCGGTTGCCTCGGTGCGATAGACGAGCCGGTAGCGCCCCGCCAATTCGGATGCCACATCGGCGTAGGCGCCGGACAGCAGCTCGGCATCGTCGACGGCGATCACGCCCCCCTTCCCGGCGTCGGCGAGCCGATCGAGGGACTCCTGGTCGGTCTCGTCGGTGCGCAACGCCACGACGTGGACTTCGGCGCCGGACTCGGTGATGGCGGCGGCGGCCCGGTCGAGCGTCACCGAGCTCGCGGTGTCTCCGCCGTCGGAGAGGATCACCAGCACCCGGCGAGCTCCGGAGGGGACGGGGAATGCACCCACTGCTTCGAGGATCGCGTCGTACAGGGCGGTCTCTCCTTCCGCCTGGAGGTCTTCGACGGCCACCGTGGCCTGCGGGGTCTCATCGCCGAACGCGTGAACGACGGCCGCCTCCCCGCCGAACGACACCACCGCCACATCGGCCGTCTCAGGGAGCCGATCGAGGAAGGCAGCAGCAGCGCGTCGGGCGTCGACCATCGGGGCGCCGTCCATGCTTCCCGAGGTATCCATCACCAGCGCCACCTCGAGGGGTTGGGCGTCGAAAGTCCAGACATTGGCGGAGACGCGAGCGCCGTTCTCGAAGAGAGAGAATGACTCTCCCACGAGAGGGGTCTCTGCCAGGGGACCGCTCACTCGGATGGAGATGACGAGGCGGGGGTGCTCCGAGGTCGCAACGTCCTCCACCGTGAGGCTGCTCTCGGCGGCGGCGGCGGGGAGTGCCGGCAGGAGCATGGCGACCAGCGCCGCCGCTGCGGTGTATCTCACGCCGCCCGCTCCGGCTCGGTGGCGCCGGTGGAGAACACCTCCGGCGGCAGGGGGCTTCCCACCGACTCCAAGTGATCGGCGAAGCTGGGGCGGATTCCGGTGGGTCGGACGGCCCCGACGACGCGCCCCGCATCATCGATCCCGGTCTGCCGGAAGGTGAAGACGTCCTGCATGGTGACGACGTCCCCTTCCATGCCGACGATCTCGGCTACCCGCGTGACGCGGCGAGAACCGTCGCGAAGGCGGCTGAGGTGCACCATCAGGCTCAGCGCCGACGAGATGTAGTCCCTCACCGCCTTCACGGGTATGTCGATCCCCGCCATCATCACCATCGTCTCCAGCCTGCTGAGTGCATCCCGGGGGGAGTTTGCGTGCAAAGTGGAGAGCGAGCCCTCGTGGCCGGTGTTCATCGCCTGCAGCATGTCGAGTGCCTCGGCACCCCGAACCTCGCCGATCACGATTCGGTCGGGACGCATGCGCAGGGAGTTGCGCACGAGATCCCGAATGGTCACCTCGCCCTTCCCTTCGACGTTTGCCGGACGGGCCTCGAGGCGGACGACGTGTCGCTGGTGGAGCTGCAACTCCACCGCGTCTTCGATGGTAACGATGCGCTGATCGGCGGGGATGAATGACGAGACGACGTTGAGGAGAGTGGTTTTCCCGGTCCCGGTGCCGCCGGTGATGAGGATGTTGAGACGGCCTTCGACGGCCCGCTTGAGCAGCGTGGCAATGGGCGCGTTCAGGGTTCCGAACTCGATGAGATTCGAGATCTGATAGGGGTCGCGGGAGAACTTCCGGATCGTGATGGACGGCCCATCGACCGCCAACGGCGGGATGATGGCGTTCACCCGCGATCCGTCGGGAAGGCGGGCGTCGACCATCGGTGAGGCCTCATCGATCCGGCGTCCGACCCGGGACACGATGCGTTCGATCACATGACGCACGTGGTCGTCGGATCGGAACCGGGCCTCCGTCTCGAGAATGCGGCCTTCTCTCTCGATGTAGATCGGCTCGGTACCGTTCACCATGACCTCGGTGATGCTGGGGTCTTCGAGGAAGCGTCCCACCGGTCCGTAGCCGAGGATGTCCTCCCCGATCTCGGCCGCCAGTTGCTCTCTTTCCACCGGCGACAGCGGAGCGCTCCCCTCCCGCAGCAGCCGGTCGAGCTCGTCGGTCACCAGCCGCCGCAGCTCGTCCTCGCCGCCGATGTCCTCCACCGCCTTGCCGTCCAGTTTGGCGAACAGCGACTCACGGACCAGGTTCTTGTACTCGCCCAGCGGATCATCGGGCCGCATGACCGAGACAGCACCGCGCTCGCCGTTGGGTTCGGCTGCTCGATCGGCGGCCTGTACGCGTTCGCTCAGCCTCATCAGGCGCTCCTCTCCTGCAGGTAACCGGTGGCGCGGCTCTCGGGCCGATCCGCCAAGCGGTGCACCAGCCGTGTCACCCGCTTGGCCATCGTCGACTTGGGGTTGCTGATCATGATGGGGACCCCGCGGCTCAGGGAGATCCCCACCTCGCGCGAGGTGGGGATCTCCAGGTCCATTTCGAGCCCGAGGGAACCCAGGACGTCGGCGATCCGCACGCCGATGCGAGCGTCGGCGCGGTTGAGAATGAAATGGCGGCGGAGCCCGTCGAGTCCGATCCGATCGAGCGTCGCTGCCACCTTGGCCAGGTGGCGAATGCTGGGGACGTCGGCATCGGCGATCAGCACGGCGTCGGTCGAGGCGTCGAGGGCCGTGAGGGTGTGTTCGGTGAGGCCGGCGCCGGTGTCGATGACCAGGTAGTCGAAATCGGAGGCGAGCGTGCTGATGATCTCGCCCACCCGGTCCGCCTCGATCATCTCGCCCCGGGCCGGGTCGTCGGGAGCGCACAGCGCATACAGATCGCTTTGATGGTGTGTGAGAAAGACCTTGAGGGCGGTTGGGTCGATCTTCGGAGAGGTCGCCGCGTCGTAGATGGTGTGGCGTGGCTGGAGCGTGAGGGCGTAGGCGATGTCGCCGAACTGCAGGTCGAGGTCCACCAGCACGACCCCTCGCGGCGCGGTCTGAGCGAGACCGACCGCCAGATTCGAGGCGATGACGGTCTTCCCGGCGCCGCCCTTGGGGGCGGCCACCGTGACGACCCGTCCTCCCCGTCCAGGGGGGCCGGGGGACGCTTCCGGCTGAGCCTCTGCCTTCCGCTCCGACACGGTGAGTGCATTGCGGAGGGCCTCGCGAAGAGTGGATCGATCGGGATTCGGGGGAATCACCGCACGCGCCCCGGCGGCGAGAGCACGCGCCATCGTGCGAGGAAGCATCTCGGCCACCACCACGACGCTGATGCCGCGATCCGACCGGTCGATATTCCCGGCAAGGCTCAGGGCGGAGTCCTCGTCGAGGCCCGACCCGATGATCACCACGGCGGGGCCGATCGTCAGGAGGCTCGACACCGTCCCATGGCGGTCGACCGGATCCGACCATCGGCAGAGCCGGGCTCGCGTCGGCTCGTCGAGCACGCTGGCCACCTGCTGCTCGAGGGCCGGGGGACACGCGAAGAGAACGATGGGCCTCATCGGTAGATCGTCTCCCTCGTTTGGATCTCGGTGCCTCCGATGCCCACGTCGCCGGCTTCGTTCGCCAGCCACATGAACCCGTGTTCCGCGGTGAACACGATCTTCTCGGCGTCGGCGGGCACGGCGGCGAGCGTCACCAGCAGGTTCCCGGTAGGAGCGAGAGCCGGCCTCTCGCCGGTGGCTCCGTCCTCGCCTGCGGGTGGGAGCTGCTCGACCTGGACGTTGGTGACCAGAAGACCCTGGAGTATGAGGTGGGTCGAGTTGGGAGTACGGGGAGCGTTGGCCTCGTCGCCGGTGGATCCCACGTAGATCGGATTGCCGTCGGCGTCGAAGGTCTCGATCTCGCCGGTCTCGCCCGGCTCGGCCGCCGACGTGTCGATCGGATCGAACGAGGCGAACAGGCTCACCGTGGCACCCGGGGCCAGCCGGCCCCCCACGGCCCGCTCGGGTGACAACGAGAGCGTCACCTCGACGGTCCCCGGCGGCGGTTCGGCCGGAACGTAGACGGCCAGGGTTGCCGGGTCGACGAAACGAGACTCCGTGACCTGCTCCCCGGGGAGCAACTCGACGGATGCAACCAGGCCTGAGAGCGTCGAGAGATCGCTGACCGCTCCCTCGGTGCGGATCTTGGCCGGCACGAGCTCCATGCGAACGTTGCCGGCGAGGGCGTCGGCCGGCTCACCTTGGCCGACGGGCTCGTCGAGGACGAGCACGCCGACGAGTTCCTCCCCTGCGAGGGCTCTCTCCTCGGCGCCGCGCACGTAGCCGGTCAAGAGGAGTGTGCCGATCCCGATCGATGCGATGGAGGCGGCGATGGCGATGATCCTGCGCATGACGGTCCCCTAATCGATGAGTTTCACGATGAAGATGCCTTGGTTCGACCCGCCGGGTTCGCCGTCGTAGACGACCCCGGGGGTGAAGTAGCCGCTGATGCACCGCTCATCCCCACTGCACGGTGCCGACTGCTGGCTGGGGGCCTTGTACTGGCCACCGAAGTTGTATCCGGTGATGTGGAACATCACGAAGCCGTGAACCCGGTAGCGGCCCCCGCTTCCCGTTCCCGAGATCCCGTCGGCGTCGTCGAAGATGGGCAGCGGTGTTGACTCGAGGAGGAGAGCTCCGACGTCCTCGGCGGCACACCCGGTGGTCGGTGAGGAGCCGGGATCGGCGCCGGTCCAGGCCGCCTGCGTGAGGGTCACCTCACAGTCGCCACCGGCGGCCAGCCACCCGAAGCCCCCGGCAAGGAGGCCGTCGTTGTCGGCGTCCTGTCCTGCTTGGGCGTTGCACGGCTCGGTGTTGGCGCCGTCGTGGAAGTAGATGATGCGTTCAGCCGTCGGCAGCGGCGTGCCATCCGGGAACTCGCATCGGGAGATGATGAGCGGCAGCATGCCGCGCAGGGTTCGGGGGTGACCCCAGATGGCGGTCGCCGAGGCTCCCACTGCGGTGCCCGAGTACCCGACGACTTGGGCGAAGAAGGGCCGAAGGATGCCGGAGCCGTCCGGATTGCGGGTGGTCGTCTCGACGGTCACCGCCCGACCCCCGTGATCGATGGTGACTCCGGCGATCCCGGTGGTGTCGTCGCGAGAGTTGCGGTCGGCGTAGGTCTGCGCTGTGAATGCCGCGGTGGCCTCGTCGCAGGCGCGAAACTCGAGGGCACAGTCCTCGGCGATGGCGAGAGCGGCGGCATCGGCGGCGTTGGTCAGTTCCCGTCTTTCCTGATACAGGGCGGCGGCATCGATGGCGAGACCGACCATGCCGAGGAGGGCGGTGGCCATCACTGCCACGACCACCGCGGTGGCGCCCCGCTCGTCGCTCAGCCGCCGCATCTCATCACCCCCTCGGCTTGGAGGGTCACGGTTGCCGCTCCGAAGAGGGGTACGTGGTATTGGAAGGGGTAGGAGGCCTTCACGCTCGTCGGGTGCCCCGGCTCACAGGGGGTGGTGGTGATCTGCAAGAGGGCGCCGTCGAGTCCGATTGCTGCATCACGAGCCACCGCGACCGCGGCCTCGGAGTCTCCGGTGATCGCCAGTTCCCGCACCCCCTCGCGAGCAGCGTGCGTGAGGGTCGCCGTGGCGTTGTAGGCGCGCCCGAACTCGACGACCCCGAATGCGAGAAGCACGAGGATCGGGAGGATGAACGCGAATTCAACGGTGGCGGTGCCTCGGTCCCTATTCATGGCAACCTCCGGTGAGGGAGCCGGCGACACTGGAGAAGATGTCCCGGACGCTGCCACCGAGCGCGGTGACGGCCACCAGCGCTACGACGGCGATCAGCGCCACCATGAGTCCGTACTCCACCATGGTGGCCCCATCCTCCCTGCGGATCAGGGTTTGCATAAGGTCCCTCATTGCCAACCTCCTCTCCCGAGGGTCCCGGTGACTAGTGCGTTCGTTCGGTCCGGACTGGTCACCTGAGCCCATAGTGACTACTCTCAGTGGGCAAATCAATACCTAAAATGGGTGATATGCGCGCGGAGCGTAGCGAATGTCGGAGGGGACCGGTACGGCGGGGGGCCTAGTGGGGGCTCGGCTCCCAACCGGCTCGCCGGGCGGTGGCAACCGCCTCCAGTTGGGAGTGGACCTCGAGTTTGCCGAGGAGTGATCGGATGTGGGTCCGAACAGTGTGCAGCGACACGAAGAATTGGCGGGCGATGGCCGCCGGGCGAAGCCCGTCGCTGAGGGCATCCAGGACCTGCTGCTCTCGCCGGGTGAGCGTCGTCAGTCGCTCCCGGATCAGCATGGCCTCGGTGACCGTCTGACGGGGGGCGCGAGCCCCCACCGGAGGCGCAGGCTCATTGCGAGCGAGTGCGTCGAGGAGGCTGGTGAGGTCGTTGAGCGTTGTCTCGGGAGCGACTGCGATGGTGGCTCCGGCTTCCAGGTAGGCGGCGTGGCGAACCGGGTCCGTCCAAGCCACCACGACGGCATGGCCGTGCGCGGACAGAAACCGAATGGCTTCGGCGGTGTTGGGGCCGTCGACGACCACCGCCGGCCCGGGTGGCGAATCCGCAGAACCCCGATCCCGGAACCGGGTAAGAGCCCGAGCCGAGAGACCGGAGGAGCTGAGGGCGACGGCCAGTGCTTCGGCGAGGAGGGCGGAGTCGGCCACCACGACCACCGTGGGGGCCAAGTTCGCTGAGGGCAAGCTGCGGGCGGTTGCTTCGACTCGGGCCATGGTCCTCCAGGCCCCGCCTCAGCCCAGCGGCCGGGCACCCACATGCGGGTGCTATTAGTGGCCGCGTTCCCACTAATAGTAGCAAGAAGTGGTTCCGTAGCGCAAGCAATCGGGCAGAGATGAAACTCACGGTCGGATAACTCCCCCTCAGCCTCCGTGGTGCATAGGCATTCTCAAGTCGGCGTTCTTGCCGGCCTTGGCCTGTGCCACGAATGGAAGACAGGGCTGAGGCGATCAAGCCTCGGCCAACAGAACAGAGCTTCCTGACAGTGCGTGCAGGCCGCTGTTGCACGTGCCGTAGTTGACAAGACTTGGTCGTCGCCGCGCTCTACCGCTCCTCGTACGCGGCGGTGCACACCCTGTTGTAGTCCTCTTGACTGGAGAGGTACCTGTGGCGGGTACCGGACGTGAGCTCGACGGTCCAGATCTTGATCCAACCTTCGGCCTCCAGGGCCGCCGCCTCCTCGTCGGTGTCGGGTGTCCGGAGATTGACCCCGGTGAGAGAAACGAGTGCCACCTCCAGAGCCTCGGTGTTGGCGGGATCCTGGCACCACGCCGCCTCGGCCTCGGTGAGATCCCTCGATCCGCCACCGCAGCCGGCGACGAGGCCCAGCAGCAGCACGGCGATTCCCAGACGGGCACGGCGCAACAACATCGCTACAACTCCCACGATTGTCGACAGGACACTAGGCGTTCCGTGGACCGACCAGTCGAGGCTCTATCCAGAGTGGCTGCCATGTGGTGGCACGCCCCCAACAGCACGGCGAAGAAGTTCCCGGTGTTCCCCACGCGGCTCAGCCCGACCTCGGGCGACGATGGTTGACAACGGGGCGCGTGAAGCCGAACGCTGCGCACACCGGAGTCCAACTCGCCCGAATCCGCGAGGAGTCCGCCACCTGCTGAGTCCGAACAGTGTCGAGCGCATCGGTCGCTTCGTTCACAGATCCCAAGTGATGGGCGGAAGCACCGGCTTCTGATCTCGAAACGATGAACCGGGAACTAGATCGCAGGGTCGGGCGGTTATCTCCCCACATGACCGAGACATCGACCTCGCCTCCGACCGGCCGTGACGGCGGCTCCGCGCCGCAGGGCCTTGTGGGCCGGTTGATCGGCCGCATCACCCGCCTGGAGATCATCGTCGCCGCGGTGATCGCGGCAATCATGCTGCTCCTGGTCCTCGTCGAGCCCGACATCCTCGAAGCCCCGTTCGAGAACTGGCGGACCGTCCTGTTCACCTTCGGCGGGACGGCTCTCGCGGCCGTTGCCTTCATCGCCATGCTTCGGCTGCGTGTGCCTCCGGTCGCGAGGTTGATCGTGCTGGTGGTGCCGTTGGCGATCGTCAACTGGTGGCTGGTCTCGCCGTACTTCATCGACGACGTCGTCGACGAAGGCTTCTCGGCATCGATCTCCGAGCAGCTCGCCACTGTCGAGACGCCTTCCGAGGCACCCGCCACCACAGAGGCCGAAGAGGATCCCACGACCGGTTCGGCTCCGCCGGCGATCGACACCCCTCCGTCCACCGAGGCGGCCGCTGAAGACCCTCCAATCGAGGAGGAGCCACCGGTCACCGGGGAGCCGCCGCTACCCAGCGGGCCCGTGCTGCTCGGGGCCGGTCGATTCGTCGGCCTGGCCGGCCACTCGGGCACCGGGGACGCCGGCATCTTCCAGAACCCCGACGGTTCGCTGGTGCTCCGCTTCGAGAACTTCGACATCCAGAACGGTCCCGACCTCGAGGTGTACCTCGTGCCGGGGTCCGACCAGACCTCACTGGCGGAGGGCTCGATCCATCTCGGTGCGCTCAAAGGCAACATCGGCGACCAAAACTACGAACTGCCGCCGGGCACCGAGCTCGCTCCGGGGGCGTACACGGCTCTCGTGTGGTGCGAGGCGTTCAGCGTCGAATTCGTCGGCGCCACCATCGTCGTCTGAGCGCAGGCGTCGGCTCTCTGAAGAGGCACCTCGAGGGGGGAACGCCGTCCCGAAGGGCGGGAGGGTCGCGTGGCAGAGAGTGTCCACACGGTCGTCGAACTGGTGGGGACCAACTGGCCATGCAGCTCAGTGAAGGCAACGTGGTCGCCTAACGCGCCACGATGAAGGTCTCCTCCAACAACGAAGACGACGACCGGCGGCATCGCAGGTCCCGACCCGCCGCATGCCACCGACATGGGTCTTCGGGGCGCCTAGGCTCGCCACATGGCCGACTCAGGTGCGGCGCCCATCGATCTGATGTGGCCCACGGTCGTTGCATTGCGAGATCTGGGGGGATCGGCCGCTCTCACCGACATCTCCGGCGAGGTCGATTCCCACGACGGGCCCGGCAGGGCGGTGGAGTACCGGCTGGTCTGGGCGTGCAACTACCTCAGAAACATCGGAGTCGTGCAGGACGGGGGCGATGGGGTGTGGTCGTTGACCGAACGGGGATGGGCGGTCACTCCCGAAGAGATGCTCACGCTTCCGCCGCGTCCGACCTGCGGCGCCTAGACGCAGATTCCCCAGCGTGTGTGCCGGACAACTCGGCCCACGCTCCCGGTGAGGAGTCGCGAGGCGCTCATGGTGATCCCGGCGACGAGGGGTGCCGGGTGGAGTCGCCCGCGAACTGCGAACGCTGACCACCCGAGACGCGGGACCGCGGCGCGGCCGGGGATTAGGGTTCGTCGAACTCGACGGAGGGGTAGTGGGATGCTCGAATACGTCTTTCGGTTCACAGTCGCCAAGGGGCGGCAGAACGAGTTCATGGAGTGGATCCGCGCCAATGAGAACCGGCTGCAGGAGCACACCAGGCCGGGGTGGGCCTACCTCGGCACCTGGGTCACCGTCGGCGGGTTCGGTGACTACACGGGCGAATCCCGATGGAGTCTGGAGAGCTACGCGTCGCTCGGCGAGGGTTGGGGCGATGAGATCGCCCAGCAGCTCACCAGCGAATTCCTGGGCATGGTCGACAACGTGCATCGCCAGGTGAGCCTGCTCAGAAGCGTCACCACGGCGACCTCCCTGCCCAACCTCTGACCTCGTTCCGGCTGCACCTCTGAGGATCACGCGCTGTGCTGGAGCCCGCCATGCCCACCATCGGACTGGATGACGTCCGGGATCGGCTCGCCGGCCTCTCCTACCCCGAAACCGACGCCGTGGTCGCCGTCGAGCGGGGCGGCGCCGCACCCGGCGAGATCGTGGCCGAACTGCTCGGCGTACCGCTGGGGCGCCTCCGATTCCAGTTTCGGAACGACACCCACGCTATCGTCGTGCCCCGTCCCCGGCTGATCGGGGAGGTCGACGTTCCGGCGGGACGACGGATCCTGGTGGTCGACGACGTTTCGGTGACCGGGGCCACCTTGAGAGCGGCGACCGACTCGCTGGCCGATCGCGAGGTCACCACCGTGGTGCTGCGCGGCGAAGCCGACCTGGTTGCCTACCCGGAGCTCGACGCCTGCGTTCGCTGGCCGTGGTCCGGGGACACCGACACACCTTGAGGAGAGGCAACATGGAGACCTGGGAAGCCATCACCGCCCGGCGCAACGTGCGCTCCTACACCCCCGATCCGATCGAGCCCGGGGACCTCGAGCGGATCCTCGAGGCGGGCCGCCGAACGCCGTCATCGATGAACCGGCAGCGGTGGGACTTCGTGGTGGTGACCGATCGGGACACCCTCGGGGCGCTGGCGGGCGTGTGGCAGAACGCCGGGCACGTGGCCACCTCGGCCGCCACCATCGCCCTCGTGGCGCCGACCGCTCGGGAACCGCGGGATCGGGAATCGATCCAGTACGACCTGGGCCAAGCCACGATGAGCATGATGCTGGCCGCCGCCGACCTGGGAATCGGAAGCGCCCACGCCGCAGTCGCCGATCAAGAGTTGGCTCGGGGGATCCTCGGCTTCCCCGACGACCGGTTCTGCGCCTGGCTCCTCGCGTTCGGTCGCCCCGCCGACCGGCCGCTTCGACCGCTCACCCGACCCAACCGGCGACCCCTCGAGGAGGTTGCGCACCGCGAAACCTGGTAGCCGGGGCTGCTCGCCGCATCCACCATCCGGATGACGCCTCAGATCGGGTGGGGAGCGTGAAGCCGCCGGCGTGGCGTGCCGCTCAGGCAGTGGTCGGGGTCGCGTAGCCTGTCAGCAGTCGACATCGGGGGGAGGCTCTTCAATGCGTCTGCGTACGATCACAGCGGCAGTACTCGTGGTGGGGTGGGTGGTTGCGGCGATACCCCAAGCCAGCGGTCGTCCCGGTGACGATCCCGGAGACACGCAGCCGGATCCCGACATCATCTGCAACGGCATGGTCGCCACCATCGTCGGCACCCCATTCGACGACGTCCTTCTTGGAACCGACGGCCACGACGTCATCGCCGGCCTCGGAGGCAACGACACGCTCAGCGGGTTTGGCGGCGGCGACATGCTCTGTGGCGGGCCCGGCGATGACAGCCTCTACGGCGGCGATGGCTTCGACTCCCTCAATGGTGGGCCCGGAGAGGATTATCTCAACGGTGGCCTCAACGATGACTACGCCATCTACTGGGACGAAGAGAGGATCTGGGTCAACCTGGGGCTCGGCAAGGCAAAGACCCCATACCCCGACTCCGAATGGGACACCCTGATCGATATCGAGGACATCTCGGGTTCCCCGGGCAACGACACGCTCCTGGGGGACGCCAACGACAACACCATCTCGGGCAACGATGGCAACGACCTGATCAGCGGACGAGGCGGTGACGATCTACTCATTGGAGGCAAGGGCAAAGACACGATCTTCGCCGGCACCGGCGACGACAGCGTCTTCGGAGGAAAAGGCGCCGACGAGATCGAGGGTCAGAAGGGACACGATGTGCTTCGCGGCAACGCCGGGGACGACTACCTCGTTGGGGGCCCGGGCACAGATGTCTTCTGGGGAAACCTCGGCACAGACACCTGTGTCGCATACCGCGGCGAGATCGTGCACTCATGTGAACTCTGACCCCCCCTACCCCCAACGGAAGGAAGCCCCAGGTCGTTGACCTGGGGCTTCACCTCTTGTGGCGTTGAAAGGGAGGACAGGT
>JBFFRY010000041.1:0-16599 GCA_041572755.1 Acidimicrobiia bacterium | reverse complement strand
ATGATCTTGTCGTTCCCGGGCCCGCCGATCATGACGTCGATGTGCCTGCCACCCTTCAGCTTGTTGTTGCCGGGTCCGCCGCACAGGATGTCGTAGCCGTCCTTGCCGAGGATGGTGTCGTTGCCACCGCCGCCGTCGATGATGTCGTTGCCGTCGGTGCCCACCAGCGGCTTGTCGTCTCCCGGGGTGCCTTCGATGGTGACCACCCCGTCGCCGCAGGCCTTGAGGAACGGGCCGGTCGTATCGGATGTCGCCGACTCCAGGTCGTCCCCGTCCTGGTCGAATGTGAAGACGATCTCTTCGGAGTGGACGGCTCCGTTCTCACAGACCAGCGAGCCGGTCATCTCGATCGTCGACCCGTACATAGCCGCCGTCCCGTACAGGTAGGCCGGGCCCATCTCACACGGGCCGCCGACGACGGTCTCCATGTAGAAAGCCGTTTGGGACCCTTCGGGTCCGTCGGCGATGGCGATGATCACGTACTCGTCGGTCTCGTCCTCCGCGGCGGGCCGGTCCCCGGGACCAGACCACACCCCGACCGGGGCTTTGGCCTTGCCGTCGTTTCCGAGAGCCGGCATGGCCGCCGCCACGATCAGGAGCAAGACGACCATCAAGAGGAGAAACGGTGACCTGGTTCGCGGGATCGGCACGATCCCCCCTTTCCTCGTCCTCCCCCAAGTATCGAGGAAACGGCGGATCCCGGTAGGGCCGTTGGACCGGTATGGACCGGTATGGACCGGAGCACGATCCGTCCCGGCCCGGTAGGGTCGCGGCCCATGTCCGACGCCCTGGTCACCGTCGAGGAGAACCCCTACAACGCCGAGACCCCGATGGGGTTGCTGGATCGAGCGGTCACGCCCCCCGACCTCGTCTACGTCCGCAACCATTTTGCGATCCCGGAGGTCGATGCCGACGTCTGGCGGCTCACCGTCTCGGGGGCGGTGGAGCGGCCGACCTCGCTCACGCTGGCCGATCTCGAGGGCATGGCTCCCGACCGGGTGACGATGGTGCTGGAGTGCGCCGGGAACGGGCGCAGCACCATGAAGCCCGATCCGCCGGGCACCCCGTGGCGGGTGGGGGCGGCCGGCACCACCGGCTTCACCGGGGTGCCCCTGGCGGCGGTGCTCGCCGAGGTGGGCGCTCGGCCCGAGGCCGTCGAGGTGCTGTTCCGGGGCGCCGATCGAGGTCTCGTCGCCGCGGACCGCACCGAGTCCTACGAGCGGAGCCTCCCCCTCGATGTGGCCCTGGCCCCCGGCCCGATCCTGGCCTGGGAGATGGGCGGCGAGCCGCTCACCGCGCCCCACGGGGCCCCGGTGCGCCTGGTGGTGCCCGGGTGGTACGGGATGGCCTCGGTGAAGTGGCTCACCGACGTCGAGTTCATCACCGAGCCCTTTCGGGGGTTCTATCAGTTCGAGCGCTACGTCTACGAGGGCGAGACCGGCGTCCCCGACGGCACTCCGGTCTCGGCGATCCGGGTCCGTTCGGTGATCGCCCGACCCGCCGACGGCGAGGTGCTGGTCGTCGGGCTGGTGGAGGTCGCCGGGTCGGCATGGTCGGGGGCCGGCGACATCATCGGCGTGGAGGTGAGCACCGACGGTGGGGCCACCTGGGGCGAGGCGGGTCTCGGCGAGCCGATCGGCCCCCACGGGGCGACGCCGTGGGTCTTCGAGTGGGAGGCCGGAGCGGGAACCCACCTCCTGATGGCGCGAGCGACCGACGCCGCCGGCGACTCCCAGCCCCTCGATCCGATCTGGAACCGCTGGGGGTACGGCAACAACTCTGCCCACCGGGTGGCGGTGACCGTCGTCGACGCTTGACGCTCCTCGGCGTCACTGCTTTACTCCCGGCCACGCAAATGCGCTCATCCAGAGCGGTGGAGGGACAGGCCCTGTGAAGCCGCGGCAACCGGCGCACGACGTGCGGTGCCAATGCCTGATCGATGAGTGACCGAAGGCGGGTCTCCCGCTCGAGGTGCTCTTGAGCGCATCGAGACGAAGGAGGAGACCGGTGCCGAAAGCGTTCACCCCTCTCAGACACCCCTGTGGGATGTCGGCCGTACCGGGCATGGCGATGCCGTGCTCCCGGGTGGCCGTGTCCTGAACCGGCGCCTACCGCCCGGGAGCCTCACCGGCGCCGAGAAGTCTGAAAGGAATGAACATGACCAGTACTGCAACCCACGACGTCGCCACGAAGATCACGGCAGCACCGACCGAGCCCGGATTCGACACCCGAGCGATCCATGCGGGGCAACAGCCCGACGTCGCGACCGGGGCCCGGGCGGTTCCCATCTATGCGACGACGTCGTATGTGTTCGACGACCCGCAGCACGCCGCCGATCTCTTCGCTCTCCAGACCGCCGGGAACATCTACACCAGGATCAGCAACCCGACGACCGCCGTGTTCGAGGAGCGGCTCGCCTCGCTGGAGGGGGGCGTCGGTGCCCTGGCAACGGCGTCCGGCCAGGCTGCCCAACTGATCGCCCTTCTGACCCTGTGCCAAGCGGGCGACGGCATCGTCGCCTCCCGGTCTCTCTACGGCGGGACCTTCACCCAGTTCGATGTCACCCTCCGTCGCATCGGGATCGAGGTCCGGTTCGTGGACTTCGAAGATCACGATGCCATCCGGGCGGCCATCGGAACCAACACTCGGCTGCTGTATGGGGAGACGATCGGGAATCCCAAGGCGGACGTCCTCGATCTCGAGACGATCGCCGGGATCGCTCACGAGCACGGTCTGCCGCTGGTGGTCGACAACACGTTCGCCACCCCCTACCTGTGCCGGCCCATCGAACACGGCGCCGATGTGGTGGTTCACTCGGCCACCAAGTTCATCGGGGGACACGGCACGGTGATCGCCGGGGCCATCGTGGATGGTGGCCGGTTCCCCTACGACAACGGCAGGTTCCCGTTGCTGACCGAGCCGTCATTGGCGTACCACGGTCTCCGCTTCTGGGAGACGTTTGGTGAGCTGGCATTCCTGGCGCGCGCCCGGGCCGAGCTGATGCGCGACGTCGGGGCTCCACTGTCGCCGTTCAATGCCTTTCTGCTTCTGCAGGGGCTGGAGACCCTCAGTTTGCGGATGGAGCGGCACGTCGAGAACGCCCGGCAGGTCGCGGAGTTCCTGGCCGATCGACCGGAAGTGGCGTGGGTCAACTATCCGATCTTCGATCACAACCCGTGGACCGACCGAGCCCGCCGCTATCTGCCGGAGGGTCCGGGTTCGGTGTTCACGTTCGGGATCAATGGGGGGTTCGATGCCGGCGTGGCGTTCATCGAGAACGTGAGGCTGGCCAGCCATCTCGCCAACGTCGGTGACGCCAAGACCCTTGTGATCCACCCGGCGAGCACCACCCACCAGCAACTGACGGCCGCCGATCGGGTGGCTGCCGGAGTGGGCGACGAGATGATCCGCATCTCGGTGGGCCTTGAGACACTCGACGATA
Source organism: Acidimicrobiia bacterium (assembly GCA_041572755.1). Lineage (GTDB taxonomy): Bacteria > Actinomycetota > Acidimicrobiia > Spongiisociales > UBA11373 > JBFELU01. The sequence goes on along the minus strand of JBFFRY010000041.1, from coordinate 13,157 downwards.
TCCTCGCCGACCTTGCCCGGGGCCTGGAGGCGACATGACGAGCACTCCGTCGTCGGCGACGGTGCCTCGCGTCGGAGACGGCGTGGGCACCGTTGCCACCCGGTTCGCCGACGTGGCCACTCCCGAGGAACCCTTGACGCTTTCGAACGGAGAGCGCCTCGATCGGGTGACCCTCGCCTACGAGGTCTACGGGGATCTGCGGGCCAACAACGTGGTGCTGCTGTTCCACGCCCTCAGCGGGAGCCAGCACGCCGCCGGCATCAGCCCCGCGGTTCCCGGGGTGGAGGACCGCTGGACCGACGAGTGCGTGGTCGGCTGGTGGGACGACTTCATCGGTCCTGGCCGGGCCCTCGATACCGATCACCTGGCGGTGGTGTGCGTCAACTACCTGGGGGGGTGCTACGGCTCCACCGGGCCGTCGTCGATCGATCCGGCTACCGGCCGGCCCTACGGCTCCCGGTTTCCCCAGGTGTCGTTTGGCGACATCGTCGACAGCCAGGTGCGGTTGCTGAGAACCCTCGGTGTCGGGCGCCTGCACGCCGTGGTGGGGGCTTCGATCGGAGGGCTCATGGCACTCGACCTGGCCACCCGGTACCCGGACTTGGTGGACGTGGTCGTACCGATCGCCTCGGGGATCGAAGTGACCCCGCTCCAGGAGATCCACAACTTCGAGCAGATCGCCGCCATCACCAACGATCCGGCCTTCCGGGGCGGGGACTACGAGTTGCAGCGACCCGACCGGGGTCTGGCCCTGGCCCGGATGATCGGCCACAAGACATATGTGTCACTCAACGCCATGCAGGCCCGGGCCCGTCGGGAGGTGACCGCGAACGGCAGCGGTCCGATCGGTCCGCTGGCCACGACCCCGCTCGAGTCGTACATGGCTCATCAGGGTGATGCCTTCGTCCGGCGGTTCGACGCCAACACCTACCTGCAGATCATCAGGGCTTGGCAGGCCTTCGAGCTGGGAGCCGGGCTCCCGACGGCGCGGGTGTTGGAGCGATCTCGGAACCAGCGCTACATGATCTTCAGCATCGACTCCGACGTCAGCTTCTATCCCGACGAGCAGGACGCCATGGCCCGGGCACTGGCGGCCGCCGGGGTGGCCCATCGCCGGATCACCGTGCACAGCGACAAGGGCCACGATGCGTTCTTGTTGGAGCCGGAGCTGTTCACGCCTCACCTGAGGGCGGCGCTCAATGGTCCGTGGTGAGTGATGCAAGGCCCTGGGAGACGATGTGGAGCGCCTCGTCGATCTCGTCGTCCGTCACGATGAGGGGCGGTTCGAAGCGGACCACGTCGGGTCCGGCCGGGCAGGTGAGCAGGCCCGCCTCGTTGAGCGCCGCGACCAGCTCCCCGGCGCGTGCCGCGGCGAGCTGCACTCCGAGCATCAACCCGGCCCCGCGAACCTCGGTGGCGTGGGGGCTTCTCCCGGCGGTCTCCTCGAGTCCGTTGCAGAGCCGATTCCCGGCGCTCCGCACCGACTCCAGGAACCCGTCGTCGAGCACCGCATCGAGGACCGCATTGGCGACCTCGGCCACCAGCGGCCCGCCCCCGAACGTGGAGGCATGGTCGCCGGGCTCGAAACCCTTGGCGGCCTCACCGCGGGCCAGCATGGCTCCCATCGGCAGGCCACCCGCCAACGCCTTGGCGACGGTGACCGCATCGGGGAGCACGCCCTGGGTCTGGTAGGCGAAGAAGGCCCCGGTGCGGCCGATCCCCGACTGCACCTCGTCGAACACCAGCAGCGCCCCGGTGCGATCGCACTCCTCGCGGAGGTGGGCCAGCCATCCCGGTGGAGCGGGGCGCATTCCCCCTTCGCCCTGGATCGGCTCGACGATGGCCACCGCCACGTCGTCGTCGAGGGCGACCGGCTCGCCAAAGGGCCGCAGCTCGACGCCGGAGAGGAGAGGCCGGAACGGTTCTTGGTAGGCCTCCCGGGCGGTCACCGAGAGGGCACCAAAGGTGCGGCCGTGGAAGGAGCCTTCGAAGGCGATGATGCGGCTCCTCCCCGGCCTGGTCTTGCGCCCCAGCTTGAGTGCCGCCTCGACGGCTTCGGCCCCCGAGTTGCAGAAGAAGGCGCGCTCCATGTCGGCGGCGGCCACCAGGCGTTCGGCGAGGCGCACCATCGGCTCGGTCCAATAGAGGTTGCTGGTGTGGATGAGGCCTGCGGCGGCGCGATGGAGGGCGTCGGTGATCGCCGGATGCCGGTGTCCGAGCGCCGAAACGGCGATGCCGGCCAGGAAGTCGAGGTAGGTGCGACCGGCGGAGTCGGTGACCCGGCACCCCTCGCCGGTGACCAGCTCGATGGGGTATCGGGCGTAGGTCTCCTGGAGAGCCGCCGCTCCCCGTCCGGCCAGGGTCCCGGCCCACTCCGGGGTGGTCATGAGCCGTCTCCGGTGACCGTGGTTCCCGCTCCTTCTTCCGAGAGCAACTCGTGGAGGAGGGCGTGGGGGACCCGGCCGTCGATGAGGTGCACCGCCGGCACCCCACCTCGGATTGCCGTCACGGCCGCCTCCAGCTTGGGGCGCATCCCGCCGCTCGCCGCGCCGTCGTCGAGCAGGCGACGCACCTCCCCGATCGACAGGATGGTGTGCCGCTCGCCGTCGACGAGGACCCCGGGCACGTCGGTGAGGAACACCGTCTCGTCGGCTCGCAGCGCGGCGGCGAGAGCACCGGTCATCACATCGGCATTGATGTTGTGGGGCTGGCCGTCGTTGTCGGCGGCGGTCGAGGAGACCACTGGGAGGTAGCCGGCGTCGAGGAGCGAGTCGAGCAGGGAGACGTCGACCGCTTCCACCGTGCCGACGAAGCCGAGGTCGGCTCCGTTGGGCCGGTGGCGCCCCACCTGCACCATCCCGCCGTCGGTGCCTGAGAGCCCGACGGCCCGGCCTCCGGCTCGTTGCAGCTGCGACACCACTCTCTTGTTGACCCGCCCCGACAACACCATCTCGGCCAACTCGGCGGCTTCGGCGTTGGTGACTCGGTGGCCGTCGACCCAGGTGCTCTCCAGGCCCATCCGGCCCATGACCTCGGTGAGTTCCGGTCCACCCCCATGCACCAGGACGGGACGGGTCCCGGCGCGGTGGAGGAGCACCAGGTCCCCGGCGAACCCCTCGGCACCCTCGGGCGACACCATGGCCGCCCCCCCGTACTTGACCACCACCACCCGGCCTCGCAGTCGCTCGAGACGAGCCGGTCCCTCCGGGCCCACGCCGGCGCGGGTCAGGATTACCTCGGTGAGGTCAGGTTCGGTAGCCCGCATTGATATCGACGTAGCGGGGGGTGAGGTCGCAGGTCCAGGTGGTGGCTTCGGCCTCGCCCATGCCGAGGTCGAGCCAGATCTCCACCTCTTCCTCGTTGAGGCGCTCGGTGGCTTCGCCTTCGGAGTAGTCGGAGTGGTAGCCGGGGGAGAGCACCTCGAGGCCGCCGAGACGCAGCGTCATCGCCGATCCGTCGACGGCGACACCCGACCTTCCGGCGGCGGCCACCACCCGGCCCCAGTTGGCGTCGGCGCCGAAGACGGCGGTCTTCACCAGCGGCGAACCGGCGATGGTTCTCGACACCGTCACGGCGTCTGCCTCGGTGGCGGCTCCTGTGACCCGCACGCTGATGAGGCGGCTGGCGCCCTCACCGTCGCGGGCGATGGCCCGCGCCAACTCGACGAGGACCTCGGTGAGGGGCGCCTCGAATCCCTCATCGGCGGCGACACCCGAGGCCCCGTTGGCCAGCACCACCACCATGTCGTTGGTGGAGGTGTCGCCGTCCACGGTGATGCGGTGGAAGGAGCGGTCGACGGCTCGCCGCAGCATCGCCTGGAGTTCCTCGGGCTCGACGACGGCGTCGGTGGTGACGAACGCCAGCATGGTGGCCATGTCGGGGTGGATCATCCCCGAACCCTTGGCCATGCCGCCCACGGTGTACCCGCCGACGGTGCGGACCGACTCCTTGATGCGGGTGTCGGTGGTGAGGATCGCTTTGGCGGCCTCCGGTCCGCCGTCGATCGAGAGGGCGGAGGCCGCCTTGGTGATGCCCTCTCCGAGCTTGTCGAGCGGCAGTTGCTCCCCGATGACCCCGGTCGAAGCCACCAGCACATCGTCGACCGCCAGGTCGAGATGCCGGGCCGTTTCGGCGCCCATCCAGTGGGCCGCCTCGTCGCCCTGCCGTCCGGTGCAGGCGTTGGCGACCCCGGAGTTGATCACGACTGCCCGAGCCCGGCCACCGGTCCGCTCCAGCAGGGCCCGGTCGTAGAGCAGGGGGGCGGCCTTGACGGCGTTGGTGGTGAACACCGCCGCCGCGGCTGCAGGGTGGTCGGAGACGACAACGGCCAGGTCGAGATGATGGTTGCGGATCCCGCAGTGGACTCCGGCGGCCCGAAAGCCCTCGGGGGCGGTCACGCCGGTGCGGCTGCGCTCGGCCGTCATGAGCCCTCCGGCAGCAGGCCGGTGGTTTCGGGGAGACCGAAGCACCGGTTCATGACCTGCACCGCCTGGCCGGCGGCGCCCTTCCCCAGGTTGTCGATGGCGGCGGTGATCACCAGGGTGCCGGCCGGGTCGACCACGGGAGCCACTTCGCACAGATTGGTGTGGGACACGTTGCGGACCGCAGGGAACCGCTCCGCCGGATCGAGCACCCGCACGAAGGGGGCGTCCTTGTAGGTGCGGCGATAGTGGTCGAGGACGTCGGTCTGGTCGAGGGCGCCGGTGAGCGGCAGCACCACCGTGGCGACGATGCCGCGTTCGATGGGAATCAGGTGGGGCACAAAGGTGACGCTCACTTCCCGGCCCGAGTGGCGGGTCAGACCCTGTCGGATCTCGGGGGTGTGCTGGTGGGCGCCGACCCGGTAGGGGCGGACGTCGCCGTAGACCTCGGAGAAGCTGAGGGCGACGTCGGCTTTCCTTCCGGCTCCGGAGGTCCCCGAGACCGCCGAGATCATCACGGTGTCGGCGACACCGTCGAGGGCCAGCGCAGGAGCGGCGGCGATCTGAGAGACGGTGGCGTAGCACCCCGGGCAGGAGACCAGATCGGCGCCGGGGAGGTCTTCGCCGAACAGCTCCGGCAGTCCGTAGGCGGCCCGGCCGAGCAGTTCGGGGGCGGGGTGCTCCCTTCGGTACCAGGTGCGATAGGTTTCGGCGTCGGCGAGTCGCAGGTCGCCGGAGAGGTCGATGACCGTGCCGACCTTGCCGTGCAGCGTCTCGGCGGCGAGGGCCGACTCACCGTGGGGGAGGGCCAGGAAGACGGTGTCGAGTCCGGCCAGCCGGTCGGCGTCGAGGGCCTCGATCTCACCGGTGAACAGGTGGGCCCGGCCCGGGTGGAGCTCCTCCCAGCGCCGCCCGGCGCTGGAGGCGCCCATCACTGTTTCTATGGTCGCCTCGGGGTGGACGGCGAGCAGTGCCACCAGCTCGACACCGGTGTAGCCGGTGGCTCCGACGACGGCACTGCGAATCACAGGGGAGTCCCCTCGGGGAATCGCTGCAAGATACGAGGACGAGCCGCCGCCCGCAATTCGGGGGTAGGGTCCCGCCATGTCGGTGCGTTCCCATCCTCTTTCTCCCGACCATGGGGGCGTCGATTGGGACGGGGCACCCGACCGTCGCCGGGGGACGCCGTGGCCATCCGGCTGACGAGGGCCTACGGTCAGTCGATGGGCTGCTCTTGGGACCCCACCGGCAGCGACCGATGAGCGCGATCGAACGCGACCGCTTCCTCGACGCCCTGCGGGTGCTCGGCGTGCTGGTGGTCGTCCTCGGCCATTGGGCGGTGATGATGGTGTACTGGGAGGACGACCGGATCCTCGGCATCAACGCCCTGGAGGTGATCCCGGCGCTGCGGCTGGCCACCTGGGTGGTCCAGGTGATGCCGCTCATGTTCTTCGTCGGTGGGTTCGCCAACGCCACCACCCTGCGGCTCCGAGAGCGCTCGGTGCCGGCGTATCTGCGGGACCGGTTGGTGCGGCTGCTGGGTCCCACGGTGCTCTTCATCGGCGCCTGGTTTGCGGTGGGTGTCGCCGTGGAGGTCGGGGATGTGGGCCGGGCCGATGCGCTGCACCGCGCCGCCGATGTGGCGGCGCTGCCGTTCTGGTTCCTCGGCATCTACCTGGTGGCGGTGGGGCTCACCCCGGCGATGCTGCGGCTCCACGAGCGGTTCGGGTGGCGGGTGCCGCTGGCTCTGGGGCTCGGGGTGGCCGCCGTCGACGTGGTGGCCCGGGGCCTGGGGGTGAGCGACCTGGGCAACGTCAACTACGCCCTGGTGTGGCTGCTGGCCCACCAATCCGGCTTCTTCTACGCCGATGGGAGGCTGCAGTCGCTCGGGGCCCGGATCCACGCTGCGATGGCGGTTGCCGGTGTGGCGGGGATGATCGGGCTGGTGACGATCGGCACCTACCCGGTGTCGATGGTGGAGGTGCCCGGGGAACCGGTGTCCAACACCGCCCCGCCCAGCGTGGGGCTGGTGTTCCTGCTGTTGTGGCTGGTGGGGTTGGCGCTGCTGGCGCGCCCGGCCCTCGACCGGTGGCTGCAGCGGCGCCGCCCGTGGGACCTGGTTGCCCGCCTCAACCGGGTGCCGCTCACCCTGTATCTGTGGCACGTGACCGCCATCACCGTGGCCGTCTCGGTGCTGTACCCGCTGGGGTTCCCCCAGCCGGAGATCGGCACCGCCCGATGGTGGGCGCTGCGCCCGGCCTGGGTGGCCGCCATGGTGCCGGTGCTGGTGATCCTGGTGTGGGTGTTCCGGCGTTTCGAGGTCCACCCCCGCACCGAGCCGGTGGCGGGCACCTTCGGGGCCGTGGGGACGGTGGCCACGGTGTTCGGCGTCTTCACGCTGGCGGTGGCGGTCCTCGGTTTCGGCCGCACCGGGTTCATCGATCTGGTGGACCCGGTGGGGGATTCGCTGCTCATGTTCCGTCTCAACCCGATGCAGAACCTGTTCCATCTGGTCCTGGGGGGAGCGGTGATGGCGGGGGTGCTGGTGTGGCGGCGGTGGGCGGTGCCGATCACCGTGGCGGGTGCGCTGGTGTTCCTGGCGGCCGGGCTGTGGGATGCCGGGTCGGCGGAGACGATCCTGGGGATGAACCGGACCACGGCGATCACCCATGTGGTGGTGGGGGCCGCCACGCTGGTGGGGGTGTCGATCGCCGCACCCTTCGATCCCCGGGCGGCCTCCTAGACGATGCGCCGCTCTGTGGCCCACTTGGTGAGCTCGTGGCGGTTCGACAGTTGCAGCTTGCGCAGCACCGACGACACGTGGGTCTCCACCGTCTTGATGGAGATCGAGAGCCGCCGGGCCACCTGCTTGTAGGCGTAGCCGCGGGCGATCTGGCGCATGACTTCGCGTTCCCGCTCGGTGAGCAGATCGAGTTCCGGGTCGGTGGGGGCGGGCACGACCCCGGCGAAGGCGTCGAGCACGAACCCGGCGAGGCGCGGTGAGAACACCGCATCCCCGTCGTGGACCCGGCGGATCGCATCGGCGAGGTCGTCGGGACCGATCGACTTGGTGACGTAGCCCCGGGCCCCGGCCCGGATCATGGCGATGACGTCCTCGGCGGCATCGGACACGGAGAGCGCCAGCACCTTGATGTCGGGATCGGTGTCGAGCACCTGGCTCACCACGGTGGTGCCACCGCCACCGGGCATGTGGACGTCGACCAGTGCCACGTCGGGCTTGGCCTTGCGGATGGCGGCGATGGCGTCGTCGACGTCTGAGGCCTCCCCGACGACGTCGAAGTGCTCGCCGAGCTCGGCCCGCACCCCGGAGAGGAACAGCCGGTGATCGTCGACGATGAACACGCTGATCGTCATGCCTTGGCTCCGATCGTGAGATGCACCTCGGTGCCTTCGTCGGTGCTGCTGATCTCGGCGGTGCCGCCGGCGCGCCCCATGCGGGCCACGATCGACTCCCTGATCCCGAGGCGCTCCTTGGGGATGTCGTCCGGGTCGAATCCGGAGCCCTGATCGCTGACCCACACCTCCACTCCCTGGTCGCCCGCCTCGGCGTAGACGGAGATCTGGGCGGCGCCGGAGTGCTTGGCGGCGTTGGTCATCGCCTCGCCGGCGGCCTGGACGAGGGCCTGCAGGGGCTCGGTCATCTCGGGGTCGTCGCCGGTGGTGACCACTTCGATGGGGACCCGGTGATCGGCCTCGATGCGGCTCGCCGCGGCGCCGAGGGCGGCGCCGAGCCGGTCGCCACCGGCGGGACCCGCTCCATACAGCCAGGAGCGCAGTTCCCGTTCCTGGGCCCGGGCCAGCATCGACATCTCGTCGGGCTCGCTGCTGCGCTGGATGAGGCTGAGCGTCTGCAGCACCGAGTCGTGGAGGTGAGCCGCCATCTCGGCCCGCTCCTCGGAGCGGATGCGTTCCCGCCGCTCCCGGGTGAGGTCGCCGGCGAGCCGCCAGATCCACGGCCCGAACAGCAGCAGCAGCCCGGCTCCGGTGATGAGGGTGGCGAGCGCCACCGCCCCGAGCCGTTCGAGCACGTCGATCGACCCCACGAACAGGGCGGTGCCCCCCACGATGAGGATCGCTCCGGCGAGGAACCGGGTGGTGGCGGGCCGCTCGTCGGGGTCGCCGAGACGGGACAGCAGGTCGCGCTGCCCCGCCGGCCGGCGCGCCCAGATGGCGGCGACGCCGAAGGCCACGAACCCCGCCGGCCACACCACGCCGTCCCCGAACCACAGCCCGATCGATCGCAGCACGAAGAGGGTCCCGAGGAACATGAGGCCGACACCCAGCCGCTGGGCGGGGGCGGCGGTCTTGGGCTCGGTCGGCTCCCCGGCCGGTCGGGACAGCAGCCAGGCGAGCCCGTAGGCGATGATCCCGATCCCCCCGGCGAAAGCCAGGGTGACGAGGGCGGCCCGGACCCAGTCGGGACCGATCCCGAGACGGTTGCCGATCCCGGCGGCGACGCCGGTGGCGAGGCGATCGGTGCCGCTGCGTTGCACGCGCAGGACCTCGGTGGGGGACCTCCCGGGGGTCTCGGTGGTCGTCATGCCGCTCCCATCGTGTCAGAACCACGGGGGAGGGGGCAATCAGGGAAACCCCCGGCGGCCCCTCAGGGTCGCTCCGGGTCGGAGCAGGGGCATACCCGATGGCGCCGTTCCGGCCGATCCGGCACGCTGTCATCATGGCAAAAGACACCGCAACCACCGAGGGGACCGTGGAACCGCAGCCAGCTCATGATCTGGTTCGTCTGTGCGACGACCGGATCCTGGGTGGGGTGGGGTCAGGGATCGCCCGGCACTGGAACGTCGATCCGTGGTTGCCGCGGATCGGTTTCATCATCCTCACGGTGTTCGGTGGGCTGGGGGCCGTCCTCTACCTGGCGGCGTGGGTGCTCATCCCCGAGGAGGGGGCGGAGCGTTCCATCGCCGAAGGCTGGGTGGGGGGCCTGAAGGGGGCCACCGCCTGGCTGGGGGTGTTCCTGATCGTGGCGGCTGGGGTGTGGATCGCCGCCGCCACCGAGTTCGTCTCGGCGGGGCTGGCCTGGGGCATCGCCCTGCTGATCGTGGGCGTGCTGCTGTATCGGGGCCGGCTCCCCGAGCCGCCGCCCCGGCCGCCCCGCCCGGAGCCGCCGGTTCGTCCGGCGGCTCCCACCGAGGCACCGGTCGCCCCGGAGGCACCCGCCCCGGCGCCGCGGCGTCCCCGGCGGCGCCGCTCGATCCTGGGGCGGCTCACCTTCGGGGCCCTGTTCATCACGATCGGGGTGATGGCGGTCCTCGACGCCGGCGGTCTGACCAGGCCGGCGCTGCGGCACTACGCGGTGGCGATGGTGCTGGTGGTGGGGGTGGGGCTGCTGATCGGGTCGGTGTTCGGACGTTCCCGGGGGCTGATCGTGTTCGGGATCTCGCTGCTGCCGTTCCTGGTCGCTTCGGTGGCGGTCACCGCCCCGTTCACCGGGGGGTTCGGCGACCCCACCTATCGGCCGCTGGGACCCGCCGAGGTCGATGACCCCTACCGTCTGGCGGCGGGGGACATGCGCCTCGACTTGCGGGGGATCGACCTGGCGGCCGGGGAGACCCTCGAGATCGAGGCGAGTGTCGGTGCCGGGCGGTTGTCTGTGATCGTCCCCGCCGACGCGGGGCTCGACGTGACCGGCCATGTGGGGTTCGGCGAGGTGTCGCTGCTCGGCGACGACGACGGCGGCATCGACATCGACCGGCGCCTGCAGCGCCGGGGTGAGGGAACGATCGTGCTCGACCTCGATGTGGGCTTCGGGCAGGTGGATGTGGCCCGGTCGCGGGTCGGATAGAGGAGAGGGAACATGAATCGACACCGTTTCGACCTGCTGTCGGCCATCTTCGGGATCCTGTTCATCGGGGCGGCCCTGGTGGTGCTCGTCTCCGGCGACGGCGTCCTCGAGTGGGATTCACGATGGGTGTGGCCCGGGGTGATCCTGGCCGCGGGTCTGGTGATGGTGGCCTCGGGGATCGGCTCCGAGCACCGCCGCATCCGGCCCCGTGACCTGCTGGCCGAGATCACCGAGGAGGAGCCCGCTCCCGCCGAGGAGTAGGCGCTCCACCGATGGCGCCGCCGTCCCCGGCTCGGAGCCGGGGACGGCTCCGTGCTACACCTTCCCTTCGGTGTAGAGGCGGAGGAGGACCTGGGTGCCCCGGTCCTCACCCCCGTCGGCGGCGATCTTGTCGTACAGCTCTTTGGCCAGCGCCAGGCCGGGAAGGTCGATGCCCGACTCCTCGGCGGAGGCGATGGCGATCGCCATGTCTTTGAGGAAGTGCTTCACGTAGAAGCCGGGCTCGAAGTCGCCGCGCAGCGCCCGGGGCATGAGGTTGCTCAGCGACCAGGATCCGGCCGCCCCGCTCTCGATGCTCTCCAGCACCGTGAACGGATCGAGCCCCGAGGCCTCGGCGTACGCCATGGCCTCCGACACGGCCACCATCCCCGAGGCGATGGCGATCTGGTTGGACATCTTGGTGTGCTGACCGGCGCCGGGGCCGCCTTGCAGCACCACGGTGGCCCCCATGACGTCGAAGAGGGGCTGGGCCCGGGCGAAGGCCGCGGCGTCGCCGCCCACCATGATCGACAGGGTGCCTTCGCGGGCGCCGCGGTCGCCGCCCGACACGGGCGCATCCAGTGAAGCGGCGCCCTTGGCGGCGGCCTCCTCGTGGATGCGGCGGGCCAGCGCCGGTGACGAGGTGGTCATGTCGATGACCAGGCCACCCGCCGCGATCCCGGCGAGGACCCCGTTCTCACCGAAGTAGACCTGTTCGACGTCCACGGGGAACCCGACGATGGTGATCACGATGTCGGAGTCGGCGGCCGCCGATTGCGGGGTGTCGTGCCAGGCGGCACCGGCGGCAACGAGCGCTTCGGCCCGCCCTCTGGTGCGGTTGTGGACCCCCAGGGGGTAGCCGGCTTCGAGGAGATGCCCGGCCATCGAGGCGCCCATCACGCCGGTCCCGATGAATGCCACCCGTTCCTTGCTCACCGTGTCTCCCTGGTCGGTCGGCCGTAGATGGTACGCCGCTCGCACCGGCCGTCCCATCTCGGCGCCGGTGAACCCGCCGGGGGATTTGCCGGGTGATGGACCGCCGTCGCCATGGCCTCCTCGTCTCGCGGGCTGGCACCGCGGCGCGGTGTGAGGGGGGAGAAACCTTTGAATCGGCATCGAGCGCCTATGGTCACGGTGTCCCTTCGAGGAGGGTGCCGCGATGACCACGGCCCACACCGGTTCGATCCTGATGCTGTCGACCCACGGGTACGTGGCCGCCGAGCCGGAGCTGGGGCTGCCCGACACCGGGGGCCAGGTCGTCTTCGTGTTGGAACTCGCCAAGCAGTTCGCCGAGATGGGGTATCGGGTCGACATCGTGACCCGCCGCTTCGAGGATCAGCCCGAGTTCGACGACATGGGCCCCGGCCTCCGGGTGTGGCGGATCCCCTTCGGCGGCTCGGGGTTCATCCGCAAGGAGGACATGCACGATCACCTGGGGGAGTTCCAGCAGAACTTGGCGGCGGCGGTCGCCGACGCCCAGATCGCCTACGACGTGATCAACTCCCACTACTGGGACGCCGGCTGGGCCGGCCAGCACCTCGCCGAGGAGTGGGACATCCCTCACATCCACACGCCCCATTCCCTCGGATCGTGGAAGCGGGACGGCATGCAGGGCGACCCTCAGGAGCTGGAGGGCAATTACCGCTTCGAGGAGCGGATCCGCCGGGAGTTCCTCGTGTTCCGTCGCTCCGAGCACGTGATCGCCACCACCACCCAGCAGGTGGAGCACCTCCAGGAGCACTACGAGGTGCCGGAGCGGCACATCGCCATGATCCCCCCGGGGATCGACGAGCGCCGTTACACCCCCGTCGACGGCAAGACCACCCAGTCGCTCCGCCGCCGTATCCAATTTCGCAAACACGACGTGTACACGGTGGGGCGGGCCGCCGCCAACAAGGGCTACGACCTGTTGATCAGGGCGCTGCCGGCGCTGCGGGAGTCGGTCTCCGACGCCCGCCTGCAGCTGGCGGTGGGGGCCAACTCGGACAAGGACCGCAAGATGGTGGACAAGTGGCGGGGGATCGCCGAGTCGGAAGGCGTGGCGGAGCAGGTGAGGTGGTTGGGTTACGTGCCCGACGAGGCGATGGCCGACCACTACCGGGCGGCTCCGGTGTTCGCCTTGCCGTCGCGTTACGAGCCGTTCGGGATGACGGCGGTGGAAGCCATGGCATGCGGCACCCCCTGTGTGGTGACGGTGCACGGGGGCCTGGAGGAGGTGTTCGATTTCGGTTCGCAGGCGCTGTTCGCCGACCCGAAGCGCCCCGCCGAGTTCGCCACGATGCTGTCGATGCCGCTGCGCTATCCCCGGCTGCGGGAGCGGCTGTCGATCGACGGGGCCCGCTTTGCCCGGCGCAATTTCGGGTGGCGGGGGATCGCCCGCCGTACCGCCGCGGTGTTCGAGCGTTTCCGGGGCCGCTACGGCCGCTAGCCGGTCCAGCCCTCGGGTTTGATCTCTTCGAGTGCCGTGCGTGCTGTCTCGGCGTCGGCCTCCTCGAAGACCGCTCGCATCCCCGGCTCGGAGTACACGAAGTATCCGGCGGTTTCGAAGGCCCCCATCAGCCCCTTGTTGGCGGCTCGGGGGCGGCGCCGGTCGCGGGGGATCACGTAGATGGCCCCGTCGCCGGCCACCATGAGGTTCAAGTCGTGGTTGAGGGTGT
>JBFFRY010000040.1:0-16981 GCA_041572755.1 Acidimicrobiia bacterium | reverse complement strand
GCTCCAGGGCGGACTCGAAGGCCCGGTAGCCGGCGGCGGCGCCCGCCGACGCCGAGATCTCCGCGGCGTAGGCCCGCCAAGCGATGCTGCGGATCCGGGTCCAGTAGGTCAGCAGGCGGTCCACCGGGAGTTCGGCCGGGTCAACGCCGAGGGTCAGGATGAGGTGGGTTGCATCGGTGACCAGGGTCGTTTCCTGCTCCATGCGGGCCCGGATCCGGACCGCTTCGAGCCCGGTGCGGAGCCGGCCCCCGCGTCGACGAGGCGGAATCGGGTCAGCCTCCGGTGCCTCGGTGAGGACCCGATGGAGATACTGGCGGTCGACGTCATCGGGATTCCCGCCGGGCACGAGAGCAGCGGCCCGTCGCAGCGTCGACAGCTTGAGTGCCGCCCGCCCCCGAAACCTTCCCAGCACGAGGAACCGGCCGAGATCGTCATCGACGGTGATGTCGAGTTCGGCCATGAGACGCCGAAACGCGTCATCGAGCATTGGGGCGTTGATGCTCCACAGCAGCGGCGGGATCACCTCCGGCAGCATCTCCTGGATCCCCGCCGATATGAAGACCGCATGCGGGTCGGGGGACGTGTCGAATCCGTCGTCGTCCGGCTCGAATCCGAGACTGGTGGTGACGGGTCGGCTCTGGAGCACCAGGATCTCCCCGTCGGCGAAGGCGAACTCGATGTCCTGGGGGGCGCCGAAGCGCCGTTCGACCCGCATGCCTATCCGGGCCAGGTCCTCGAGGAACGCCGGGATCTGGCCGGTGTGCCCGGCGATCGTCAGGTCCTTGCGACGCACCCAGAACACGTCGGGAGTCACCGACCCCGAGACGAGCGACTCCCCGAGACCGGGCACCATCTCGATGTGGGCGCACTCGGGGTCCCCGACGGGATCGCTCGTGAACATCACCCCGGCGTATTCGGCAGGGACCATCGCCTGCAGCACCACGCCCATCCCCAACTCGAGATCCTCGAGGCCTTCCCGGCGCCGATAGGCCCGGACGGTCGGTGCCCACAGCGAGGCCCAGCAGCGACGGACTGTCGTCACCGCCTCGTCGGGCGTCGAAACGTCGAGGACCGACAGGTACTGGCCGGCGAAGGAAGCGACGGAGGGATCCTCGGCGAGGGCCGACGAACGAACGGCGATGGGTCCCTTGGCGAGCAGCTCGGCGGCCACCTCCAAGATCTCCGCCCGGACGACGGAAGGAAGCGGTTTGGATTCGAAGAGCTCCTCGACCTCGCCGCGATCGGCCTCGAGCCTCTCAGGCGGAGGGATGGCCTGTTCCGCCAGCCGTGCCAGGGCCGGAGCGAGACCGGCGTCCTCGACGAACGCCCAGTAGGCGTCAACGGTGACGGCCACGGCCCGAGGTACAGGGAAACCTTGGGCGACCAGGGCATCGATACCGGCCGCCTTGCCCCCTACCTCTGCCACCGTGGCCCCACCACCCTGGAGAGCCCTCAGGTACCGGTGTGCCACGTCGGGTTCAACCTAGCCGCCGGACCGGGTTGTTCCGACGAATAGGATCGGCCGGTGGCCGAGGCACTCTTCGAGCGTGATGGGAAGCACTTCGTTCCCACCGAACTGGCGAGGAGCCCCTGGGGCTCCGAGGTGCAGCACGGTGGTCCGGCGGCGGCCCTCATTGCCCGTGCCGCCGAGGTGATCGGAGGGGAGGAGGCCGCCACTCTGCGGCTCGCAGCCGACATCCTGCGTCCCATTCCCATGGCCCCCCTCATCGTCGAGAGCCGGGTGATCCGGCCGGGCCGCCGGGTTCGGCTCGTCGGAACCGAAGTCCTCGGAACCGACGGCGATCCCTTGATCCGGGCTCGAATATGGCTCATCAGGCGGCGGGAGCCGCTGGAATATCCCCCGGCGCCCGATGCGCAGCCGGAGCCGCCCCCTCCACCGGAGGCTCTCCAGGCGAGCGACTTCTCCTTCCGTCCGTATCAGGACTACTTCGGTGATGCGCTCGACAAGCGGCTCATCGCCGGATCCGTGACCGAACCGGGGCGGGCCGCCATGTGGTTCCGACTGCGGGTGCCGGTGGTCGCCGGCGAGGCACCGACCCCGCTGCAGCGGGTGGCGGCCATGGCCGACTCGGGGAACGGCATCAGCTGGGCGCTCCCCTTCGGGGAGTACCTCTTCATCAACACCGATCTGGTGATCCACTTGCTGCGGGAGCCGATCGGGGAGTGGTTCGCCCTCGACTCGACATCCCGGTACGACCCGGCCGGCCGGGGCCTGGCGGAAACGGCGCTGTTCGACGGCCGCGGCTACCTGGGCCGATCGTCCCAGGCGCTGTTCGTCGAGCGGGCCGGGCCCGACCCGAGCCGGCCCGCCGAGTAGCCGGAGCCGCGGCGGTGCCCGGGGAGGGTGGTGGTACCCTTCGCAACCTTCCGGGTGACCTCATGGCTGCATACGAGCACGACACAATCGAGCGCAAGTGGCAGGACCGCTGGGAGGCGGAGCGCACGTTCTATGTGACCGAGCGGGACGACCGGCCCAAGTTCTACAACGTTCAGATGTACCCGTATCCCAGCGGTGATCTGCACATGGGCCACATCCGCAATTACACCTACACCGACCTGCTGACCCGCTATCGGACCATGCGGGGCTACAACGTCCTGGCCCCGATGGGGTGGGACTCCTTCGGTCTTCCCGCCGAGAACGCCGCCATCGAGACCGGAATCCATCCCCGGGTGTTCACCGAGGAACGAATCGCCACGATGAAGGCCCAGCTGCGGCGCCTGGGGGCGGTCTACGACTGGTCGCGAGAGCTGGCGGCGCACTCTCCCGACTACTACCACTGGACCCAGTGGCTCTTCCTGAAGTTCTTCGAGAAGGGCCTGGCGTACAAGAAGAACGCCCCGGTCAACTGGTGTCCCAGCTGCCAGACGGTGCTGGCCAACGAGCAGGTGGTGGGCGAAGGGGTCTGCGAGCGGTGCGGCACCGCGGTCGAGAAGCGCGACCTCGATCAGTGGTTCCTCAAGATCACCGACTACGCCCAGCGGCTGCTGGACGACCTGGACGACCTGAAAGGGAAGTGGCCGGAGCGGGTCAGGGTGATGCAGGAGAACTGGATCGGCCGCTCCGAAGGTGCCGAGTTCACCATGGAGATCGCCGAGCGGCCCGGCGCCACCTTCACGGTGTACACCACCCGGCCCGACACGATCTTCGGGATGACGTTCGCCGTGTTCGCACCCGAACACCCGCTGGTGACCGAGCTGGTCGCCGGAACCGAATACGAAGAGGCAACCCTTCGCTTCATCGATGAGGTCACCCGCCGGACCGAGATCGATCGGCTCTCCGCGGAGAAGGAGAAGGAGGGCCTCTTCATCGGCGTCCATGCGGTGAACCCGGCCAACGGCGAGCCGGTGCCGATCTTCATCGCCGACTACGTCCTGATGACCTACGGCACCGGGGCGATCATGGCCGTGCCGGGACAGGACCAGCGCGACTGGGAGTTCGCCGAGAAGCACAGCCTGAAGATCATCCGCACGGTGCAGCCGCCCGACGGGTTCGACGGCCAGGCCTACGTCGGGGAGGGCCCGGCGATCAACAGCGGCTTCCTCGACGGACTCGGCGTCGAAGACGCCGTGGCGCGGACCATCGAATGGCTCGAGGCCGAGCGCCTGGGGCGTCGGGCGGTCCAGTACCGGCTGCGGGACTGGCTGATCTCGCGGCAGCGCTACTGGGGCTGTCCGATCCCGGTGGTCCATTGCCCCGACGATGGGGTGGTTCCCGTTCCCGAGGATCAGCTTCCGGTCCTGCTCCCCGACATCGAGGACTATCAGCCGAAGGGGCAGTCGCCGCTGGCCGCAGTGCCGTCGTTCGTGGAGACCCCGTGCCCGAAGTGCGGTGGTCCGGCGGCGCGTGAGACGGACACGATGGACACGTTCGTGGACTCCTCCTGGTACTACATGCGGTACGCCGACGCCCGGAACGACGAGGCGCCTTTCGATGAAGGGCCGGCCCGCTACTGGCTGCCGATCGACCAGTACATCGGCGGGATCGAGCATGCCGTGCTCCACCTCATGTATGCCCGGTTCTTCACGAAGGTGCTCCACGACCTGGGCATGCTCGACATCGTCGAGCCGTTCAGTCGCCTCTTCACCCAGGGGATGCTGACCAAGGACGGGGCCAAGATGTCGAAGTCGAAGGGCAACGTCGTGGCCCCCGACGACTTCTACGCCCGCTACGGGGCCGACGCCAGCCGCCTCTATCACCTCTTCATCGGGCCGCCCACCGACGATGCGGTGTGGACCGACGAAGGGGTGGAGGGAACCTCACGGTTCCTGAATCGGGTGTGGCGTCTCGCCACCGGCGACCATGCTCAACCGGTGGATCGGGAACCGGGCGACGACGACACCGAGGTCTTGCGGGTGGCGCACCGCACCCTCAAGAAGGTCACCGACGACATCGAGCGATTCCACTTCAACACGGCGGTGGCCGCCCTCATGGAGTTCGGGAACACCCTGCGGACCTACGCCCGCTCGGAGGAGGGCCCGGAGCCCCGGACCCTGGCCCGAGCCCTGGAGCTGATGATCCTCATGTTGGGGCCGATGGCTCCCCACGTCGCTCACGAGCTGTGGGAGCGCACCGGTCACGACACCATGCTGGCCACCGAGGCCTGGCCGGAGTGGGATCCCGACCTGGTGACGGTCGAGACGGTGACGATGATCGTGCAGGTCAACGGCAAGGTGCGAGATCGCATCGAGGTCGATGCCGACATCGGCGACGATGAGGCCGAGTCACTCGCCCTGGCCTCGGAGCGGGTCCGCGAGTACACCGGCGGGGATGGGCCCGAGCGGGTGGTGGTGCGGGCCCCGAAGCTCGTGAACGTCGTCGTTCGGTGAGCTTCCCCATCGAGCCGTTCGAACCCGAGGATCGGCTGTGGCGGATCCGACATGCAGTGCTGGCGTTTGCCATGGGCTTTCTGGCCGCCGGGATCGCTCAGGTGGCGCTCGGTCCCGACCTGTCGGCGTCGGAGATCTTCAGAGTGGTGGTCCCGACACAGACGTTGGTGACGATCGGTGCGGTCGTGTGGATGGCCGCCCTCTCGGCGGACCGCCGCAGCGAACTCGGCCTCAGCGCCGCCCCTGAGGACCTCACCGGGCTCGCCGTCGGTGCCGGTCTCCAGGTGGCGCTCTCTCTGGTGATCGCCCTGGTGGTGACACTGCTCAACTTCGAGGCTCCCGAGCAGGAGATCGTCACGGCCGCCGACGAGGCCATCGGTGCGCTCGATCGGGCCCTCGTGGTACTGGGCGCCGGGCTGCTGGCTCCGGCGGCCGAGGAGCTCTTGTTCCGAGGCATCCTCTTGCGGGTTCTCTTGCGCCGCTACGGGTCGCGGTGGGCGGTGTACGGGTCGTCGGCGGTCTTCGCCGCGGTGCACTTCTTCGACCCCAACGCCGTGCTGGCGATCCCGGTCCTCTACGTCGTGGGCATCGTGTTGGCCCGCCAGGCCATCAAGACGGGTCGGTTGGGACGCCCCTTCCTCACCCATGCCGGGTTCAACCTGCTGTCGGTGCTGGCGCTGTTCATCGTGGAGGCCGAGGGGGCCTTGGGGTGAGCCGCAGGTTGCGGCGGGGCCCGGCATGACCGGTGAGAACGGCGGGTGCCCGGTTGGTCCGGGAAGCCGTCCACCAGCGTCGCCGATCGTCGAGGTGGACCCAACAGGATCCATCTCTGCATGAGACTCTGGTTCTCCCGGGCCCCCGGAGACGCATAGGCTGACCGGAGAGGCAGACCACCATGAAGACCACGCACCTCGACAGCGCCGAGACGGGCCGTTCTCCGCTGGGTGCCTACATCCGCTTTCTGATCGATGGGCCGCACGGGAACATGATCCATTCGACCGTGCCGCCGGGGATGGTGGGGCGTGCTTGCCGGTTCCGTACCATCGACGAGTACTGGTTCGTCCTCACCGGTCGGGGCGAGGTGTGGCGCAGGGCCCCGGACGGAACCGAGGGCATCACCGATCTCGAACCCGGCGTGTGTGTCGACATTCCGTTGGGCACTGCGTTCCAGTATCGGTGTGCCGGCGACGAGCCCCTGACTTTCACCTGCACCGCACTTCCGCCCTGGCCCGGGGACGACGAGGCGGTGCTGCTCGAGGGACCGTGGAGCCCCAACACGGAGGTCCCCCCGGGGTAGTGAGGGCGGAATCGGCCCCACTACAGTCGGCGGGCCGATGCTGCATCACCACCAGCCCAAGCACGATCCGGGCCGAGTATGGGCCGGCAAGCTGCAGCCCGAACTGGCGGCCCTGCGGGAGAGCCTCGAAACGAAGCCACCCGAAGATCTCTGTCGGCGCAGTGGAGCGACCTTCGATGGGCGGTATCTGAGCTTGAAGATGCTGTTCGAGGACTTCGAGATCGACTCCACCGACTACTCGGTGACCGGACCGGAGGGTTCCGAGGTCGATGAGTTCCTGCAGAGTCTGGTCGTGGCCCATCTCGCCACGGTCGACGACACCCCGCCCACCGGGCACTGGGTGACCTTCCGGGAGCTTCCCAACGGCCACATGTACAGCCAGGCGCTCCAGGGGTCGGGTCCCGATCGGCTGGCGCGACGCTGGCAACTCGATCTCGCCGGGTTCGAGGGCGCTTGCCGCACTCTCGGCGGCGTCCCTTTCGACCTCGGCGACGCCGGATACGTGTTCACCGTGCTTCCCAGGGTGGATCTCGGCGTCGTCTATTGGCTCGGCGACGAGGATCTGCCTTCGCGGGCGTCACTGCTGTTCGACTCGGCGGCCCACCGCCGCCTCCGTATCGAGGGGCTGGCGGTGCTCGGGTCCCGTCTCGTCGATCGCATCCTCGACGTACCTGGGGATGGACGGCGGCCGTCGGATCGTCGCTAGCACGCCCCGCCCGGTCGTTCGGCGAGGAGAAGAGAAGTCGAAGCCGGGTGCGTGGGCGAGGAACCGACCATTTGCGCCCATGGCGGCCGGTCCTTCCTGCGGCACTCCGGCCTGGCCCGGCCGACCGGGAGGGACCAGCATGGTGTGAGGGACGGAAAGGAGCACGCGGTGCCGAACGTCGACGAACTGGTGCAGGGAGCCCGGGACGCCGTCACGGTTCGACGGGTCTACGGAGACCCCTACGAGAAGGACGGCGTCACGTTCATCCCGGCCGCCGCGGTTCGCGGCGGTGGCGGAGGCGGTGAAGGTGAGGGCGAGGGAGTCGGATCGGGATCGGGCGGTGGTTTCGGAATGACCGCCCGCCCCGTGGGCGCCTTCCAGATCAAAGACGATCAGGTGTCCTGGGTGCCGGCGGCCGACACCACCAGGGTGATCGTCCTGGCCGAGGTGGCTTTGATCGTGGCGCTGCTGGTCTTCCGGTCGGTGCGGCGGGCTCGCCACGGTCGGAAGCAGTAGCCAGGGACCTTGCTACGTCACCAGGGGGCCGCTCAGGCAGGGTCCCCGTCGCTGCCGACACCGGACCCGGGCACGTGCAGCCGGGCCAGCCAGTCGCTGGAGCCTTCGGGCAATTCCACCAGGCCCTCGCGGGCGAGCTTCCTCAAGTGGGCGCCGACGGATCGTGCGGCCATGCCGTGGAACGCCGGGTCGAGTTCGGTGTACACCCGTTCGACGATGCCGCCGACCGATGACACCCCGCGCTCGATGACGGCCAAGATCTGACGTTCTCTCTCCTCGCGATGGTCGATGATCCTTTGGATGACCGTTTCTGCGTTCCTCATGATGGGTCCGTGACCCGGGAGGAGACGCCTGATGCCGATCCCTTGCAGCTTGCGAAGAGACTCGAAGTAGTCCGTCATGTTCTCGGTGATGGAGATGTTTCCCCCCACGAGATGATCGCCGGAGAAGAGGGACGCTCCCGTCCTGAAGCAGTAGTGATCCGGAGTGTGGCCGGGCGTGTGGATGGCGTCGATCACCGCATCCCCCACCCCGATCTGCTGCCCGTCACGGAGGAGCTGATCGGGTCTGAGCCCCGGGCCCTCGCAGCACGCCATCGTGGGCACGCGGAGCTCATCGGCGAGCCGGTTGGCGGCCTCGGAGTGGTCTGGATGGCAATGGGTGACGAGAACCGCGAGAGGGGAGAGTCCTTCGAGGGTTGCCTTGATCTCGCCGAGGTGGGACTCGATGGCCGGGCCCGGGTCGATGATGACCGCGGCATCCCCGGAGGATGCGACCCAGGTGTTCGGGTTCAACCCCAGGAACATTCCCGGGCGCGGAGCCCTGACTCGGTTGATCTTCATGTGCGCCGTCCCAGTTTGATCTGCTCCGGTGGTCGAATCCGTTACTTGGATTCTCGTCGATGACCGGCTGCTTGGACAGCGGTGGGTGATCCATCAGATTTGAGCCCTTCGCCTCTTCCCAGGCATTTGAGCCTGCGGGACGATGCGCGCGAGACCGCTGAGAGGAGACCACCGGATCGCCGAGCCGATTGAAGGAGTCCGAAAGGCGCTGTGGGGTCGTCGTGAGATCGCCGATCCGCAGCACAGAGAGAAGGAGAGAGACAGAGAGACGCAGGAGGTCGCCAGAGAACACGGAAGTCGGAAAGCGGAGGTCGGCTCTGTGCCAGCTACCCCCCTGCGCCCAGCCCTACCAAAGAAGAGAGGTAGAGAATGAGGCGCTATCAAGGATCACAGTGGGTCAAGGCCGGTTACTACGTCAGCCCAGCCCGTCGAGAGATCGTCTCGATCGAGAGGGACGGTGGTGAGCTGCCGGGAGAGTCGGGAGTCCGGTTCTTCCGAATTCCGTTCCCGCTTCTGATGATCGTTTCTCCCATTTTGGGCGCCATGTACGTCGTCCTGCTTCCCGTGCTCGGCCTGGGCGCCATCGTGTGGCTCGGGTCGCAAAAGGTGGTGTCACTCGCCAAGTCGTCGCCCGCCGGGGCGGAGCGGGTTCAGGGCCGTGCCAAGAGCTAGCGCAGTGTGCTGGGCGGCGGTCGCAGTCCGCCGCCCAGCCGGCAACCACTCGAGACGAACATGAGCAAGAAACACCAGACCGCCGTCTCCCGGGTGGTCGGCAGGCTGACGGGGGCGGCGGCAGCCGCCCTGGTCATTGTGGCCCTCGGGCCGGTTGGGCCGGCCGCCGGACAGGAGGCACCGGACAACGAATCCTGCCTCACCTGCCACGACGGGTCCGGCATGACCGCGACCCTGCAGTCCGGCGAGACCCTCGACGTCACCGTCGATCGGTCCGCCTATGAGGGTTCGGTCCACGGTGACCTGTCGTGCACCGTGTGCCACCAGGACGTCGACGCATATCCGCACCGTGAGTTGAGCGCCACCAACCTGCGGGAGTACACGATCGACCATTACGAGGTGTGTTCGACGTGTCACGAAGTCGAATTCTCCGAGACGCTGGACGCGGTTCACTCCCAGGCATTGCAGGGCGGGAACGTCGACGCTGCCGTGTGCACCGACTGCCACGGCGCCCACTACATAACCGACGGCGGTATGCCGTCGGTCGAAATCCCGCATGCGTGTCGCGATTGCCATTCGGAGGTGTACGACCGGTATGAGGCGAGCGTTCACGGTGCCGGGTTGCTTGCCGGCAACCCGGACGTTCCCTCCTGCACCGACTGTCACGGTGTTCACCGGACCGAGAGCGTTTCGGACTCACCATTTCACCTGTTCTCGCCGCAGATCTGCGCCGAATGCCACGACGACGACGAACTGATGACCCGGTACGGGATCAGCACAGAAGTCTTCGAGACCTACGTGGCCGATTTCCACGGGACGACGGTCGTGTTGTTCCAGAAGTTGGCGCCGGATCAAGAGACCAACATGCCGGTCTGCATCGATTGCCATGGGGTTCACGACATTGCCCGTGCCGACGACCCTGAGAGCGCGGTGTTTCGGGAGAACCTCCTGCCCACCTGTCAACGATGCCATCCGGATGCGACATCCAACTTCCCGGCCGCGTGGATGAGCCACTACCAGCCGTCCCTGCGGCACTCGGTGGCGGTGTTCTTGGTGAATCTCTTCTACAGGATCTTCATCCCGACCGTCGTGGGGACCATGTTGGTGTTCGTGATCCTGGACATGACCAAGCGATTCCGAGTGCGCCGGCAACGGAGGGCGACATGAGTACCGCGACCACCGAGTACAAGCGTTTCTCGGTCTCCGATCGGATCGAGCACTGGATTCAAATCGTCACCTTCGTCTCGTTGGCGGTCACCGGATTGGTGCAGAAGTTCTCCGGTGCCTGGGTGTCCGAGCAGATAATGAGGGCTCTCGGCGGGATCGAAGGCGTCCGCGTCATCCACCGCTGGGTCTCGGTCGTCACGATGCTGGCCGTGGCCTATCACTTGGGTGCTGCCGGGCATCGCGTCTTCGTCAGACGTGCTCCGCGGGAGATGACCCCGGGCCGCACCGATGTGAAGGCGGCTCTCCAATCACTGAGCTACAGCCTGGACAGACGGGAGAACCCGCCGACCCAGGGCCGATTCACCTGGCAGGAGAAGTACGAGTACTGGGCTCTGGTGTGGGGGACCATGATCATGATCCTCACCGGGTTCATGCTGTGGAATCCGATTGCCACGGCGAAGCTCCTTCCGGGGGACTTCATCCCGGTGGCGAAAGCGGTTCACGGCAACGAGGCGGTGCTCGCCACGCTCGTGATCATCGTGTGGCACTTCTATCACGTGCACATTGCCCACTGGAACACGAGCATCTTCACGGGCCGCGTCTCCAGGGAGACCATGCTCCGAGAGCACCCTCTCGAACTCGAATCCATCGAAACGGGCGGGGAACCGGACCGCGTTTCCGGGGAAGCCATGAAGCGCAGACAGCGGATCTACTTCCCCATCTACGGCGTGTTCGCTGCGCTCATGCTCGTCGGGATCTACTTCTTCGCCACGATCGAGGAGACGGCCATCGCCACCATTGAGCCGGCCGAGCTGCCGGCGACGACCACCACCGCCGCCCCAACGACCACGACGATGGCCGCCGCCCAGACCAGCACCACCGTCGCGGAAGCAGAGACCAGCACCACGGCAGGAGCCGTCGATACGACGACGGAGGCAACCGAGCCGACCGTCCCCGCCGCGGAGGCGACCTGGGCCAGTGAAATCGGGCCGATGCTGGAAGCCACCTGTGCCGGTTGTCACAACTCGGGCAACCCGATGGGTGGTCTCGATGTGACGGGCTATGAAGCGATCCTCGCCGGTGGACCCGGTGGACCGGGGATCGTTCCCGGCGATCCGGAATCCGGCTCGGTGCTGGCGCTTCAGGAAGCCGGTGGGCATCCGGGGCAACTCACCGCCGCTGAGATCGAGACCCTTCGCACCTGGATCGAGGCCGGCGCAGCCGAGTAGGGGATCCGAGCGTCTCCTGAGTCGGGGGCCGGGGCGTCGGCCATCCAGGAATGGTCGGCGACGGTGGCGGCGGCGCGCGTACGCTCACGACATGAGCTTCGACCGTCTCGATCGGGTGACGAAGCGAGAGGTCCGCGATCTCCTCGGCAAGGGATGGCTCACCCACGACGGAATGTGGTTCCTGGCAGCCGCGGATCAGTTGGGTGTGGAAGCCGCCAACGAGCTCAACCGGCGGGCGATCCGGGGGATGTCGGAGTTCGAGGTGAGGAGGCTCCTCGACACGCTCGGCGTCTCCGCCGAGGACCTCGTCGATGCCGGGGCCATCGCCACCCTGCTCGAGGATGCCTTGGCGCTCCTCCTGCCGGGATCAGTGGCGGAGCATTTCGAGGTCGTGCCCGGCGGCGATCGCATCCATTGGGAGTGGGAGCCCGGGGCGTGTTTCGCCTACAAGGGCATGCAGCGGGCCGGGCTGCTCGAAGCCTATGAGTGTGGTGTGATCTATCGCATCCGGTGCTGGTTCGAGCATCTCGGGATACCGGCGGACACCGACCCGGTGGTGGGGAAGTGCCTCATGGCCGACGACGGCCGGTGCTCGGGTGACTTCCTGATCGGTCAGGGCTTCAGCAGGTAGGAGGGGTGCCGGCGCCCAGTGGGCGGATAGAACTCTTCATGGGTCCGGCTGAACCCGAGCCGCTCGAGCAGGCGCTGTGACGCGGTGTTGTCGGGGTGGTGGCCGGCAAAGAGGGCGGTCGCCCCGAACTCTTCGAAGGCGAAGCGGATGGCCTCCCGGCACGCCTCGGTGGCGTAGCCGCGTCCCCACAGGCTGCTGCGGATGTGAACCCCCAGCTCCCAGACCCCGGTCGCGGGGTCACGGGGGCGGAGGCCGCAGCACCCGATCAGATCCCCGGATTCACGATGAAAGACGGGCCAGTACTGCACGCCGTGAGCCGACGCCAGGTCCAGCTGAGCGAGCAGTCGCGCCACGGCGTCGGCCCGGGTCGGGGGTTCCCCGGTGGTGATGAAGCGGGTCACCCGGGGATCGGTCCAGAGGGTGACGGCATGCGCTTGTTGGTCTTCATCCCAGGTACCGAAGGTGAGGCGTGCGGTGTCGGCGGGGCCCACGTCAGAAGTCGGCGTTGCGTGGAGTGCGGGGGAAGGGGATCACCTCACGGATGTTCTGCATCCCGGTGCACAACTGGACCACTCGCTCCAGGCCGAGCCCGAAACCGGCATGGGGGGCGGTACCGAAGCGGCGCAGATCCAGATACCACCAGTAGTGATCCGGATCCATGCCCTTGATCGCCATGCTGTCGGCCAGCACATCCAAACGCTCCTCGCGCTGGCTCCCCCCGACGATCTCACCGATCTCCGGTACCAGCACGTCCATGGCCGCCACCGTCCTGCCGTCGTCGTTGCGCCGCATGTAGAAGGCCTTGAAGTCGAAGGGGAAGTCGGTGACGGTGACCGGCTTCTTGAAGAACTCCTCGACGAGGTAGATCTCGTGCTCCGACTGAAGGTCGTTTCCCCACTCCGTGGGAAACTCGAACTCCTGGCCGGAGCGACTCAGGATCTCGGTGGCTTCGGTGTACGTGATCCGTTCGAATTCGTGCTCGACGACGTTGGTGAGCTTGTCCATCAGCCCCTCGTCGACCCATTTGGTGAAGAAGGCCAGGTCGTCGCCGCAGTGGTCGAGGACGTAGCGGACCATGTACTTCACGTAATCCTCGGCCAGGTCGGCGTTGTCGGAGAGATCGGCGAAAGCGATCTCCGGTTCCACCATCCAGAACTCGGCGAGGTGGCGCCGGGTGTTCGAGTTCTCGGCCCGGAAGGTGGGTCCGAAGGTGTAGACCCGATCGAGGGCGAGGCAGTAGGTCTCCACGTTGAGTTGGCCCGACACCGTGAGAAAGGCCGGTCGTCCGAAGAAGTCGGCCGAGTAGTCCGTGGTGCCGTCGTCGCCCCTCGGTGCCGCGCCCGGGTCGAGGGTGGTGACCCGGAACATGGCCCCGGCCCCCTCGGCGTCGCTGGCCGTGATGAGGGGGGTGTGCACGTAGACGAAGTCGCGCTCTTGAAAGAAGCGGTGGGTGGCGTAGGCCAGGGCGTTGCGCACCCGGGCCACGGCGCCGATGGTGTTGGTGCGGGGACGGAGGTGGGCGAGCTCCCGGAGCCGCTCAAAGGAGATGCGCTTCTTCTGCAGGGGGTACGACTCGGGATCGGCGAGCCCGTAGACCTCGACCTCGGTGGCCCTCAACTCGACCTGCTGGCCCTCGCCGGGGGATTCGGTGAGAACACCGGTGAACCGGGCGGCGCTGCCGATGGTGAGGTTGAGCACGTCGCTCTCGTAGTTGGGGAGCTCGCCGTCGGCGATCACCTGGAGGCTGTCGAAGCAGGATCCGTCGTTGACCTCGATGAAGGAGAACCCCCCTTTCGAGTCTCGCCTCGTTCGGACCCAGCCGGCCACGGTCACGGTGACCCCGAAGTCGTCCCTGCCGAACACGTGCTTGATGAGTTCGCGTTGCATGTCAGCTCCTTGCCCACCGCACGATAGGCGCCGGCGCAGACCGTCCGGACGCCTTCTTGAACCACGATCGGGGTTAAATGACGGTGATGCGCCCACCGGTCCCACTCATCACCGAGCGTCTGACGCTTCGTCCGCCGACGATGGATGATGCCGACGCGGTCTTCGCCTCCTACTCCCAGGACCCGGAGGTGACGCGTTATCTCGCCTGGCGTCCTCACCCCGACATCGATCACACGGTGGCGTTCATCGAGCGGTGCCTGACCGCTTGGGAGGATGGTTCCGCCTATCCCTACGCCATCACCGAGGCGGAGTCGGGTCGGGTGCTCGGTGTCATCGAGGCACGAGTGCGTGGTCATCAGGTCGAACTGGGTTACGTGCTGGCGCAGGACGCTTGGGGCACCGGGTATGCCACCGAGGCGGTGTCGGCCATCAAGGAGTGGGCTCTCTCCGAGCCGGAGATCTGGCGAGTGTGGGCCTACGTCGACGTCGAGAACATCGCATCGGGGCGGGTGCTGGTGAAGGCCGGGCTCGAGCCGGAAGGGGTGTTGCGCCGCTTTGCGATCCATCCCAACGTGAGCGACGAGCCGCGCGACTGCTGGGTGTTCGCCGCCACCCGCTAGACCACTACCGGGTCGGAGTACGCTTCTCCGATCAGAGATCGCCCGGAGCCCATGACTCAACCCAGCACGGTCGGCACCGGTCGCATCGGTCGGCGCGAACTCCTGGCGCTGCTGTCGCTGACGATGGCGCTGACCGCCCTTTCTATCGACCTCATGCTCCCCGCCTTTGGCGAGATTCGGGCGGCGTTCGGGATGGAACCCGACGGACCCGAAGCGGCGGCGATGGTCACCGTCTTCATGATCGGTCTGGCGAGCGTGCAGCTCCTCTACGGCCCCCTTGCCGACCGGTTCGGCCGCAAGCCGATGCTCTTCGCCGGATTCGCCCTCTATGCCGTCGGGGCTGCCGGGGCGGCGTTGGCACCCAGCTTCGGCTTGTTGCTGTTCAGCCGCTTCATCTGGGGTGTGGGAGCGGCCGGTCCCCGAGTGATCGGGCTCGCCATCGTGCGCGACACCCATCGGGGGGACGAGATGGCGCGGGCCATGTCGTTCATCATGGCGGTGTTCATCCTGGTCCCGGTGCTCGCCCCCAGCGTCGGTGCGGCGATTCTCTCCTTCACCTCGTGGCGGGCGGTGTTCTGGTTCTGTGTGATCTACGTGGCGGTGATGGCGCTGTGGGTGCTGCGGATGCCCGAGACGCTCGACCCCGCGGATCGCATCGAACTCCGTTTCGACGGGGTCCGCCGGGCGCTCCGTCTGGTCGTTTCCCAGCGCTCGGCCATGGCCTACACGGCGGCGATGACCCTGCTGTTCACCGCGTTCGTGTCCTATCTGGCCACCTCGGAGCTCATCGTCGACGACGTCTTCGATCTCGCCGACCGGTTCCCACTCGTCTTTGGTGGTCTGGCGGCGGTGATGGGCATCGCAGTGCTCGCCAATGCCTCGATGGTGGGCAGGTTCGGGTCTCGACGGATCGTTGGTTGGGTGCTCCCCACCTACGTCGGAGCCGCGGGAGGTCTGGTGGCCCTCACCTTGGCGGCCGACGGCACCCCTTCGTTCTGGGTCTTCGTGTCGTCGCTCGGCCTCATCCTGTGCATGCACGCCCTGCTGATCCCCAACCTGAATGCGCTGGCCATGGAGCCGATGGGCCGGGTGGCCGGCACCGCTTCGGCATTGATCGGCACCGCCCAGCTCGGGGGAGGGGCGCTGCTGGGGTCGTTCATCGACCGTGCCTACGACGGCACGGTGACCCCGCTGGCGGTCGGCCTGCTCGTGTGCGCCGCGTTGGCCCTCGGAGTGGTGCGGTGGGGGGCGGCTGATCGCCTCTAGGTCGAGGCGATCAGCGCATTGATCCGCTCGGCCAGTTCGACGCCGGAGTCCTCCTGGAGGAAGTGGCCGCCCCGGACTCGGCTGTGATCGAGGCCGGCCGCTCCCGGGATCCGCCGTTGCAGGATCCGCTCACCGCCCCGGGTGATCGGGTCTCCCGTGCTGAAGGTCGTGAGGAACGGCTTGTGCCATGCTTCGAGCACCTGCCACGCCGTCCGATTCTCGGCCGCGCCGGGATCGTCGGGGCGGGTCGGAACCAGCGCCGGCAGGGCCCGGGCCCCCGCCTTGTGGCGCGATGACGAGAAGGGGGCGTCGTAGGCACGACGCTCGCCGGGGGTCAGCACTCGCCGGGTGCCTCGATCGATGATGCGGGCGATGGGGAACCAGGGCGACCACCCGGCGAACGCCTGCCAGAGGCGGAACGCCTTCGGCATGGGCACATCACCGGTCGGTAGCCCGCCGTTGCCAACGACCACGCGGGCGAACCGGTCGGGGTGCTCGGCGACCAGGCGGAGTCCGATGAGCGATCCCCAGTCCTGACAGAACAGCGTGATGTTCGAGAGGTCGAGACCGTCCAGCAGGGCGCCGGTCCAGGCGACGTGGGCGGCGTAGGTGTGGTGACGTCGCCGGGCCGGCTTGTCCGACTTCCCGAAGCCGATCAGGTCGGGGGCCACCACTCGGTTTCCGGCGGCGACGAGCACCGGGATCATGCTGCGATAGAGGTAGGACCACGACGGCTCGCCGTGGAGCAGGAGGACCGTCTCCGGGGAATCGCGAGGTCCCTCGTCGACGTAGTGCATGCGCAGACCGCCCACATCGAGGAACCTGGCCCCGTAGGGCCAATCCTCGATGCCGTCGAAGGCACTCTCTGAGGTTTGTAGGACTCTCATGCCGGCACCTCCCGCTTCGAGACCCTAGGCTCGGTGGACGAGCATCCCATGATCAACACTGCACCCGGTCCCGGGGATCGCAAGCTCGTTTCGGCGAGGGATCGGCATCGCGGTGAGTCCCGAGGCTTGGAATCCTTGGGACGGGCCACCTGGCCGATGATGACCCGATCCGTTCGTGGGACCTGATGTTGGATCCGATCCACAGCGTCACCGCGCCCGTCGATGGGCGGGGCGGCTCGGGCGCCGACGTTCCTTCGCCCTCGCCACGGCACGCCGTCGCACGGCGGGCCGTCGTCGCCGGCCTCGTCGTCATCGGCGTCGTCGTCGCGATCATCGGCAACTGGGAGCGAGTCCAATTCTGGGATCCCAAGTTCACTCGCAACATCGTTGAGCGGACCCTCGCATTTGGCGGC
>JBFFRY010000039.1:0-17115 GCA_041572755.1 Acidimicrobiia bacterium | reverse complement strand
GGAATACGTATCGGGGCGGGTGCCTCGCCCTGGTCGACGACGGTCTCGAGACCGTACTTGATGAGGAGGTGGCGGTAGTCGCGCTGATAGAAGATCTTGCAGCGCACTCCGGGGTGGTGTTCGGCGAGCAGGCGGATCTTGCGGTTCTTCTTGGTGACCAGCTTCTGGTTCATCGTGGTGATCTCGATGTAGAGATCCTCCTCGGGAAGGTAGAAGTCGGGGGTGAAGAAGCCGGTGGGTTCCCCCTCGGCGTCGAACTCGATGGGGAACGAACGCGGCTCGTAGTGCCACTCGATCGCGTAGAAGTCGAGGAGCCGGGCAAACTGAAGCTCGCTGTGGTGGGCGAACTCGACGCCGTCGGCCGGAGTCTCGAAGTCGAACTCTGTGGTTGTCATGCCTCCACGCCGGCCGACAGATCCACTGCGGAGACGACTGGTTCGGCCGGGAACAACGAGTGGATCTCCCCCTCGAGCTCTGCCTGCACCGGTCCCACCGCGATTCCGAACACTCCCTGGCCCCGCCGGAAGACGTCGACGACCTCGTCGGCGGAGTGAGCCGCGTAGATGGTC
Source organism: Acidimicrobiia bacterium (assembly GCA_041572755.1). GTDB lineage: Bacteria > Actinomycetota > Acidimicrobiia > Spongiisociales > UBA11373 > JBFELU01. The sequence goes on along the minus strand of JBFFRY010000039.1, from coordinate 16,546 downwards.
GCCCCGTCGGAGAGGAGGGTCACGTCGGCCAGGGGACGTTCACTCTGCAACTGGTCTCGCAGGATCCCCATCGCCTGGCGAATCTTCTTGAGGCTCATTCCGGCGTCCAGCAACCGCTTGACGACACGGAGTTGGACGATGTCGCTGAACGAGTAGAGGCGCTGCGAGCCGGACCCGGCCGCCGCCTGGATCGATGGTTGCAATAGGCCGGTCCTGGCCCAGTAGTCGAGTTGCCGGTACGTGATCCCCACGATCTTGCAGACCTGGGGCGCCCGGTAGCCCTGTGCGTCCGTCACGGCGCCGCTCACCTCCCCGCAGAGCTTACACCAGGGTAATTCCGAACCATGGAACTACCGACGTGAAACTAGGGGGCCGGCGGGGAGTTGTCAACAACCGCTGTGGATAACTCGGCAGAGTTGGTCGGCCTAGCCGGCGGTGGTGTCGAAGTCCTCGGGGTTGACCGACTCGAGGAACGAGCGGAACCGCTCCAACTCCTCTTCGTCGTCCTCGTCGCGGATCTCCACCCCGGCCTCGTCGAGGACCGCCGAATCGACGAACAGGGGTGATTGGGTGCGGGCCGCCAGGGCGATTGCATCGGACGGTCGCGATGACACGGTGACTTCTTCCCCGTTGCGGCGGAACACGAGATCGGCGTAATAGATGCCGTCGCGCAGTTCTGTGACGACGACGCGATCCACATCGGCACCGAGGACTTCCACGGAGAGACGAAGGAGATCGTGGGTCAGCGGTCGCTGCGGTTCGACCCCTTCGAGGGCGAAGGCGATGGCGGTCGCCTCGTTGGCACCGATCCAGATGGGCAGGAAGCGGACCCCGCCGATCTCCCGCAGGAGGACGATCGGCTGGTTGGTGGGAAGCTCGATACGCACGCCGACCAGCTCGACGGGGATGCCGTTCCCGCTCATGTGTCCAGCCTATCACCGGGGTCCCCGAAGACCTCCCGGCCCAGCATGTCGGTGTTCTCCCGGAATTCGGCGAGGTCGAGGATGGCCCAGAGGCTGCGCACGTTGCGGTAGCGGCCCTCCCAGTCGAGGCCGTAGCCGAGCAGGAACTCGTCCCCCACCTCGAATCCGCGGTAGCGAAGCGGGACGTCCACGATACGGCGGGTGCGCTTGTCGATCAGCGTCACGGTCTCCAGCGAAGCCGGTTGGCGGGTCTCCAACAGGCCCAGCAGGTAGGAGAGCGTCAGGCCGGTGTCGACGATGTCCTCGACCACGATCACGTGGCGGTCCGCGATCGGTGTGGCGCTGTCCATGGCGATCCCGACCCGACCCTCCACGCCGAACCGGGTGAGGCCGAGGAAGTCGATGTCGAGCCGGGGGGTCATGTGCCGGGTCAGGTCGGCGAGGAAGGGAACGGCACCCTTGAGCACTCCGAGGAGGACGGGTTCCTTGCCGGCGTATTCCTCGTCGATCTGGGAGGCCAGCTCCCCGACCCGGGCGGTCAGGGTCGCCCGATCGACCACTTCCGTCAGGGGCGTCATGCGTCACCTCCCAGCACCGGCGGGAGGAGTCGCCGGAGACCGGCGATCGCCGCGAGCTGACCAGGGGTGGGGCGGCGGTCGGGGGCCCACAGACCATCGTCGAGCGGACCGACGGCCTCGAGGCGGGTCACCAGCCAATCGGGGAGGAATTCGGCAAGCGGGGTGCCTGCCGCACCGGCCAGGAGATGGTCGCGAGCCCCGAGTGTGGTGAGCGCATAGGCCATGAGTTCGGCGGTCGCGGCCATGTGACCCGTCGAGCCCATGACCACTCCCAGCATGGCCCCGTGGCCGGTGTCCAGGTATGAGAGCAGGACCTGGCCGGCGGCGAGGGTGTCCCCGGTCTTGATGCCGAGGATGCCGGGAAAGCTCCCCAACAAGCGGTTGGTGTTGGTCACCGAGATCGGATCGCGGGTTCCCGGGTCGAAGGTGATCGCCTTGATCCGGGTGGTTCGAGCCACGACCGGATCGTCGATCGCGGCGAGTCCCAGCCGAATGAGGTCGCGCGCCGTGGAGTAGTGGTCTTCGGCGTCGAGCCCGTTGGGATTCGCGAAGTTGGTGTCGGCCAGGCCGAGACGGGCCGCCCGCTCGTTCATGAGGGCCACGAAGTCCTCGACGGAGCCACCCACGTGTTCGGCGAGGGCCACCGAAGCGTCGTTGCCGGATTGCACCACGATGTTGTCGAGTAGCTCCTCGACCGTCCATCGGTCGCCCTGGAGGACTTGCGGTTGACCGGGGTAGCCGAGACCGGTTCCCTGGGCGTTCGCCGAGATCTCCACGACGGCGGCGAGGTCGGCGAGTTCCGCCACCAGGAGCGCGGTCATCACCTTGGTCACCGACGCCATCGCCCGCCGCTGGTCGCCGTTGCCGGACCACAGTTCGGCGCCTTCGTCGACGGCGAACAACGACCAGGATTCGGCATCGATCGACGGGGGCTCGGCGAAGGAGATGGCCCCGAGGGGAGGCGGCGGGAGGTCGAGCGGCTTGACGGCCTGGGGAGACAGTGCCAGGGAGAGCATGAGGGTGAGCAGCATCTCAGGCCTCGAGCATGCTCCGCAGCTGAGCCCGGAGCATGGCGTCCTGCAGGTCACGGACCGCCTGTGCCGAGTCTGCCAGGATCTGGGCGGCCTGCTGGCGGCTGGCGGGGCTGCGATGCCGGAGGAGCGGTCCGGTGAGCTGGCCGAGCATGTCGCTTTCCCGATTGGCGGCCAGGCGCACCGTGCGGAGGTGGCGGGGTTCGAAGCCGTGCCCGAGAAGGCGCTGAGCCGCCCTCACGATGTCGAGGTCTTCCTCGGCGAACCCGTCCGCCCGGTTGTCGAGGACACCGGCCTCGACGAGGCGTCGAACGACGTCACCGGTCACCCCGGCGGCGCGTGCCAACTCTTCGTCGCTCATCGATACCCCGCTCGAGGCGAAGTAGGCCTCCGGGGGTGCACCGGCCGGGGCGGCGACGGTCGGTTCCTCCCCGCGCTCCCACGCGGTGAGCTTCGACTTGATCACCTTGAGCGGAAGGAAGTGGTCCCGCTGCTGCTGGAGGATGTAGCGGATTCGGGCGATGTCGTCGGTCCCGAATTCCCGGTAGCCCGATTTGCTCCTGGCGGGATGGATCAGGCCTTGGCTCTCCAGGAAGCGGACCTTGGAAACCGTGACATCCGGAAACTCGGTCTTGAGCTGATTGATGACGTCGCCGATGGAACGCGGCTTCGTCATGTGCCGAATGCCACGACGAGGTGAAATCGACCGATGATCACCTCGTCGCCCGGATGGAGTTCGGACCGCTCGGCGCGTTTTCCGTTCACGTAGGTGCCGTTCGTCGAACCGAGATCCCGGATCTCCAGGCGTCCCCGGGCAACGATGAACTCGGCGTGGTGCCGGGAGACGGTGATGTCGTCGAGCACGATGAAGGCGGCCGCATTGCGACCGGCCTCGTTGGGGCCGTCGTTGAGGACCCAGTGAGCTCCCTGACGGGGACCGTCAGTGACCACCAGTGCGTACCCCGTCAGTTCGGGGATCCCGGCGGCGGCCTCGCGCTGTCTGATGACCCGGGCGTGGTCGATCGGATCGAAGGTGTCGGTAGCCTCGGGTTCGGCCTCAACGGCGTCTGAGACCCCAAACTCGCGGTCGTCGGGTTCGGTCATCCCCGTCATGGTAGTGAAGAACCCTCAAGGGGCGGTCGAGGTCGGCGGGGATGATCGCTAGCCGATGAGCGCCCCGTACCCGGCGGCATCCAGCAGCGTCTCGAGCGCCCCGGGATCGGCGGGGTCGATGACGATGAACCATCCCGCTTCGTAGGGGGAGGTGTTGACGATCTCGGGTGATGCGCTGAGCGCATCGTTGACGGCCACGATCGTGCCGTTCACGGGGGCATAGACCTCGGCGACGGACTTGGTCGATTCCACCTCGGCGATGGTGTCGCCGGCTTGCACCTCGGCCCCCGGCTCGGTGAGGAGGTCGACGAACACCACGTCGCCCAGCGCATCCTGGGCGTAATCGGTGATGCCGACCCGAACCCCTCCATCTTCGGGTAGCGCCCATTCGTGCTGGTCGGTGTAGCGACGGTCCTCGGGAACGTTCACCTGTTGCTCCTCCTCGACTTCACCCGGAGGATACCTCCGGGGGTCGGGCCAGGATCCTGCGGGCGTCGCCGAAGTACTGCACGGCCACCCAGTAGTAGAGCGCCAGACCGGGGATCGCATAGATCCAGGCGATCCAAAGCCAGGCGGCATGGTCGACCCCGGCGTAGAGGTAGAACGACGCGACCGACCCGTACACGGCCCAGGTGGCCGCTTTGCCGGCCCACCGTACGTCGAGCTTGGCACCGCTGGTGGCCGCCAGGTAGGCGGCACCGAGGGCGACGACCACCTCTCGAACGATGAGCAGCAGCGCCACCGGCCACGGCAGGACACCGGCGATCCAGCCACCGATCACGGCAGCCGTGATGGCGAGACGATCGGCCACGGGGTCCAGCAACTTCCCCAACTCGGACACCTGATCGAGGCGGCGGGCCAGGAAGCCGTCGACCCAATCGGTGGCTCCGATTGCAATGAAGAGCCAACCGGCAGCGGCCGGGTCGTCCCGACCCAGCAGGAGCCACAGGAACACCGGGACCATGGCGATCCGGATCGCGGAGATCAGGTTGGGAATGGTGAGGATCACGGGCTGGAGCGGAGCCGGAAGGGCACGCGGACCATCTCGCGACCCTCGTGCTCGACCACGAACAGGTAGCCACCCGGTGCGGCGAAGCGGATGTTGCTGAACGCACTGACCATCGGGACGAGGCTCAGAGCCCCGGCGGGAATGTCGAGGGGGGCGCCGACCCGCAAGGTCCCCTGGGACTCGATCCCGGTGTCGCGGCCGTCCTCGTCGAGAAGCCGGATGGTGAGGGTCAGATCGCGATTTCGGTCGGCGGGCCCCACCTCGGCGATGAGCACGAGCGTGAGGGCACGGTGCACGGCCGGGAAGGACTTGGCGGTGATCGTGTCGAAGGCGCCACCGAGCACGTAGAGCTTGCCGGCGGTGACCTGGGCGGCGTCGGCGAGGAATGCCGAACTAAAGCGCATCAGGTCTCTCCTGCCTCGAGGGCCGGGGTGTGCGGTCCCCGGAGCCGGTGGTCGATGGCGCTGATCCCCATCGGCGCCGACTGTAGCCGAAGGGAGGGCCGGTTCCGGGCCGCGATCCGGCTCGATAGGCTGAATCGGAGCCGTGGGAGGCACTATGGGCGGGTTCGCCGAGTACGAACGGCACGACGCCACCGGCATGGCCGAGCTGATTCGGAATCGCGAGGTCCATCCCCGGGAACTCGTGGCAGCGGCCATCGCCCGGATCGAACAGCGCGACCCGACCGTGAACGCGGTGGTGTATCGCGCCTTCGACCGCGCCCGGGAGGAGGCGGAGGCCGATCTCGGGGACGGTTCGTTCGCCGGGGTTCCCTTCCTGGTCAAGGATCTCGGAGCCGCCTGCGCCGGCCTCCCCTACTCGCAGTCGTCGCGATCACGCCGCAACCATGTGCCCGCAGCCGACAACGAGATCGTGCGACGGTTCAGAGCGGCGGGCCTGATCATCCTCGGCAAGACCAACACCCCTGAGTTCGGGCTGGCCCCGGTGACCGAGCCGGAGTTGCACGGCCCGTGCCGAAATCCGTGGGACGCGGCCCGGACCCCCGGCGGGTCGAGCGGCGGCGCCGCCGCCGCCGTGGCGGCGGGAATGGTGCCGATGGCCCACGGCAATGACGGGGGCGGCTCGATCAGGATCCCGGCTTCCCACTGCGGGCTCTTCGGTATCAAGCCGACCCGGGGGCGCAGCACCTGGGGCCCGGACTACCTCGAGGGCTGGATGGGGCTCTCCGAGCAGCATGCCATCACACGATCGGTGCGCGACAGCGCCCGCCTGCTCGATGCGGTGCACGGTGCAGATCCCGGAGCCACCTCGGTGGCGCGCCCCCCGGAGCGGCCCTTTGCGGAAGAGGTCGGCGCCGATCCCGGTCGGCTGCGCATCGCCTTCACCACCGGGCCCCTGCTTGATCGTGAGCCCCTCGATCCCGAGTGTGCCGCCGCGGTGGAGCAGGCGGCGGCGCTGTGCGGGGAGCTCGGCCACGATGTCGATGAGGCGACCCCTCCGATCGACGTCGACGAGACGCTCGACGCGTTCATCACTCTCGCCGGAGCCGAAGCCGCCTTTCAGATCGCCGAGAGCGGACGCCTGACCGGGGAGAAGGTGCGGTCCCGAGACGTGGAACTGGTGACGTGGATCGTCGGACTGGTCGGCCGAACCCGAAGCGCCGGCGACTTGATGGCCGCCTACGACGTGATGCGGCGGGTCGGGCGCACCCTGGCGGGGTTCCTCACCGACTACGACGTCTTTCTGTCGTCGACGCTGGCCCAACCGCCGTGGCCGATCGGGGACCTGGACGTCACCGGCGCCGATCAGGCGATGCTGAACGTCGTCAAGCGCGTCCCGGCGTCACCCATCATGAATGCCGTCATCAAGCAGCTCTCCGGCGAGATCCTCCGACCCATGCCGAACACCCCGCTGTTCAATCTCACCGGTCAGCCGGCGATGTCGGTGCCCCTGGTGTGGAGTGCGCAGGGGCTACCGATCGGGAGCCAGTTCGTGGGGAGGCTCGGCGACGAAGCCACGCTGTTTCGGCTTGCCGCTCAACTGGAGGAGGCCCGCCCCTGGGCGGAGAACCGGCCGGCGTTGGCCGGGTGAGGGCACTGGGTTTCGGCGGATCCGGCACTGACGGGCTTCACAGAGTATTGCGGCTGGTTCTGTGGATTCACCCCGTGACCCTCGGCACCGCCCTCGACCTGATAGCCACCTTCACCATTGTGGCCGGCCTGGGCTTTGCCGTGATCGAGGTGCGTCGGTTCCGCCGACAGAGAGAACGTGACTCGGTCGTTCAACTCGTCACCCTGTTCCAGGCCAGCGACTTCCAGCAGTCGATCTACGTTGTCCTGCGCCTCCCCGACCGCCTCGGCACCGCAGCCTTTCGCGAACGTGGCGACCTGGAGGCCGTAGACCTGTTCCTCGCCCGGCTGGAAGGCATAGGGATGCTCGTGGGGCGTCGCGAGATCTCGATCTCACACGTCAACGATTTGCTCCACGCGCCCATCGTGATCGGGTACCGCCTGCTCCTGACCCATATCGAGGAGACGAGGGACCTCTTCGGAAGTCACCTGCTGTTCGAGTGGGTGCAGTGGCTCGCCGAACACCTCGAGAGGGCGGCCCCCGTCGGCCGCGCTGCTGCGTACGAGGAGCACCGGGACTGGATGCCCTGACCAGGAGGGGCAGGTTTTCCCCCGACTCCGGGAGGTGTGGTCGGGCTGGCCGGATTTGAACCGGCGACCTCTTGACCCCCAGTCAAGCGCGCTGCCAAGCTGCGCCACAGCCCGTCGACGGCATCGTAGTCGTCAGCGACGGGCCCGGCGGCGGCGGGCAACCAGGCGGATCGGTGTGCCGAGGAAGTCGTAGGTGTCGCGCAGCCGGTTCTCCAGGAAGCGCAGATAGTCGGGTCCCAGATCCCCGCCGCGCACGAACAGCACGATCGTGGGTGGCTCGGTTCCCGCCTGGACCGCATAGAGAATGCGACCCCGTCGTCCCTTGCGAACCGGAGGGGGATGGGCTTCCTGCCAGTCCCGTATTCGGCGGTTGAGTTCGGGGGTGGGGACTCTGGTGCGCCGCGTCTCGAGCACCGTCCTCACCGCGGGGGCCAGCCTCCGGAGTCGGGCACCCGTCCGGGCGGAGATGCGAAGGACCGGCGCCCATCCGACGAAGGCCAGTCGATCCCCGACACCGTCGGTGGTGATCGCCTTCTGCTCGGTGCCGGTGAGATCCCACTTGTTGAGGATCACGATGAGCCCGGCGCCCGCGTTGGCGATCTCCTCGGCGAGGCGCTGCTCCTGGTGAGTGACGCCCTGGGTGCCATCGATCACCAGGAGGGCGACGTCGGCCTCGGTCAGAGCCTCCTTGGCCCGCAGCACGGAGTAGTACTCGGTGGCTTCGTCGACCCGCGAGGCGCGGCGGATACCGGCGGTGTCGAACACCCGGAACGGTTCGCCGTCGAGGTCGACCACGGCATCGATCGCGTCGCGGGTCGTCCCCGGCTCGGGCGACACCAAGACTCGCTCCTCCCCCAGCAGTTGATTCAGGAGGGTCGATTTGCCGACGTTGGGTCTGCCCAGGATCGCCAATGTGGCCATCGCCGGATCGTCTGCGCGGCCCTCGGGGAGGAGGGCCGTGAGCGCATCGAGGAGATCCCCGATGCCGCGCCCGTGCAGCGCGCTGATCGGGTGGGGCTCGCCGAGGCCCAATCCCCACAGTGCGGCGGCGTCCGGCTCGTTGCGGGGTCCGTCGACCTTGTTGGCGACCAGCAAGTGGGGCACACCCGATTGGTGCACCAGGCGGGCGACGGCTTGGTCGTCGTCCCCCGGCGTCATCGTGGCGTCGGCGACGAACAGCACGGCGTCGGCGCCGCTGAGAGCCGCTTCGGCCTGCTGCCGGATGCCGGCAACGAGGGAGTCGTCACCGACCGCCCACCCGCCAGTATCCACGATCAGGAAGCTGCGCCCCGCCCACTCGGCCCGGAACTCCTTGCGGTCTCGGGTGACGCCCGGCCTCTCTTCGACGACGGCGGCCCGGCGCCGCAAGATGCGATTGACCAGCGTCGACTTCCCCACGTTGGGCCGTCCCACGATCGCGACGATCGGGAGCCGGCTCATGAGAGGCCGCGACGGAGCGCGGGGCGGGACGGGGGGATCACGGGAGCCAGCATAGGGGTAGGCGGCTGCCGCTTCCTACCATGACGGTCATGGTGGACAAGGTACTGCTCGCCGAGCCGCGCGGCTTCTGTGCCGGAGTGGAGATGGCGATCAAGGCGCTCACCTGGATGGTGCGGGTCTTCGACGGCCCGGTCTACTGCTACCACGAGATCGTGCACAACGCCTCGGTGGTGGAGGCGTTCGAGGCGGCGGGTGTCGTCTTCGTCGACGACGTCGGCGAGGTCCCGGCCGGGGCCCCAATCATGCTGTCGGCCCACGGGTCGGCCCCCGAGGTGGTCGCCGCAGCCGCGGCGCGGGGCGCCGTGATGATCGACGCGGTGTGCCCCTTGGTCACCAAGGTCCACCACGAAGTGAAGCGGATGGCTCGGGATGGATTCGACATCATCTACGTGGGGCACGAGGGCCACGACGAGGCGGTTGGAACGATCGCCGAAGCTCCCGAGGCGGTGACGCTCGTCGACCCCGACCGGGGACTGAGTCGGTTCGAGCCGGCGGACCCGAAGCGAGTCGCCCTGGTGGCGCAGACCACCTTGGGGCAGCACGAATGGAGTGCCGTGCTCGAGGACGCCCGGATTCACTTCCCTGAGGTGTGGACGGCCCGCAAGAGCGACCTCTGCTACGCCACCACCAACCGCCAGGCCGCCGTCGAGGTGCTAGCCGTCAGAGCCGACGTGGTACTGGTGGTGGGTAGCGAGAACTCCTCGAACACCCGGGCCCTGGTGCGGGTGGCCGAGGCGGCCGGTGGGCGGGCCCACAGGATCGATGGGCCGGAGTCGATCGATCCGGTCTGGCTGGAAGGGGCAGCAGTCGTCGGGGTGACCGCCGGTGCTTCGGCACCCGACTCCTCGGTGGCGAAGGTGATCGCAGCCGTCGCACCTCGCCGCGGCGTGGAAGTCGTCCCGGTGACCCGCGAAGCGGAGTATTTCCCCCCGCCCCCTCACCTGAGGACCCTCATCCGCGCCTTGCAGGCGTGCGTCGAAGCCGGAATGGCGGCGCGCGCTCCCGGACGGCCGGGACCGATCGACGACGATCAGCGCTGGGACGCCACCGTGGCGCTCGATCTCCTGACCGGGATCACGCCGGATCGATGAGGCGCAGGACGATCGCCGCCACCTCCTCGGCCGCATACGGGGTCGTGTCGACCACCACGGCGTCTTCGGCGGGCCGGAGCGGAGAGACCTCCCGGGTCGAGTCGGCCCGATCGCGCCGCTCCAGATCGGCCACGATCTCGTCCACCGTCCGCCCTCCGGCCTCGGCGTCACCGGCCCGCCGGCGAGCCCGGGCCTCGGCGTCGGCGTCGAGGAACACCTTGACCTCGGCGTCGGGGAAGACGACCGTGCCGATGTCCCTTCCTTCCACGACCGCGTGGCCGTCGTGGCGGGCCACCCAGGCGCGCTGGAGGTCCACGATCGCCGTCCTGACCCGGGGGTAGGCCGAGATCGCACTGACGAGCGCGGTGACGTCGGGGCCGCGAATGGCGGCGGACACGTCCTCCCCGTCCAGGAACATTCGGCCCTCCCTGAAATCGAATTCGGCGCGGGTCACCACGCCGAGCAACTCCCTCTCCGGAACCTCGACCGACCCGGAGCGGAGGACCGCCAGGGTGGCGGCCCGGTAGTAGGCGCCGGTGTCGAGGTAGGCGGCACCGAGTCGGGCCGCCACGATACGGGCCACCGTGCTCTTCCCGACGCCGCCGGGACCGTCTAGTGCGATGACCACAACGCCTCCAGTTGGTCGCCGAAGCCGGGCCACGACACATCGGCCGCCCCGAAGCCGAGCACCTCGACCGGGGACCGTGAGGCGGTGGCCGCCACCGCTCCGGCCATGGCGATCCGGTGATCCCCGGCGGCGTCGACGGTGCCTCCTCCGATGGGCTGGGAGCCCCCAACCTCGAAGCCGTCCTCGGACTCCTCGGCATCGCCCCCCAGTGCCCTGATCATGGCCACCGTCGAGGCAACCCGATCCGACTCCTTGACCCTCAGCTCCCCGGCGTCCTTGACGCGAGTCGGCCCCTCGGCTCCTATGGCCAGGAGGGCTACGAGCGGCAGCTCGTCGATGGCCCGTGCGGCCGCGTCCCCGGCGATGAGGGTGCCCCGGAGAGCCGCTCCGGTGACGCGCACATCACCGGTCGGATCACCCAGCACCATCCCGGTGGCATGACGCTCCACCCGGGCACCCATGCCGGTCAGAATGTCGAGGAACCCGGTGCGGCCCGGATTCAGCGAGACGTTGCGGGTCTCCACGCTGGAACCGGGGCTCAAGGCCGCGGCCGCCCACAGGAAGGCCGCCGAGGAGGTGTCGCCGGGAAGGCGGTAGGCGGCAGGCGGTACCGGGCCGGGCCCCACCTCGTACTCCGTTGCGGTTCTGTATCGACCGAGTCCGAGGGCGGTCAGCCACCGCTCCGAGTGATCCCGGAAGCCCGGTGGTGAGTCGATCACTGTCGTTCCCTCGGCCTGGACGGCGGCGAGCATCACCGCCGTGCGGATCTGGGCCGAGGCCACCGGCATGGCGATCCTGGCGCCCCGCAACGATCCGCCGATCACCGTGACCGGCGGCGTGCCCTCCCGGGATACCTCGACCGTGGCCCCGAGCTGTTGCAGCGGATCCGCCAAGCGCCGCATGGGGCGCCTGCTGAGGCTCTCGTCCCCCTCGAGGACGGTGCGGTGGGGTCGACCGGCCAGGACCCCGCACAGGAGGCGCAGCGAGGTCCCCGAATTCTCCAGGTTGAGCGGCTCGGCGGCGGGAAGCCAGTTGGCCACGCCCGCAGAGTGGATCGTGCCTTCGGCGAGTTCGACGCCGAAGCGTTCCAGAGCCCGGGCGGTAGCGGTGACGTCCCGCCCCGGACCGAGATTCTCGACCAGGCTGGTGCCCGCCGCCATGCCCGCCAAGATGAGGGCGCGGTGCGACAGCGACTTGTCCCCCGGGACCTCGCACACCGCATGGAAGGGGCCCCCTGGGGCCGCAAAGGTGCTCACTCCCTCATCTTCCCAGCCGCGGCGTACAAGGTCCGGATCTCCTCGACGGTGAGCCGGCGCCACTCCCCCGGGCGCAGCGTGCGATCCCGCAGCGGGCCGATGGCGGTTCGCACCAGGCGAAGCACCGGAAGGCCGATCGCATCGAACATGCGCCGGACCTCACGCTTCCTCCCCTCGGTCATCACGATCTCGACCATCGCCTCTGAGCCGTGGGCGTCGAGCAGCCGGGCCGACTGCGCCTGCGCCGGACCGTCGTCGAGTTCCACGCCTTCGGTGAGGCTTCGCACGTCGCCGGCCGTGGGGCGTCCCGCCACGCGGGCGACATAGGTCTTGGGCACCCGGTGGCGGGGGTGGGTGAGGAGCTCCGTGAGGTCGCCGTCGTTGGTGAGTATCAGGAGCCCCTCAGAATCGGCATCGAGCCGACCGACCGGGTACACCCGGGTCTCCGCCGGCACGAGATCGACCACTGCCGGGCGACCGTGAGGATCGGTCACCGTGCTCACCACGCCGGTCGGCTTGAACACCAGGTACCACACGAGATCGGGCCTGACCGGCAGGGGGATCCGGTCGACTTCGATGTGAACCCGGCTCACGTCGACCTTTTGCCCAAGGTGTGCGGGCTTGCCGTCGACGGTGACCCTGCCGGCCCGAATGAGCTCCTCGGCGGCCCGGCGCGAAGCCAAGCCGGCATGGGCGATCAGTCGCTGGAGGCGCTCGATGGCTCCTCCGGGCGGAAGGGCCGCTCCAGGGCTTCCATCACCTCGGCGGGCGGCACGTGATCACCGAGCGGCGGAAGGTCCTCGAGACCGCGCAGACCCAGCTTCTCGAGAAACAGGTCGGTGGTGCCGAACAGCACCGCCTGACCGGATCCGGGAGCCCGGCCCACGTCGTCGATCAGGCCGCGTCGTTCCAGCGTGCGGAGGGCGTGCTCCGAGTCGACGCCACGGATCTCCGACACCTGAGCCCGGGAGACGGGCTGGCGGTAGGCGACGACGGCGAGTGCCTCGAGCGCGGCCTTGGAGAGTCGAGTGGCTCGCTCCGAGGACGCGAACCTCTCCACGTAGGAGCGCAGGTCGGGTCGCGTGTAGAGGCGCCAGCCACCGGCGACCTCTCTGAGGGTGAGCCCGCTGGATCGGCCCCGCAGCCGCTCCCCCAGTGCCCGCAACGCATCGGCAACCGCGGCGGTGGGGATCTCGAGGACCTCGGCGATCTCGCGTTCGGTGACCGGCTCCTCGGCCGCGAAGAGGATGGCCTCCAATGCCGCGGTGTCCTCCGTCATCGGGTCCACTCGCTCACAAGCCCGCTTTCGGGTTCGCGGATGTGGCGCAGTCCGATCGACCCCTCAGGCTCCTCCTGAGAGGCCGAGAGCAGGCCCCATCGGCTCAGTTCGAGGATCGCCAGGAAGTAGGCGATCACCTCCATCGGGCGACTGCAGTGGGCGGTGAGCGCCTCGAAGTCGATCTCGAGAACCTCGGCGACCCGGGCGCGGGCGTCGTCGATGGCGAGCGCCACCGAGGGAAGGTCGAATTCGAGGTGGTCCAGGTCGGGTTCCCGCCGGCGCGAGAGGAGGCGAGTGGCGATCTCGGCGAGACCGGTCGAGTCCGTGGAGATGCGAAGCAGCGGAGGGGGCGGCGTGAGGTCGGGATCGGGCCCGGCCGTCCTTCCCACCAGGTCTGCCGTCGTCTCCATCCGGTGACGCATCACGGCCGCGACGTCCTTGTAGGTGAGGCAGGCCAGGAGTCGAGCCAACAGGCGGTCGCGCTCCTCGGAGAGGGCCAGCTCCTCGTCGAGGTCGACGTCGGCGTCGTCGGGCAGCAACCGGCGCGCCTTGAGCTGAATGAGAGTGGCGGCGATCACCAGGAACTCCGAGGTGATCTCGAGATCGAGATACCGGTCGAGGTATGCGAGGTACTCACCGACGAGGTCCGTCAGGCTCACCTCGGTGACCTCGAGTTGCCGGGCCGTGATGAGCTGCAGAAGCAGGTCGAGCGGACCCTCGAACACCGGTGTCGAGACTTCGTAGCGCATGTGTCGATCCATCGTATTGAGAGAGCGACGCGTCACAGGGCCTTTTCCTCGCCGTCGGCGGCGAGCAACACCCGCCAGTCACCCTCGGTGATCCCCACGGGACGAGCCCCATGGTGGTGACGAGCGAAGTCCACCACCAGCGGCTCGGCCCCCAGGGCCGCCAGGTCGTCGCCACCGACCGCGCAGTGGTCGAGATAGCGGCCGAGACGCCCCGGGACCGACAATCCGGCGAGTTCGCAGAGCGAAGCGAGAATGCGCCCGGTGATGCGGAGGGGGGCATGGCGCTTGCCGACGTCGTGCAGCAGGGCGGCCCGTTCCAGGTCGCCCCGGTTCGGTGCCATCGAACGGGCCCGGCGGGAAGCGGTGAAGGCGTGACGCTGGTCCTGGGGGGCCTGGGCCCAGAATGCCGTTGCTTCTTCGGGGCGGAGCAGCGCGGCGGTCTCGGCTTGCTCGGCCGGGGTCAGCGGCCGGGCGCGGGCGAACTCGAAGAAGCGCCTGCCGAGGTGGAGGATCCGGTGCATCAGACGAGCACCCGCATCAGCCAGCCGATGGCATCCCCCAGGAAGTCGAGCGACCCCTCGAAGACGAAGAGGAGCAGGAACAACAGCAGGAACCCGTACTGGCCCGCCTTCTCGAACGCGATCCGCCCCCGTTCCGGCAGCACCAGCGGCACCAACCGGCTGCCGTCGAGTGGCGGGATCGGCAAGAGGTTGAAGATCGCCAGAGCCGCATTCACCAGGAGAGCGCCGAAGAGGATCCTCCCCCACAGCGCCGCAGTGGTGATCCCCACACCGAGCCCGGAAGACCAGAGAATGCCGGCCTGTGGTGTGTCCGTGAATGGTCCCAGCACCCCGATGAGCGCGGCCAGCAGCAGATTGCTGCCCGGACCGGCGAGGGCGACGATGGCCATGTGTTCGGTGGGGCGGGGGAAGAACCGGGCATTGACGGGCACCGGCTTCGCCCAGCCGAACACGTTCGATCCGGACAGGGCGAGGAGGGTCGGCAGGATGATCGACCCGACCGGGTCGATGTGGGGTATCGGGTTGAGCGTGATCCGTCCTGCGGTCCGGGCGGTGGGATCGCCGAAACGCTCGGCCACCCATCCGTGAGCGACCTCGTGGAAGATGACGCTGGGGATGAGGATCGCGACGAAGAGCGCAACGTCGACGGCGGTGTTGTCGTGGATCAACTACTCGGCCGACTTGCAGGACACGCAGTAGATCGACGCCGGGCGAAACTCGAGGCGGGCGGCACCGATGTCCCCGCCGCACGTGACGCAGGTGCCGTACTCGCCATCCTCGATGCGGGCCAGAGCCTTGTCGACTTCGTCGACCATGGCGCTCAGCGACTCGACCAGACCGAGCACCTCGGTGCGCTCGGCGGTGGCGGCGGCGGCGTCGGCGAACCCGTCGCCGAAGTCGACGTCGTTGCGCAACTCTCCCGTCTCGGTGGCGCCGAGCTCGCCCAACTGATACACGAGCCGCTGGCGCTCCTCGAGGAGTCGGGTTTGGACCTCTGGGTGGGTGGGCGTGCTCATACGGCTGGTCAACTCCGGGGATGCGAGTCCGCGTACACCCTTAGGAGATGCTGCGGAGAGACTCGCGTGTAGACCTGTGTGGTGCTGATGCTAGCGTGCCCCAGCAGCTCCTGGACGGATCTCAGGTCGGCTCCTCCCTCGACCATGTGGGTGGCCGCCGAGTGCCGGAGGACGTGGGGTGACAGGGGGCCCAATCCGGCGCGTCGGGCCTGGGTGCGGACGATGAAGAACGCTCCTTGTCGGGACAGCCGACCACCACGAGTGTTGAGAAAGAGGGCACCCGGATCGGCACCGGGTCGACGGAGCCGGAGCCTGTCGGGGAGATACGCCTCCACGGCACGTGCCGCCGGTTTCCCGATCGGGACGATGCGCTGCTTGCCGCCTTTGCCGGTCAGCAGCGCCCGCCGCTCCCCCAGGTCGAGATCGATCTGGTCGAGCCCCACCGCTTCGCTGACCCGGGCGCCGGTGGCGTACAGGAACTCCAACAGGGCCCGGTCACGGCGTCCCAGAGGCTGATGAGGGTCGGGGGCCGCCAGGAGCCCTTCCACCTCGCTCACGCTGAGCGCCTTGGGGAGCGCCCGAGGCCGCTTCGGGGACGCCAGGAGGCGGGTGGGGTCGTCCTCGGCGAGATCTTCGGCGACCAGGAAGCGATGGAAGCCGCGAACCGCAGCGATCTTGCGGGCGATCGACGAGGGAGCCAGGCCGCGATCGTGGAGCGAAACCACGAAGCCGCTCGCCAGTTCCGGTGTGGGCGGCCGCCCGTCGAGATGGACCACGTACTGCCCCAGGTCGCGTCGATAGGCGGCAACGGTTGCAGCGGCCAATCCCCGCTCCGAGCGCAGCGACGCGAGAAACTCGGCGACGGCGTCGTCGATCACTCTGCCACCACCCTGATGAGCGCTTGCAGGCCCACGAGCGTGGTGGCGTCGTGGACGGCATCCGTGCGCAGCGCCTCCCCGATCTCATTGATCGAGAGCGAGACCACGGCGGCGGCGTGCTCCTCGGCACCCTGGGGATCGGCCGAAGTCCGGCGGAGCTCCTCGGCGAGGTAGATGTACGAGTACTCGTCGGTGAACCCGGGTGACGTGAAGCAGCCGTGGAGGAGGCGAAGCCGCCCGGGATCGAGACCGACCTCCTCGATGCACTCGCGCCGCGCTGCTGCGGCGGGGTCCTCCCCGGGCACGTCGAGCTTCCCGGCCGGGAGCTCGAGCAGATCGGTGCCGACCGCGAG
>JBFFRY010000038.1:0-17876 GCA_041572755.1 Acidimicrobiia bacterium | reverse complement strand
GCCCTTGTCCGGCTGCCCCGACAGGGCGTGAACCGTGGCTCGCAGCGCCAGCATCGACGGCCAGAACACCGGGGGGGTGGTGAGACCCTGATACAGGTCCATGCCCCGCTCGGTGAGGGCGAAGCCCTCTTCGGTCCGGCCCATGCCGGTCAGGGCAACGCCCTCGAGGACCTTGGCGAGAGTCGACCAGACGAGGTAGTCGCGTTCCTCGGCGACGGCGGCCAGTTCGGCGGCGTAGGCGGCGGCATCCTCGAAGCGCATGCGGAACACGCTCAGCAGCCCGTTGTGCCAGAGGGCGTAGGCGAGGCTGTAGGGGTGGTCCAGGCGGCGGGCGGTGTCGAGCGCCTCCCCGAGCCGGGTCACGCCGCGCTCCAGGCTTCCCCCCATCCACATCAGCATCCCCTGGGCCGTGGCGGCGGCGACCCCCACGTTCACCCCGAGCCGGAAGCGGCCGGATCCGTGGCGCGTCGGGTCGAACAGGTCGAGGGCCCGCTCCAGGTGGGACAGCCCCGTCTCGAAATCCCCGGAGAAGGCGGTCGCCGCACCGAACACGTAGTGCCCGTCGATGCGGATGGCGTCGTCGGACTCGGATTCGGCCATCTCGAGGAGCTCGGCGCCGAGCTCGGCGGCCCGGGCGAAATCCGCGGTGTTCATCCGGTAGCTGGCGAGCGCCCGGACCACGGGAAAGCGGTGCTCGGTGCCGCCGGCCTCGTCGGCGAGAGCCAGCACGTCGGCGAAGGCCCGCTCCACCTCGACGGTGTAGCCCTGAACAGCCATGAGGGCCCGCGCCAAGCTGGTGCGGAGGGTGAGCTCCTCGGCGGTGCGTTCCTCCGATGAGCTGAGGAGGACCCCCAGAGCGTCCTGGGCCAGTTGGATGGCGGCCTGATACCAGCCCTTGGCGTCGTGGAGCGCCCACAGGGAGTCGATCAGGGAGAAGATCCGTTCGAGGTCGGCGGCCTCGACCCAGTACCGCCACGCGGTGCGCAGATTCCCGATCGTGGCCGCCAGCGCGTCGAGCGCCTCCTCCCGGCGGTCGCTGCGCAGATCCCGCCCGAGGCGTTCGATGAGGTCCGAGAAGTAGCGGGCGTGGGCCGATCGCACCGCCCCCTCGGTGTCCGGGTCGGCGGCGAGCCGCTCCACGGCGAACTCGCGAACGGTGTGCAGCATCGAGAACCGTTGGGTGCCGCCGTCGCTCTCGGAGCGGATGAGGCTCTTGTCGACGAGGGAGCCGAGCACGTCGATGATGAACGTCTCGCCGAGAGCCGCCTCGGCGACCGCCTCCAACGAGGCCAGATCGGTCGGGGAGAACACCGACATCATCTCGAAGACGGCGCACTCCTCAGGGTCGAGGAGCTCGTAGCTCCACCCGATGGCGCCCCACAGGGTCCGCTGGCGGGCCGGGAGATCACGGCCCCCCGCCCCCAGGATGTCGAGGCGGGTGCGGAGCCGCTCGAGGAGGTCCGCCGGCGTGAAGACGTTGAGGCGGGCCGCCGCCAGTTCGACGGCGAGGGGGAGACCGTCGAGACGCAGGCAGATCTCGGCGACCGTCGCGGCATTCTCCGGCGTGATGGCGAAATCCGGCTGAACCGATCGGGCCCGTTCGGCGAACAGCCGGGCGGCCTCGGAGGCGGCGACGACGTCGGCCCCGGACCGCGGATCCGGGAGCGACAGCGGCGGTACCGGGAAGATGCGTTCGCCGCGCACCCGCAGCGGTTCGCGACTCGTGACCAGCGCCTTGACCCCGGGAGCGCGCTGCACGAGATCGACCACACCCGAAGCGGCCTCGGTCACCTGCTCGAAGTTGTCGAGAACGAGGAGGACCTCGGCGTCGCGCAAGTGAGCGATCAGCACCTGGAGGGCCTCGCCCCCCGACCCCGACGGGATGTCGAGCGCCCGCAGGATGGCCTCGTAGGCGGCGGCGGGGCTGGTCTCGGGGGCGAGATCGACGAAGAACACACCACCGGGAAACGCCGGGAGCCGCTCGGCCGCCACCTGCAGCGCCAGACGGGTCTTGCCGGCCCCACCCGGGCCGGTGAGGGTCATGATGCGGGTCGCCGGGGTGCCGAGCGTGGCTTCGATCGAGGCGATCTCGCTCTCCCGGCCGAAGAACTCTGAGACCTGCGTCGGCAGGTTGTTCGGCTGGGCGTCGAGGGTGACGGGCGGCGGGAAGTCGGAGCGGAGGTCCCGATGGGAGAGCTGAAACAGGTGCTCGGAGAGGATGAGGTCCTTGAGGCGGTGGGTACCCAGGTCGGCGAGGGTGGCTCCATCGGGGAGCGAACCCGACACGATGGCGGCGGCTGCGCCGGACAGGAGGATCTGCCCACCGTGGGCTGCAGCCATGATGCGGGCCGCCCGGTTGACGGCCGGCCCGTAGTAGTCGCCGTCGCGGAGCTCCCCATCGCCGACGTGCACCCCCATGCGAACCCGGAGCGGCTCCGGGGTGGTCCACGGTTCCTCGGCCAGGCCACGCTGCGACTCCAGGGAGGCGGCGACGGCGCCGCCCACCGACTCGAAGGCGGCGAGGAGCCCGTCACCGGTCGACTTGACGAGCACCCCGTCGGCCTTTGCGATCGCCTCACGCAGGATGGCGTCGTGCCGGGACAGAGCCACCGTCATCGGCTCGGGATGGTGCTCCCAGAGCCGCGTGCTCGATTCGAGATCGGTGAAGAGAAAGACGGGCACGGCTCGCCGAGTGTATGCGGATCGCCCGCCGGCGCGTCAAGTACCCCTCAACGGCTCGAAGGCGCTCCGATCGGCGCTCCGATCTAGCGCTCGCAGTTGGTGGGGACCTCCACCCGGCAAGTACACCTCCGGGGTCGCCCCGTGCGGAGCTCCCGGGCCGGATCGAGATTCCCCCGGATGGCTGGCTATGCTCCCGGCCGTTATGCGATCCATCGCCATGCCCCTCGGTCACCCCTGATGCTGGAACTCGGAGCCACCGAACACGGCTGCCTGCTGTTCGCCGACATCACGGGATACAGCCAGTACATCGGCGACACCGAGATCACCCATGCCCAGGATGTGATCGCGGATCTCATCGAGACGATCGTCGATGTGATCACACCCACCTTCGAGATCTCGAGGATCGAAGGAGACGCCGCCTTCGCCTACGCCGAATCCGGTGCCCTGAGCCCGGCGATCCTGATGGACACCGTCGACTCCGCCTACTTCGCTTTCAGGAGGCGGCTGCGGGACGTGGCCCACGCCACCTCGTGCCCGTGCCGGGCCTGCGTGAGGATCCCGACGCTCGATCTCAAGTTCTTCCTCCACGAGGGCGAGTATGCGGTGCGCCGAGTCGCCGGATTCAAGGAGCTGAGCGGCATGGACGTCATCGTCCTGCACCGGCTGGCGAAGGGAACGGCGGCCGAGGTGGTCGACGACCACGGCTACGCGGTCTACACCCGCGCGATCATGGATGTCATGGGGTGGGATCCGGCCTCACTGGACCTGGTACCGCACACCGAGGTGTTCGATGACACCGGACCGGTGGAGGTCTTCGTGCAGGACATGGAGGTCCGCTGGGCCGCCGAGGAGGAGGCCACCGACGTGCTCGTCGCCGCCGAAGACGCCGTCTATCAGGCGTCGTTCGAGACGGCGGCACCCGCCCAGGTCGTCTGGGACTACCTCACCGATGGGCAGAAGCGGCCGCAATGGCAGCCGGGTGTGACCCAGGTCATATCGGTGAGCGGGGGGCGGCCTCAGGCGGGAAGCGTCAACCACTGCATGCACGGCGAGGACGTGACGATCGAGCAGATCGCAGACTGGCGGCCGTTCTCCCATCTCAGCCTCCTCTATCACGTGGCGGGGATCGAAGACTGGCTGTGGACCTACCGCCTCGAGTCCACCGAGAAGGGAACCAGGCTCACCGCCCTGCTGGCCGACCCGGGTGGCGACCACTGGGAGAACCTCGGCGGCACCTTCGCCGGGGTCGTGGATGAGGTGATGGTGACGCTCAACCGGGTCGTCGCCGAAGCCTGGACCGAGGCCCAAAAGGGGGAATCACCGTGACGAGCAAGGACGAGTCGACCGACAGGGGGCACATGATCGCCCTCAACGCCGACGTGGTTGGGTACAGCCGTTTGCTGGCCGACGACTACGAGGCGACCACGGCCGCCATGACCGAGTATCACGGGCTGGTGGACGCCGAAGTGGCGGCTCACAGAGGCACCGTGGCCAACTTCGTGGGGGACAGCTTCATGGCCGTCTTCGACGAAGTGGAAGACGCGGTGGGGTGCGCCATCGCCATCACCACCGCCGTCGAGGCCCGCAATGCCGACGTGCCGGACTCCCGCCGGGTCCGGTTCCGTATGGGCCTCGATCAGGGCGAAGTCGGATTCGCCGCCGGTGGGTACCACGGCGATGCTCTGAACATCGCGGCGCGGATCCAGGCCATCGCCCAGCCCGGCGGCATCAGCGTCTCGGGGAGGGTGTACCGGAGCCTCGACGAACCGGCACTGCGCTTCCGGCCCGTCGGCCGGCAGAGCCTCAAGAACATCCCGGAGCACATCGAGGTGTACGAGCTGGCCGGTGTTCCCGCCGACGAGGGCCGGGTGTCCGGCCCGAGGTCGCTGTCCCTCGAGTCACCGACCCTGGCGGTGCTGCCGATCCACACCGAGGAGGTCGACGACCGGGTGCGCAGCGCCGCCGCCATGATCCGCCAGGACCTGGTGCACCGCCTGGCGGGCGTTCCTCAACTGAACGTCGTCGACGCCGGGATCGATCCCCGGGAAGACCATGGGGGCGACACCGCCCGGTACATGCTCGAGTCGGGCGTCCACCAGTTCGGGGAGCAGGTCCGGGTGTTCGTGACCCTGTTCGATGTGACGACCATGAACGTCGTCAAGTCACACAAGTGGATGGCGGCCGTCGACGAGATGCTCAGCCTGTCAGAGAGAGTCGCCGAGGAGACCGCCCGGGCGGTCGAGATCGAGCTCATCGTCGGTGAACCGGCCGGCCTCTACGCCGAACTCGAAGACCCGGCGGCGATCGAGCAGGTCTACCTCGGCTGGTACCACCTGCGCAGCGGCAATCTCGAGGGGTGGGCCAAAGCGCTGGATCTGTTCGAGCGAGTCGCCGGATCCCATCCCGAGCAGCCTTACGGGCACGTGCTCTCGGCCTTCTCGCTGTGGCTGGGGGCCGCCAACGGCTGGGTGCCGGACCCCGCTGCGGCGCTCGAAGACGCTCATCGCAGGGCCGCATCCGGGGCGGCGCTGGGGGACCCGACCGGGATGGCCCAGGCGGTCGAGGCGGCGATCCTCATGCTCGAGGGCAAGCCTGATGAGGCCCTGGCGATCCTGGACGGCCTCGAGATCATCAGGCCGACTTGCGATGTCACCTATGGGCTCCAGGGGAGCCTGCGGCGCTACGTGGGAGACTGGCAGGCCGCCGTCGAGCTCCTCGACACCGCCATGCGTCTCACCGGCATCAACAAGCCCTGGTACCCGACCGTGAAGGCGAGCTCCCTCTTCGTCGGTGGAAAGCTGGATCAGGCCGCCGCCATCGCCGAGGAGGTGCTCGAGTACCAACCCAACAACCTCGAGGCGCTGCTCGTGCTGGCGGCCGCCCAGTCGGAGCTGGGCATGGAGCGGCGAGCCCGGGCCACCGCCGAGCTGATCGGGGAGCGGTTCCCATCGATCGACGTCGAGGCCTGGCTGGACAACAGCCCCTATCAGCGGCGGGAGATCGTGGAGCGCTGGAAGGGCGACCTGGCGTCGGCCGGGGCCATCGAGATCGTCTGACCCGGGCCGGCGTCGTCAGTCGGATTGGCGGCGCGGCACCACGACCCGGAAGACCGTGCGTCCCGGCTCTGAGGTGACGGTGATTTCGCCGCCGTGGGTGTCCACCACGATGCCGTGGGAGATGTCCAGACCGAGGCCCGTGCCGGCCCCGGGGGCCTTCGTGGTGAAGAATGCGTCGAAGATCCGGTCGATCGTGTCGGGCGGGATGCCGGGACCGTTGTCCTCGACCTCCACCGTGAGCGACGACTCGTCGCCGTCGGTGCGCAGTGTGATCATGGCGCCGTCGGTGTCCGCCAGCGCATCGGCGGCGTTGTCGATCAGGTTGGTCCACACCTGATTGAGCTCGCTCGCATAGACCTCGGCGAGCAGTTCCCCCGGCCGATACTCGCGTCGCACCTCGATCGACTCCAGCTTCTGCTTGAGGATCGTGAGCGTGTCCTCGAGACCGCGATGGATGTCGACCTCCTGGACCGCCGCCCGATCCAGGTGGGAGTACGACTTGAGGGCTCCGACGATGGCCGACAACCGGCCGGCTCCCTCCTCGACCTCTCGCACCAGTCCGCTGACGTCGGCGGTGGCGGCGATGGCCTCGATGAAGGTCCCTCGGGCCTCGTCGGTGATGGCGTCGAGCACCGGGCCCAGCTCCGCAGCCGTCACTCCGGCCGCCACGACATCAGGCGCCAAACGCCACGCCTCGGGGATCGCGGAGTCGTCGAGGAGATCCTCGACCTCGGCTTCGCGGTCGCTTCGCTCCACGGTGCTGAGCGGTGGCGGCTGCTCGCCGGCCCGTGCCAGCAGGGCCGCCACGGGCCCGGCGTCGGGATCGATGCCGGCCGCCCGGAGGGCGCCGCTCGCCTTCTCCATCCGATCGACGGCCTCACCGAGCTGGGCGCCCGCTCGCGCAATGGCCGCCGCCGGATTGTTCATCTCGTGTGCCAGGCCGGCGGTCAGCGTGCCGATCTGGGCCATCCGTTCTGATTGGCGGAGCCGGGCTTCGGTCTCCCGCCACCGGGCGAGCAGGACGGCGAAGAGGGCCCGCGCCGCCGTCACCGAACTCTCCAGCAGCTCATCCATCTGCTGCTTGGGGATCGACAGCAGCCGGCTCTCCGTCCGGGCGCGAACCGTCGCCATGCGGGGCGCGGCGTCGAGGAGCGCCATCTCCCCGATCACGTCTCCCGCCCGGCGGACGGCGAGCAGCACCTCACGAGTGCCCGACGTCTTGAGGATCTCGACCTCCCCGTCGAGGATCAGGCAGGCCCGGTCGCCGTCGTCTCCCTCGGCGAACAGCAGCTCGCCGGCTCCCACCTTCTCCTCGAAGGCGCCGGCGACGAGACAGTCGAGATCCTCGTCGGGGAGATCGGCGAAGAGGGCCGCCGAGCGGAGGGCGTCACGCATCGGCGGTCATACCGTGTCGAGGTACTGGTGGATCATCGAGATGGCGATCGAACCCTGGCCGACGGCCGAAGCCACCCGGCGGATCACGCCCTCCCGCACGTCACCGGCGGCGAAGATCCCCGGGACGCTCGTCTCGAGCACGAAGGGGTCCCGCTCGACGCTCCAGGTGGAAGGCGGCTTCCCGTCCACGAAGATGTCACGGCCCGTCAGGATGAAGCCCTTCTCCGACGTGGCCACCGTGTCGACCACGAACCCGGAGTGGGGAACCGCTCCGACGAAGACGAAGATCGCCTGGGCGGGACGTTCCTCGGTCTCTCCGGTTGTGGTGTTCCTCAGAGTGATCTTCTCCACCACGTTGGAACCGTCCACCTCGACCACCTGGGTGCCGGTCAACACCTCGATGTTGTCGGTGGCCGCGATCTGTTCGATCAGGTATTGCGACATCTTCAGGCTCAGCGAGGAGCCCCGGACGACCAGCGTGACGCCGGCCACGTAGCGGCTGAACATCATCGCCGCCTGTCCGGCCGAGTTGGCCCCGCCTACCACGTAGACGTGGCCCCCCGCATAGGTGGCGGCCTCGCTCGGAGCCGCCCCGTAGTAGACGCCGCCCCCTTCGAATCGCTCATAGCCCGGCACGTCGAGCCTGCGGACGGTCATCCCGCTGGCGATCAGCACGGCGTGGCAGCGGAGCTCGGTTCCGTTGGACAGCTCCACCACCTTCACGTTGTCCTCCAAGCGGATCGACGTCGCCTCCACGGCGGTGACCAGCTCGGCCCCCAACCGGGTCGCCTGGGTCACCGCTCGCCGCGCCAGGTCACCGCCGCTGACCCCGCTGGGGAACCCCAGGTAGTTCTCGATGCGGGAGCTGGTGCCCGCCTGCCCCCCCGGGGCGGCCCGCTCGATGAGGGCGGTGCGCAGGCCCTCCGACGCCCCGTACACCGCGGCGGCGAGTCCGGCCGGGCCCCCGCCGATGATCACCACGTCGTAGAAGTCGCTCTTCGCTTCCGTCTTCAAGCCGACGAGGTCGGCGACCGTGGGAAGGTCCGGGTCGACGAGAGGCTCCGTCTCGGGAGCGAAGACGACGGGGATGGTGCCTCCGCCGGCCGCCTCGGCGAGCCGCTTCGACTCCTCGTCCCGCTCGATGTCGAGGAACCGGTAGGGGATCTGGTTGCGGGCCAGGAAGTCCTTGAGGCGGTGGGTGGAAGGCGACCAGGTGGTGCCGGCCACCCGGATGCCGTCGAAGGGGGCCGGCAGGTTGGCCTGCCAGTCCTCGAGCATGTCGTCGAGGATCGGATACAGCCGCTGATCGGGCGGGTCCCACGGCTTCATGAGGTAGTGATCGAGCCCCACCTCGTTGATCGCCTGGATGGCCGCATCGGTGTCGGCGTAGGCGGTCAGCAGCAGGCGCTTGGCTTCGGGGAAGCGGGTCTGGGCCTCGAGCAGGAAGTCGGTGCCTTCCATCTCCGGCATGCGCTGGTCCACCAGGAACAGCGCCACTCGGTCGCCCCGGCTCAGCAGCTCGTCGACGGCCTCGAGGGCCTCCCGGCCGGACGAGGCGCGCAGGACCCGGTAGTCCTCCCCGTAGCGGGAGCGCAGGTCCCGCCCGATGGCGGCCAGCACCTGGGGGTCGTCGTCGACGCTGATGATCGCCGGCTTGCTCATCCGGCGTTCTCCTCGAATTCGGCCAGATCGTGATAGTGGTGGATGATCCGGTCGGGTTCAACCCGCACCACCCTGATGCCGGAAGGGTCCTCGCCGAGCGGGTAGCCGACGGGCCCCGAGGTGACCATCTCGAAGTCGCCGTCCCGGGCCAGCGAGTTGCGGTGCCAGTGACCGGCGAAGGCGTGGGTGATCCTTCCCCGGTGGAACTCGGCGAGGAGATCCCGGCGGCGCTCCACCGGCAGGTTCCAGTAGGTCTCCTCCTCGTCGGGCTCCCGGGTGAACAGAGGGTGGTGGCCGAACACGACCCCCCGGATCCCGTCCTCGATGATCCCGTCGATCTCGCCGCGCAGGAACTCCATCTGCTCGGCGAGGGCATCGCCGGATCTCTCGGGGTGGTCGATCACCACCGTGTTGAGCACGATGAAGCGGACGCCGCCGTGCTCGAAGGAGTAATAGTCGGGGCCGAAGGCTTCCCGATAGAGGGCGATGCTGCCTGCGGTGGGAATCACGGTGTCTTCGGCGACGTCGTGATTCCCGGGAACCCAACGCATGGGGATCTCTGGGTCGAGGCCCGAGGTGATCGCCATGAGGGCGTCGTATTGCTCCTGGGAAGCCGGATCGTCGATCATGTCGCCGCCCATCACCACGAAGTCGGGTCGCAGGGCGTTGGCCGCGGCGATGGCGACGCGGTAGCGGTCGGCGTCCCAGGCGAAGCCCTCCACCCGGGGCACGATCTCGACCCGCATGTCGCGTTCCGCGAAGCCGGCGATGTCGGCCTCGGTCATGCCGCTGAACGTGGCGTAGGCGCCGAGCTGGCAATCGGCCATGAACACGAACTCGAAGGACATGAGGGCAGGAGGGTAGGCCTCCCGGAGTTCGCTCTGCGAAGCGGCCCGCCGATTCGGAAGCGCTCCGTCTACGCTTGCTCCCGATGCCGTTCTATCTGGACCGCCACGACGTTAGCGACGCCACCCCGGAGGACATCGCCCGGGCCCATTCCGCCGACATGGCGATCCAGGACTCGTACGGGGTCCGCTACGTGACGTACTGGTTCGACTACGAACGACAGCACACCTTCTGCCTCGTCGATGCCCCCGACGAGGAAACGGCGCTCGAGGTGCATCGCCGGGCCCACGGCGATCTCCCCAGTGAGGTGCGTCCGGTCGACCCCGATGAGGTCGGGGCCATGCTCGGGAGGAGGGTGGATCCGCCGGGGACTGCGGCCATCGACGAGCCGGCGTTCCGGGCGATCATGTTCACCGACATCGTCGGCTCCACGGAACTGCACGGGGCGTTGGGGGACCAGGGCGTGATGGAGTTGGTCCGGCTCCACAACGACATCGTCCGGGGCGCCCTGGCAGACCATTCCGGCCATGAGATCAAGCACACCGGCGACGGGTTCATGGCTTCGTTCCGCTCAGTGGCGGATGCCGTGAGGTGCGGGCTCGCCATCCAGGACCGGATCAACGCCGACGGCCCGGAGGCGATCCGCGTGCGGATCGGGCTCAACGCCGGGGAACCGATCGATGACTCCGACCAGCTGTTCGGCCTCTCGGTGAACCTGGCCAGCCGGCTGTGCGACGCCGCCGGTGCCGGCGAGGTGCTGGTGTCGGACGTCGTGCGGGGTCTGGCGATGGGGACCGGCCTCCGCTTCGAGGATCGCGGTGAGATGCAGTTCAAAGGGTTCCAGGACCCCATCCGGGTGGCCTGCGCCGTCGCCGCGGCGGCGGGGCCGTAGGTTGCGGCCCCGACCGGCGCACGTGGAGACGACGTTGGGGTGGCCCGGCAGGCGCCGCCAGAGGGATGACGACATGAGTCCGATCGGAGACCGGACCCGCCGAGCCCGCTCAGCAGCGTTGCTCGCCGCAATGCTCCTGGTGCTCGCCGGGTGTGGGGGAGGCGACGCCTTCCCCAGGGAGGAGGCCACCGGGTGCGCCCTCGGCGAGTGCTACATCAGCTTCTCCAATCTGGGTCAAGAAGACTCGTTCAGCAACAACCTCTCGCTCATCGCCACGGACGGCGACGAGACCGTGGACGTGGTGATCACGTTCTCGGTCGAAGAGGGCCGGACCACCGTTGCCTTCACCGACGCCGCAGGCGAAGAGGTGGTGGTCGACGTCGCTGCCGGCGCCCCGGTCACCGTTGCGGCGACCCTCGACGCCGGAGGGATCGTCTTCCGCTACTCGCCCGACGGCAGCATCGAGGGCGGGAACGTGGCGATCGTCCCCGCCGACTGACCGGCTTCAGGGCGTCATCGAGGCCAACACCCGAAGGACGGCTTCGATCGCTTCCTCCGGCAGAGCGTCGGTGGGTGACTCGGCGTACACCGAGGCGAAGGAGCCGCCCAACTCCATGACGGCCATCAACCCGGCGTTCCCGCCGTTGACGACGTCGGCCGCCAGGATCTCCCGGCCGTCGACGCTGGTGAGGGCGGCAGGGCCGATCTCGGCGGTGCCCATGCCGAACGCGAACATCTCGAACGCTCCCTCGAGCGTCTCCTGCTCCGGCAGCATCGGACCGTAGAGGTACTCGGAAGCCGCGGCGTCGCGAAGCGACACGTTGGCGACACCCGGGATGTTCAACTCCAGGCTGCCGGAGAACCCGATCCCGTAGCTCGTCCAGTCGGAGGGATAGGTCACCGAGACCCCACTCGGGAGGTCGGATTGCGTCGGTGCAGCTTCCGTCGGGGTGGTGGTCGTCGGCGCCGTGGTCTCGACGGCGTCGCCGGTCGTTGGGGGGGCGCCGGCCGGGTCGCTCTCCCCATCCCCCCCGCAGGAAGCCAGTCCCACGGCAAGCAGCGTCAGGACGATTCCGAAGCGACGACGCGTTCTCATGAGCCTTTTCTCCTGTGGGGTAGGCGGGTGTGCCGTTCCGGGAACGGCGAGTGTACCCACGGGATCGATCGGCCCCGGCGGGACTCGGCACCGGGTCGCTCTCAGGGGGTCGGCAGGCCGATGCCGATGTCGAGCCCGATCTGGTCCGGCGGCCGGTTGGGGGAGTCTCTCCAGAGTTCGAGTACCGTCGCCAGGGTTTCGGCGGCGGTCCGCTTGTACACCGGGAGGCAGTCGTCGGTGAACGCCTGGGCCGCCACCGACGGTCGCAGCCGCTGCACCCGGCGGCACACCTCGGCGACCGGAACGAGGTCCTCGGTGAGCCGCTCCACCGCCACGATCCGTTCGAAGGGCTGACCCCAGGTCTCCCTGGTGACCGAGTCGACCAGGGTGAAGCGGGTCGGCTGGGGGTGCGACTCCTCGAGGAGAGGTCCGGCCACGGTGAGATCCGGGCAGGTGACGACCGTGCTTCCGGCCTCGAAGCCGACGGAGCACTGCCCGGTCTCGATCTCGAACAGAATCGAGACCCATTCCAGGTAGTCGGCGATGAAGGGCTCTTCGGCGGCACCGGCGTAGCCGGGCAATGCGGCGGTGCCCACCCCTCCGGAGAGCCAGCGAAGCACGGCGTACGGGGCCCCGAGGTTGAGGTTCTCCACGAAGCGGTCCACGTAGGAGGCCACGTAACGGGCCTCCACAGTCTCCGGCGAGGGGAGCGGCGCGCCGGCGGCCATGAACCGGGTGGCGGCTTCGGCGTGGGCGGTCCCGTTGGCACCGGTCGTCGTCGGGTAGCAGTACAGGTCGAAGAGCGAGGCCGCCAGGGCGGCGTCGACGCCCTGGGCCCAGGCGCAGTAGGCCTGGGGGGCGAAATCCTGGGCGTGGGTGTCCAGGTCGATGATCCGGTCGTCGCGGATCTCGAAGGTGATCCCCGGGATCGGCTCGGAGTCCGCCAGGACCACCGGATCGACCCGAAAGTCGAGCCGCAGCGCGTCGAGGTAGTCGCCGGAGAAACCGGCTTCGGCGCAACGAACCAGTGCCGTGGCGTTGCCGTCGGGGGGCGCCGGCTCGGAGTCACAGGGACCCAGCGACAGCGTGGCGACCGAAGTGAGGAACGCCACGGCATCCCGCAACTCGTCGCGGGTCCCGACGAAGCGGGGATCGAGGAACCCGGGGAGGACGATCGAGCCCCATTCGTCGGCGACGAGGCGGTCGAGCGCACCGAGATCACCGTCGTTCCAGGCCACCGCGAAATCTCCCACGACGAGCTGGGCCGTCTCCAACGGATCGGGGCCGAGATCGGGGAGGTCGTCGCCGGGGGCGGTGGCGTCCGAACCCCGGAATCCGCTCACCCCCACGAGCACCCCCAGCAGGAGAGTGGCTGCGGCGACCGGTGCCACCCGGCTTCGCCGCAGGTCCGTTGCCTGTTCGCTGTGGACTCGAACGTCGCCTCGGCCTTCCATGGCGCCGCAGGGTATTGCCGAGCCGGTCCTAACCGCGGGCCCTCATGACTCGAGGGCCGCCGCCAGCGCCCGTCCCGCCTCCCTGGTGTACACCGGGGTGCAATCCGCCGCGAACGCCAGTCCGGCCATCGCGGGGTCGGAGCGCCGCAGGTCGTCGCAGATCGAAGCCGGCCACGCCGGTCCCTCCCCCAGGGACTCCACCTCCACGATCCGCACCGAGGCCCGGGCCACCCGCCTGCGGGCCGGCGAGGCCTCCAGCGTGAAGCGGGTTGGTTGCAGGAGAGGTGCGGCGCCGAGACGGCTGACCGTCAGGTCGGGGCACGTCACGACGGTGCGGTCCCCGTCGACGGCCACGGTGCACGGCCCGACCTCGAGCGTCTGCACGGCGGCACTCCACGGCAGGAACGCGGCGGGCTCGGTGTCGAGCGGACCGCCGGGGAACCCGGGGAGGTCGGCGGCCCGTACCCGGGGCGACAGCCACCCGGCGGCGGTGCCGGTGTTCCCCAGGTTGTGATGCTCGGCGAAGCGGGCCACGTAGGAGGCGGCGAGGCGGGCCCGGGCGGTGCGGTGCGAGGGAAGCGGCGGGGCTGCGTCCAGGAACCCGGCGGCGAGTTCACCGTGAGCCGCGGCGGTGGCCCCGGTGGCGAGGGGGTGGCAGTGGAGGTCGAAGAGGGCGGGTGCCGTGTCGGGACGGGCCTCCTCTGCCCACAGGCAGTAGGCCTGGGGGGTGAAGGCGGGAACGGCGGTCTCGATGGCGATGATCTCGCGGTCTCGAAGCCGGAAGGTCATCCCGGTTGCTTCGGCGGCGGCGGTCCCGGTGCCCTCCCAGATGTTGCGCTCGACGGCGTCGAGGTAGATGCCCCGCAATCCGGCCTCGCCACAGTGGACCACCGCGGTTGCCGCCGAGACCGGTGGTGCGGCCTCGACGTCGCAGGGCCCCAGGGTGAACGCGGTCGTGGCGCTCAGGAACGCCAGCCCGTCGGTGAGCTCGTCCCGACCGTCCCGCGGGTTCACCCGGGCATCGGCCAGTCCCGGAAGCACCACGGTGTCCCAGTCATCGGCGATGAGACGGTCGAGAGCGGCGACGTCGCCCTCGTTCCAGGCGGTGGCGAAGTCACCGACGATGAGGCGTGCTACTTCCAGCGGGTCGGGGCCGAGATCGGGCAGATCCTCGCCGGGGACGGTGGCGTCTGAGCCCCGGAAGCCGCTCAGGCCGAGAAGCACGGCAACCAGGAGCACGGCCACCACGAGCGGCGCCGCCCATCCCCGAGGCGGCATCGTGGTGGGCTCCCGCTCGACCCGAACGTCCCCTCGATCGCTCATCGTCGGGCAGGGTACGCCTCACCGCATCACAACCAGAGGCCCGCTGGGCTCACCGTCCCTTGAAGACGGCTTGGCGACGCTCCAGGAACGAGGCCACCCCTTCCTGGACGTCCTCGCTGGTCATCAGGGGAACCAGGCGGGGGAGCAGTTCCTGCGCTTCGGCGTCGGGGCCGTGGCGCAGGTGGCTGCGGGACGAGGCCAGGCTGGCCCGAACCGCCAGGGGTGCCTGAGCCGCCACCCGCTCCGCCATCGCCAGTCCGGCGTCGAACACCTCGTCGTCGTCGACCACCTCCTGGACCAGGCCCATGCGGAGGGCCTCGTCGGCCCCGAACTCGTCGCCGGTCAGCAGATAGCGCTGGGCGTTGCCGTAGCCGAACTCCTGGACCATCCGCATCGTGGCCCCCCCGACGGCGTAGATGCCCCGCTTCACCTCGATCTGGCCGAAGCGGACCCCCCGGCCGCAGATGCGGATGTCGGCGGCCAGCGCCAGTTCGATCCCGATCGTGTAGCAGATGCCGTGGATGGCGAACACGAGGGGCTTGGAGACCCGGTGCTCGGGGCGCAGGGCGACGGGGTCGCGCTCCCCGGGAGGCACCTCGGGCCAGGAGCCGGCCGAGAACACCGGCACCCAGTCGGGGAGATCGAGCCCCGCCGTGAAGTGCCTGCCGTTGGCGTACACCAGGCCGCACCACAGGTCGGGCTCCTCATCGAGGTGGGCGTAGGCCTGCGCCAGGTCGTGCCACAGCTGCAGGTCGAAGGCGTTGAAGCTCTTCGGTCGATTGAGGCCCATGGTGAGGACGTGTCCCCGCACCTCGATGTCGAGCCGCTCGGTGGATTCCATCGGTGCTCCCTTCGGGATGATCTCCCGAAGATAGGGGGCCGGCTCAGTGCCCGCGACCGAGGGCCCGGTTGAGGTCGATCTGGGCGTTGGTGAGACCCTCGAGGATCTGGGCGTAGAACGGCAGGCGGCTGGGAGCGCAGCAGCCCACCTGGAGGCGGCCGACCCGGGCCCCGGCCTCTTCGAGGGACGCCATGGCGGCGCTCCCCTCGTCTCCGAAGGCGTCTTCCAGCCCCGACCTGGCTTCGGCGAGCACGCTCCCGAGAGCCTTCATGCTCGGGCTCCGCCCCGGCTCGCAGCATTTGCTCTCCAGTTCGAGCAACGCCTCGTCGCAGCGATCGAGCGCAGCAGCAGCGGTTCGGAGGGTGTCGGGGATCGGCATGGTCGGCGGAGCATAGCCTCCCGGCGGGGTGGGCTACGGTGGCGGCCGTGGATCCGTGTTTCATCTCCGTGGACGTCGAGACCGCCGGACCGACTCCCGAGCGCTTCTCGCTGCTGGCGATCGGGGCATGCCTCGTCGACGACCCGGAGACCGGCTTCTACGCCGAGCTGCAGCCCCAATCCGATGATGTCGACGAGACGGCTCTGGCGGTGAGCGGACTGTCACTGCAGCGGCTTGCCGCCGAGGGCGAGCCGCCTTCGTCGGCACTGGCCCGGTTCGCCGAGTGGGTGGAGCGGAACACGCCCGCCGCAAGCAGTCCGGTGTTCGTCGCCTTCAACGCCCCCTTCGACTGGATGTTCATCGCCGACGGATTCGAACGGCATCTGGGACGCAACCCCTTCGGACACAGCGCCCTCGACATCAAGGCGCTGGCGATGGGGGCGACCGGCTGTGACTGGTCCCAGACCGGGTTCGCCGCTCTCGCCGGCCGGTTCGGAATGTCCGCCTCGCTGCCCCACCATGCCCTGGAGGACGCCCGTCTTCAGGCCGAGCTGTTCCGCCTTATCCTCGGCGCATCGAAAGGAGCGCTGTGACCGACACTCCGGCAGCAGAACTCGAGCGTATCGTCGCCTCGGCGGCCCGCCGCGGGGTGGAACTCGACGAGGCCGATGCCCTGCAGTGGCTGGCCGCCATCACGGCGGCTCGGGGAGCGCAGTCCCCCATCACCGTCGATGAGGCGACCGGGGTCTTCGGCCACCACGTGACGATGCTCGATTTCAGTTCGGAGGATCTGGCCCACTTCCGGGAGGTGGGGCGCCTCGTCGAGTTCGAGGATGCCGACGGCATCGAAACTGCCTTGGCGCTGTCCGGGTCGGCCGCCCAGTCGAAGATCCAGACCTATCCGGGTGACTGCGACTACTTCGAACGAGTCAACATCCATGCCCCCACCCGGGAGGCGGCGTGTCGCCGGTTGGCGACGCTGATGCGGGACAAGGTGCTGGCGACGCGATCGGGCGCCACCTACCGCTTCATCGAGGCCAAGTTCGGCAGCTACCCGGTCGAGGTGGTGCGCCAGGGCAGGACCATCCCCGCCGGCTCGCCGATCGCCTGGTCGGCGGAGGAGATCGAGGCGGGCGAGATCCACGCCGAGACGCCCAACGGCGATCCGGCGGTGGTCGGTTGGGACGAGGTGGCGCTGGATCCGGGTTGGTGCAAGCTGGACTGGGTGGTTGCCGATCCGGTGCGGGGGGAGGTGGCCAATGCCTCCAACATGCTCGATGTGACCTGGGAGGCACCGGACGGCTCGATCACGCCGCTCGACGGGTACCTCGACCCCTACTTCCAGGAGGTCTACCTCGAGGCCGAGTCCATTCCCCTGTTCTCCAAGCTCGCCGAGCACGTTTCGGGTGATGCACTCGCCGAGTACGTGGCGCAGCTGGAGTCCGAGGTGCGCAAGTACGTGGCCAAGGATCCCCGCAACTACGGCAAGGCTGCCAAGCGGATGTACAACGTGTTCCGCCTGTCGGGGCGTTATGCCGAGGCCGCCTACATACGGGAGCTGTTCGATGAGCCGGCGGCGCTGCTGTATCAGGTGCATGCCCTGATCCGGACCGTGGACGAAGCCTCCGAGACCGGGTCGGCGATCACCGTGGGGACGTTGACCTCCCAGCTGGATCGCCTGATCCTGGATGTGGTGCGGACCCTGGAGGGAGCCGAGGAGGAGGAGATCGTCGAGCAGCTCCTGACGCTGCGGACCGCAGTGGTCACCGAAGGGATGGCCGGCTCGGTGGCCGCCGATGCGGCTCGGGCTCGGGTGATCAACGTGGTCAACAACTTCTTCCGCGACAAGCTGACGGGGATGCCGGAGATCGCTGCCTATCTCGGTGAGATGGGTGGGGCGCCCTGAGCGGAGCCCCATCCCAGGGGAGTGGGGCGCGCCGCTTCGACCAGGTCATCCTCCACCTCGCGGTGACCGCCAACACGACGGGCCTCGGGGTGATCCTGGCGCTCCTCGCCGAACTTCAGGAGGCCTACAGCCTGCCCACCGCCGGGCTCGGCCTGGTGGCGGCCGCCGCGTTCCTCACTTCTTTTGTGGGCTTCGTCTGGTTGTCGCGCTACGCCGACCGCGGGCACGCCAAGGCTCTGCTCATCGGCGGAACCCTGGGCGGAGCCGCAGCACTGATCATGGCGGCGCTCGCCCGCGACCTGTGGACGCTGGTGGCCGCCCGGGCTCTGCTGGGGCTCGCCGAG
>JBFFRY010000037.1:0-20827 GCA_041572755.1 Acidimicrobiia bacterium | reverse complement strand
GTGGCCCCGGTCCCCGCTCCGCAGCCGGTGGCCCCGGCCCCCGCTCCGCAGCCGGTGGCCCCGGCGCCCGCTCCGCAGCCGGTGGCCCCGGCGCCCGCTCCGCAGCCGGTGGCCCCGGCGCCCGCTCCGCAGCCGGTGGCCCCGGTCCCCGCTCCGCAGCCGGTGGCCCCGGCGCCCGCTCCGGTGGCTGCAGCGCCGCAGATCGAGATCGTCACCGAGCCGGTCCCGCCCCCGGCCTCCGCACCGCAGGGGACCGACGTCGGGCTTCTCTCCCCGGTGGTGCGCAAGTTGGCGCGAGAGCACGGCATCGACCTCTCCCTGGTCCAGGGGACGGGCCGGGCCGGGCGGATCACCCGCAAGGACGTCCAGGCGTACGTCGACGCCGGGGCCGCCGCTCCGGCTCTCGAGACCGCGGCATCGGTGGAACCCGCTCCGGCGACACCCGAGCCGATCCCGGTGGCGGTGCCTCAACCGGCGCCGGCTGCTCCGCCCGTTGCGGAGCGCCCGGTGCCAGTGGCCGCCGCCCCCCAACCGTCCGTCGCGCCGGCCCCGCAGGCCCCAGTCACCGCTGAGGTCGGTCCCGGCAAGGTACGACTCCGTCCCGGTGACCGGGTCGAAGACCTCGCCCGGCTGCGCAGCCGGATCGCCGAGAAGATGGCGGAGGCCCGCAGCACTGCCGCCCACGTGTGGACCGTCGTCGAAGTGGACTTCGAAAACCTCGAGCAGGCTCGGCAACGCCACAAGGCAGCGTTCCGGGAGCGGGAGGGATTCTCCCTCACCTACCTTCCGTTCATTGCCAGGGCAACGGTCGACGCCCTCGCCGCCTTCCCGGTAGTCAACAGCTCCTTCCACACCGAGGAGCAACAGCGGATCAAATACGGCCGCGTCGAGCTCGGCATCGCCGTCGACCTCAACCAGGAAGGCCTGATCGTGATGACGATCCGGGGGGCCGACGGCCTGCGGATGCGGGGACTGGCGCGAGAGATCCGGGCGGTTGCCGACAAGGCTCGGGCCGAGGAGTACACCCTCGACGACGTCACCGGCAGCACCTTCACGATCACCAACCCCGGGCCCTACGGCTCACTGATGTCGGCGCCGGTCATCAACGTGCCGAACGTGGCGATACTCTCGACCGACACGGTGGCGAAGCGGCCCGTGGTCGTCACCGACACCAGCGGCAACGATGCGATCGCCATCCACCACATCGGCAATCTCGGCCTCTCGTGGGATCACCGGGCTTTCGACGGTTCCACGGCCGTGCTCTTCCTCCGCCACATCAAAGAGGCGATCGAGACCCGGGATTGGGAACACGAACTGACGTGACCCTGCTCAGGACTCGCTGGCTGGGGCGCATGCCCTACTCGGAGGCGTGGGACCTCCAGCGCGCCGTGCACGAGGGCCGCGCCTCGGGTCGCAGCGGCGATGACTACCTGCTGCTCCTCGAGCATCCCCCCACCTACACCTTGGGCCGGTTCGGCAACAAGGAGAACGTGCTGATCGATGCCGGCAGAGTCGCCCAGATCGGCGCCGAGTTGCACCACGTCGATCGCGGGGGCGACGTCACCTATCACGGCCCCGGCCAGTTGGTCGGCTATCCCATCGTTCACCTCGGATCGAGGCCTGCGACCGCCGATCACGTGCGCCGGCTCGAGCGCGTCCTGGTGGCGGCACTCGGTGATCTCGGGATCACGGCATGGACCGAGTCGGGTGCGGCCGGCGTGTGGACCGATCGGGGCAAGGTGGCCGCCATCGGGGTTCGGATGGCGCGGCGGGTCACCATGCACGGCTTTGCCTTGAACGTGTCGACCGATCTGGCGTTCTTCGATCACATCATCCCGTGCGGTATCGAGGGCCGCTCGGTGACCTCGGTGAGCGACCTGCTCGGCCGCCGGGTGAGCATCGAGGAGGTGGTGGAGATCCTGATCCCCCGTTTCATCGAGGTCTTCGGCTACGCCGACGGTGAGACACAGTTGGCGGCTTTCACCCGGGGTACGGGACGGACGGCCGTGGACTACGACGTCGACCGCCTCGTGGCGTGCGGCGCCTTCGACGGCGCCGGGGCTTCGGTGCCGGTCACGATGAACGGCCGGCTCCCGGGGGAACCCCCCAAGCCTTCGTGGATGAAGGTCAGGCTGGAGCTCGGGGAGCGCTACCGGGGGGTCAAGCAGCTCGTTGAGGGCCTCGATCTCCACACGGTGTGTGAGGAGGCGGGCTGCCCCAACATCTATGAGTGCTGGGCCTCGGGAACGGCGACCTTCATGCTGCTCGGAGACACCTGCACCCGGGCCTGCGGGTTCTGCGACGTGAAGACGGGGCGTCCCGGGGAAGTCGACCGGGAGGAGCCGGAGCGGGTCGCCGAGGCCGTCGCCGAGATGGCACTCACCCACGCGGTGCTGACCTCGGTGAACCGTGACGATCTCCCCGACGGGGGAGCCGGGATCTTCGCCGCAAGCATCTCTGCGATTCGGGCTCGGGTGCCGGGGTGCGAGGTCGAGGTTCTGATCCCCGACTTCAAAGGTGATGGAGAGGCCTTGAGCACGGTGATGGAAGCCCGGCCCGAGGTGCTCAACCACAACACCGAGACGGTGCTGCGGTTGCAGCGCGACATTCGCACTGCCGCCAACTACGGGCGGTCGCTGGCATTGCTGGCCCGGGCCAAGCGATACGGCGGGGCCG
Organism: Acidimicrobiia bacterium; assembly: GCA_041572755.1. Lineage (GTDB taxonomy): Bacteria > Actinomycetota > Acidimicrobiia > Spongiisociales > UBA11373 > JBFELU01. The sequence continues at coordinate 18,151 of JBFFRY010000037.1, read as the reverse complement.
TCAAGTCGGGGCTCATCGTCGGGATGGGGGAGACCCGCGAGGAGGTGCTCGGAGCGCTGGCCGACCTGACGGCCATCGGTGTGGACATCGTGACGATCGGGCAATACCTCCGGCCCACCGCTCGCCATCGCAAGGTCTCCCGCTACGTCCCTCCCGACGAGTTCGCCGAGTACAAGGCCTTCGGCGAAGCCCTCGGGCTTCCCCACGTGGAGTCGGGACCGCTGGTGCGATCGTCGTATCACGCCAAGGAGGCTCGGTCGGCGGCGTGCTAGGACCCCGCTAGCCTCGCCGTGATGTTTCCTTCCGCGGAGTACGGACAGCGGCTCGGGCGTCTCCGTGCCGTCATGGCGGGATCCGGGGTGCAGACCCTGTTGCTGTCGGTGGGCGCCGACCTGCCCTACTTCACCCGCTACGAGGCGCCCCAGTTGGAACGGCTCACCATGCTGGTGGTCCCCGCCGACGGCGAGGCCACGCTCGTGGTGCCAAGGCTCGAGGCACCTCGGGTCCCCGATCCCGGCGGTGCCTTCGAGATCCTGCCCTGGGAAGAAACCGACGATCCCGTCGCCATCGTCGCCGGGCTGGTGGGATCTTCCTCCCGGATCGCCATCGGGGATCACACCTGGTCGCGTTTCCTGTTGGCGCTCCAGGCGGCGACGCCCGATGTCCGCTTCGAGCCTGCGTCGCCGCTCACGGCCCGGCTGCGGAGCTGCAAGGACGCCGCCGAGATCGAATGGCTTCGCCGGGCGGCCCAGGCCGCGGATCGGGTCGTCGCGGTTCTCGACGACGAGACCTTCTCCGGGCGCAGCGAACGGGCGCTGGCCCGGCGGATCGCCGAGTTGGCCGTCGACGAGGGCCACGACACGGCGGGTTTCGCCATCGTTGGCTCCGGGCCCAACGGCGCCTCGCCCCACCACGAAGCCGGCGACCGGCTCATTGCCGACGGCGATGCCGTGGTCGTCGACTTTGGAGGCCGGATGCGCGGATACTGCTCCGATACCACCCGCACCTTCCATGTGGGTGATCCATCCCCCCGGTTCGCAGAGATCTTCTCCGTGTTGGAGCAGGCTCAGGCCGCAGCGGTCGATGCCGTGGCTCCGGGGGTGGCCGCCGAGGACGTCGACCGGGCCGCTCGCGACATCATCGAGGCCGCCGGCTACGGGGAGTTCTTCGTGCACCGCACCGGGCACGGGATCGGTCTCGAGGTCCACGAGGAGCCCTACATCATCTCAGGCAACACCCGGCCCCTCGAGGCCGGCATGGCTTTCTCGGTGGAACCCGGCATCTATCTGCCGGGTGAGTTCGGGATGCGGATCGAGGACATCGTGGTTGTCACCGACCAGGGCGTTGAACGGCTCAACCGCTCGCCACGCCGTCTCCACGTCGTCGGCTGAGGGGGCGACCGGGTCCGCCTACGCTGAGGTCTCCAGTCGACGAGGGATGGGCCATGGACACGGAGCAGCTGGCGGTCAACACGATCAAGACGCTGGCGATGGACGGGGTGCAGCGAGCCAATTCGGGTCATCCGGGCATGCCGATGGGCATGGCCGACATCGCAGTGACCTTGTGGACCAAGCACCTGGTCGTGGATCCGACCGACCCGACCTGGCCGGATCGTGATCGATTCGTGCTCTCCAACGGGCACGGGTCGATGCTGCTGTATGCGTCGCTCCATTTGGCGGGGTTCGGGATCTCGATCGACGATCTGCGCAACTTCCGCCAGTGGGGCTCGCCGACGGCGGGGCATCCGGAGCGGGAGCCCCACCTGGGCATCGAGATGACGACCGGCCCGCTCGGCCAGGGCTTCGGCACTGCGGTGGGTATGGCGGTCGCCGAGGAGCATCTGAGGGCCGTCTTCGGACCCGACCTGGTGAGTCACCGCACGTACGCCTTCGTGAGCGACGGTGATCTCATGGAGGGGGTCTCCTCGGAGGCCGCCTCACTGGCCGGTCACCTCGGCCTGGGCCGGATCGTCTACTTCTACGACGACAACGAGATCTCCATCGACGGTTCCACCGACATCACGTTCACCGAGGATGTGGCGGCCCGGCTGGGGGCGATGGGATGGCACACCCTCGATGTCGACGGCCACGACCGGGTGGCGATCGACGAGGCCATCACCGCCGCCAAGAGCGAGGAGGACCGACCCTCGCTGGTGGTGTGCCACACCCACATCGCGCACGGGGCGCCCACCAAACAGGACACCGCCGCTGCCCACGGCAGCCCCCTGGGGGACGAAGAGATCGCCGCCACCAAGGCCGCTATGGGTTGGGAGTTCGAGCCGTTCACCGTGCCCGACGAGGTTCGGGCGCTGTTCGCCGCAGCGATGGCGACGGGCACCGAGGCCCGCAGGGCCTGGGAAGGGCGTCGCGACGCCGCCTTTGCGGCCGACGGCGACCTGGCCGCCCGATGGTCGCAGTACTGGGATCCGAAGCCGGTGACGGTCGGGTCGTTGGGGGTGGAGACCGGTCGGCTGGTGGCCACTCGCAAGGCGTCGGGGATGGTGATCAACGAGATTGCCGCCTCGATGCCCAACCTGCTGGGGGGATCCGCCGACCTGGCTCCCTCCAACAACACGATCATCGAGGGGGCATCCGAGTTCCAGCGCGACTCCCGGGATGGCCGCAACTTCCGCTTTGGGGTCCGTGAGCACGCCATGGGCACGGTGCTCAACGGCATGGCGGTTCACGGCGGTCTACGGCCCTACGGGGCGACCTTCCTGGTGTTCAACGATTACATGCGTCCGGCCACCCGGTTGGCGGCATTGATGGCCGCTCCGACGATCTTCATCTACACCCATGACTCGGTCTTCCTGGGCGAGGACGGGCCGACCCACCAGCCGGTCGAGCAACTCGCTTCGTTGCGGGCGATGCCCAACATGTGGGTGGTGCGGCCTGCTTCGGCCGCCGAGACGGGCGAGGCTTGGGAGCTGGCTCTCAACCGCACCGACGGACCGACCAGCCTCGTGCTCACCCGCCAGGGTCTTCCCGAATTCGAACGAGAGCCGGGTGGGGTGCACCGGGGCGGCTACGTGGTGCGCGACGGCGACGATGCGGTGCTGGTGGCCACCGGCTCCGAGGTGTGGGTCGCCCTTGAGGCGGCCGATCTCCTCGCCGAGCGCAGGTTGTCGCTGCGGGTGGTGTCTCTCCCCTCGTGGGAGGCGTTCGAGGCGCAGGACGTCGCCTACCAGACTTCGGTGCTCGGTGAGGGCCTACCGGTGGCGTCGCTGGAGGCCGCCTCGACTTTCGGCTGGCAACGTTTCACCGGGAGCGACGGGCTCACCATCGGAATCGACCGCTTTGGTGTCTCGGCGCCGTGGCAACGACTGGCTGCGGAGTGGGGCTTCACCCCGGAGGCCGTTGCCGACCGGGTCGAGGGCTGGCTCGACGATCGGCGAAGCTGAGTCGAGGTGGGCCGGGGTCGGCAGCCGGCCCGTTCCGGCTACCGTGGCGCGGCTATGAACCTCGTCGAGGCCCAGAGGCTCACCAAGCTGTTCGGCGACTTATGCGCCGTCGACGCCATCGATTTCATGGTGAGACCCGGGGAGACGTTCGGCTTCCTCGGTCCCAACGGGGCGGGAAAGTCTTCGACCATGAAGATGATCGGGGCGGTCTCGCCGGTGAGCGACGGCCACCTTCGGGTGCTCGGCATGGATCCGGCCACCGACGGCCCCCGCATTCGGGCCCGGCTCGGGGTGGTGCCCCAGGAAGACAACCTCGACCTCGAGCTCTCGGTGTACGAGAACCTGCTGATCTACGGACGCTATTTCGGGATGCCCAAGGGGGTGATCGACGAGAAGGTCGCCGAACTCCTCCAGTTCGCCCAGCTCGAAGAGCGGAGGAACAGCAGGGTCGAGCCGCTGTCGGGTGGCATGAAGCGTCGGCTCACGATCGCGCGGGGCCTCATCAACCAGCCGGAGCTGTTGCTGCTCGATGAGCCGACCACCGGGCTCGATCCCCAGGCCCGGCATCTGCTGTGGGATCGCCTCTATCGGCTGAAACAGCAGGGGGTGACCCAGATCATCACCACCCACTACATGGACGAGGCCGAGCAGTTGTGCGATCGCCTGGTGATCATGGACAAGGCCAAGATCGTGGCCCAGGGGTCTCCCCGGGAGCTCATAGACCGCTACTCGACCCGGGAGGTCGTGGAGTTGCGCTTCCCGACCGATGAGCGGGATCGGGCGGCCGAGCGTGTCGAGGGCATCGCCAAACGCACGGAGGTGCTCCCCGACCGAGTCCTGCTCTACACCGACGATGCCGATCGGGCCATGGTCGAGGTCGCCGAGCGGGGCATCGTTCCCGAGTCGACGATGAGCCGCCGCTCCACGCTCGAGGACGTCTTCCTGCGTCTCACCGGGCGGAGCCTGATCGACTGATGGCACTCCCGGCCTCGCTGCGCGTGCTCGAATCGGGGGCCCGGGTCTACCGCCGCACCTGGCGGGGGAGCGTGATCTCGACCTTCTTGAACCCGGTCCTGTTCCTGCTGGCGATGGGGGTCGGCCTCGGGGAGCTGGTGGATGCCGGGGAGGGGGCCTCCATCCTGGATCTCCCCTACCTGACCTTCCTGGCCCCGGGGCTGCTGGCGGCGACCGCCATGCAGACGGCCGCCGGGGACGCCTCCTACCCGGTGATGGCGGGCATCAAGTGGCGCAAGACCTACGAAGCCGCCCTGGCGACCCCGATCAACGTCGGCGACCTCGTCGTCGGCCACCTCGGCTGGGTGGCGATCCGGCTCACTTTCGTGACCACCGTCTACTCCGTGATCATGACGCTGTTCGGCGCCACCACGTTGCTCGAGGGGATGCTGGCGGTCCCGCCGGCGGTACTCACCGGATCGGCGTTTGCGGCGGCGGTCACCGCCTATACGGCGCGTCTCGAGAGCGAGATCGGCCTCTCGACGCTGTTCCGGTTCGGCATCCTTCCGCTCTTCCTGTTCTCCGGGACCTTCTTCCCGATCTCGCAGCTCCCCGACACCGTGGAGTGGTTCGCTTTCGTCACCCCGCTGTGGCACGGCGTGGCTCTGTGCCGGGGCTTTGCGCTGGACATCGGCTTCCGGATCAACCCGTGGATCAGCTTCGCCTACCTGGGTCTCTGGATCATCGTGGGCACCGCGTGCGCGGTGCGTTTCATGCGCAGGAGGCTCGTCCTGTGAGCTCTCCGACCCTGGCGGCGCGGGTGGTCCCGGCTCCGCTCCTGGCGGGGCGGGGGGCGGGTCGCCTCTTGGAGCGGAACTTCCTGGTCTATCGGCGGGCGTGGATGGTGGTGTTCTCCGGCTTCTTCGAGCCGCTCTTCTACCTGTTCTCGATCGGCGTGGGGATCGGTGAGCTGGTCGGCGACGTGGCCGGACCGGGTGGGACGGTGGTCGACTACGCGGTGTTCGTGGCCCCGGCGTTGCTGGGTTCGGCGGCCATGAACGGCGCCATCTACGAGTCGACGTTCAACATCTTCTTCAAGCTCAAGTACGGCAAGGTGTACGACGCCGTGCTGGCGACCCCGATGCAGCCCGCCGACATCGCCATCGGCGAGATCACGTGGTCGTTGGGCCGCGGGGCCGTCTACGCCGCCGGGTTCCTGGTGGTGATGGCGGCCATGGGCCTCATGCCGTCGCTCTGGGGGATCCTGGCGCTGCCGGCCGCTCTTCTGATCGGGTTCGCTTTCGCCGCCTGCGGGATGGCCACGACCACGTTCATGCGTTCCTGGCAGGACTTCGACCTGGTCAACATGGTGACCCTGCCGCTGTTCCTGTTCTCGGCCACCTTCTACCCACTCGACATCTATCCCGAGGGTTTTCAGGTGTTCACCCGGTTCTCGCCGCTGTATCACGGGGTCGAGCTGATCCGCTCTCTCACATTCGGGGTGTTCGACTGGAGCCTCGCCGGGCACATCGGGTTCCTGGTCGGCATGGGGGCGATCGGGGTGACGATCACCGCCCGCCGCCTCAAGCGGCTGCTGCAACCCTGACGCCCGCCGTTCAGTCTCTCCGGGGCTCGATGAACCCCTCGTGCTCCAGGTGGAGGATGATCTGCTGGGCGGCATTGGCGGGGCTGATGTCGGTGGTGTCGAGCACCAGATCGGCGTCCGTCGGTTCCTCGTACGGGTCCGAGATGCCGGTGAACTCCTTGATGATCCCGGCCCGGGCCTTGGCGTAGAGGCCTTTGCGGTCCCGCTGCTCACACACCTCCAGCGGGGTGGCGATGTGCACGAGGATGAAGCCCCCGCGAGGAGCGACCGCTTCCCGTACCTGCTTCCGCACGGCGTCGTAGGGAGCGATCGGGGCGCAGATGGCGATCCCGCCGTTCTTGGTGATCTCCGAAGCCACGAACCCGATCCGGAGGATGTTGAGGTCGCGGTGCTCCTTCGAGAACCCCAGCTCGGACGAGAGGTTCTTGCGGACGATGTCGCCGTCGAGCAACGTCACCGGCCGACCCCCCATCTCGAGCAGCTTGACCCGCAACACGTTGGCGACGGTGGATTTGCCCGAGCCCGAGAGGCCGGTGAAGAACACCGTGAAGCCCTGGCGGGCTCGGGGGGGATGGGTGCGGCGCAACTCATCGGCCACCTTGGGGAAGGTGAACCACTCGGGGATCTCCCGGCCGTCGGCGAGGCGGGCCCGCAGTTCGGTGCCCGAGATCGTGAGGGTCTTGGCGCCCTCGGGGACCTCGTCGATCGGCATGTAGGCGTCCTCGTCGGGGAGGTAGGCCATCATCTTGAACGGCACCATCTCCATCCCCAGCTCCTCGGTGTGCTGGCCGAGCAGCTCCTGGGCGTCGTACGGGCCGTAGAAGGGTTCTCCGTTGGAGTCGGAGCCCGGCCCGGCGTGGTCCCGGCCGACGATGAAGTGGGTGCAGCCGTGGTTCTTGCGGATGATGGCGTGCCACACCGCTTCCCGGGGGCCGGCCATGCGCATCGCCAGCGGGAGGAGCGCCAGCTCGGCGGTGTTGCGGGGGTAGCGATCCAGAACGGCCTGGTAGGCGCGGACCCTCGTGTAGTGGTCCACGTCGCCGCGACGCACCATGCCCACCACCGGGTGGATCAGGAGGTTGGCGCGCGCCTCCTTGGCGGCGCGAACCGTGAGCTCCAGGTGGGCGCGGTGCATCGGGTTGCGGGTCTGGAAGGCCACCACCCGGCGCCACTCACGGCGCTGGAATCGCTCCCGGACCTCGCGGGGGGTCATGCGGAGGGTGCGAAAGTCGTAGTGAGTGGGCAGCTGCAGCCCTTCGACACGGCCCCCCACGTAGTACGGCTCGGTGCGGGTGAGCAGGAAGTCTGCCCCGGGGTGCTCCGGGCTGGTCGTGCCGAACACCTGCCGGGACTCGGCCTCGCGATCCGGTTCCCACACCTCTTCGACGTGGAGGGCGGCGATCATCACGCCCTCGTCGTCGCGCAGGGCGACGCTGGTCCCGGGGGACAGGCCCTCGGCGGTCTCCTGGTCGACGTCGAGGCAGATCGGGATCGGCCACAGGGTGCCGTCGGCGAGACGCATGTCGGCACAGACCGATTCGTAGTCGGCTTTCGTCATGAAGCCGGTCAACGGCGAGAAGCCGCCGTTGAGGAGCATTTCGAGATCGGCGATGTGGCGTTCGTTGAGGTCGATCGACGGCCAATCGCGGGAGGCCTCCTTGAGTTCCTCGGCACGATCGGCCTCGACCACCAGTTCGACGAGCGTCCCGCCGTGCGGGGCGATGAGGTGATTGACGGTGTCGGGCACGTGTGATCCTTTGTTGATGGCCGCGTGGCGCCACGGGGTCGCAGCGGGATTCGCCGGATTGTACCGGCGTACCGGAGCAGGCCAATCTCTATCATCGCCCCGCTCACTATGGAACTGACCCCATCCTTCGTTCTCAGCGTCTGGGCCGCCGGCCTTGCGCTGTGCACCGCCGTGATCGCCTGGTGGCGGATCACCGGGCCTGGGTTCGTGTGGCTGGGTGGTGCCGTGGCGCTGGGGGCGGGGATCCCGGCGGCGCTCAGCGGCGGGGGGGCCGCAGCCGTCCTCGGCTCGGTGCTGGTGGCCGGCGGCACCCTGGCGGCGCGTCGGCCCCGGATCGCCGCCGCCGGGCTGGCGGCCGGGGGTGGGGCACTCCTCGCTGCCGGCGCTCTCGGAGGAGGCACGGCATCGGCGCTGGCCGGCACCCTGTTCCTCGGCGGCGTGACCGGCGAGATGATGTTCGGGCATTGGTATCTGGTCGATCCGACGTTGCCCCGCTGGGCTCTGCGCCGCCTGGCGGCCGCCGGCCTGGCGGGGGCCCTCGTCGACGCAGTGGTGGTGAGCGCCCTCGGGGCGCTGCCGTGGGCCGGTGGTGATGCGGTGCTCGGACTGGGCTACGTGGCCCTGGCGGCCGCCAGTGCCCTCTTGATGGTCGGCGTGTGGTTCGCCCTCGGCGAGCCGGGGTACTCCGGGGTGATGGCGGCCACCGGCCTCTCCTACCTGGCGGTGCTCACGTCGCTGGGAGCGGCCGTCGTCGGCCGCCTCCTCGTTGACGGTCCGGTGCTCGGTTGAAGCCGTACAATCGGCGCCCGTGAAGATCTACACCCAGAAGGGCGACGACGGCACCACCGGCCTCTTTGGAGGGGGGCGGGTCGCCAAGGATCACACCGGCCCCGAGGCCTACGGGGCGGTCGATGAGGCGGTCTCGGCCTTGGGTGCCGCCAGAGCCGTCGCCGATGAGGCGGTCGGGGTGCGGATCCTCGAGGTTCAACGCGATCTCTTCGTCGTCGGGGCCGAACTGGCGAGCTCGAGACGAAAGACGCTCGAGGCCGGGGTGAGCCGGGCCACGGCCGAGATGGTGGAAGGGCTGGAACGGGCGATCGACGACCTCGTCGAGGAGGTGGGCCTCCCCGCCGAGTTCGTGGTGCCGGGGGGGTCTGCAGTGGCTGCGGCTCTCGATCTGGCGCGGACGATCGTGCGGCGGGCCGAGCGACGGGCCGTCACCCACCTGCGAGCCCAGGAGATCGAGGGGAGCGAGGTGGTCCGGTACCTCAATCGTCTGGCGGACTACTTGTTCGTGCTGGCTAGGGCCACCGAGACCACCTGGACGCCGAGTCGTCGGAGGACACCATGATCGAGATTCGACGGAGCGCCGCCGCCGAAGGGGCCGACGCCCTGGTGATCGGCGTCGGAGCCGAGCGGGCGCTCGATGAGATGGGCAGGACGGTGGCTGAGGCCGTCGGCGACTGGTTCGACGCCTACCTCGACCGGGCCGAGTTCACCGGCAAGCCGGGTGAGGTGGTGGTGCTGCCGGGAGGCGACCTCCCCTACGAAGCGGTGGTGTTGGTCGGGTTCGGTGAGGACCCGGACGCCGAGGGGATTCGCCAGGCCGCCGGGGTGGGGGGCAGGGCGGTGGCCCGCTACGAGACCGTGGCGACCACGCTCCACGGCAGCGATCCCGAGGGCTCCGCATCGGCCGCCGTCGAGGGTTTCCTGTTGGGCCAGTACTCCTTCGACCGGCATCGCAGCGAGCCGAAGCCGTCCCTCACCACGTCGCTGGCGCTGATCGATGCCTCCGATGACCAGCTGGCGGGGGCCGAACGGGGGCGTGTCGTCGCCGAGGCGGTGGCGCTGGCCCGGGACTTCGTCAACGAGTCGCCGGCGCACAAGCCCCCGGCCACCATGGCGTCGTGGGCGGTCGAAGCGGGCGAGCGGGCCGGCTTCTCGGTCCACATCTACGACGAGGAAGAGGCCGCCGCAGAGGGCTTTGGGGGCCTGCTGGGGGTGGCCGCCGGCGCCGCCAACCCGCCCCGGATGGTCGAGATGCGCTACGAACCGGAGGGAGCCAAGGCCTTCCTGGCGCTCGTCGGTAAGGGCATCGTGTTCGACTCGGGTGGCCTGTCGCTGAAGCCGGCCGACGGGATGGAGACGATGAAGACCGACATGGCCGGTGCCGCCGCCGTGATCGGTGCGATGCAGGCGATTGCCACGCTGGGGATTCCGATAAGGGTGCTCGGCATCACCCCGCTCACCGAGAACATGCCCGGCGGGGCCGCCCAACGCCCCGGCGATGTGCTCAAAGCGCGCAACGGCAAGACGATCGAGGTGCTCAATACCGATGCCGAGGGCCGTCTCGTTCTCGCCGATGGGCTTTCGCTGGCCGCCGAGGCGGGACCGGACCTCATCGTCGATCTGGCAACGCTGACCGGGGCGTGCATGGTGGCCCTCGGGGACAAGATCGCAGGGATATTCGGGGAAGAGGCCGATCGGGCCAGGATCGAGCGGGCGGCGGGCCGGGCCGGGGAACGGGTGTGGCCGCTGCCCCTTCCCGCCGACTACCGCAAGAAGATCGACTCCGACGTGGCCGACATGAAGAACACCGGGCCCCGGTGGGGCGGAGCCATCAACGCGGCCCTCTTGCTGAAGGAGTTCGTCGGCGACGTTCCGTGGGTGCACGTCGACATCGCCGGTCCCGCCCGGGCCGCCGAGGCCGAGCACTACCTCACCAAGGGGGGCACCGGGTTCGGGGTGCGGACCGTCGTCGCCCTCGCCGAAGACCTCGCCGGAGGCGGCAGCGGGTGACGGCGGCGGCGCTCGGATTCGGTGCTGCTGAGTAGCCTGAGGAGCGACCATGGCCAGACGCATGATCTCGGTCTCCATCATCCTCGATCTGATCGGGCTCTTCGTTGCGCTCGAGGTGGCCTCGCTGCTGGCGTTCCGTACCCCTGTCCCCTGGCACTTTCGCAACGACGTTTGGACGATGCTCGGGTCCCTGGTGGCCGGGGCGTTCATCGGGTTGTTCGTGTCGACCCGATCCGGGGGTTCGGGGGTGCCCAGGCCTTCCTACGGGCGGGCGTTCACGCTCACCGGCCTGTCGTTGGCGGTGGCGACCTTCAGCTTGGTGCTGACCCGGGCGTACTGGTCTCGCTCCTATCTGTTCACGACGGCGCTGGTGTGGCTGGGGCTGACGCTGGCTCACCGGGCGGTGCGGAGGCGGCGGCCGTGGACCGAGCAGATGGTCCTGGTGACCTCGGAGAAGATGCTCATCGATCACCTCATGGACGCCCCGCACGCCAAGGTTGTCGAGGTGCTCGACCCGGCCGGCAGGGTCCCCGACCACCCGTTGCCGAAGGGCACCACGCTCGCCGTCGACCTGCGGGCCGTGCTGTCCGACGAGATGGCACGCTTCGTCTCTTCCTGCAATCTGGCCGGCTTCCCGATGCGATCCCTCGTGTCGGCCTATGAGGAGCACACCGGCCGCCTGGCCATCGTTCACCTGCACGAGGGCTGGGAGCTCACCGTGCCGCTGGAGGGCCGCGGTCCCTACGTGAGGACGAAGCGGGTCCTCGACACCCTCCTGGTGCTGGTGGCTTCGCCGCTTGTGCTGGGATTCGGACTCCTCATCGCGCTCGCCATCCGGCTCGACTCGCCGGGCCCGATCATCTTCAAGCAGCGTCGTATCGGGCTCGAAGGCAGGACGTTCACCCTGGTCAAGTTCCGCACCATGCGCTGGGACGGTGCCGCCGAGCCCCGGTTCGCCACCCGGGGCGACTCCCGGCTGACCAGGGTCGGCAAGGTGTTGCGCAGGGTTCGGATGGATGAGCTGCCCCAGCTCTGGAACGTCCTCAAGGGTGACTTGAGCCTGGTCGGACCGCGCCCCGAACAGGGACCGTTCGTCGACCGGTTCACCGAGAGCATCCCCTTCTACACCCACCGCCACCTGGTCCGGCCCGGTATCACCGGTTGGGCCCAGGTGAACTTCGGGTACGCCGACTCGGAGGCGGACACGATCGAGAAGCTCTCCTACGACCTCTACTACATCAAGCACGTCTCGCCGTGGCTCGACCTGGAGGTGTTGGGGCGCAGCGTGTGGACGGTGCTGTCGGGGTTTGGAGCCCGCTGAGATCAGCGCTGCGAGGCGGCGATCACGAGCCCCCCGAATGCGGCAGCCTCGCCGGCGAGGAACGCCCGACCGACCCGGATCGAATCGCCGCTCCCATCGAGCCACACGACGATCGCGGCTACTGCCAGGCCGAGCAGCCATGCCGCGGCGAGGCGGGCCGTGGCCCGTCGGGCGATCAGCAGTTGCTGGGTGAAGAGGGCGAGGGTGGCGATGGCGACGCCGGCGGCGGCGAGTGCCGCCAGCTCCTCACTGGGCCGGAACTTGGCGCCCAGCATCAAGTCGACGATGTCGGCTCCCACCCAGCGTCCCACCCCGTAGGCGGCGGCGGCTGCGGCCACACCGACGGCCCCGAGTCGCAAGGCCCAGCGGCGCATGGTGGCGAAGTCGTCCCGTTCGGCGAAGGCGGTGAAGGGGGGCAGGATCCGCGCCACCAGGCTGTAGGAGACGGTGAGGGGTGCCCGGAAGAGCAGAGAGGTCTCGAAGAACACGCTGACTTCGGCCGCCGGGGCTCCCAGCGCTCCGACGATGAGCGGTCCGGCGGCCACGATGGTCTGGGCGGCACCGTTGGCGACGATGAAGGGGAACAGCACGGCGGCGGTCTTCCCGGGCCGATGGGGCTGGTGCTGCTCACCGGGCCCGCCGAACGGTCGCCACAGCAGGACCGCGAAGGCCCCGATCACCAGGGTCCACCCGAGGCCGAGGGCGTCCACCCCGAGAGCCAGGAGGCCGATGGCCACCGCGAGCCTCAACACCGATTCGGCCATGGTCGACAACCCGTACTCCCGGTAGCGCAACCGACCGGCGAGGAAGCCGCGGCCCAGTGCGAACAGCCCGTAGGCGCCGACCAGCACCGCGATGACCATGAGGTAGCCGGCTTCCCCGTCGAAGAGGCGGTCGAGGGTGAGGATCCCGAAGACGACCGAGGCCGCCACCGTGCCGGCGATGAGCCCCCCGTAGAGGCGCCACGGGGTGGCAACCGGCTCGGCCGCCGAGAGGCGGCGGATGGTGAGCTGCTCGATGGGCATGAACACGGTGGTGAAGGCGAGGAACTGGATGGTCCACAGCACGGTGACCGGTGCGAACTCGGTGGGCCCCAGCGACCGGCCGGCGATCAGTTGGAACAGGTAGGCGGCGATGGCCCCCACCAGCGTGCCGACCACCATGTAGGACGTGCCCGAGCGCTGTGGGGAAGATGGGTCCATGGGCCGCCCGATGGTAGCCGGGCCTGGGAGGGTTTCCCCGGCGGTGCCTAGGGGATCGATAGGGACCCGAGGTTGCGGCCCGACCCGGCGTCGCGCAAGGTGATGCTGCCTTCGCCGGCCGGGGAGATCCCCAAGGACGCCAGCGCCACGCCGGTGCCACCCGGACCGATGATCACGGCGAGGTCGCGGGGCTCTTGACCGACGGGGAACTCTGGACCTGAGATGATCCGGCCGCTGCCCGGATCGACGACGATTGCCGTTGCGGTTCCGTCTTCCGCGAAGCCGAGCACGGCCAGGTCGGGGGTCGCCGGGCCACCCACATTGGGGAGGGCGATGGCGTCGATCGGTCCGCCGATGGGGAGATCGGCGGTGCGGACCACCCGCTTGGTACGGACGTCGGCGGTGGCGATTCGGATCGCTCCATCGGCGGTGACACCGACGGCGATGAGTTGATCTCCGGGCCGGCCGGATCCGTCGAGTTGGATCACCAGGTCTGTGGGTTGCAGGGTGCCGGTGAACTTGATGGTGGACACCCGCTTGCCGGTGCGGGAGTCGGCTACGACGGCCACCACGGATCCAGCCTTGGTTCCCAGCACTGCCAGGTCGGGTGCGTCCGTGCGGCCCACGTTCTCCAGTGCGGCGAGGTCGACCGCCTCGAAGCCGATGCCGATCGTCTTGATGGTTCGGCCGTCGTCGGCTCGGCGCACCGTCACTCGCATCTTTCCGCCGGCCTTGTTGCGTTCCAGCACGGCCAGCCCGGAGACACCGCCGGTGACTCCCGGCACGACGGCGAGACCGAGCACCTCGTGGCGTGTGCCCCCTTTGATGGTGGCGGTCTTGCGTCCCGTGCGGAGGTCGACGAGCACGATTCGCACCTTGCGGTTGTTGGGGTTGTGGAGTAGGACGGCGGCTTCGTCGCCGTCGGGCATGATCTCGAGATCGATGACCTCGTACCCGGTCTGGGCGATCGGGGTCGCCGCCAGGATCTGAGCGCCGTTGCTGTCGCGGGCCACCAGGTGGGGTCGGCCTGAGGAGTCTCGGTAGGCGGCGGCTACGTCCCCGGTGCCGTTGCGGTTGAGGTCCGCGGTTCCTTCCGCCGCCACCGCGTCGATCCGGTCACATGAGATCGGCACGGTGACGTCGAGGTTCCACGGCCCGCCCTCGGCGGCCTCGACTACGACGGTGAGCCGCGCTTGGTGGCCGTCGGGGGCGTTGGCCGGTATGGCGACGTCCCAGTCGTCTTCGTTGCCGGCTTCGGCTCCGGTGGCGAGGTCGGGGAGTGCCGAGGTGTCGTTCCACAGGACGGCGGCATAGGGGTCATCGGAGCGAACCGTGGCACCGACTCCGGTGAGGGGGGTGCCGGTGTTGCGAACGATGGTGGTGACTTCGACGATCTCTCCGCACTGGGCGGCCCCGTTGCCGTTCCCGGCACTGTCGCCGTTGCGGTCGTCGTCGATGACGAGGCCGACCAGGATCGCCGAGCCGGGGTCGGTGGTGCCGCCGCTCTGCGGTTCGGGTTCATCGGCGACGGTGGTGGTGGTGGTCGAGTCGGGTCCTGCCGGCTCGGGGGGGCCGTTGTCGGCACCACAGGGGGGCCGGTTGGGCAGCGGTGAGCCGGCGTTGGTGATCTGCATCGAGAGGAGGCCGAGTCGGCCTCGCAGGTCGCGGGTCTTGAATGCCCGGGGGCCGCCGTTGCCGTAGAAGGTGATCTCGAGGGCTGCCCCGGTGGTCGAGCATTGGGTGATGGCGAGGTCGGTGACGCTCGACAGGCCGGGGAGCCGATTCGCGAGTTGGGATCCGGTGAGGCTGGTGGTCCACCGGCCGTAGGGGTTGCCGGTCTCCGGCCTGAGGCTCCACGGATCGGGCACGCTGCGGAGGTAGGGCACGAAGGTGATGAAGCCGTCCTCTGAGTTCTCGGTGGCGCCGAAGGTGCTCGAGGAGTAGAAGGTCTCGATCGGGATCAGCTTCCCGTTGCGGGTCTCGCTGGGGTGGGTGGCCACCATCCCGGCGGTGGAGGTGACGGCCTGGGTCCACTCGGGGCGGAGGTGGCCCCAGCCCACGTAGTACTGGTCGATCGTCGTGTCGTAGATGTGGCACCAGCACCAGGGCCGGCTCGCCGGGTCGCCCCGCTCGATGGTTCGGTGGAGGGCGTAGGAGCGGGCGGCGACCGCTTGGGCCCGCAGGGCCTCCATGCCGCCGGCGCTTCCCCAGGAGTAGGGGCTCTCGTTGAGCCCGAGGAGGTAATCCTCGATGTCGACCTCCACCGAGACGTTGAAGGTCTGCGTGTTGTTGTCGGGCCGGATGCGCAGCCCGCCGTAGGAGTAGCGGCACGGCCTGGTGCCGCCGTTGTTCCAGTCCGGGAGGGAGCACCCGCTGAGTTTGATTGCGGTGGTGGGGTTGCGGTTCCAGCCGTCCCATTCGAGGTCGATCACGCAATCGCCCTGGAAGCTGTCGCCGGCGGTGCTCGCCCGGCATTGGCCGTTGCCGAGGTGAGTGACCGTGATCGTCTCGCCTTCGGCGGCGGTGAGGCTCTTGTTGCCGCGGGTGGCGGTGACCGGGGCCGCCGGGCCGTTGCCGGTGGCGATCGGGGTGAGGTCGATTTGACCGTGCTCCTGCACGAGGTTGACCCAGATGGGGTCCCCGGTGAAGGAGGGGTCGGCTTCGGCGACCGAGGCGCCGGTGAAGTAGTGGGTGATGATCTCCTGCCAGCTGTAGCCCTCGAGCGCCATCCCGTAGGCGCCGTATTGGCTCATGCCCACGGAGTGACCGAAGCCCCCGCCTTCGAAGGTGAAGGTGGTTTCGGCGGCGGCGACGGAGCGATCGGACACGACGATGAGGAGAGCCCCGATCAGGGCGGCGACTGCCGCCAGGGCGGTGAACCGATGGAACTGATAATGCTTTGCGTGGCTGGACTTCACACCCCACGCATCGACGCGGAGTGCAGACTACTTGACTACTTTCCGCACTGACTAGTCAGCCTCGAGCAGGAGCCGGACGAGATGGGGTAGGGCATCCCCGGCGGGAGCCTCGATACGGATCGCCGCCCGGTGGTCCAGCTCGGTGGGCCCCATGTTGAGGATGATCAGCGGCTTGCCCCGATCGGCGGCCGTGAGCGGGACGAAAGCCGCCGGATAGACCCCGAGGGTCGAACCCACGGTGAGGGTGGCATCGCAGCGACCGGCCAACCGCATGGCTCGATCGGTCTCCACCACCGGCATCGCTTCCTCGAACATCACGACCGCCGTCTTGAGGATGCCGCCGCACCGCCGGCAGGGAGGATCATCCTCACCGGCCTCGACCCGCTCCAGAGTCTCGGTGGTCGGGGTGCGATGGCGGCAGGAGACACACTCCGTCTCGTGGGCGTTCCCGTGCAACTCCACCACGGCCTCCCCCGGGAGGCCGGCCGCCTGGTGGAGACCATCGATGTTCTGAGTGACGCACCCCAGCATCCGGCCCGATTCCCACAGCGGCACCAGGGCCCGGTGGGCGGCGTTCGGCTCGGCGTCCAGCATCCCTGTGGCGAACCGCATCTGCCACGAGCGGCGCCTGGTCTCGGGGTTTGCCAGGTAGCGGGAGTAGGTGAACTCGGCCGGATCGACCCTGGTCCACACGCCGTTGGGGCCCCGAAAGTCGGGGATGCCCGACTCGGTGGAGATCCCGGCGCCGGTGAACACCAGGATCCGTTCGGCTTCCCGGAGTAGCTCGACGGCGGCGGTCACATCATCCATGGAGGCGATGGTAGGGCGGGGGGCATTGCCGGCGGCCACGGTGTCCGCCTTCTCGAGAGGGGTACCGTCTCCAGCGGTGGGAGGTTGCCGCGCTCCCCGGCTGCCGGCGTGATTGATGGGGGCCAATCGGGCGTTGGTTTGTGCGGCGTTCCGGGGAATCGGATGAGGCGGGAGGCTTGCGGGTAGATTCGGCCTGGTAGGCGTCTGTCTGACTTGATTCGGGCGGCTTGATGAAAGGGTGGACCCATTGCGTCGCTACAGAGTTCTCGTTCTCGTTCTCTCATTGCTGGGGTCACTATTCCTTGCGGCTCCGATTGCAGCGAACATCGAAGTGGTGATCGTCGCCAGCGATGGGATGTGGAGTGGCCCCGCGTTTCCGGGGATAGTGATCTCGACGGACTCCTCGAACGATGGGGCACACCCGGTCGAAGTCGTCCTCAGGCCCAATCTCCGGGGGACCGCGCAACTTTCTGTCGAATGGGTGTCCGACCCTGTGGACGACCTTTGGGCTGGGAAGCTGACGTTCTACGGACTGCCGGTGGTCGCTGCCCCTGACGCGCACCACGCCGAAATCCACATCGATCCCTGGGCACTGCCCCCGAGTGCGTTCCGTGAGTTCCCCTACCCGTGGGAGATAAGCGACTCCCCTGAGGCCCAGGCGGCGTACAACGAGTTCATGAGTAAGCACTTCCTTCCGCTCTTCAACGGCGCTCCCCTCTCGAGAACCGAGTCTCCAGGGGGCAACCCGAGCACAAGGAATCTCCGTGCCTTCTCAGAGGAGGCCTTCCTGGAGGGCTATTCCGTATCCGAGAGGGGAGATCTCGTCGTGTCCGTTCTGTTCACCACGAATGGTCGGTGGAAATTCCGATGGATCGAGGAGACCTGCAACGGTCTGTCCGCGACGATTGTCGGTGATGACGGCGACAACGTGATTGATGGCACATCGGGTGATGATGTGATCTGGGCGGGGGCCGGCGACGACATCGTCAGAGGTCGGGGTGGCAACGACACCATCTGTCTCGGCGACGGCAACGACACCGGCTACGGGGGTGCCGGGCGGGACACGATCCTGGGTGGCAAGGGCGCCGATGTGCTCGATGGTGGGGGGAAGAAGGACAAGTTGTTCGGCGGTGGCGGCGACGACGACCTGGTGGGTGGCGGCGGCAACGACGTGTTGAAGGGCAACAAGGGGGATGACACCGGGAACGGCGGTCCCGGTGACGACACGTGCCGGGTGGAGGCCGCCACGAACTGCGAGCGCTGACCGAACCTAGGTGACGGGCCGGAGCCGGCGGTATTCGGCTCGCAATGAGGGCCGCAGCCGCCTGAGGTGGCGGTGTTGGAGGGGTGGGATGTTGCTGCGGACCACGATGTTGTGGTTGCTTCTCAGCACC
>JBFFRY010000036.1:0-20845 GCA_041572755.1 Acidimicrobiia bacterium | reverse complement strand
GAGGAAGTGGCCTATCAATCGGTGCCCGTAGTGGAAGCCGATCCGTTCCTCATCAACAACTATCAGGCCAACACCCTGCAGTGGAACCGCTTCCGCCGTTTCCTGGAGATCGAGGAAGCCGACGCCCGTATCGGGCACGAGGCCACGGTTTCCAAGGTGGGCGACGACCAGCTCTTCTATCTCATGAGCCGGGGCCTCAGTGAGGAGGAGGCGACGGCGATGATCGTGGCGGGCTTCATCGAGCCGATCGTCAAGGAGCTCCCGATGGAATACGCCGTCGAGTTGAACCGCCTCATCGAACTGCAGATGGTGGGTTCGGTCGGGTGATCGTGGACGGATCACTGTTGGCCAAGGCTTTCGAGCGCAACCATTGGGTGATTCGGGCTCAGACGGAGGGGCTGAGCCACACCGATTCCCTCATCACCACGCCCTACAACATCAACACGCTCAACTGGGTGGTCGGGCATGTCGTCGACTACCGGTGGGGGCTGGTGAAGTTGCTGGGTGGGGAGCGACCCTCCGAGGAGACGGGGCGGTATCGCAAGGAATCCGAGCCGGTCACCGAAGACGGTCCCGGTGTCCTCTCTCTGGACCGACTCCTCGAGATGCTCGATGCGACTCAGGAGATCTTGACGGGGCGTCTCGCCGACCTCGGGGACGACGATTGGGCGCGGGAGACGCAGGTGGGGGAGCGCAGCCAGACGCTGGTCGAACGGGTTCACTTCCTGTACTTCCACGACACCTATCACACCGGGCAGACCGAACTGTTGCGACAGGTTGCCGGGACCGGCGACGAGGTGATCTGAAGGAGGGCTCCGGGGAGGGCGGCGGCTACCCTCGCTGGCCATGCGACTGGTGGTGGCTCGTTGCTCCGTCGACTATTCGGGGCGCCTGTCGGCGCACCTTCCCATGGCGATCCGGCTCATCATGGTGAAGGCGGACGGGTGCGTGGCCGTGCACGCCGACGGCGGCGCCTACAAGCCGCTCAACTGGATGAACGCTCCCAACACGCTCGAGGAGCAAGAGGACCGGTGGAGGGTCACCAACCCCAAGGGCGAGACGCTGCTCATCACGTTCGAGGAGATCCTCAGCGACACCGCTCATGAACTGGGAGTGGATCCCGGGCTGTCCAAGGACGGAGTGGAGGCCGATCTCCAGGCGTTGCTCGCCGATCGCCCCGACGCCATCGAGGAAGGCTTGACGCTGCTGGAGCGCGAGTACCCCACCGATATTGGGCCCGTCGATCTGCTGTGCCGCGACGGCGCCGGTCAGGTGGTGGCGGTGGAGGTCAAGCGCCGGGGCGAGATCGACGGCGTCGAGCAATTGGCCCGATACGTCGAGCGTCTCGATCGGGATCCGATGCTGGCCCCGGTGCGAGGAGTGCTCGTCGCCCAAGTGATCAAGCCGCAGGCGCGCACGCTGGCGGCAGATCGGGGGCTCGGCTGTGTCGAGGTCGACTACGACGAGTTGCGAGGGCTGGAGTCGCCCACCCTGCGCCTCTTCTAGAGCAGGCTCTCCAGATCGAACGAGCAGGAGGGGTGGCGCAACTTGGCAAGCGCCCGTCCCTCGATCTGGCGGATCCGCTCGCGAGTGAGATCGAAGTGCTTGCCGACGTCGGAGAGGGTCCGCGGGGCATGGCCGTCGAGGCCGTAGCGGAGGCGAATCACTTCGCTTTCCCGGTCGTCGAGAAGGCACATGGCCTGGTCGAGGTGGCGACGGGCAGAGTGCTCGGCCGCCACGGTGAAGGGATCCACGGCGTCGTCGTCCTCGACGAAGTCGCTGAGTTCGGCGTCGCCGTCGGTGCCGACCGGGCGATCGAGGCTCACCGTGTCTCCGGGAGCATCGAGGGCGACCCTGACCCGTTCCACGTCGAGGCCGCTCGCTTCAGAGATCTCTTCGAGGGTCGGCGTCCGACGCAGCTGCTCGCCGAGGGTCAGCGCCGTCTCCTGGACGGTGCGGACGACGTCCACCATGTGCACCGGGAGGCGGATGGTGCGGCCCTGATTGCCGAGACCCCGGGTGATCGCCTGGCGGATCCACCAGGTGGCGTAGGTGGAGAACTTGAAACCCTTGCGCCAGTCGAACTTCTCGACCGCTCGGATCAGACCGAGGTTCCCTTCTTGGACGAGGTCGAGCAGATCCAGACCCCGTCCGGTGTACCGCTTGGCGATGGAGATCACCAGCCTGAGGTTGGAGCGGATGAACTCGTCCTTGGCCTCTTCGCCGAGATGGAGATGGCGGTACAGCTCGGCCCGCTCTCTCGGGGTGAGCTTGCCGGCCGCATCGAGTCGTTGTAGGGCGCGGCGCCCCTGTTCCATGGCTCGGGCCAGGCGAACTTCGTCTTCGGCGGTGAGAAGCTCGTGCTCGGCAACGGATTCCAGGTACATCCCGACGCCGTCGGAGAGCGCCGGTGTCTCTCGCATCCGTTTGGCCACCTGGGGGGACCCCCTTGGAAAGGGGCTTCACCGTATCACGACGCTGGGTGTCGGCGCAATGCTCACGACCACAATCCGTGTGATTTCGGGTACCGTCCGCGGCGGCCATTGTGCCTGGTCAGCAGGCCAGTGAGACCACATCGGTGTGGTTCCCGGGAAAGGCGCTACTACGGAGAGTGGTGACTGTCGGTGCCTGCGGCGAAACTCCCTCACCGGTGGCGGGACGCTAGGGTGGCCGCTCGTGGTCGGACTCGAAGCCCTCAACCGGCGCCTGGTGCGTTGTCGTCGCTGTCCCCGCTTGGTGGAATGGCGCCGGGAGGTCGCCCACAAGAAGCGCGCCGCCTACAAGGACGAGGCCTACTGGGGCAAGCCGGTTCCCGGCTTCGGGGATCCATCCGCACGGCTGCTCGTCGTTGGTCTCGCCCCGGCCGCCCACGGCGCCAACCGCACCGGGCGGATGTTCACCGGTGACCGATCGGGCGATTGGTTGTATCGGGCGCTGCACCGGGCCGGCTTCGCCAACCAACCGGAGTCGTCCGATCGCAACGACGGTCTCCGGCTCGAAGATGCCTACGTCACCGCACCGGTCCGCTGTGCACCTCCGGCGAACCGACCCACCGCCGAAGAACGAGGCAACTGCCGTCCCTGGCTCGAGGAGGAACTCGACCTCCTCCCCAACGTCAGAGTGATCCTCTGTCTCGGCGGCACCGCCTACTCCTCGGTCATACGCATGCTCGAGGATCGGGGGATCGAGGTGCCGTCGCCGCGGCCGCCGTTCCGCCACGGGATGATGGTGGGCACCGGTGGACCGACCGTGGTGGCCAGTTATCACCCGAGCCAGCAGAACACGTTCACCGGCCGGCTCACCGAGGTGATGTTCGACGCCGCCTTTGCGGCCGCCAAGTCGCTCATCTGAGGGTTTTGGCTACCACCACCGGCCGCAATAGAGTCGGGCGGCGGTGATCCCACTCAATCGCCACACCTCCGAACGCGTGAGCGCCGGGCTCCCCGAGCCGGGGCGTTCCCGAGCAGCGCGCGGCATTGAAGTCTTCGAGAAGCTCCCCATGCCCGACCCCACCGAGGAAGACTGGCGGTACGTCGACCTCGACCTGGAACTCGACGATCTCGGCTTGGCAGACGAGCCGGGAGAGCCCCTGCCGCCCCGGGACGGCGGCGATCTCGTCGACGATGTGGCGGGGCGGGCCGTCGTCGTCGACGGTCACACGGTTCGGAGCGAAGGCCTCGTTCCGATTCGGGAGGCCTCCGATCTCCCGGACGGCATACCCGTCGATCTCGATCGCTATTCGGCCGCCGCCCACGCATTCGGCCACGACGGGGTGCTGCTCGAGGTTCCCGCCGGGTCGGCGGTCACCAAGCCGTACCTCATCGACTTCCAGGCGACCCGCGAAGCCTCGATCTCGTTTCCCCGGCTGGTGGTGCGGCTCCACGACGGGGCCGAGGCTTCCCTGCTCGTCGATCAGCGTTCCCCCGACGGGGTGTCGCTCGTCGTGGTTCCCCACATAGAGGTGGTGGCCGGCGCCGACGCCCGTCTCTCGCTCACCCTCGTGCAGGATTGGGGCGACGCCACTGTTTCGATCGCTCAGCAGCGAATGGTCGGTGGTCGCGACGTCTCCCTGGGTCTGGCCGAGGCCGGTCTCGGCGGCGCATTCGCCCGCTTCCACCTCACCATCGATCTCGCCGGCCGGGGCGGCGATGCCCGCTTCCTCGGCCTGTACTTCGGCGACCGGGACCAGACGCTCGACTATCGGGCCTTCATGAACCACCGAGCCCCCAACACGACCTCCGACATGTTCCTCAAGGGTGCGGTCGGCGATCGGGCCTCGTCGGTGTTCACCGGCCTGATCCGGATCGAACCGGAAGGGCAGAAGACCAACGCCCATCAGACCAACCGCAATCTGGTGCTCTCCGAGGGTGCTGAGGCTCATTCGGTTCCCAATCTGGAGATTCTCGCCAACGACGTGCGGTGCGGTCACGGCTCGGCGGTGGGACCCCTCGACGACGAGCAGCGCTACTACCTCATGAGCCGCGGTCTCGACCGCTCCCGCGCCGACCGGCTCCAGGTGAAGGGCTTCTTCGAGGAGGTCCTCGGCCGCTTTCCCCTGCAAGCGGTCGAACCGCCGCTGCAGGCGCAAGCGATGGCCAAATATGCCGGCATCGTCGCCCGGAGGAACAATGAGTGAGCGCATCCGCCTCGGACCCCTCACCGAGCTTCCCGACGGCCGGGGCGTCAAGGTCGACACGGCGGGCCACCGGATCGCCGTGTTCCGGATCGGCGACGCCGTGTATGCCATCGACGATCGATGCAGCCACGCCGAGGCCTCCCTGGCCGAAGGTGAGCTCTTCGGTGAGGCGGTCGAGTGCCCGCGCCACGGCAGCGAATTCGACTTGACCACCGGAGAACCGGGCTCTTTCCCTGCCACCAAGCCGGTGGCGGTCTTCGGCACCGAGGTGAGCGACGGCGATGTGTACCTGATCGTCGAGCCCGGGGAGGACGGAGCGTGACCGCCCTGAAGATTCGCGGCCTCGAAGCAACCCTGGGTGAACTGGCCATCCTCAAGGGGGTCGATCTCGATGTGCCCTTCGGTGAGGTTCACGCCCTGATGGGGCCCAACGGGTCGGGCAAGTCGACGCTGTGTCACGTTCTGATGGGGAAAGACGACTATGCGGCCTCCGGCTCGGTCGAAGTGGCCGGCACCCAGATCCTCGGTCTCCCCACCGACGAGCGCGCCCGCATCGGGCTCTTCGAGGCCTTCCAGTACCCCGTCGAGATTCCCGGTGTCACGCTGGCCGAATTCCTGGAAGAGATCGCCGCCGCCCACGGCAGAAAGGGCCTCCGGGAGCGGGTCGAATCGGCTGCCTCCGATATGGCGATGGAGCAGTTCCTGGATCGATCGGTCAACGAAGGCCTCTCGGGCGGTGAGAAGAAGCGTTCGGAGATGCTGCAGCTGGCCGCGGTGGCGCCCAGGGTCGCCGTCCTCGACGAGATCGACTCGGGGCTCGACATCGATGCGGTGCGGGACGTCGCCGCAGCGGTGGAAGGCATGCGCGGCCCCGATCTCGGAGTCCTCCTCATCACTCACTACAGCCGCATTCTCCGTTACATGATTCCCGATCGGGTCCACGTCATGATCGACGGGAAGATCGTGCGATCCGGTGGTCCCGAGCTCGCCGAGGAGCTCGAGGCCGGGGGCTACGACTCGATCGCCGAGGCGGGAGTCGTCGTGGAAGAGGGCGACGACGACTTCCTGGCGGGTCTCTGACTCCGTGGCCGTCCCTCTTGCAACCCAACGGTGGGGATCGGGGGAGCGGCGCCTCCTGCTGCTCCACGGCATCACATCGAACGCCCGCGGTTGGTGGCGCGTGGCGTCCGACCTCGCCGATGACGGATGGTCGGTGACGGCGGTCGATCTTCGAGGCCACGGCGGGAGCCCCGACGGCGACGACTTCGCGATGTCATCCCTGGCAGACGACGTGCTGGCGACTGGGACCGGGTGGTTTGCCGCCATCGGTCACTCCCTCGGGGGTACCGTGGCGGTGGTGGCCCATGGGATGGATCCCGCCTTCGCTCGGGGCCTCGTGCTCCAAGATCCGGCGCTGGTGATGGGCACCGGCAACCGCAGCGAGGTCTCGGGCTGGCTGCTCGAGCCCTTCGGCCGTCCCCTCACCGCCGAAGCCGTCGCCGCCGCCAACCCCGATTGGCACGCCCGGGATGTCGAAATCAAGGCCGAGGCTCTCGCCGAGAGCGGTCCCGAGGTCGTGGAGCGAACGGTCGACGACAATTGGCCCTGGCAGTTCATCGATGCCACCGCCGCGGTGACCGTGCCCACCGTGATGCTGGCCTCCGACCCTGAAGCCGGAGGTATCGTGCCGGTCGCCCTCGGTGAGTGGTTCGCCGCAGGGAATCCTCAGATCGAGTTCCGGGTGATGGCCGGGTCCGGGCACTCGGCTCACCGTGAGGTCGATCACTACGACGCCTACCTGACCGAGGTCCGGAGGGCGCTCCAGAGAATCAAAGAGAGGGGGAGCAATGCGAATCGAGCGTGACTCGATGGGGGACGTAACGGTTCCCGACGATGCCTACTACGGGGCATCGACCCAGCGGGCCGTCGACAACTTCCCGGCCACAGCCGATCGGATCGGCCGACGCTTCATACGCGCCCTGGGCATCATCAAAGGCGAGGCCGCCCGGTGGAACGGGGAGCACGGCATCGTCGACCCCGGGGTTGCGGCTGCCGTCGCCGCAGCGGCGGACGAGGTGGCCGCCGGGGGGTTCGACGACCAGTTCGTCGTCGGCGGGGGGCCGTTCGTCACCGACGTCTTCCAGAGTGGGTCCGGCACCTCGATGAACATGAACGTCAACGAGGTGATCGCCAACCGGGCGACGGAGTCGCTGGGCGGCTCCCGCGGCGACCGCCTGGTCCATCCCAACGATCACGTCAACGCCGGACAATCCTCCAACGACGTGATCCCCACCGCCATCCACGTCGCCGCGGTCGGGGCCATCCGGGAGGACCTCCTCCCTGCTCTCGACGCGTTGCGGGCGGCGCTCTCCGCCGGGTCCACCGACTTCGACGGCGTCCTCAAGTCGGGGCGCACCCACTTGATGGACGCCACCCCCATTCGGCTGGGCCAGGAGCTCGGGGGCTATGCGGCGCAGATCCGCAAAGGCGCCGGGCGGGTCGAGGCCGTCGTATCCGAGCTCGAGGAGCTGGCGCTGGGGGGCACCGCCGTGGGGACCGGCATCAACGCCCCCGAGGGATTCGCCGCCGGGGTGATCGAGGCGCTCGCATCCCGGACCGGGTACCCCTTCCGCGAGGCCGAGAACCACTTCGAGGCGCAGGGCGCCAAGGACGCCTCGGTGAGCACCTCCGGAGCCCTCAAGACGGTGGCGGTCTCCCTCTTCAAGATCGCCAACGATCTGCGTTGGCTCGCCTCGGGCCCGGCCACCGGGATCGCCGAGATTCGCCTGCCGGCGTTGCAGCCGGGCTCGTCGATCATGCCCGGCAAGGTCAATCCGGTGATCCCCGAGGCCGTCATGCAGGCCTCGGCCCAGGTGGTGGGCAACGATGCCGCCCTGACGTGGGGGGGCGCCAACGGCAACTTCGAGCTCAACGTGATGATGCCGCTGATCGCTCGCAACCTCCTCGAGTCGATTGGGTTGCTGGCCGTATCGGCCGGCCTCCTGGAGACGTGCGTCGCCGGGATCGAGGCCGACGTCGACCGGGCTTCCGATCTGCTGAGCCGGAACGTGATCATCGTCACTGCGCTGGCCCCGAGGATCGGATACGACCGGGCCGCCGCCGTCGCCAAGAAGGCCTTCGCCGAGGGCAAGACCGTTCGCGAGGCCGCGCTCGAGATGGGAGTGCTGCCGCCCGATGAACTCGACGCGGCCCTCGACCTCTACCCGATGACAGGGGAGTAGCGGACGCCCCTAGGTGGCACCGCGTTCGGCGATCGCATCCGTCAGGGTGACCCAGGGCAGATCGGCGCACTTGATCCGTACCGGGAAGCGGCGGACTCCCTGGAGCGCCTCGAGATCGCCGAGGATCTCGCCGGGTCGGGAGACGTCCAATCCGGCGTCGCCCTCCTCGATGTCCATCATCACCTTGAAGCGATGGGTCAGCTCGGCGACCTCGTCGAGCGCCTTGCCGACGATCGCCTCGGCCATCATCGATGCCGACGCCTGGCTGATCGAGCACCCCTGGCCGGTGACGGCGATGTCGGCGATCCGATCACCGTCGAAAGAGAGCTCCACCGAGACCTCGTCCCCGCACAAGGGGTTGTGGCCGTCTGCATGGGTGTCCGCGTCATCGAGTCGGCCTCGCCGGCGCGGGTTCCGGTAGTGATCCAGGATCACCTCGCGATACAGCTCGTCAAGCGACACCGAAGAGCCTCCGGGCCTCACCGAGGGCCGCCAGCAGGCGGTCCACGTCGTCGCCGGTGTTGTACACGTAGAAGGAGGCCCGCGTCGAGGCGGGGATCTCGAGGATGCGGTGCAGCGGCCGGGTGCAGTGATGGCCGGCCCGCACCGCCACTCCCTGCTCGTCGAGGATCGTTGCGACGTCGTGGGGATGGATGTCGGCGAGATTGAACGAGATCACCCCGCCGCGCCGCTCGAGGTCGGTCGGTCCGTAGATGGTGAGGCCGGGGACCTCGCCGAGCTGCTCGAGGGCGTAGCGGCTGATCTCGATCTCGTGCTTGCGGACGGCGTCCATGCCGATGGCGGCCAGATAGTCGACGGCGGCCCCGAATCCGACGGCCTCGGCGATGGGCGGGGTACCGGCTTCGAACCGGTGAGGGATCTCGGCCCAGGTGGCGTCGTAGAGGCTCACGTCGTCGATCATGGCGCCGCCCCCCTCGGTCGGTTGGAGCTCCTCGAGACGCTCCATCCGACCCCACAGGCCCCCGATCCCGGTGGGGCCCAGCATCTTGTGGGCGGAGAAGGCCATGAAGTCGATCCCCATCGCCGTCACGTCCACCGGCAGATGCGGCACCATCTGCGCTCCGTCGACGATGGTGATCGCACCGACCGATCGTGCCGCCGCGACCAGTGCGTCGATCGGACCGATCGTGCCGAGCACGTTGGACATTCCCGAGAATGCGACGATCTTGACGCGATCGTCGACGACCGCTGCCACGTGGTCCGTGTCGACCAGGTACTCGTCGGTGATGGGGAGGTAGACGAGCTCGGCGCCGGTGAGCCGGGCGATCATCTGCCACGGGACGACGTTGGCGTGGTGCTCCATGGTGGTGAGCAGGATCCGGTCGCCCTCGCCGAGCCGATGCAATCCCCACCCGTACGCCAGGAAGTTGATCGACGTCGTCGCTCCCCGGGTGAAGACGAGCTCCTCGGCGGCGGCGGCACCGATGAAGGCGGCGACCCGCGTCCGGGCCCCCTCGTAGAGGTCGGTGGCCTCCTGGGCGAGGCGGTAGGCCCCGCGATGCACGCTGGCGTTGGATTGCCGGTAGTAGTCGTTGATGGCTTCGATCACGACTGCCGGCTTCTGAGTGGTGGCCGCCGAGTCGAGATAGACCAGGGGGTGACCGTTCACCTCGCGCCGGAGGATGGGGAAATCATCGCGGAGATGGGTCAGGCCGGCCATCAGACGGCGGCGCGGAAGGCGTCGTAACCCTCGTGTTCGATCCGGCGAGCCAAGTCGCCGCCGCCGCTCTCCACCACCCGCCCGTCGACGAACACGTGCACCCGGTCGGGAGTGATGTACTCCAGCATGCGCTGGTAGTGGGTGATGATCAGGAATCCCCTCTCGGGGCTTGCGACCCGCTTCACGCCGTCGGCCACCGTCTTGAGGGCGTCGATGTCGAGACCCGAGTCGGTCTCGTCCATGACCGCCAGCTCCGGCTCGAGGACGGCCATCTGCAACACCTCGTTGCGCTTTCGCTCGCCGCCGGAGAATCCCTCGTTGAGGTACCGGTCGGCGAAGGAGGCGTCCATGCCGAGTTCGCGCATGGTGTCCATGACCTTGAGGCGCAACTCGAGCACCGTGTAGTCCACGCCCGTCCTGTTGGACAACGCGCTGCGCAAGAAGTTGACCACCGAGACTCCGGGGATCTCCTCGGGATACTGGAAGGCCAGGAACATCCCGGCCTTGCCCCGTTGATCGGGGGACCAGTCGGTCACGTCCTCACCGAGGAAGATGATCCTTCCTCCGCTGATCTCGTAGTCGGGGTGGCCGAAGAGGACGTTGGCGAGGGTCGACTTCCCCGACCCGTTCGGTCCCATGAGAGCGTGAATCTCCCCGCGCTCCACGGTGAGGGAGACACCCTTGAGGATCCCGATCCCTTCGACTGAGGCGCGCAGGTCGTCGATGACCAACAGACTGTCCGGCATGGACCGCAGCATATCGACGCTGCGGAGACTACGGAAAGGCGATCCTCGGCCGACGAGATGCTCCGACGGACATCCATGTCGGCCTCCATCCGCATGTGGCCCGAGGGGGGTCCGGAATTGTGCCGATCCCCACCGCCATGGTCGTTGGAGCCGGCATGTCGAACCGCACGACTCCGTCCGCCCGGGAGCCCAACGAGGCCGTCCTGCGCGGCGCTCCCCGCGGGGCGGGAGTCGAGCGGCTCAGCCCCGAAGGTGCTCGAAGAGGTCCTCGATGAGATCGGGGTCGAAGGGGCCGAAGTGCTGCAGGTAGAAGCGGTCGACTCCGGCCTCGGCGAGGGCGGCGAGGGCCTCCCGTGCCTGTGGTCCCGGTCCGACCGGCAGCCCCCTGGCTCCGAGGCGCTCCTCGAGGTCGTCGGGAGTTCGCCCGAACGGATCTTCGAGGGCGATTCGCTCCAGGTTGCGCCGGTAGCCGGCTTGGTCGGCACCGGTGACGGCCCCGCCCATGATGCTCACGCGAACGGCGGCGGGATCGCGCCCGGCCCGCTCGGCGGCGGCCCGCATGGTGGCGACTCGAGCTGCGATCCCCTCGGGGGTGTCGGCGAAGATGTTGTATTCGTCCGCAAAGGTCCCGGCGAGGCGGGGCGTTCGCTTCTCACCCGACCCTCCGACGATGATCGGGATGCCCCCGATGGGCTTGGGCCGCACCGCGGCGGGCCCGAGCCGGTAGTAGCGGCCCTCGAAGGGTTGGTCCCCGGGGTCGAGCGCGGCGCGCAGATACCCGAGTGCCTCCTCGAAGCGATCGAAACGCTCGGACCAATCCCAGAAGGGCAAGCCGAACTGGGTGTGCTCGTCCTCCATCCACCCGGTGCCGACCCCGAGAGTGAGGCGTCCCCGGGACATTTCGTCGATGGTGGCGGCCGTCTTGGCGATGACGCCGGGGTGGCGAAAGGTGATCGGGGACACCAGCACGCAGAGGCCGATGCGCTCGGTGTCCCGGGCCAGGCCGGCGAGGGTGGCGAACGCATCCGTGGCGTGCGGCTCGGCGATGCGTGGGAAGAGGTAGTGGTCCGAGCGGGCGAAGACCGCCAGGCCGATGTCCTCGGCAGTTTGCGCCGTGCCGAGCAGCTCGTCGTAGGTGAACCCCAGCTGGGGCTCGGTCATGAGGCCGAAGTCCATGGTCATCCTCTCGGAGGTTCTGCATCACTCTGGCAGGGACGGTCGGTGCCGGTGAATCGCTACGATTCCGCCGTCGAGCATGGGAGCCCCATGGATTTCGCCTTCAGTGAAGAACAGGAGATGCTGCGGGACACGGCACGCCGCTTCCTGGAGGACAAGTCTCCGTCCCCCGTGGTACGGCGGCTCATGGAGACCGAGGAGGGGTTCGACGAAGACCTGTGGGGTGAGATCGCCCAGCAGGGATGGCAGGCCATGGCGATCCCCGAGGAGTTCGGTGGCGCCGGGTTCACCAGCCTCGAGGCGGGGATCCTCATGGAGGAGATGGGGAGGGCGCTCTTCCCGGTGCCCTACCTCTCGTCCGTGGTCCTTGGTGCCGAAGTGGTGCTGAGGGCCGGTACGCCCGAGCAGAGATCGTCGCTCCTTCCCGATGTTGCCTCGGGGGAACGCCGGCTGGCGCTGGCCCACGTCGAAGAGTCCGGGCGTTGGGATGCGGAGGGCATTGCGATGACGGCCGAGCGCGACGGCTCGGACCTGATCCTCTCCGGCACCAAGTCGTTTGTGCTCGACGGGCACACCGCCGACACGCTCATCGTCGTGGTGCGAACCGAGCCGAACTCGGAGGGAGCCGACGGCATCGGGCTGGTCGTCGTCGATGCCGAGGCACCCGGGGTGACCCGACGCCGCCTCGAGACGATGGACATGACCCGCAAACAGGCCGAAGTGGTCTTCGACGGAGTCCGGGTGCCCGGTGATGCGCTACTCGGCGACCCGGCCGGCGGCTGGGCGCCCTTGGCGGACACGATTTCACGGGCCGGGGTCGCTCTCGCCTTCGAGCAGGTCGGCGGGGCACAGAAGTGCCTCGAAATGTCGGTCGAGTACGCCAAGGTGCGGGTCCAGTTCGGACGCCCGATCGGGTCGTTCCAGGCGATCAAGCACAAGTGCGCCGACATGCTGGTTCAGGTCGAGTCCGCCAAGTCGGCCGCCTACTACGCCGGTTGGGCGGCCGTCGAGGATCCCGAGGAACTCGGCGTGGTGGCCCCGCTGGCGAAGTCGTTCTGTTCGGAGGCGTTCTTCTTCTGCGCCGCCGAGAACATTCAGGTGCACGGCGGCATCGGGTTCACCTGGGAACACGACGCCCACCTCTACTTCAAGCGGGCCAAGACCTCGGAGTTGCTCTTCGGCTCACCCACCCACCATCGGGCGATCCTCGCCGATCGGCTGGGTATCTAGGGGTTGGCGGCCTCCGGGCCCTGGGCCAGGAGGCCGGCGATCTCTGTGAGGGCCTCCGGTGGCACCGCCCCCGATCCCCGCCCCGCCAGGGTTCCGTCGGTGTGCACGAGCACCCAGAACGGCACGGCATGGAGCCCGAAGGCGGCCGCGGCCGTGTCGGCGGAATCATCGGCGATCAGCGGGACGTTCCACTCTTCGATTTCGAGCCATGGGGCCGGCGGGTAGTTGACCCGATCGGCGCTGGTGAGCGTCGACACCGAATAGACGTCGACGTTGTCGGGCAATGCCGTGGTGTCGACCCAGTCACGGATGTTCGGTGTCTCCCGCTGGCAGTAGGGACACCAGTGGGAGAGGAAGACGATCATCTTGGCTCGGCCGTCGTTGTTGATCTCGACGGGGTTTCCGGCGTAGTCGGCGCCGGCGATCTCGGGCACCGTCATCCCGATGGCGGCATCGGCCACGCCCTCGACGACTCGGGGCAGCGGGGTGCCGCTGACCGTCACGGTGCCGTACGCGTCCGGATCGGGCCGGGGGTCTGCGGCGGGCACCGGGTCGGCCGGGGAGGCGTCACCGGCCACGGCGGCGACGGCGGTGGTGGTCGCGGTCGCCTCGTCGGCGTCACCGTCGCGGCTCACCACCAGCCCGATCACCAACCCGATGCCGATCCCGGCGGCGAGGGCGACGGCGATCATCGCCGGGACCCACCGGGGCGCCTGAGGCCTCGCGGCGAGGGCCCGGGCGAGATCGGCGACCGTGACGTAGGTCTCTTCCTCTCGGGCCGTGCCCCCTGCGGGGGCCGAGTCCGGTTCGGCGACGTCGTCGGGCCGATCGGGCTCGGGGGGAGACTCCTGGTGGATGTCGCTCATAGGTCGGCGAGGTTAACCGCCAGCGTGTCCAACACGTCGGCGCCCAGTCCGCCGGTGACTCGGCCGGCGATGGTGCCATCGGCGGCCACGAACACCCAGTAGGGGTAGGCGGGAAGACCAAAGGCGGCGGCCGCAGCGAAGTTGTCACTGTCGAGGATCGTCGGGGCGTCCCACACCTCTTCGTCGAGCCACTCTGAGGGTGGGTAGTTGGGTCGGGCCTCATCCACCCCGGTCGACACCAGGTAGAGATCGACCTCCTCCGGCAGGGGATCGCCGGTCAGCCACTCGACCACCTCGGGGACCTCGCTCTGGCACACCCCACACCAATGAGCCACAAACATGATCATCTTGGCCTTGCCGTCGTTGGTGATCGCCACGGCGTTCCCGTCGAAGTCGACGCCCGAGATCTCGGGAGCCGCAGAGCCGATGGCCGGATCGGTGGCCGGATCATCGAGGTAGGGAAGCGGGTTGCCGCTGACCTCGACGGCGGCCGTCTCACCCACATCGGCGCCGCCGTCGTCCGAGCCTCCCCGGGTCAGCACGACCGCCACGACCAGGAGAATGGCGATACCACCAACGATGATCGGGAGGACCGGCAGCCGTTTCGATGGACGGGACGATGTGCTCACGGGATGCTCCTCGGTCGATAGCCGGTCAGGTTCCGGCCGGTGGGTCTGGGCTGCGGACTGCATGCGCCGCGGCGATCCAGACGAAGGCCACGATAGCCCCGAATGTGGCGACGCCGATCAGAGGCATCGAGACGAACCCGAACTCCCAGATCAGCTTGGTGGTGCAGGGGACCGCCAGAGAGCAGGTCTCCGGGGCGAGTGAGGGAGCGTTCTGGATGAGGTAGTGGTAGCCGGCCAGCCCGGCGCCGATGGCGGCCAAGGGATAGACGTAGCGGCCGACCCGGTGATCTCGGCGCCAGGCTGCGATGACCGTGATCACGGCCAGGGGATACATGGCCGTTCGTTGGTACCAGCAGAACTCACACGGCTCCCAATCGACGATCTCGGAGTAGTAGAGGCTCCCGGCGACGGCACCGACCGCCAAGGAGGCGGCCAGCACGAGTGCGTAGGGGCCGAACGAGTCGACGATCAGGTCACGCCACGCCGCCGCAGTCTCGGACCGGCGCGCCGCCGCGACGAGCACGACGAAGGCGGGCAGCAAGACGAATCCCAGAAGCGCACCCGCAGCAAAGAAGACGTTGACCGTGTCGACGCTCATCGTGACTCCCTCAGCCTAGGACCGGCCCGGGTCAAGCGATCTCTCAAGGGTGCTCGCCGAGCGACCGATGTCGCGGTCGAGGAGGTCACCGATGCTCGTCATACACACCGGGTTCCCGTCTCCCTCCACCGGGTACTTCGCCGACGATCACGGGCACTGCCTCTTCATCCGACGCGGCGAACTCGCCCCCATCTGCATGTACTCCGGCCCCGCCACCATGCGGTGGCGCCTGGTGCGCGAGATCGCCGGCGACTGAGGATCACCACCGGGGCGGCGGTACGATGGCTTCATGGGTGCGGTTGCGTTTGGTGCGATCCTCTTTGCCGTCTTCCTCGCCGTCGTCGCCGTCATGGTGTGGCAGGAGGCCCGTCGTGCCCCCGATGGAGGTCCGGCCGTCTACGTTCTCGATGACGCCGCCGCTTTCATCGGTGATCGGCTCCCGGCGGAGCGGTCGCTGTCGAACGGAGACATAGCCTCGATCCTCGAGTGGGGGCTGATGCACAAGCAGACGATCGCCTCGCGCCGCGACGATGCTCCCCCGGTGATCGGTGGCGAGGACTCGGTCGCCTACATCGGTGAGCACGCCGCCGACTCCGACGGGCGCCGCTACGACCCCGACGACATCGCCACGGTGCTCGCATTCGAGGCCGAATACCTGGTGGCGATCGGTGCCGTCGGACCACCGGTGGAAGGGGAGGCGATTCCATGATCGTGCGGTGTGGACGGTGCCAGGTCCAGTTCGACGTCCCCGGAGTAGGCCGGTTTCAGTGCCCGGCGTGCGGGACGACGAACGAGATCCGGGGCGGACCCGACACCCTGGAGCGGCCACCGGCCCCGGAGCCGGTTGCCGACGCCCCCTCGCCGCGGGTGGAATGTGATTTCTGCGGTTTCTCGTTCATCGTGGGGGACGTGGCGACGGCCCCGTGTCCGATGTGTGGAGAGGCCGTCGTCGTGGAGGGAGGCGAGGCGTGAAGCGGGACGAGTGGGAGAAGGCATACCGGGACTCCGAGAAGCGGCGCGACCGTTTCGTCACGATGTCCTTCCAGGAGCTTCCCGCCCTCGGGCTGCCCTCCGAAGGCGAGCCGGACGAACGGATCGGCTACCCCGGCGCCCATCCCTACACCCGAGGCATCCACGTCACCGGGTACCGGGGCAAGCCCTGGACGATCCGTCAGTTTGCCGGGTTTGCCGGTGTCGCCGAGACCAACGCGCGCTTCCGGCACCTACTCTCCCAGGGCCAGCACGGCCTCTCGGTGGCCTTCGACATGCCGACGCTGATGGGCCTCGACTCGGACGGCGAACGGTCACTTGGTGAGGTCGGTCACTGCGGGGTGGCGATCGACAGCGCAGACGACATGTCGGCGCTGTTCGAGGGCATTCCGCTCGGTGAGGTCTCGGTCTCGATGACGATCAACGGACCTGCCCAGATCCTCTTCGCTTTCCTGCTCGTCGCCGCCGAGGAGCAGGGGGTCCCCTTGGAGCGCCTGCGGGGGACCTTGCAGAACGACATTCTCAAGGAGTACATAGCCCAGAAGGAGTGGATCTTCCCCCCCGAGCCTCACCTGAGGCTCATCACCGACATGATCGCCTTCTGTCGTGACGAGGTGCCGCAATGGAACACGATCTCGATCTCGGGTTACCACATCAGGGAGGCGGGATCGACCGCGGCTCAGGAAGCGGCCTTCACGTTGGCCGACGGGTTCGCCTACGTCGAGGCGGGAGTGCGGGCCGGCATGGTGGTCGACGAGTTCGCCCCGCGACTCTCGTTCTTCTTCGACGCTCACATCGACTTCTTCGAGGAGATCTCCAAGTACCGGGCGGCGCGACGGATCTGGGCCCGGTGGATGCGGGACCGCTACGGGGCTGGGGACGAGCGGTCGAGGAAGCTGCGCTTTCACACCCAGACGGCAGGGGTGTCGCTGACGGCCCAGCAACCGGACAACAACGTGGTCAGAACCACCGTCGAAGCTCTCGCCGCGATCCTGGGCGGCACCCAGAGCCTTCACACCAATGCGCTGGATGAGGTGTATGCCTTGCCGACGGAGCGGGCCGCCGAGATCGCCCTGCGCACCCAGCATGTGCTGGCCGAAGAGGCGGGGGTCACCGATGTGATCGATCCACTGGGGGGATCCTGGTTCGTGGAGGAGATGACCGATCGCATGGAGGCGCAGATTCTCGACATCCTCGACCAGGTGGACCGCATGGGGGACGGTTCGATGCTCGACGGTGTGCTGCGCGGCATCGAGGAGGGCTGGTTCCAGACCGCGCTCGCCGACTCCGCCTACGAGTTCGAGAAGGCCCTCGACTCGGGGGAGCGGGCGATCGTCGGTGTCAACAAGTACGCCGACGCGGAGGAAGAGGAACTGGAGATCCTCCGCATCGGAGCCGACATCGAGAGAGAGCAGTGCCGCCGGGTGGCGATGGTGCGGGATGGGCGTGACGGCTCGGCCGTCGAAACGTCGCTCGATGCTCTCGCCGAGGCCGCTCGGGGAGAGGCCAACCTGATGCCGCTCATACTCGAAGCGGCCCGCCTTCGAGCCACCGAGGGCGAGATCGTCGATGCGCTGGCCGGCGTGTTCGGGAGATACCGTGAGCCGCCCCGGGTCTGACGCAGTGCGGAGGGCGCTGGTTCGATCGATCCTGGCGAGTGCTCTCCTGTTTGCGCTGGAAGAACCGCCGCCGTGGCGGTTGGAACCCCGCCCGGGCCCGGCCGCCGTCTTGCCCGTGGGCGAACCGACACCATCGTTGGTGGGAAGAGCCGGCCGCCGGGCCGCCTAGAATCAGGCGTCCACCATGCAACGAATCGGAACCCTCCTCACGGTTCTCTTCTTGGTCTTGGGAGCCGCCGCCTGCGGTGGTGACGACGACGCCGAACCGGTCGAGTTCGGAAGCGGGGAGCTCCCCGAGACGGTGCCGGGGGGGTTCCCCCTGCCGAGCGGATCCTCGATCGGCTCGACCCTGATCGACCGGGTCAACCACCGCACGGAGTTCAGCGTCAACGCCAGATCCGACCTTTCGGCGACGGTGGCGTTCTTCACGGTCGAACTGGTCAACGAGGGCTACGTGGTGGACCGGTCGGATGGAACCGATCTGAACTGGCAGGTCGAGTTCAGCAAGGGATCGCTGCGTGGCGAGATCGTGCTTTCGGCGCTGGATTCGGGTACCGCAGCGGTGGTGTCACTCAATCGGTCCTAGGAGGGAACCAATGGCGAGATTGCGTCGGTTCCCGCAGAGCAGGTTCATCGGGGTCCGGGATCGAATGATCTTCTACGACTGCGACGACCCGGCTCAGTTCGCCGAGTTGGAGGCGGTCATCGAAGCCGGCGACCTGCTTGCGAAGGGATCCCTCTCCTCGTTCGGTCCCGACACCGAGGCGGAGGCCCGCAACCGGGGCTTCCGGGCTCGCTAGGAGGGACCCGGCCGCCGTCCCACCAGATGGCGGGTCACCAACTCCGCCACCCGGCGGTGGCGGAGCGCGAAGAAGTGATCACTTCCCGTGAGGACCTCGATCGTGCCCCCGGCCTCTTCGGCGTAGGCGGTCAACTCCTCGGCCGTCACGAACTGATCCCGATCCCCCACCAGGAAGAGGCGGGCGGCCGGGGCGAGTGCCGCCGGGGCCGGGGCTTCGCCTCCGGCGGGGAGCCGCACTGGGGGAGCGACGGCCGCCACTCGGCTCGTGTCGTCGGTCCGCGCCTGCCACCGGAGGGTCGTGACTGCCCCGAACGACCAGCCGGCCAGACCGATCTCGGCACCGGGGTGCGTGGTGCGCGCGTGTTCGACGGCGGTGTCGAGGTCGCCGATCTCGGCGGTGCCGCCTCCCCATCCGCCCTCCGATCGGCCCACGCCCCGGAAGTTGAACCGGAGCACCGCCGCTCCGGCGTCGACGAGGTGATCGGTGATCGCTTGGAGCAGCGGCACCGTCATTGTTCCCCCCTGGAGGGGATGGGGATGGGAGAGCACCACCACTCCATCGGGTTGCCCCTCGACCCCATCCCAGCGGGCCTCGAGGGCGAGCCCGTCTGCCGTTTCCAGGTCGATGAGAGCGACGGTCATGCGGCCATGAGGAACCACACCACCGAGGCTCCGAGGATCACGAGCGCGGTGACCAAGGCGGCAATGATGAGGTAGCGGGTCTGCACCGCGGGTGAGGGTACACCCACCTGCGGTCCCACCGACGGGCCACGCTAATCTCGGCGACCGAGCCGACCGGGGAGTCCATCGTGCACGACGTTGCCATCATCGGGGGTGGACCGGGTGGCTATGCGGCTGCCCTCTACGCCCACAATTTCGGACTCGACGTCGCCCTGATCGAGCAGTCCCTGATCGGGGGGACCTGTCTCCATCGCGGCTGCATTCCGGCCAAGTCCTGGTTGCAGACCGCAGAGGTCTTCACCGAGGTCTCCGAAGCGTCCGACTTCGGTGTCGTCGTGCCGGCTCCCGCCCTGGACTGGGGCCGGGCGCTGGAACGCAAGAACGGCATCGTCGACCGGCTCCACAAGGGACTCACCGGCCTGCTGAAGCAGCGCAAGGTGGACGTGATCGCCGGCTCCGGCCGCCTGGCCCTCCCCGGTGGTGTCGAGGTGGCCGCCGCCGACGGTTCGGTGCAGCGAGTGGAGGCCCGTTCGATCGTCCTGGCGATGGGTTCGGTGCCCCGCACCATCCCCGGCTACCCGATCGACGGGGTGCGCATCGTGACGTCTGATCAGGCCCTCGACTGGAGGGAGCGCCCCCGGAGCGTGGCGATCATCGGAGCGGGAGCGATCGGGGTCGAGTTCGCCTCGCTGCTGGCCGATCTGGGCGTCGAGGTCCATCTGTTCGAGGTCTTGGATCAGGTCGTTCCCGGTATGGAACCGGCGGCCGCTCGCCTCCTCGCCCGGGCGCTCCAGAAGCGGGGTGTGGAGATCCGCACCGGCACCGCGGTCGAGCCGGCCGCAGTCACCCCCGACGGCGTCAACGTGCCGTTCGGGGGCGAGAGTGTGACCGTCGATGCGGTTCTCGTCGCAGTAGGCCGGGCGCCGGTGACCGGCGAGGTGGGCCTCGAGGGGACCGGGGTCGTGGTCGACCGGGGCTTTGTGGTCGTCGACCCCGCCACCCAGGCAACCGGCGAACCTGGTGTCTACGCCGTGGGCGACATCGTTGCCGGGACACCTCAATTGGCCCACGCGGGCTTTGCCGAGGGTATCGCCGCCGTGACGCACATCGCCACGGGTGAGTCTGCCGCCGTCGACTACCGGGCGATACCGCTCGTCGTGTACAGCAACCCCGAGGTGGCCGCGGTGGGGATGACCGAAGCCCAGGCCCAGGAGGCCGGTCTCGAGGTGACGACCACCGCCCACGGGT
The DNA here is from genome assembly GCA_041572755.1 of Acidimicrobiia bacterium. Lineage (GTDB taxonomy): Bacteria > Actinomycetota > Acidimicrobiia > Spongiisociales > UBA11373 > JBFELU01. Next base: position 701 of record JBFFRY010000036.1, on the reverse strand, counting down.
TCGGGGGCGTGGCCCGGGCGCTGATCCAGGGGAAGGCGGAGGGGACCGTCCGGCTGGTCGTCAAGCGCGACGGCCCGGTGGTGGGCGCCACGATCGTCGGCCCGGCGGCCGGGGAGCTGATCCACGAATTGATGCTGGCGGTGGGCTGGGAGGCGATGCCGGCCGAAGCCGCCTCCTTCATCCACGCCCACCCGACTCTCGCCGAGGCGGTGGGGGAGACGCTGCTCGCTGCGGCCGGGAAGAGCCTCCACTAGTCCATGATCCATGTCGAGGTCCTCGATATCGCTTCGGCAGTCCTTACACTCGTAGCTACGTAGAGGAGGCAGCCGATGGCGGTCACGGTGACGATGCCCCAGTTGGGGGAGACGGTCACGGAGGGAACCATCCTGCGCTGGGCCAAGCAGGCGGGTGACTCGGTGGCTGAGGACGAGATCCTTCTGGAGGTCTCTACCGACAAGGTGGACACGGAGGTGCCGTCACCGGCTGCGGGTGTCCTGGAGGAGATCCTCGTGCCCGCCGGTGAGACGGTCGCCGTGGGCACCCCGCTCGCAGTCATCGTGGGGCCCGGTGAGGCCGCCGCCCCGGCGCCGGCCGCCGCGGTGCAACCGGTCCCCGCTCCGCAGCCGGTGGCCCCGGTCCCCGCTCCGCAGCCGGTGGCCCCGGTCCCCGCTCCGCAGCCGGTGGCCCCGGCGCCCGCTCCG
>JBFFRY010000035.1:0-20859 GCA_041572755.1 Acidimicrobiia bacterium | reverse complement strand
TCAGTCCCCAATCGCTAGCGCTTCTTGTTCTTCTGCGAAGCACCGGTGCGGGCCTTGCCCGCCGAGCGCTCGCCGGACGACGACGAAGAACGTTGCGTCGTCTTCTTGTGGTTCCGTCGGGGCACCGTTGCCTTCCCTGCGTTAGAGATCCGGGCCAATCCCGGCCTACACCGCCATTCCACTGCGCGTCGGACCCGCCTGTCCGTGACGCACCGGGGTAGGAGCAGGACCATTTCGTGTCATGACACTGCCACCTCGGCGGTAACGTTCCGCGTGCCATGGCACCTTCCTCTCGCGTGCTCGGGGCGGCCGCCTCCTACCGCCGCGGCCTCGAAGCGGCGCTGACGCAGGCCGGTTTCGAACTCGCCGCCCCGGAAGGGCCCGTCGATCTCGTCCTCGCCCCCCTGGTCACTCCCGCCGATTGCGACCTCTTCGATGAGTTCGCCGGCACGCCGCAGACCGTGACGGTGGCCCTTCTCAGCCCCGCCGATCCCGAGGCGTTCGCCCATGCGTTCGCCCACGGCGCCGGGGGCGCGGCACCGTTCGAAGCGGAGCCCTCCGAGATCGCCGCAGTCGCACGATCGGCCCTCGACGGAATCACCGTCGTGCCCGCGGAGGTGGCGGTGGCCCTCGCCCGGCGCGCCGGCGATCCCCACCGTCACGTGCCCCCACTCGACCCCATCGAGCTGGAGTGGATCGTGGCGCTCTCCAAGGGCGCCACCGTGGTCGAGATCGCCGATCGCCACGGGTACTCGGAGCGGGCGATGTTTCGCAAGCTCGGCGACGTCTACGCCCGGCTCGGCGCCGGCGGACGGGCGGAAGCGCTCGTCGTCGCAGGTCGCCTCGGACTCCTGGAAGGGGATTCCCCGGGATCTTCGGCGCGGGAGCCGTGACCTCGGGTCTCGGGTCCGCCGGTCCGCAGCGGTTGCCGCAGGAGCCGAAGCAGGTCTCAGGCGGCTTCGGCGGCGATCAAAGCCGCCCCATACGCGCCCATCAGCTGCGGGTCGGGGGGCAACACCACAGGATGGCCGGTCGACTCCGACATCATCGCCCGCACCCCCCCGTTGAGGGCCACCCCGCCTGAGAGGATCACGGGCGGGGAGACGCCGACGCTGCGGGCCATGGCGACGATGCGGCCCACCAGTGAGCGATGCAGCCCCCGGATGATGGCGTCCAGATCGGCCCCCTTGGCGATCAGCGAGATGATCTCGGATTCCGCGAAGACCGTGCACGTGGACGTGATCGTCTCCTCCGCCGCGGCACCGACGGCCCGCGCCCCCAGATCGGGCACCTCCACCCCGAGGCGGGCGGCGGTGTGCTCCAGGAAACGGCCCGTTCCGGCGGCGCACTTGTCGTTCATGGCGAAGTCGACCGGCCGTCCGTCATCGCCGATGCGGATGGCCTTGGCATCCTGTCCGCCGATGTCCACCAGCGTTCCCCCGTGGCCGAGCGCGCCGAACACCCCCCGGGCGTGACAGGTGATCTCGGTGACCTGCCGATCCGCTCCCCGCGCCAGCCGGCGTCCGTAGCCGGTGGCCACCACCGGAGCATCACCGTCGCCGTCCACCTCGGCGGACACCGCCGCCAGCATGCGGGATGCCTGCTCCTCCAGACGGGGTTCGGCCGGCTCCAGGCGGGACGCCACGATTCCCCCGTGAGCGTCCACCGCCACCACCTTGCAGGTGGTGGAGCCGACATCGATCCCGAGTGCCACCGTCACGATGCCATCATCTCCACGAACGCTTCGAGGCGCCCGGCGACCTGCTCCTCGGCGTAGGCGCGTGGGTCGTTGTGGTCGGCATCGAGCAGCAGGGCCGGTACCCCTACCCGGTTGACGAGCCCATCCCGCTGATCGATCTGTCCCAGGGAGTAGGGCTTGCAGGACCGGTCGGAGTGGAGGATCACCCCATCGGCCTCGAAGTCGGCGACCATGCGCTGCATCGCGTCGAGCTTCTGGCCGGCGGAGCGATTGAGGATCGGGTGCATGTACACCCGGGCCATCGATCCGAACGTGTCGCTCGGGTCCATGAGGGGAGCCAGCTCCCCCCAGGCGTGGGTGTAGGTGGAGGCCACCACGTTGACGCCCCGCTCCGCCAGCCATCGTGACAACCTTCCGATCCGGTACCAGATGGGAAGGTTGTCCCACAGCACCCGGTGACGCTCCTCCCGCACCGCCCCGACACCGTCGGCGATCCTCCGGTCGATCTCGGCCAGCATCGAGCGGTAGTAGGCGGTCGTCTCGGCGTCGCCCCGCATGTCGACGATCGGACCGAGGTGGGTGAAGGCGTCGAATGCGGTGAGCGGGGCCGGCCGGTGCCGGGCCCGCTCGAGGATCTCCAGCCACAGCTCGGTGGCGGTCTTTGCTTCGGCGACCACCTCGGTGAAGCGGTCTTCGGAGAAGCGGCGCCCCGCCACGCTCTCGGCGACCGGAACGACCTCCTCCAGCTGGCGCCGCACGTAGGCGACCTCGTGCTCCAGAGGGGCGTCTCGGTACTGGAAGGGGGTGTCGATCAGCACCAGCGGACAGCCGTAGTGGTCGGCGAGCACCCGGTACCAGTACAGGACCGTCTGGCAGATGTTGGTGCAGCACAACAGGAGATCGGGCGGAGGGAGACGACCCACCGGGGTCTCCCCGGTGAGAGCGGTGCCGATGTCGGTGCGGGCATACGAGCAGATGTCCCGCGAATACCCGGCGTCCTCGGCCGCCTCGCACAGTGCCTGGGCGTGGCGCCGGGCCCCGCACAGAGCGGCGTGGTTCTCCGGGTAGATGATGAAGAAGTCGAGTGCCTTGAGGATCTCCGCCGGGGCACCGCTGGTGACCCAGGCCACCGGACGCACCCCCGAGGCGTAGCGGCCCTCGAGGTAGTGCCCCGCCATCATCTGACGCATCCGGGCGCTGCTGCGCAGCGGCGGGGTGAGCGCCCGGGCCGGATCGAGGGGCCGCCGGGCGGCGGCCCGTTCCTCACGGCGCCGGTTCAGCGCCAGGGCGGCCCTTCCCCCCAACCGGTAGGCGGCCAGGTGGCGGAGACGGGCACCGAAGCTCACAGGGTCTCCACGAACGCTTCGAGCCGGGTCAGGGTCTGCTGGGGAAGGTCGGGGCCCATCTCGACCTCGACGTGCAGCACCCCGAAACCGGCCTCGGCGAGATGACTGCGGAGCAGGGGCACGTCGAAGAGCTCGGGCTCGCAGAACTTGACGTCGTAGATGAGCAGCCCCCCGGCCCCGGCCTTCTCCATCTTCTCGATCAGCCATGCCGCCCGCGCTGCGATCGGAGCTCCCCGGGTCGGGTCGGGCGGGCCGGAGAGGATCCGAGCGGCCATCCGCTCGAACGGGTCGTCGCCCTCCGACGCGCCGTACAGGCGGCGGCTTCCGCACGCCAGATCGTCGGCAACCACCCGGGCCCCCATCCCGGCCAGATGATCGAACAGGGTCATCGGCTCCGACACGATGCCCGACAGCATCAGCGGCACTCCCCCGGGCGGATCCCCCTCCGGCACCGACTCGGCCAGCGCCACGAACGCCTCGACCGCCAGGTATTCCCGGGCTCGCACCACCGTGTAGAACTCCCGGTCGGTGGCGGCGAGGCTCTCCCGACGGTCGTAGAGACGGGCGAGGGCCCGATCCGCAGCGTCTTCAGCCTCCAGGGCCTCCTCCCAGTCGGCGGCCGAGGGGGTGCGGCCCCCGATCTCCTCCAGCGCCGCCCCGAGGCGGCGCAACTCGGCGACCAGGAACTCCCGGTCGGCGGGTCGCTCACCGCGCGGCAGGTAGAGCGTCACCACCGGTGGCACCGCAGGGCCGAAGTCACCCACCACGGACCCCATGCCCTGGAGCGCGTCACAGGTGTGCGGCACCAGCATTGCGTCGACGCCGTCGAGCCCCCCGCGCAGCAGGAACGAGGTGGCCCGCACCACGATGTCACAGGTGTACGGCTGGAAGTGGCGGCTCCCCTCGTCGCGGGGCACATTCGGCGGGCCCCACAATTCGACGGGATGGAACCCGTAGGCCCGGAGCAGGGCCCGGGGATAGTGGTAGGGAAGCACGGCGATCGGCCGGTATCCAGATCGGCGCGCCTCGCCCACGACGTCTCGACGGGTGGGTAGCTGTGTTATCGCTCCCATGCCGGACCCATTCTCATCGAAGCACCGGGAGGATGCCGGGGACCGATCTGGCACAGCCCGCCGAGGCTGCCACACTGCCACCATGCCGACACCACTGACCGAGACCGAGAAGGCCGCACTCGTCGATGCTCACCCCGGCTGGACGCTCGACGGAGAGGTGATCACCCGCACCTTCACACTCCGCGACTTCAATGCAGCGATGGGATTCGTGGTCCGGGTGGCCCTGGCCGCCGAGGCTGCCGATCACCATCCCGACATCGACATCCGCTGGAACCGGGTGACCTTGGCGCTGTCGACCCACTCGGCGGGGGCCCTCACCGAACTCGACAGCAATCTGGTGGCCACGATCGACGCCTTCTGATCACATCCCGAGGCGCTTGATCATCTGCGGACGCCGCTGCCAGTCCTTCTCGACGCGTACTCGGAGATCGAGGAAGACCTGCGCTCCCAAGAGCGCCTCGATCTCGCTGCGAGCCTCGGTGCCGGCCTCCTGCAGCAAAGACCCCTCCTTGCCGATCACGATGCCCTTCTGCGAATCCCGCTCCACGATGAGCCGGGCCGACACCCGGACGACACCGTTCTCCTGCGTCACGATCTCGGCGAGATCGACCGCCAGCGAGTGGGGCAACTCGTCGCGCAACCGGGCCAGGAACTTCTCCCGGATCAGCTCGCCGATCAGGAACTCCTCGGGCTGATCGGTGCGGGTCCCCGGCGGGAAGAACGCCGGTCCTTCGGTGAGGAGCCCCCGGAGCTCGGTCACCAGAGGTCCCAGGTTCTCTCCTCGGAGGGCGCTCAGCGGAACGTACGCGGCAAAGCCCCATTCGGCGGCCTCGGCCAGTTGCTCGGTGACGGCGCCCTTCGTGGCAATGTCGACCTTGTTGACGACGACCACGACCGGGGTGCCCGCCTCGGTGAGCCGACCGGCGATGAGGCGGTCGCCGGGGCCGATCCTCTGGGTGGCGTCGAGCACCAAGACGACGGCATCAGATTCGGCGAGCGATCCTTCCACCAGTCGGTTGAGCCGCTCCCCGAGGGCCGTCCTGGGACGATGGAGCCCGGGCGTGTCGACGAGAACGATCTGGAGATCGTCGGCATCGAGGATGCCCCGGATCGTGTTGCGGGTCGTCTGGGGCCGGGGCGATGTGATCGCCACCTTGTCGCCCACCAGGGCATTCACCAGAGAGGACTTGCCGACGTTGGGGCGTCCCACGACGGCGACGAAACCGGATTTCACCGGCGGCTCACCCGCACGGCGGCCACCCGCCTGCCCTGGACCCGCTCGGCGACGAACAACAGCCGGTCGTACTCGAACGACTCACCCTCCTGGGGCACCCGACCGGCCAAGCCGAGCACCAGACCCCCCACCGTGTCCCAGTCCTCGTCGGGGAGCTCGACCTCGGTGAGCTCCGACAGGTCAGCGACCGGGAGCCGGGCGTCGACGAGGAGCCCGCCGTCGGGAAGGCTGGTGATCATCGGTTCCTCGACGTCGTACTCGTCGACGATCTCACCGACGATCTCCTCGACGAGGTCCTCGATCGTCACCAGCCCGGCGGTGCTCCCGAACTCGTCGACCACCATCGCCAGGTGGACCTTGTCCGCCTGCAACTCCCGCAGCAGCTCGAAGACCCGCTTGGTCTCCGGAACAAAGGAGGCTTCCCTCATGATCTCGGTGACCGGCTTGGGGCCCTCGCCGGAGTCCATCAGCCGGAGCAGATCCTTGGCGTAGAGGACACCGAGCACGTCGTCGAGACCCTCGCCGGTGACCGGAACCCGGGACGTCCCCTCGGCGATCACGACATCGAGGGCATGGTCGGTATTGGCCTCCGCCGGCACCGTCACCATGTCGGTGCGAGGGACCATGACCTCGCGAACGATGGCATCGGTGAAGTCGAGCACCGAAGAGATGAGCTCGATCTCCTCGGCGTCCTGCCCGGACGGCTCCTCCTCGTCCCCGTTCTCGTCGTCCTCGACGATCAGGTCGGTGGCTCGTTCTCCCGCCCTGACCGCCATCTCGAGGAGGCGGGAGAAGCGGTAGGCCGGAGTGCGGGGCCGGGCCCGGCCGAACGCTCTGGGGAGAGAGTCGGCCGCCAGGACCAGGAGCACCCCGAGCCCGAGCAGCGCTGCCGCCAGCGGCCAGCCCGAGAACAGCGCGGTCATCGCCCACGAAGCCGGAATGGCTGCCGTGACCAGGAGGGCGGCGTGGATCAAGCCGAGCGACGGCTGAAGGGTGGCCCGTTCCTCGAGCAGGGCGGCCACCCGGACCGCCCCGGCGTTTCCCTCGGCGGCGTCGTGGAGGGCATCGGCGCGCGGTGTTCGCACCAGCGACGCCCCACCAAAGCGAAGGGTGGCGGCGGCAATCGTCACGACGAGGGAGAAGGCGAGCGCCAGGCCGGTCATTCCGGCCCCTTCCCGGCTCGTGCCAGCAACTCCCGCTCGCGTTGCTCCATCTGCCGGGCCGCCTCGTCGTCGCCGTGGTCGTAGCCGAGGAGATGGAGGATCCCGTGAGTCATCAGCAGGTGGATCCAGTCGTCGAACGGACGGCCCTCCTCCTCGGCGTGGCTCTTGATGACCGAGGGACACAGGAACACGTCACCCAGGACGATGGGCGGATCGTTGGCCATCCGGCTCGGAGGGCGACCCGGGGTGAGCTCGCTCACCGGGAAAGCGAGCACATCAGTCGGTCCCCGGCGATTCATGAACGCCCGGTTGTACTCGGCCATCTGCTCCGGGCCGACCAGCACGATGGCGACCTCCGTCTCGGGCGGCAGGCCCTCGTCGCCGAGCACGAACGTGGCAAAGGACCGCAGGGCGGGGCCGTCGAGAGGCTCGTCCTGCTCATCGCTGAGGAAGACGTTCATGCCGGCTGCCTGCCCTCCGGCTCGGGGAAGCCGGGATACGGAATCCGGGTGTGGTAGTAGCCGATGAGGGCGTCGACGAAGGCCTCCTTGATGAGCGTGAGCTCGCCGAACGTCACGTCGGATTCCTCCAGCTGCCCATCCTCGACCTTCTCGGCGATGACCTGCTCCACCAGCTTGCGGATACCCTCGCTGGTCGGATCCTCGTGCTGCACCATCGATCGGGTCGCCGCCTCGGTGGCATCCGACATCATCACGATCACCATCTCCTTCGACTTCGGCTTGCGGCCCCGGTGCCGGAAGTCGATCGGGTCGACCCGATCTTCCCCAATGGTTTCGATCCCCTTGTGATAGAAGTAGCGCATCAGGCTGGTCCCGTGATGGGTGAGGATCCCCTGGGCAACATCGGGTGGGATCCGATAGCGGCGGGCCAGTCGCAGCCCCTCGGCGACGTGCGACCGGATGATCGCCGCCGACTCGGCGGGCGGCAATGCGTCGTGGGGGTTGGAGACACCGAACTGGTTCTCGACGAAGTACTGGGGTGAGACGGTCTTGCCGAGGTCGTGGTAGTAGGCCATCGCCTGCGCCAGCAAGGGGTTGCCGCCGACGGCCCGGGCCGCCTTGCCGGCCAGGTTGCCGACGAAGATCGAGTGGTTGAACGTCCCGGGCGCCTCCTCCTCGATCAGCCGAAGCGCCGGGTGATTCCTGTCGGTGAGGTCCAGGAGCGTCTGGGTGGTGGTGATCCCGAAGACCGCCGACAGGAACGGCAGGACCCCCAGCGCCACCACACCGGCCGCCAGCCCGGCCCCGGCACCAAAGATGGTGGACAGCACGATCGCGTCGGTGCCGTAGAACCACCAGGCGATCGTCGCCGCCAGCGGGGCGTGCAGAACGGCGCTGTAGATCACGGCGAGGTTCAGCTGAGTCCGCGTTGAGACCGCCGACACCAGGGGAATCGGAGCGATTGTGGCAATGGTGGCATACACGGCGAGGGCGACGTCGCCGGTGGCCAGCCCGGCGAACGCCCCGACCGGGGCCGCCATCACCATGGCGGTCCGGTTGTCGAAGAGGTTGGCGGCCAGATACCCGAACAAGGCGGTCGGCAGCAGGAACCCGAGTTCGATGCGGTCCCGAGCGACCAACTCCGGGGTTCGCGCCACCAACGCCGCCAGCACGATCAGGAAGCAGTAGAGGGCGAGCAGCTTGAGCTTCTCCCAGTGCATCGGGCCGAGGCGCCACAAGAAGAAGATGGCAATCACGGCGATCAGGCTGGCGGCAGCGGCCATCGCCCACAACGAGGTGATGTCCTCCGGAGGTTGCAGCAGATCGAGCTGCAGGATCGCCTCGAGTTGGGTCGGGGTCACCAGCTCGCCGGCGCGAACGATGACTTCGCCCGTGACGTAGGCAACCGTGACTTCGGTGACCGCGGCGGCCGCTTCCTCGCGAGCCGTTTCGGTGGCGGCGAAGTCGTGGAAGAGGTTGGCCTGCAGCGACACCGCAACCAGGTCGGCGACGGCCGCCTGCGCGGCGTCGCGCTCATCATCGGGTAGGTCGCGAAGAAGGATCAGATTGGGGGGATCCGTGACCAGTTCGTTGCGGACGGTGGCGAGCTCGGTGGGGAGGATCCCTTCTTCGAGCAGGGTGCTCGCCAAGGTGAGCGCCTCGTCCTCCACGAACCGGAAGAAGGTCTGCTCTTCGTCGACGGCCCGCTGGACGTCGTCGTTCACGACGTCGACGATGGTGGCGATCGTCTCCACCCGGAACAGCGGGTGGCGCTGGCGCAGCACGATGATCTGATCCTCACGGGGCGGCGGGGGCAGCGTGGTGGTCGTGGTGGTCGACGACGTTGAAGAGGTGGTGGTCTCCTCCACGACCTCGCCGTCCTCGGCGGGAAGGGTCGTCGAGGTCGTCGAGGTCGTCGTCGACTCCGTGGTGGTCGTCTCCGCTTCACCACCCTCGACGCCCTCGGCGCCCTCGCTCGTGGCGGTCTCGTCGGTGACCGGCGGCTCCAGGGTGGTCGGTGGCGTGATCGTGTCGGGATCATCCGGCGGCGGGATCGGCTCGGCGACCTCCTCGGCGTCGGCGAAGAACTCCTGGAGGCCAGCCAGAACGGCCGCAGTCGTCTCCGGATCGTCGCCGTAGACGTCCTCGACCGACAACGACGCCGCAGCCCTGGCGGCATCGGTCGCCTCTTCGTCGATGACCTCCGCTCCGTCGGTGGCGCTGAAGGTCTCCGGCGCCGGCTGACCGACCGCAAGCTGGATCGGGGCAGGCTCCTCGCCACGACCGGCGACGAGCACCAAGGCCGTGAAGACGATGGTCATGGCGACGACCACCATCCGGAGGAACCCGGACGCTACGACTGCGGGTCTCATTCGCCCTGCGCTTCCTCCTCGAAGAGGCGGTAGGCCTCCACGATCGATGCCACGATGCGATGTCGCACCACATCTTCGGCGGTGAGCTCGACGAATGCGACCCCGGGAATGCCCCGCAGGACCGATCGCGCTTGGCGGAGGCCCGATCCCCTCCCTGTGGGGAGATCCACCTGGGTGATGTCGCCGGTGATGACCATCTTCGAATTGAAGCCGAGGCGAGTGAGGAACATCTTCATCTGCTCGGGTGAGGTGTTCTGAGCTTCGTCGAGCACCACGAAAGCGTCGTTGAGCGTTCGGCCCCGCATATAGGCGAGCGGGGCGATCTCGATGGTGCCCCGCTCCAGCAATCTCTGCGTCTCCTCGGGGCCCAGCATCTCGTACAGGGCGTCGTAGAGGGGGCGAAGGTAGGGATCGACCTTGGCGGCCAGGTCCCCGGGCAGGAACCCGAGCCGCTCCCCGGCCTCGACGGCCGGCCGGGTGAGGATGATGCGGCTGACGGCGCCCGAGGTGAATGCCTCGACGGCCACCGCCATCGCCAGGTAGGTCTTCCCGGTTCCGGCGGGGCCGACGCTGAAGACCACCGTGTGGCGCCGAATGGCATCCAGGTAGTGCTTCTGGTTGAGGGTCTTGGCCCGAACGATCTTGCCCCGGCTGACGGCCACCCCCTCGCTGAAGACGGCCGAGGGACTCGGCACATCCGACTTGACGAGGTCGATGACCCGGCTGACTCGCTCCTCATCGAGCGCCTGGCCCTCCTGAAGGAGCACGATCAGTTCCTGGAAGACGATCTTGACGAGGCGCGCCGTCTCCGATGGTGCGGTGATCAGCAATTCGTCTCCGCGAGCCACGATGAGGGCGTCGTCGAAGGAGGCCTCGACGACCTTCAGGAACACGTCGCGCTGCCCCAGCAACGCCAGCATGGGCGTGTCGCCGGGGACGCGCAGCTTGACCTCGTTCAACGACGCGCTGGTCACAGGGAGCCTTGAGGGCGGGGAGTCATGAAGACAAGCAAGTATAACCCCGGGGTCGGGGGCACCCTAGGAGGGGCTCATCACACGGTATCGGTCGTGAGACCCAGCTCGATGAGCTTCTTGTTGAAGGCTTCCTCGGATTGCTCCAGGAGCAACGCCAGCAGACGGAGATCGTCACGCCGGATGGTGAGGACCTTCCCGTTGAAATCCTGCCGCATCATCTGGATCGATCTCAGGAACCGGTCGAACATGTCGGCCTCGGTCCCCGTCAACCGCTCCATGCGATTGAGGTCGATGGTCACGCCGCCGCTCGGCAGCGGGGTCATGGTCCGCTCGCCCTTCTCTTCTTGAGGCAGGAACTGCGTGATGGGGACCTGGAAGAAGTCGGCGAGCCGCCTCAACCGGGGCAGCGACAGGCTCCGCTCCCCTCGTTCGTAGGCGCCGACCACGGCGGCCTTGAACTCGCCGCTGGACAAACGCTGAACATCCTGAAGCGACAAGCCACGCTGCTTGCGGATCGACCGAAGTCGGGCGCCCACGAGTTCGTTGTAGGTCGGCTCCATTTCCTCCCTCCGACTCAGCAAGGCGACACCGCGTGTTCGGCGGGGATGCGCTCTGTGATCAATGATAGCCACGAATTGTTGTCGCGGTCCAGCACAGGGCGTGGTCGCCGCCTCCCCAACGTGGCTAGACGCCCCGGCGGCGCCGCTTGGGCGGGGTCGGCTCCTCCTCGGCCGCCCGGGCATAGGTCCGCAGCGCCGATTCCTGCTCGGCGGTGAGGCGGGTGGGGACGTCCACGATCACCTCGACGAGGAGATCCCCGCGGCCTCGCCGGCGCATGCGGGGCATGCCCATGCGGGCCAGCTTGAAGACCGATCCCGGCTGAGTCCCGGCGGGGATGTCGAGCGTGTAGTCGTCCCCCTCGACGAGGGGAACCGCCCGCGAGGCTCCCAAAGTGGCCTCCGCCAACCCCACGTGGAGGCGATGGATGAGATCCGGACCATGCCGCTCGAAGCGATCGTCGGGGGCCACCCGGACCTCCACGTAGAGGTCGCCGGGACGGCCCCCCGGTTCCCCGGCCGCTCCCTTGCCGGGCACCCGCAGCCGGGCGCCGTCCTCGATGCCGGAGGGGATCTCGATCGCCATCGATCGCTCTCCGGCCATCGATCCGACCCCACTGCACGTGTCGCACGGCTCGGTGATCACTCGGCCCCGGCCCCGGCAGCGGTCGCAGGGTGCGATCGTCATCGTCGTGCCCAGCAGCGTCTGGCGTGTCAGGCGCACCGAACCCTGCCCTCCACACCGATCGCAGGTCTCCAGCGGAACACCCGGGGCGGTACCCGACCCCTGGCACGTCTCGCAGGCTACGGCGGTGCGATACGACACTTCCCGCTCGATCCCGGCCGCCGCGTCCGCCAGTGAGATCTCGACCCTGACCCCGACGTCGGAGCCCTGAGCCGGTCCCACGGTCTGGCCTCCGAAGGGGAAGCCCCCGAAGCCTCCCGCCGACCCGAAGAAACGGGAGAGCAGATCATCGATGCCCGCAAACGACGAGAAGAGATCGGACATGTCGAACTCGCCGCCGCGGTCGTAGGCGGCCCGGCGGTTGGGATCAGAGAGCACCTCGTAGGCCTGGGCGACCTTGCGGAAGCGCTCCTCGGCGTGAGGGTCATCCGGGTTGGCGTCGGGGTGGGTCTCCCGTGCCAGCTTGCGGAAGGCCCGCTTGATCTCGCCTTGGTCGGCGTCACGATCGACGCCGAGCAAGGCGTAATAGTCCTCCACGTCAGCCGCCCAGGCTGTCGCCGAGTGCTTCGCTGACTTCCTCGACCACCTTGATGGTCCGTCGGTAGTCCATCCTCATCGGACCGAACACGCCCATGCGCCCCCCGGCGTCGTCGGCGCCGTAGGACGACGAGATAACCGCCAGATCGTCCTCCCCGGCGGGGATCTCCGGACCGAGGCGAACACTGGTACCGACGGCCTCCGCGTCGAGCAACTCGCGAACCGTCGCCTCCCGATCCAACACGGCGAGGATTCGATGCAGCTTGCTGAGGTCCTCCCACAGGTCGGTCATGAAGCTGGTTCCACCCAGATACACCTCGCGGCGCACTACCGCGGCAGCGTCCACCACCTCGAGGATGCGATCGTAGATATCGAGGGCGACGGCCGACAGGCCCCCGGTCTCGTGGCCGGGCTCCGACAGCAGATCGTCGCCGAGCACGAAGCCGTCCAGCCGGGTCACCAATGCCTCGGTGGCCTCGGTGACTTCGATCGGCGCCGGCGGGTCGGCCAGCTGCAGCACCGACTGGTGAACCCGACCGGCTTCGGTCGCCAGAACGATCAGCACCACGGACGGCTCGATCTGCACGACGTGCACGTCGCGGACCACCTGGCCCTGCAGCCCCGGCCCGAGCACCAACGCCGGATAGTGGGTGATCTCGGCCAGCAGATCCGAGGTGTCCTTGAGCATCCGGCCCAGCTCGGCGTGCATCGAAGCGAAGAAGGTCTCGATCCGGTCGCGGGTGCGCCTCCGCAGCGACCCCGGTGAGAGGTGGTCCACGAAGTAGCGATATCCCCGATCGGTCGGCACCCGGCCGGCCGAGGTGTGGGGCTTCATGATGTACCCGTCGTTCTCGAGAACGGCCAGCTCGTTGCGGACGGTGGCGGCCGAGCACTCGAGTTGGGCCCGTTCGAGGATCGCCCGGGAACTTACCGGTTCGCCCGTCGTGATGTACTCCTCGACGAGCTCCCGCAGGATGGCCGACTTCCGATCGTCCAGCATGAGCGCTCAGATTAGCAGCGCGGGCGAGACATTTAGCAGTCCCACGGTAGGAGTGCTAACGGTGATCCGCCCTCTGGCTCGCCTGAAGGTCAGTCATCGTCGACCCGCAGCACCGCGATGAACGCCTCCTGGGGAACCTCGACCTGGCCCACCATCTTCATCCGCCGCTTGCCCTCCTTCTGGCGCTCGAGCAGCTTGCGCTTCCGGGTGACGTCCCCCCCGTACAGCTTGGCGGTGACGTCCTTGCGCAGCGCCTTCACGGTCTCCCTGGCGATGATCCGCGACCCGATCGCCGCTTGAATCGGGACGTCGAAGAGCTGGCGAGGGATGAGCTCTCGGAGCCGCTCCGTCACTCGGCGACCGTAGTGGTACGCCTGGTCGGTATGCACGATGGCGGAGAAGGCATCGACGGGAATGCCGTTGAGCAGCATGTCGACACGCACCAGGTCCGAGACCTGATAGCCGTCCGGCTCGTAGTCGAGCGAGGCGTACCCCCGAGTCCGCGACTTGAGCTGATCGAAGAAGCCGAAGACGATCTCGGCCAGCGGGATTCGATACAGGAGCTCAACGCGCTCCGGGCTCAGGTACTGCATGGTCCCGAACTCACCCCGGTGTTCCTGGAGCAACTCCATCACAGTCCCGGTGTACTCGGAGGGGGCGATGATCATCACCCGCACGAAGGGCTCGAGGATCTCGGTTCTCACGCCGGGGTCGGGAAGATCCTGGGGGCTGCGTACCTCCACCTCGCCGCCCGATGTGAGCCGGGCCTGATAGGCGACCGAGGGAGCCGTGGCGACCAGATCCAGGTCGTACTCCCGCTCCAGCCGCTCCCTGACGATCTCCATGTGGAGGAGTCCCAGGAACCCGCACCGGAAGCCGAACCCGAGGGCCCGAGACGTTTCCGGCTCGTAGACCAGGGCGGCGTCGTTGAGCCGCAGCTTCTCGAGTGCTTCCCGGAGGCGTTCGAAGTCGTCGCCGTCGGTGGGGAACAATCCCGAGAACACCATCGGCTTCGGTTCCCGATAGCCGGCGAGGGGGCCCGCCGCCGGCCGGTCGTCACGGGTCACCGTGTCCCCGACCCGGATCCGATCGATGTCCTTGATCCCGGTGATGAGGTAGCCCACCTCGCCGGGCCCCAGACCGGCCACGGGAAGGGCCGACGGCGTCAACACGCCCACCTCGTCGGCGGCATCACGGGCACCGGTCGCCATGAAGCGAATTCGGTCGCCGTTCGACAACCGGCCCTGACGCACCCGGAGGTAACAGACCACGCCGCGATAGAGGTCGTAGTAGGAATCGAAGACCAGCGCCTGCAGTGGTGCCCGCTCGTCCCCGATGGGCGGCGGCAGCCGCTCGATGATCCCCACCAGCAGCGCATCGACCCCTTCCCCGGTCTTGGCCGATACCCGAAGAACCTCGCCGGGATCGACCCCGAGCACCGCCGCCAATTCGTCGGCGACCCGGTCGGGATCGGCGGCCGGGAGGTCGACCTTGTTGAGCACCGGCACGATCTCCAACCCGTGCTCGAGTGCCAGATAGGCATTGGCGAGGGTCTGGGCCTCGACCCCCTGCGCGGCGTCGACCAGCAGGATCGCTCCTTCGCAGGCGGCCAGGCTCCGGGAGACCTCGTAGGTGAAGTCGACGTGGCCTGGGGTGTCGATCAGGTTGAGGAGGTAGGTCTCGCCGTCGGAGGCCCGGTGTTCCAGCCGCACCGCCTGGGCCTTGATGGTGATCCCCCGCTCCCGCTCGAGGTCCATCGAGTCGAGGACCTGCTCCCTCATGTCCCGAGCGCTGACCGCATCGGTGCGCTCCAGGAGTCGGTCGGCCAAGGTCGACTTGCCGTGGTCGATGTGTGCGATGATCGAGAAGTTGCGTATGCGCGACGTTGGGGTCACAGAAGCTCCGGGGGGAACGGGCCGGCATTGTAGTGGCGACCGACCGGTGCTATATTCCCTCCGTCCCCAAGAACCGATGGGCGTCTTGTCATGGCCAACATTGCATCTCAGATCAAGCGGAACCGCCAGAACGAGAAACGGCGCAAGCGCAATCAAGCGCTTCGCTCCGAAATCAGGACTCGTTCGCGGCGCGCCGTCGAGGCCGCCGAGTCCGGCGACGCCGACGGTGCTCGCGCCGCCCTCAAACTGGCCCAGAGCCGCATCGACATCGCAGTCGGCAAGGGCATGATGCACAAGCGGACGGCGGCTCGGCGCAAGTCGCAGCTCGAGCATCGGGTCGCCGATCTCCTCGGTTGAGTCCCCGCCATCATGGATGAACGACAAGCCACCTGGCTGACCCCTGCGGCCCACCAGCGCCTCATCGACGAGTTCGAGGAGCTCACCACCGAGGGCCGGCTCCACATGGCCGAGCGCATCGCCGAGGCCCGCTCCCACGGCGATATCAGGGAGAACGCCGACTACGAGGCCGCCAAGAACGAGCAGGGTTTGATGGAGGCCCGGATCCGCAAGATCCGCGCGCTGCTCGACACCGCCGAGGTGCGGGACGTCGTCGCCACCGAGCAGGTCGAAGTCGGCTGCGTGGTGACCGTGCGGGACGGTGACGGCGATGAGAGCGATTTCTTCGTCGCCCCACCCGAGAACAAGGTCCCCGAGTTCCTGCTGGCTTCTCCCACCAGCCCGCTCGGCGAGGCCCTCCTGGGTGCCGTCGTCGGCGAGACCGTCTCCTACGAGGCGCCCGGTGGGGCGTTCGCCCTGGAAGTCGTCTCCATCCGCCCCTTCGAGGGCTAGAACCGGTTCAGCCGGCTCCCCGGGCCCCGTACCACCGCGCCAGGGCGACCGTGAGCCTCTCCAAGGTGACCCGGTGGGTCTCTTCGGGCGCCGTCTTCAGCTCGAGATCGGCCCGCGACAGGGCATCGAGCGACCGGCGCAGCCGGTCATCGGGGACCCGGTCCCGCTGTCGCCATGCCTTGACGGTCGGGTAGTGGTCGCTGCGGCTCCCCGTCCAGGTGGCGAGGGTGTCGATGTCGGGGGCGGCCGCCGCCAATGAACGGCGGCGGAGGTCGTGCTCCATGAAGGCGAGCAACTGCAGCGGATGGCCGTGGGTGAGGAAGTCGGCGAGGCGACGGAGGGCCTCACCCACATCACCCGACGCCACCGCATCGGAGTAGTGCCACATCGGCTCGTCGGGCCGGTTGCGGAAGCGGGCCGTCACGTCGGCGACCGTCACCGGACCGTCGATCGTCTCGAGTTGATCGAGCGCTGCCGCCATCGAGGCGATGTCGGAGCCGAAACGGGCGAGCAACCCCGCGGCCGCCTCGGGTTCCATCTTGATGCCTCGACCACGCGCCTCATTGCCCAGCCAGTCGGCCGCATCCCGCTCCCGCAGCTTCTTGACGGTGACCGTCTCGCCGCGCTCCTTCACGGCCCCCGACAGGGGAGCGGGGAGGGCCCCCTCGGAGACGAACACCACCACCGATGAACCCCCATCCACGGCCGTTGTGAGATCGGCGATGATCTCGGCCTCGGCCTTGAGCAGATGGTGGGCATCGACGATCAGGACCCCCCGCAGGCCCCCGAACAGCGATCCGCTCTGGAGCGCGGGAACCAGCGCCTCGAGAGCGGGCCGGAGCGCGCCCCCTTCGGCTTCCTCACCACTGCCTCGCCCGGGCACATCGAAGCGTTCGGTGCCTTCGACCTTCCACTGGTCGAGCAGGGCGTTTGCCCGCCTCAGCATCTCGTGACGTTCGCCCGGTCCGGCATCGCGGGGCCCGGTGACTGCGAGGACCGGCTTCATGGCGCCACGGTAGCCGGGCCCGAGGTGGATCGGCCCTTCCATATTTCCACTATGCTGATAGGAGAAATACGGGAGGCAGATCAGTGCCACACTTGACCGCCCGACGACCCACGCCGGGAACCGGCCCCACCGCGCGGGCATCCAACCGCGCCTGCTCCGAGAACGGCTGCATCACCCGTCTCTCCCGCTACAACACGGCGGAATACTGCTACCTGCACGCTCCGGTCCGTTTCCCCCGCTTTCGCGGTCAGTTCACCAGCGAGTACGAGGCCAACCGGGCCTGACTCCATCCGCCGGCCTCACGGTCGATCGAATCGCACCACGACGTCACCCTCGAGGTCGGTTCGCAGTACCTCAGCTCCCCCGCTCTCCAGCACCGCGATCACACCCGGATCGGGATGGCCGAAGTCGTTGGGTCCCACGCTGATCACCGCCACCCGGGGTGACGTCGCCGCCAGCCATTCCGGATCGCTCGTGGCGGCCCCCTGATGAGGCACCTTGAGCACGTCGACCGCCACCGGGCCCAGGTCCCGCTGCGCCGCCACCTCGACATCGCCGGCCAGCAGTGCCGTTCCTCCGGCGGCCGTCACGAGCAGCACCACCGACTCATCGTTGGGTGAGGCGTAGCGGCGCCGGGGCCCCAGCACATCGAGCTCAAACCACCCCACCCGGGCCCGGAGACCCGGCCGTGCCTCCTCGGTCGTCGCCCCGCCGCCGATGGCCCCCAGATCGATTTCAGGATCACCCGGGTGCCACACCCGGCGCACGTCGAAGATCCGGCCCACAGCCGCCAGGCCCCCGGTGTGATCCGCATGACGATGCGTGATCACGAGGAGATCGATGCGGCGCACCCCCAGCGAGAAGAGCTTCCCCTGCAACACGCCGGGGTCGGGACCACCGTCGACCAGCACCACCGCCCCGTCCGGGCTCCTCAGCACGATGGCATCGCCCTGCCCGACATCGAGCACCCGCAGCTCGGGCCCTGAGGGCGGCCGGCCCTGGGAGACGACCACACCCATCAAGGCCAGCGCCGAGACCACGGCCATCACCGGCCGCAACCCGGGCCGCAAAGCGGCAGCGAGGCCCGCGGCGACGGTCGCCACGCCGATGGGCCCGAGCTGAGGAAGATGGCGCATGCTGCGTGCCACACCGAGAACGGCGCGAGCCGACAACATGCCGAGTCCGGTGAGGGGTGCCGCCCCGGTGGCAACCCCCAACCCGCCGAGCGCGGTGGCCAGCCCCACGAGAGGTGAGGCGATCAGATTGGCCAGGGGCGCCACCAGCGACACGGTGCCGAAGTGCACCAAGAGGAGGGGCGCCACCGCCACCTGGGCCGACGCGGTGGCCGCCAGTGCTTGCCAAAGGAGACGGGGACGTCGTGACCCACCGAGGCCGGCTCCCGCCAGAACACCGGCGGTCGCGGCGGCCGAGAGCTGAAACCCGACGTCGAAAGCCAAATCGCCCGACAGGAGCAGCAGCAGGGTCGCCGCTCCTCCGAGGGCGACCCATCCGTCCACGACCACGCCGGCCAGCCGCCCCCCCAGCACCAGCCCCGCCATGGCCGCCGCCCGCACCACCGACGGCTCCCACCGGGTCGCGACGACGAAGACGGCCAGACCCACCAGGCCCAACACTGCTCTCCGTCGCGGCCCCCAGGCGAGCGGTCCGGCGGCCAGCCACCATGCGGCCAGGAAGAGAGCGACGTTGCTCCCTGAAACGGCGACGAAGTGGGCCAACCCAGTCCGCCGCAAGGCTTCCAGATCCGAGTCCGGCACATCACCGGTCTCCCCGATCAGGAACCCCGCGAGCAGGGCCGCCTCCGGTCTGACGGCAGACTCGGGAAGCGCATCGAGCACTCGGCGGCGCAACAGGTTCCCCGCCCGAAACCAGGGATCGTCTGATCCCCGCACGACGTCGAGCCGGTCGGCTTCCAGCCATCCGGCGACCGGATCGCCGCGCACGGTCGAAGCCCGGGCAACCAGGCGGCCGGTCACGATCACCCGGTCCCCGGCCACCACCACCCCGACGCCGGACACCCCGATCGCCGGCCCTTCCCAGGACACCCACCCGTCTCGATGCAGGTGATCGGGCTCCAGCCGGAAATATGGCTGCCGTTCCCCCTCCGCCGAGTCCGTGGCCGCCCGCCCGGCAAGGGTGACCACCCCCTCGGGAACCGTCGCCCGGTGGGTGCGCTCGGTCCGGGCATGTGCCGCCAGGCCGGAGAGCCCACCGGCGATGAGGGCACCGGCCACCATCACCGCCAGCGGCCGCCGGCTCATCGCGAGCGCGCCCGCCGCCCCGACCCACGGGAGCAGCACCCACCGGGGACCACACAGCGCCCCGAACCAGGTCGCCGCCGCCACGATCACGGCGGCCCGGGCCGAACGGGACACGTCAGGGAACCAGAACCGAGTCCCGCAGCGCAGCGAGCTTGGCTTCCCCGATCCCGGGAACGGCCAAAAGGTCCTCGACGAGGGCGAAAGGTCCGTGGGCCGTCCGATACTCGACGATCCGGGTCGCCAGCACCGGGCCCACACCCGGGAGTGCCTCGAGTTCCGCCGATCCGGCCGTGTTGACCCGGACCCGATCGGTGCCCGACCCGCTCGAGCCGAACGCGGGCACCACCAGATGCTGGCCGTCGGCGAGTGGTGCCGCCAGGTTGAGTGCCCCCAGATCGGCGGCCGGCAGCGCCCCACCGGCGGCCACGATCGCATCCGCCACCCGGGAACCCGCCGGAACCGCCACCAGACCGGGAATCCGCACCTCACCGGAGACGTGGATGGTGAGGGACTCCGATCTCGGGGACCGGGTCACCGTCATCGGTGGAGGCTCGGGCCCCGATCGGCCGAACCAGGCGCCGGCCCCCACCGCAACGGCGACCAGCAGTGTGGCGCCGGCCCATTGTGATCTCGACACGCGGCTCCTCGGTCGGGCCCCGAGGTTGTATCAATACCGTCCGACGGAGTGAAGACCCCTGCGGCCCGGAAGTCCCACGGGAAGCCGCCGACGAAGTGGGGTCTACGGCCCGGTCCGACGGGGGAAGGCGAACAGCGCCGCCTGGGTCGATTCGGTGAGACGAGCCGCCTGATCGAGAGTCCAATACCCACCCCGGACCGGGGGCCGATGGTGGCGGGCATGCTCCTCTGACCAGAAGAACAGGCTGCGGCGTCAGAAGCCGTCGATGATGCTCGGCCCCAGAGCGCTCACGTCCACGAACGGTGTCGACACCAGCGGCTCGGCTCCCGGAGTCAGCACCCGATGTCGCAACGTCGAATCGATCTCCAACTCCATCGGCCGTGCACAGTGGGCGCACTCGGTGGAGATCGTGGCGGTGACCCCTCGCCCGGTGAGGTGCCCTTGCACGAAGGGCACGGCAACCGCATCGATGCCTCAGGCTCCGAAGAATCGGTCCCCGGTGTCGAGGGTGATGCGGTGGGGGGTGGCGGCCGCGGCAACCGGATACGCCCAGTCCACCCGCCGTCCGTCGCTGCGGAAGCAGAAGGTGAGGTTGCGCTCCAGGTCGTCGAGCACCGCGGCCACCCGATTCCCGTCGAGACCGGTACCGACGGCGATCTCTTCCGGTTCGACGGGTGTGTCGCGACGAGCCACCTCGAGCACCACGAAATCCCGGACGGCGTGGTGATCGGCCGTCATGAACTCGAGGCGCCGACGGGAGCGGCGCGCCTCGGCTTGCAAGCCTCGGCGCCACAGGAACCCGGGGACCCGGACCATCCCCCATTTGCGTCGCATCAGCACCGAGTCGCTCACCCCGCCGACGCTATCAGGATCCGGAGGGTGGTGGCCCGAGGGCCGAGCCCTGAGCAAAGGGTGCGACGACAGCGAAACGCCGGTTGCGGCGACCTAGGGTGTCGGAGGTGGAGTCGGCGCAATGAAGCTCGTGCGGACGCCGGACGGCGCCTTCGAAGGGCTCCTGGCCGTCTCCGACGAGGTGAAGCCCGGGGCCGCCGAAGCGGTGGCGGCGCTGAAAGCCCTGCACATCGTGCCCGT
>JBFFRY010000034.1:0-21227 GCA_041572755.1 Acidimicrobiia bacterium | reverse complement strand
CAACCCGCCCCCGATCGCGTCCCCTCAGCCGACTGTGGTTCTCTGGCGGGAGGCGACCCCGGCGGCGGCGCCTCCCACGACGAGGCCGATGAGGGCGATCGCCCATCCGGGGAAGCCTCCACCGGGTTGTTCGGTGCCGGCTGCGGCGAGCGTCCCCTCGCCGGGACCGGCCGGGGTGGTGGTCACCGCGCTGGAGAGAGCGGTCGTGTCGGGGATCTCGACCGGATCGCCGGCCGCGTCGGCATCCACGATCTCGTAGGCCCGGTCGCCCGACACCACGAGGACCCGCTCGGCGCTGGCGAGCGCCGCGGCGATGTCCGGATCGGCGGCGGCCAAGGCGAAGTAGTCCTCGGAGGCGAAGGGAACCGCGATCGGAGTCATCGTCTCGGGGTCGAATGCGGTGTCGACCCAGATGCCGTCGCTCCAGCGCAGGGTTCGCGTCCCGGCCACCGTCACCAGATCCCGATATTCGCCCGAGGGGGCGGCCACGTCGCGTGCGGCGAGATCGCCGGAGGCTTCGGCGGCGGCCACGGCGTCTTCGCCCGAGACCGGCACCGTGGTGGCCGCTGCCACCGAGGCCGCCTCCTCGCTGATCCGGCTCAGCTCGGCGTCGCCGAACGGGGCGGGCTCGGTCACCAGGTAGGAGGTGTATGGGGTGACGATGCCGAAGCGGATCGAGAGGCGCACGATCTGGTCGATCGTCTCCTCGTCGCCGCCCTCGATGCGGACCGTCTGCAGGAGGTGGCCGATCTTGCGGGTGGCCCACAACCGGGGGACCGCGCCGTTGCCACCCGTGTCGGCGAACACCCGCTCGGTGAAAGCCATGGCGCGTTCCTCACCGTCGACCATGCCCCGCAGCGTGATGTCGGCGATGCCGCCCTCCCGGTAGCGGCCGACGAGCACGGCTTGCTCACCGGCGAACAGGTCGGGGACGGTGCCCGGGTAGAGGTCGAAGACCTTGAGATCGCCGAAGTCGAGCACCGGATCGGTGAGCACCGGCGAGCTGACCTTGGCATAGAGTGCAGCCACGGCCACGTCGATCTCCTCGCCGGGCGTCACGTAGGTGGTCGTGCCGCCGTGGTCGCCGGCCAGGGTGTCGAGCAGGACGGTGTCGACGTCCCACCCCACCCCGAAGGAGAACAGCCGCATGTTGGCCGGGGCCGACCGGTGGGCCCGCTCCAGGATCTCGTCGGTGTCGATGACGCCCTCGGTGGGAAGGCCGTCGGTCAGGAACAGCACGTACGTGGGCCGCTCCACTCCGGCGATGTCGAAGGCCTCGCTGAGGGCGGCGTCGATGTCGGTGGAGCCGGCGGGGGAGAGAGCTTCCACCCACTCGACCGCCTCGGGGGCCCGGCGCACCGTCTGGAGGCGGTCCGAGAACGTGTCGACACCGGTGGAGAAGGTCACGACGGTGAAGCGATCGTCATCGTTGAGGTGCTCCAGCACATAGCCGACGGCGTCCTGAGCCTGGCGGAACTTCTCGCCCTCCATGCTGCCGGAGCGATCGATCACGATGATCACGTCCTTGGCGACGACCGCGGCGCCCTCGGCGGCACCCGGTCCGGCGAGGAGGACGAAATACCCGCTGGGGTCGGCAGCGGTCGGATCGCGGTAGGTGATCAGGTCGAGGCCGACCTGGCCATCTCCGGCCGAGTAGTAGAGGGTGAAGTCGGCGTCCGCCACACCCTCGGTGGTCTCGTAACCGATGAGTGCCCGGTCCGCCCCGCGCCGGTCGATGGACACCTCGTGGGAGGGGGAGTAGACCGTCTTGAGTTCGCCGTCCGTCCTCAGGTCGACGCTCAGCGAGAGGTGTTCGATGGCATGGCGGATCCGGGCTTCGCGGCCGAAGGGGTGGAGGTAGCGGACGAGCCCCTGATCGGCTTCGAGGACCTGGGTGTAGGTGAGTTCGACCTTGCGCTCACCACCGGGGGGAATGGGGAAGACCGAGGCCCGCACCAGTCCGTGGTCGACGTACTCGACGAGAGCCGGATCCCGCAGCGAGGCGATGATCTCCTCGTAGATGCTGCGAGCCTCACCGGCGGGGAGGACCTCGCCCCGCTCCGGTTCTCCGTCGATCCACAACACCAGGTCGGTCACCGCCGCACCGGGGGGCAGCGGGTGGAGGAAGGTCGCTTCGGCCTGCCAGTCACCCCGGTTGGCGAGGACCTGGGTCACGGTGGTGGTGGCGATCTGATTCTCGATCAGCACTTCGACCCGGTAGTCCTCGACGACCACCTCACCGGGCCAGGGGCGGGGTGGCTCGGGGGGAACGATCTGGGCTGCAGCGGAGCCGGCCACGGCCAGCAGCACGGCGATGAGGGTGGCGGTCGTGCCGATCCGGCGAGGCATGGTGGGTCCTTTCGGGGTCTTCTCCGCTCCGACGGCCGGACGCGTCGATTCGGTTCCCGGTCGGGTCGCGGCGGCCCGGTACCCTGGTCGCACCATGGGTCTCCGCCACGACCAGGGCATCGTGCTGCGCTCCTTCCCTTTCGGGGAGGCCGATCGCGTGGTGGTGCTGCTGAGCCCCAACCACGGCAAGGTACGGGCGGTCGCCAAGGGGATCCGCAAGACGAAGAGCCGCTTCGGGGGCCGCCTCGAGCCGTTCACCCAGGTCGACCTGGTCCTCTACGAAGGGCGCAACCTCGACACGATCACCCAGGTGTCGGTGATCGAGGCGTTCCCTCGTCTCCGGTCCGACCTCGACCGGGTGCTGGCCGCCGGGGCGATGGTCGAGTCGGTGGATGCCGTGGTCCAGGAGGCAGAGCCCTCGCTGCGCCCGTTCCTGCTCCTCCAGCGTGGCCTGAGGGCTCTCGATGATGGGCCCCGTCACCCCGACGTGGTCACCGCGTTCCTCTTGAAGGTGGCCGAGGCGGTCGGGGTGGGTCCAGCGCTGAGGCACTGCGCCGGGTGTGGGACGGCGACCGGCCTCACCCGGTTCGCGTTCTCCGCCGGGGGAGTCCTGTGCGACCGATGCCGGACCCCGGGGGCGGTGGTGCTGCGAGACGGCCTCACCGACTATCTGGCCCGGCTGGCCTCGGCCGAGATCGGTGATCTTCCCGACCCGGAGCCGTCCCTGTCGGGTGATGCCCTGGGGCTCACCCGGCGGTTCCTCGAGTTCCATTTGGATCGGAAGCTGGCGGCGTTGGCGGCCGTCGATGTCTGAGGAGCTGCGCCCGGTTCCGCGCCACGTGGCGATCATCATGGATGGCAACGGTCGTTGGGCCAATGCCCGGGGGCTGCCGCGGACGGCCGGCCATGCCGCCGGTGAGGAGTCGCTCTTCGACGTGATCGAGGGGGCCATCGAGATCGGGATCGAGTGGCTCACCGTGTATGCGTTCTCGACCGAGAACTGGTCGCGACCGCCCGACGAGGTCGCCTTCCTCATGCAGTTCAACGAGGACCTGCTGCTGCGCCGTCGTGGCGAGCTTCACGAGATGGGGGTCCGGGTCCGCTTCGTCGGCGATCGGGACGATCCCCGAGTCCCGGAACGGCTCCGGGGGCACATCGCCGACACGGAGGCGCTGACGGCCGGCAACACCGTGCTGCAGCTCGTCTTCGCCTTCAATTACGGGTCCCGAGCCGAGCTGGTGTCGGCGCTCCGCCGGCTGGTGGATGCGGTGCGAGCCGGGGATCTCGATCCGGGTGACATCGACGAACGGGCGGTGGCCGCCGGGTTGCTGTTGCCGGAGATGCCCGACCCCGATCTGGTGATCCGATCGAGCGGCGAGCAGCGCCTCAGCAACTTCCTGTTGTGGCAGAGCGCCTACAGCGAATTCATCTTCGAGGAGACGCTGTGGCCGGACTTCCGCCGCGACCATCTGGTCGCCTGCGTGGCCGATTACCGCCGGCGCATCCGCCGCTTCGGGGGCGTGTCCGAGTAGTGGCGAGGCGCCGTCCTCGAAGGCCGTGACCGATGGCGGGGCGGATCCGGGGCAACGTGCGCCTATGATGCGGCCGCTCCCGGAGGATCCCATGACCATTGCCGGCCTCGACACCATCGCCAACCTCGCCAAGCGGCGCGGGTTCGTCTATCCCGCCTCGGAACTCTACGGGGGGCTCCGCTCGGCGTGGGACTACGGCCCGCTCGGGGTCGAGCTGCTCCGCAACCTCAAGGATGCCTGGTGGGAGTCGATGGTCCGCAACCGTGACGACATCGTCGGGCTCGACTCGTCGATCATCCAGTCGTCCGACGTGTGGGTCGCCTCGGGCCACGTGTCGTCGTTCACCGATCCACTCGTCGAGTGCACCAACTGCAACAACCGGTTCCGGCTCGACAAGCTCGATGATGCTGAACAGTGCCCCAACTGCGGCCAGCGGGATGCCTTCACCGCTCCCAAGCAGTTCAACCTGATGTTCAAGACCTTCATGGGTCCGGTCGAGGATTCCTCGGCGGTCGTCTACCTGCGCCCGGAGACCGCCCAGGGCATCTTCATCAACTTCGCCAACGTGGTGCGCACCGCCCGGATGCGCCCTCCCTTCGGGATCGCTCAGGTCGGCAAGTCGTTCCGCAACGAGATCACCCCGGGACAGTTCGTGTTCCGTACCCGTGAGTTCGAGCAGATGGAGATGGAGTTCTTCGTGCCGCCCGACGACGCCGGGCGCTGGTACGAGTACTGGCTGGAGGAGCGGCGCCGCTGGTATCTCGATCTGGGGATGCGGGAGGACAACATTCGGCTGCGACCCCATGAGGACGACGAGCTGGCCCACTACGCCGCTTCGTGCAGCGACGTGGAGTACCGGTTCCCGTGGGGCTGGGACGAGCTGGAGGGCATCGCCAACCGGACCGACTACGACCTGCGGGCTCATGCCGAGCGCAGCGGCGAGGACCTGCGCTACTTCGATCAAGAGGCAGACGAGCGGTACTACCCCTTCGTCATCGAGCCGGCCGCAGGGGTGACTCGCTCCGCTTTCGCCTTTCTCCTCGACGCCTACCACGAGGAGGAGGTGCGCGGGGAGACCCGGGTGGTGCTGCGGCTCCATCCCCGGCTGTCGCCGATCAAGGTGGCCGTCCTGCCGTTGTCCAAGAAGCCCGACCTGGTGGGGGTCACCCACGAGGTGGCCGGGGCCCTGCGGCCCCACTGGAACATCGAGGTGGACGTCACCCAGTCGATCGGCCGCCGCTACCGGCGCCAAGACGAGATCGGCACCCCGTATGCGGTGACGGTCGACTTCGACACCCTGGAGGACGAGGCCGTCACGGTGCGCGACCGCGACACCATGACACAGGACCGCATCCCGATTGCCGGCCTCGTGGCCTACCTCTCGGGCCGTTTCGAAGGTTTGCTCTAGAGGCCCTCCGCTCCAAGTCGGCTTCGACCCGCCCCAGCTCCTTCGCCAGCCGAGCGTCGTCCCATCCCGGCTCGGCGACCATGACGTACCCGAGGGCTGCGACGTCGGAGCGGGCGTGATCGGCGGGATCCGGGCCTGCGTCACCCCACCCCCTACACTCGCCGCGATGGCCTATCGGCGCGACGATATCGAACGGGTGCGGGCCGCCACCGACCTCGTCGAGCTCGTCGGCGAGGTGACGAAGGTGAAGCGGTCCGGCCGGTCCGTGATGGCGGTGTGTCCCTTTCACCAGGAGAAGACCCCGTCGTTGTCGATCGATCCCGCCCGGGGCCTCTACCACTGCTTCGGGTGCGGCCAGAGCGGCGACCTGTTCCGCTTCGTGCAGGAGACCCAGGGTCTCGACTTCAGCGACGCGGTCGAGCTGCTGGCGCGTCGCTCCGGCATCACCTTGCATCGCGACCCGGAGGCGGCGCGACGCCGCAGCCGACGCCAGGCCCTGGTCGACGCCACCGAGACCGCGGTGGCGTTCTATCACGAGCGGCTCCGCAAGGCGCCCGATGCCGCCTCGGCGCGCCGCTACCTCCGGGCCCGCGGCTACGACGCCGAGGTGGTGGCGGAGTATCGCTTGGGGTTCTCACCGGGCGCCGGCGATGAGCTGGTGCGCCACCTGCGCCACGAGAAGGTGAGTGAAGAGGTGGCGCTGTCCGCCGGTCTCGCCGTTCGCAGCCGGGCCGGGCGGCTGTTCGATCGCTTCCGCGGCCGGATCATGTTCCCGATCTTCGACGTGCGGGGCGACCCGGTCGGCTTTGGTGCCCGCAAGCTGGAGGGGGAGGGCCCCAAGTACCTGAACTCTCCGGAGACGCCCATCTACCGCAAGTCGTGGCTCCTCTACGGCCTGAACTGGGCGAAGAGCGAGATCGTGCGCGCCGACCGGGCGGTGGTTGTCGAGGGCTACACCGACGTGATCGCCCTGCGGCGCGCCGGGCATGGTGCGGTGGCCACCTGTGGGACGGCCCTCGGTGAGGAGCACCTGGATCTGCTGCGGCGCTTCACCGAGCGGGTGGTGTTGATGTTCGACGCCGACGAGGCGGGAGTCGCCGCCAGCCTCAGGGGCTTCGAGCGCAGCGTGCCGGGGGACCTCGACTTGCGGGTGGCGGTGCTTCCCGCCGGCCGGGACCCCGCCGAGCTGGTGGACGCCGGTGAGACCGAGACGGTCGGCAAGGCGGTCGCCGACTCGGTGCCGCTGCTTCAGTTCCGGATCGAGCGTGAGTTGGATCGTTTCGATCTCTCCGAGCCCGAGGCGAGGGGCCGGGCGGTCCGGGCGACCTCCGAGCTGATCGCCCGTCACCCCGACGCCGTCACCCGCCACGAGTACGCGGTGTTCGTGGCCCGGCGCACCGGTATCGAACTGGATGTGGTCGGGGGGGCCGTGGAGCAGGCGGCGCGGTCCGGTGCGACCCCGGCAGCCCCGCCCCGGCGGTCTGAGCGGTTGAGCGGCGTCGAGAAGGCGGAGCGGGAGTGGTTGCGGCTGATGCTGGCGAACCACCCCGGTGTGCGCCGGGCCGACGTCGGGCCGGAGGTCTTCGGGCGGCCGGAACATGCCGCCGCGTACGAGGTTCTGGCGCCGGTGGTGGCGGCACTCGACCCCGGCGAGCCTCCGGATCTGGGATCGCTGCTCGGTACCGATGAGACCGACACCGGGAGGATGCTCACGGAGCTCGCCTTCGAGGAGCGGCCCCTCGCCGATCCGGCCGAGCTGGCGAAGCGGCTCAAGGTGGGGGCCCTCGACGACCGAATCCAAGTTCTACGTACCGAGATCGCCGGTATCGACGCCGAGCAGGAGCCGGAGACCTATTCAGACCGGTTCCGGGAGTTGATAGGTTTGGAACAGGAGCGCCGAATCCTGCGGGGTAACGAGTGAGCAAAGCCACCGATGCCGTCGTCGCCGACATGCTGAGGCGGGCCGGTCAGCGCGGCTTCGTGATGGCCGGCGAGGTGCAGCAGGAGCTGGAGGTCGTCGAAGCCCCCGCCGAGGCCTTCGACAAGGTGGTGGATGCCCTTCGCGCCCAGAGTGTGGAGGTCCGCGAGGAGGAGGCCGAGGCCCTCTTCGAGATTCTGCCGCCACCCAACGACGTCGAGGTGTCGGATCCCGTTCGGATGTATCTCCAGGAGATCGGCCGGGTGCCGCTTCTCGACGCCCAGCAGGAGGTCGAGCTGGCCATGCAGATGGAGGCCGGCCAGCGGGCGGCCGAGAAGCTCGAGGGTGGCGGGCGGTTGGGCACTTCCGACAAGGCCATTCTCAAGCGGGCCACCAAGCAGGGAGAGCGCGCCCAGCAGCGTCTCGTGGAGGCCAATCTCAGGCTGGTCGTGTCGATCGCCAAGAAGTACGTGGGCCGGGGCATGCCCCTGCTCGATCTGATTCAGGAGGGCAACCTCGGGTTGATGCGGGCGGTCGACAAGTTCGACTATCGCAAGGGCTTCAAGTTCTCCACCTATGCCTCATGGTGGATCCGCCAGGCGGTGACCCGGGCGCTGGCCGACCAGGGGCGCACGATCCGGGTTCCGGTCCACATGGTGGAGACCATCAACAAGCTGGCGGCGGTGCAGCGCGGCCTCAGCCAGGACCTGGGCCGGGAGCCGACCATCGAGGAGATCGCCGCCGACCTCGAGCTGGAGCCGGCCAAGGTCACGGAGCTGCGGCGCATCGCCCAGGATCCCCTCTCGCTGGAGACCCCCCTCGGGGAGGAGGAGGATTCCACGCTGGGCGACTTCGTCCCCGACCTCGATGCCGAGGCTCCGGTCACCGCGGCCTCGTTCAAGCTGCTCCAGGAGTATCTGGGGATCGTGCTGGAGGAGCTCAACGAGCGGGAGCGAGAGGTGCTGATCATGCGTTTCGGGCTGCGCGACGGCAAGATCCACACCCTGGAGCAGGTGGGCCGCTATTTCAACGTGACCCGGGAGCGGATCCGCCAATTGGAGACAAAGGCGCTGGCGAAGCTGCGCCAGCCTTCGCGGGCGCGCAAGCTCGAGGGGTACCTCGGGGACGGGTGAGAATCAGGCCTCGGCGTCGCCGTCGGCGCCGAACCGCTCTTCGACTTCGTCCTTGACCCGCTGGGCAGCCATGTCGGCGAACGCCTTGCCCTTCTCGGTGATGTCCTGGAAGCGGGGATCGCCGCTCACCTTGCCGATCCATTCCTGGATCTGGTCGTAGCGTTCCCTGCCCGCCTTGGCCCCGAGCACGTATCCGACGGCGGCACCGACGATGAATCCGGTTCTGAAGCTCACGGGACCATTGTGCCACAGTGGGGTGGTACCCTTCCCCGGCCCTTTCCGGGGTAGCTCAATCGGCAGAGCAGCGGGCTGTTAACCCGTGTGTTGTGGGTTCGAGTCCCACCCCCGGAGCCGGCTCACCCCCGGGCCCTGATGAGCCCGACCACGATCCCCGCTTCGAGGGCCTCTCGCGAGGCCTCGATGATGTTCTGATGGACCCCGACGGTGCCCCAGCTGGTCGTCCCGTTGGAGGATTCGATGAGGACCCGGACCCGGGCGGCGGTGCCGTCGGCGGAGTCGAGATCCCGGACCCGGTAGTCGACCAGTTCGATGTCCTCCACCTCGGGGTAGTGATCGACGAGCGCTGCCCGCAGGGCCCGGTCGAGCGCGTTGACGGGCCCGTCGCCTTCCCGGGTGACGATGTTCCGCTGACCGTCGACGACCACCTTGACGGTGGCTTCGGCGAGCACCCCGTTGCCGGCTTCACGTGCGATGGAGACCCGGAACGACTCGAGGTGGAAGAAGTCCTGCACCCAGCCCTGCTCGCTTCGAGCGAGCAGCTCGAAGGACCCATCGGCGGCCTCGAAGAGGTAGCCGCGGTGTTCCAACTCCTTGACGGTCTCGACGACGCGCTGGGCGGTGTCGGGGTCCATGTCCCAGCCGAACTCCCGGGCTTTGGCCAGCACGGTTGAGCGGCCGGCCAGTTCCGAGACGACCATCCGGGTGGTGTTGCCGACGGTGGCGGGTTCCACGTGCTCGTAAGCGTCGGGGCGGCGAGCCAACGCCGAGGTGTGCAGCCCGGCCTTGTGGGCGAAGGCGGCCGCCCCCACGTAGGGGTGGTGAGGGTCGATGGTGGTGTTGGTGATCTCAGCCACGTGGTGGGCCACTGTGGTCAGGGTGGCGAGGCGATCCTCGGTGATCACCGGGATCCCCATCTTGAGTACGAGGTTGGGAATGAGCGTGCACAGGTCGGCGTTGCCGGTCCGCTCCCCGTAGCCGTTGAGGCACCCCTGCACCTGCACGGCTCCGGCCTCGACGGCGGCCAGGGAGTTGGCGACGGCGCAGCCTCCGTCGTTGTGGAAGTGCACCCCGAGCACCGTGTCGGGGAGCTTCCGGCGAACTTCGGTCACCGTTCGAGCGGCTGCCGACGGGAGGGTTCCGCCGTTGGTGTCGCACAGAACCACCCGCTCGGCCCCGGCCTCTGCTGCGGCGGTGAGGATCCGCAGCCCGAAGGTGGGGTTGGCGGCGTAGCCGTCGAAGAAATGCTCGGCGTCGAAGAAGACCCTCCGACCCTCGGAGCGCAGGTAGGCGATCGACTCGGACACCATGCGCTCGGCTTCATCCAGGTCGGTGCGCAGTGCCTCGGTGACGTGGTAGTCCCACGACTTGCCCACGATGCAGATGACCGGCGTACCGGCCTCCAGGAGGGCGTTGAGCTGCGGGTCGTCGCCGGGATCGCCCCCCACCCGGCAGGTGGCGCCGAAGGCGACGAGGGTCGAGGTCGAGAGGTCCAGTTCGGTGCGGGCGGCGGCGAAGAACTCATCGTCCTTGGGGTTGGCTCCGGGCCACCCGCCCTCGATGAAGGGGACGCCGAGCCGGTCGAGGAGGCGGGCGATCTGCAGCTTGTCGCCGACGGTGGGTGACAGGCCCTCCCGCTGCATCCCGTCCCTGAGGGTGGTGTCGTAGATCTCGACGCTGTCCATGCGGTCTTCCCTTCGGCAATGAAAAGACCCCCGCCGCAGCGGAGGTCGATGCACACGCCGTGTCGGCGTGTGCGCTAGGCGATGATGATGGTGGTGGGGGCGGTCATGAGTGGGGCGAGTATGGCTGCTGGCCCGGGCGGTGTCAACGACGGGCGCCGAGGCGAGGGATCGCGGCGGGGCTTCAACCGTTCAGCCAGGCCGAAAGGAGCAGGATCACGACCGCCGCCAGCATGCCGGCGTAGGACAGCAGAGTGGCCATACGGCGGTTCCCCGCCGCCGACGCCATTCCGTGCCAGGCGGCGAATGCCACGGCAGCCACCACGATGACCAGCTTGACGGCGAGGGTGGCCCCGTAGCCGTCCCGGTCGAACCCGTCGAAGTCGACGCCGTAGCGATACGCCAGCCCGATCCCGGTGGCGACTTGGATCGGCAGACCGAAGGCGAAGGCGGCAACCCCGTAGCGGCGGGCCATCGAGCGCCCCACCCGGCTGCGGGTCTCGTCGTCGAGTTCTGCCTTGAAGGCCGGCACCACCGCCACCGCCAGGGTGAGCTGGCCACCCACCCACACCACGGCGCCGAGGAGGTGCAGGAAGCGCAGCAGGGTCCAGCCGGTGAATTCCATGGGGGCGACGCTAGCGTGACTCGGCTACCGCCCGGCCGCGGCCTCCGCCTCGGCTCGATCGAGGAACCGGACCACTCGGTAGCCGGTCTCCACGGCGCCCGAGGCGCGCAGGGCGGCGAGGGCCTCGTTGACCGACTGCCTGCTGGCACCCAGCAGCGTGGCGATCGCCGCTTGGGAGAGATGGACCTCGTCTCGTTCGTCGGCCTCATCGAGGAGCAGGTCGGTCACTTGCTGCACCACGGTTCGGTGCATCAGGCCGAGCACCCGGCGCTGGGTGCGCTCCAGCTGGTCGAGGCCGGCCACCAGCCAGCGGAGGGCGATGACGGGTCGCTCCACCAGGAGGGGAAGCAGTCGATTGCGGGGGAGGCGAAGGGCGCTCACCGCATCGACCGCTCGGGCGGAGGACCGGTAGGGCTCACCCCGGAACAGCGCGATGTCCCCGAGGACCGAACCTTCGCCGGCCCGGGTGACGACCCGGCCGTCGGCCTTGGCTCCCCGGTACAGCTCCACTTGTCCGCGGTGGATGACGTAGGCGGCCACCGAGTCCTCGCCCTGCCGGAAGAGGTGGGTGCCGGGGTATTTGGTGACGTACTCCCCGGCGGCGTCGAGTGCGGCGAGATCCTCGGGACTGAGCAGCAGGTAGTCGGTTCGGCCGAAGGACCGCGCCAGCCAGGCGTGGTGCTGCAGGTCGGCGGGATCTCGCGGTGCGGCCATGGTCCCTGCAACCATGCCGATGCCGCCCTATTCCGGGAGAATCGTCGGGGAGGCGACAGTTGGCTGCCTTCCAGTGTCGTCTCCCCGATCCCCGAGGTCGTCGATCCCCCGAGACGGCCGGTTGTGGCCGGGGTGCCTCGACGCCGATGCCCCGTTCCGGTGCCGGACTCGTGAGTGTCGCCGCCGGGTCTCGCACCCCGGGATCCCCGGTAGTTTTGTGGTGCGATGAGGAGCCTTACCGACTTCCCACATTCGAAGGCGGAGCGGGCTGCGGTGCTCTCGGCGATCCTGCCCGGCTGGGGCCAGTGGCGCCAGGGGCGCCGCCGGCGGGCGGTGCTCCTGGTGGTGCCGATGCTGGCCGGCCTGGGGGTGGTGGCGTGGCTCGGGGTGTCGGTGTGGCGCGACGGGGCGGTCGGCCTGGTGAAGCTCCTGATCCGGCCCCACTGGCTGTGGGCGTTGCTGATCGGCAACCTGGTGCTGGCCGCGGTGAGGGTGGCCGGGGTGATCGACGCCTGGCTTCCCCTGCGGGGACCCGCCGCCGGCCGGGAGACCTGGGGATGGCGGCTCGCCGTGGTCGGTGTGACCGCGGCGATGCTGGTGCCCCATGCCGTGGTGCACACCTATGCCGCCGAGGCCGTCAGGCTGGTCGACACCGTGTTCGCCGACGAGGAGGTCCCGCCGTTGGCGCTGCGTGAGGAGGCGCTGCTGGCCGAGGGCTTCACCGCCGAGGACCTGGGCCCGACCACGACGACGACCACCACCACGGTGGCGGCACCGTCGACCGTGGCGGCACCGTCGACCGTGGCGGCGACGACCCTGCCCCGTCTCACCGAAGACGATCTGATCGACCCGGTCGGTACCGCCCCCGATCCCGTCGATCGCGGCGACGGTCTGGGGCGCCGATTCACCGTGCTGCTGGCCGGGGGTGACTTCGGCCCGGGCCGCTACGACCTCCGCACCGACGTGATGATCGTGGCGACCCTCGATCCCTTGGCCGGGACCGCGGCGCTGATCAGCGTGTCCCGGGAACTGGCCGAGGTGCCGCTTCCTTCGGCCTGGGCCGGGTTCGACACGATGCAGCAGGTCCAGCGGTGGCATGAGGGTCGTGCCCACGAAGAGGCGGTCGCCGAGGCCGAGGAGGCCGGCGAGGACCCGCCCCCACCGCCGGAGTTCGAGTACTGCTGGTGCTTCGCCGATCGCATCAACTACCTCTACACCATCACCAGTACCTGGGTGCGCACCTTCCCCGAGGCCGTCGATCCCGGCATGGAGGCGCTGCGCCAGACGCTGGAGCTGCTGTTGGGGATCCCCATCGATCACTACGTGCTGGTCGACTTCGCCGGATTCGTCGATCTGGTCGACGCTCTGGGCGGGGTGCGGGTCACGGTCACCGAGGCGATGGACGTCGGGTTCTCACCCGCCAAGGAGGGGGAGGACCCGGTGCGCATCACCGTGGAGCCCGGTCTCCGCGTGCTCGACGGCCACCAGGCCCTCGCCTACGTGCGCAACCGCACCGGGTCGTCGGACAACGAGAGGATGAGGCGTCAGCGCTGCATGATCCGGGAGCTGGCGGCCGAACTCGATGCCTTCACCTTCCTTCGCCACTTCCCGGCCATTGCCACGGCGATCCGTACCTCGACGACCACCACGCTGCCTCTCGAATTGCTCCCCGAGCTCATCGAGGCACTGGGCGCCATGGACGCCGGTGACATCGCCACCCTGGCGATCGCTTCGCCCGGGTTCGCCGAGTCCGAGCCCAACTACATGAACCTCCCCATCGTCGAGCCGTGGCGGGTTCGCGATGCCGTCGCCGAGCTGCTGGACCGCCTGGCCGTCGGGGCGGTTCCGACCGAGAGCGCCGAGGAGGAATGCGGGTAGCCTCCGATCGCCCGGCGTCGGGTGAATCGGCCGGACCCCCGAGACGCTGCGGCGCTAGCCGGCAGCCTCCCGGTCCCGCAGCACCCGGCGGAGGATCTTGCCGGAGGCCGACTTGGGGATCTCGTCGAGGAACTCCACGGCGCGAATCCACTTGTAGTGGGCGACGTGGCCGGCCACGAACTCCATGAGGGCTCCGGCCGTGACGGATCGGCCCGGTTTGAGCACGACGAAGGCCTTGGGGAGCTCGCCGGCTTCCACGTCGAGGATGGGGATCACGGCTGCGTCGGCGACGTCGGGGTGGGTGAGCAGCACCGCCTCCAGTTCGGCGGGGGGCACCTGGAAGCCCTTGTACTTGATGAGCTCTTTGAGGCGATCGACGATGTAGAAGTGGCCGTCGGCATCGACGTGGCCGATGTCGCCGGTGTGGAGCCAGGCGTCTTCGTCGATCGTGATCGAAGTCGCCTCCGGGTTGTTGAGGTAGCCGGCCATGACCTGTGGGCCGCGGATCCAGATCTCCCCGTCCTCGCCGACGTCGAGATCCTCCCCGGTCTCGGGGTCGATCACCCGGCACTCGGTGTTGGAGATGGTGACGCCGATGGAACCGGCCTTGGCCATGCCGGGCGGGGTGGCATGGGTGACCGGGCTGGTCTCGGTGAGCCCGTAGCCCTGGACGATCTCGGCCCCGATCCGCCGGGCCGCTTCGTCGGTCACGTCCGCTCCGAGCGGGGCGGCACCGGAGACGACCCGCTGCAATGCCGAGAGGTCGTAGTCGTCGACAACGGGGTGTTTGGCGAGGGCCAGGACGATGGGGGGCACCAGGTAGGCGTGGGTGATGCGATGTTCCTGGAGGATCCCCAGGAACTGTTCGAGGTCGAAGCGCGGCATGGTGACCGCGGTGGCACCGAAGGAGAGCACGCCGTTCATCAGCACCTGCATGCCGTAGATGTGGAAGAAGGGGAGTACCGCGATCACCCGGTCGTCGCTTCCGAGCGCCAGGGTGTGCTCGTACTGGGCGAGGTTGGCCACCAGGTTGCCGTGGGTGAGCATGACTCCCTTGGGGAGCCCGGTGGTGCCGCTGGAGTAGGGGAGGACCGCCAGGTCGCCGGGCTCCACCGGGGTCTGCCCGGCGACCGGATCGTGGGTGAGCATCGACTCGAAGGTGGTGGTGTCGGGGGACCGGCCGATGGTCACGATCTCGGTGACGCGGCTGGCGGCGGCGGCCTCGCCGGCCACCTCGAGGATCGACGGGACCGTGACCAGCAGTCGGGCCCCGGCGTCGTTGAGCTGGAACTCGACCTCCTCGGCGGTGTAGGTGGGGTTGATGGTGGTGACGACCGCGCCCAGGGTGGTGGTGCCGTGGAAGGCGACCGCGTACTCGGGGAGGTTGGGCGCCATGATCGCCACCACGTCGCCCTTGCCGAAGCCCCGGGCGTCGAGCGCACCTGCGAAGCGGTAGACGGCGTCGCGGAACTCCGCGAACGTGTAGGCCCGCCCGGTGGCTCCGTCGACGATCGCCCGGTGGTCGGCCAGGCGGTCGGCGTGGCGGAGGACCACCGGGGTGACGGCGGTCCGGGGAATGTCGACGGGAGGCAGGGGGCTGCTGTGGATGGTGGTCATGAGGCCGTGAGGTTAGGTCTTCGTTCCCTCGGCGTGCCGGCCGGGGTCCTTCACCGCAGGGGTGGAGAGGCGTAGCCTCGGGTGGAGTGACCCCGGGGAGGTGCGCATGAACAAGCCGCGTTGGAGACTCATGGCGGTGCTGCTGTTGGTGCTGAGCCTGGTGGGCAGCGCCTGCTGGCAGATCCGGTATCTCAGCTACTGGCCGAAGTCGCTGTCGATGGGCGACGTCGCCAAGGTGAAGGTGAATCTCTTCCCACTGTCGATCAGCCTGGCGTCCAACACGTATGTGGTGGTCCTCATCGGCCACGACTCGACGCTGTCGCTCGACTCGGTCTCGAGCTTCGACATGCTGGGGAACTGGGGCGGCCCCTACACCAGCAGCCAGCTGGCGCCCCTCGAGACGCTGTTGCTGTCCGGCGGGACCTGTCTGGGTGCCGGGGTGGATGCGGCCGACGTTGAAGCCAGCGGCACCTACACCGACTGGTATGCCTTCCGCTCGAACGACAAGATCGACGGCACCGGCATCGCCGCCGCCGATCTCGGAACCCCGCTGCGGGTGAACATCAAGGTGGAGCGGTCCGGTGGCGCGAGCAACGGGTACGGGGGTCTGGTGATCTTCACCGGGGCCTGGGCCGACAACGACAACGACGGAGTGCCCGAAGGCGGCGAGGTGGTCTGCACGGGGATGCTGACGCTGACGATCCCGTTCCAGGCCTAGCCGACCGTGTGGCTGGGGGTCCGGTTCTTCACGGGCCCCCAGTAGCGCGGCGTCAGTGCCCCCGAGTGATCTCGGTGCGGGCCCGCTCCAGGAACGCGGCCTGGGCGGCCAGGTAGGGCCGGCGCGCCGCCTCCCCATCCCCGGTGGCTTCGATGATCCGGCGGGCCGCCGCCACGACCGCAACGGCGGCGTCGAGGGTGGCCGGCGAGGCGACCACCGCCAGGTCGTGGTGCCGCCGATCGAGTTCCCGCTCGACCTCCCCGGGGTCCTCACCACCGTCGCGGGTGACCCGCTCGAAGTGGTTGGCTTGAGTGGCGAAGGCCCGGTAGGCGTCGATCCGCTGCTGAGTCAACTGGTCGACGATCCGGCGCTTGAAGCCGACGGTGTCCCTTACGAGGCCGAAGAAGGCCGTGGCGGCGGCCCCGATCGCCAGGTAGAGCGCGTTCTCCATTTCCCCTCCCTCGATGTGATCGGGGACCGTAGCCGGTCGCTGGGGAGGGAACTAGCGCTTCCCACCGGCCAGCAGCGCCGCCTCGGGCAGTGAACGCAGCCGCACCATCGCCCAGATCCCGAATGCGGGCCCCAGGGCCAGCAGGGGGAACACCCAGCGCCACCCCCAGGCTTCGGCCAGTGCGGGGACGCCCTGGATGGTCACCATGGTGAGCAGGAAGCCGAGGGCGGTCTGCAGGGTGAGGGCGGTTCCCCGCACCTCGTCTCTGGCGGTCTCGGTCACCATGGTGGAGAACTGCGCCGAGTCGGCCACCACGGCGAAACCCCAGACCCCGAAGATCGGGGCCACGACCCACGGTGACAGCCCGAAGAGCAGGGGGGTTGTCAACGCACAGCTCCCGGAGACGGCGAGGGAGACCCCGGCGGCGAGGGTGCGGCCCCGACGGTCTGCCCATCGACCGAACACCCATGAACCGGCCCCGCCGGCGGCGATGATCCCGAAGGTGGCCGCCGGCACGAACCCGTCGTCGTGGCCGCCGGCCTCGGCGGAGGCCGCCAGAAACGCCGCCGTCCAGGTCCACATGGCATACAGCTCCCACATGTGGCCCAGATAGCCGTAGGTGGAGAGCCGCACCCCCCGGTTGCCGGCGATCCGCCCCACGTGGCGCCATGAGAACGGTTGGGAGGGAACCTCGTGGGGGCCGTCGCGGACCACCAGCGCCATGATGAGCCCCCCGAGTGCCGCCAGCAGCGACGCTCCGAGGACCACGCCCTGCCACCGGAACCCGATCCCCCGGATCAGGTGGGGCCCCGCCGAGCCGACTGTGAGCGCCCCCACCAAGACCCCGAGGGCGGTGCCCCGGCCGCGCCGGAACCACCCGCTCAACACCTTCATGCCCGCCGGGTAGACACCGGCGATGGCGGCCCCGGTGATGAAACGCAGTGCCAGCGCCACCCAGTAGCCGCCGGCATCGAGAGCCACCAGGGAGGTGTTGGCCGCCACGGCGACGACGCTGGCCCCGACGAAGATACGGCGGGCCCCGATGGCATCGGGGATTCCCAAGGCGGCCAGCCCCAGGGCCCCCACCACGAAGCCGATCTGCACCGCCTGGGTGAGCCCGGCGCTGCGGGCGCTCGAGAGGCCCCACAGGTCTTCGAGTTGGGGAGCGACCGCCGAGGCCGAGAACCACAGGGTGAGCACCAGCAGGGAGGCGGCCGCCACCCCGAACAGTGCCCGGCGGCTGTCCGCCTCGAGGGTCTCTCCCCCGATGGGATCGGGGGAGAAGGGAGGGTCGGGGACCGGGTGTCGCGCCATGGGGAGCGACACGGTAGCGATCAGACGCCGAAGGTCTCGGCCACCAGATCGGTGAGCTGCGACTCGGTGAGCGGCCCGTTGTGCTTCTCGAGGATCCGACCGTCGGCGGAGACGAACACCGTGAACGGCATCCCCAGGCCGCCGAGCTCGGTGTAGAGGAGGCCCTGAGGGTCCTCGGCGAGGTCGAAGAGGGCCCCGGTCTCTTCGACGAGTTGGAGGGCTCGGGACCGCTCGTCCTGGATGTTGAGCCCCAGGAAGGCGACCTCGTCTCCGAACCGCTCCTGCACCGGCACGAAGGCGGCCGACAGTTCGGCGACGCACGAGGGACACCACGACGCCCAGAAGTTGACGACAAGCGGCCGGCCGGCATAGGAGGCGAGACTGCCGTCCGAGCCGTCGAAGTAGGCGAACCGGGTCGCGGGCGCCGGGGGCCCGGAGACCGCCGTGCCGTCGCCGGGTTCGGGGACCGGGGTGCCATCGACGCCGGTGGGGCCGCCGCCTGCAGCGACGACGACGAGGAGGATGACGGCGACCACCACGGCGGCGCCGATGGCGATGAGAGGGGTCCGGGATCTGCGGTCCGGGGGCTGGGGCTTGGTGGCGACGGTGGTCATGGGCTGCTCCGATGGGTCATTCGAGGGGAGCAACGATCGGTGCCGCCCCGGCGCGCCCCGAGTGTCGGAGGTCCGACAGTCAGTCGGTGAGCCAGGTCTCGTGCACGTGGAGCCAGCACACGCCGTGGGGCGTCGCCGGGTCCTCGCCGAAGAGAGCGGTGGAGAGTCGCCCCCGGCGCCCCGTCCCGGCGTCCTGCCACTCCTGATAGGTGGCGCAGGTCACGGTGCCGACCCGCCACAACACGGTGGCCTCTTCGACCCAGATTCGCACCGGGCGGGTGCCGAAACCCCGTCGCACCACGTCGAGGGTCTCGCGTCGCCGCATGATCCGGCCATCCGGTGTCACCAGATGGAATTCGGGCGCCATGGAGGATTCCATGCGGCTGAAATCACCGGGATCGCACCGCCCCGCATACCAGGTGTCGAAGAAGGCGTGCATCGCGGTGATTTCAGTGATCACCGGGTCGTCCATTTGCAGGACCCTCCCATTGGTGGGATCAAGTCCATATGATGCAACTACCGACACCGCCGGAGGTCAATGCATGCCGATGTCCGCCGAACACAAGGCGGCCCTGGCCCGGGGCCGCACCGAGGCCCGGGCCGTCAAGCTGTACCTGGAGGCGATCTCGAAGCGCAAGCCGGGCCGTCCGGTGACCCCGGAGCGCCTCGAGGATCGCATCGCCACGCTTCAGGCACGGATCGGAGCGGAAGCCGATCCTCTCAAAGCGCTGGATTTGCGCCAAGCGCGCCTCGACGCCGAGGCGGCGCTGGCCAAGCTGGGCGAGACCACCGACTTCGTCGCCGTCGAAAAGGGTTTCGTGGCTGTGGCCGCCAGTTACTCGGAGCGAAAACGCATCTCATACGCCGCATGGAGGGAGCAGGGAGTTCCCGCCGACGTGCTCAAGAAGGCCGGAATCGCCCGGACCCGGAAGGCCTGAATCGTCAAGAACTCGGCACAGCCTGCCGAACCTGATACGGTGATTGCGGCGATTGCACGCGTTGGAGCGTGATCGCCGGGCCTCTACCGCTCAACCGCTTCTCTGAGCCGTGCTGGAGGCCGACTCGCAACAAGAGAAACGGAAGAGCATGACCGAACCTTCGACCGGCGTCGTCGACGCGACGTCGTTCACCGACTTGGGGGTGGCCCCCGATCTCGCCGAGGTGCTGAAGCGCCGCGGCATCACCGAGCCGTTCCCCATCCAAACACTCACCATTCCCGACGGAATGGAGGGCCGCGACGTCTGCGGCAAGGCACAGACCGGATCCGGCAAGACGATCGCCTTCGGCATCCCCCTGGTCGAGAGAACCCGGCCTGCCCAGGCCAAGCGGCCCCGGGCGCTGATCCTGGTGCCCACCCGCGAGCTGTGCACCCAGGTGGCCGAGGAGGTGGGCTCGCTGGCCCGCGCCAGGGAGCTGCGGCTCCTCG
Source organism: Acidimicrobiia bacterium (assembly GCA_041572755.1). GTDB lineage: Bacteria > Actinomycetota > Acidimicrobiia > Spongiisociales > UBA11373 > JBFELU01. The sequence continues at coordinate 1,611 of JBFFRY010000034.1, read as the reverse complement.
CCGTCTACGGCGGTTCACCCATGGGCCGCAGCGTCGACCGGCTGAAGCACGGTGTCGACATCGTGGTGGCCACTCCGGGGCGCCTCATCGACCACATGGATCGGAAGCAGGTGTTCCTGGACGACGTCGAATCAGTGGTGATCGACGAGGCCGACCAGATGGCCGACATGGGGTTCCTGCCCCAGGTGCACCGGATCATGCAGGGCATCGATCCCGGGGCTCAGACGATGCTGTTCTCGGCCACCCTCGACGGGCAGGTCCGCTCCCTCATCACCCGCTACCTCCAGGATCCGGTCCGCCACGAAGCGGAGACCAAGTCGCAGGTGGTCGACACCCAGGAGCATCGGTTCCTGGCGGTCCATCACATGGACAAGGCCAAGGTGGCGGCGGCCATCACCCGCAACTACGACCGGTCGCTGGTGTTCGTGGCCACCAAGCGGGCCGCCGACCGGGTCGCCGAGCGGCTCGAGAAGGAGGGGATCCGGGCGGGCGCCATCCACGGCGACCGGCGGCAACGCGACCGGGAGAAGGCCCTCGGCCGTTTCCGATCCGGCGACCTGCCGGTCCTGGTGGCCACCAACGTGGCCGCCCGGGGCCTCCACATCGATGATGTGGACGTGGTGATCCACTACGACCCGCCGGACGACTACAAGAGCTTCATCCACCGTTCCGGCCGCACCGCCCGGGCGGGGGAGAGCGGCCTGGTGGTGACCCTGGTTGAGTGGGATCAGGTGGCCGAGGTGCAACGCCTGCAGCGGGCGTCGGGGCTGCACACCGAGATCACCAAGATGTACTCCAACGATCCGCGGCTCTCCGACCTGGCCGGGTTCCAGCCCGAGAAGGTCGAGTTCAAGCGGGTCTCCAACGCGGAACTGTCCCGCCGGGCGGGGCGCCGCCGCCGGCGCTGAGGTGCGCCGTACAATCCGGACGGGGCCCGTAGCTCAGTTGGTTAGAGCAGCGGACTCATAATCCGTAGGTCCCAGGTTCGAGTCCTGGCGGGCCCACCGCAAAACCCCTGGTCAACAGGGTAAGGCGCGGCCGACCGCACCCCGTGCGCGCTCACGCCCTCGGATTGACTGGTCAACTGCGAGGACTACGGCTAGCTGATCGACGTCGCCCCGGGCCCGCTCTGGCGGCACGCCATAACAGGCTCGCTATGGACCCTACGCGATTGAGTGCACCTTCGGTGAGCCACCGAGGCGCCGGATGTCTCGTGTCCTCGGGCGTAAGAGGGGCGTCCAACCCTCAAGTGATCAGGGCCAGGAGTAGTCCGGTTGGTAGAAGACGAAAGCGTCTTCGTGCTGAGGACGCTCCGCAGGAATCCACGCGCCTGACGACGTTATGTCGGGTCCCGGCAAGGTGATGACCAGATGCGAGACTTGCGAGTCGCAATACCCACCACACGCATGCATGTTCTTGGCTGTGTGCCGCAAGGCAACTGTCGCTGGCCCCACGTAGTTCCCATAGGGTTCGTCGGCGTGCACCAAGGCGTGGAACCTCAACTCAGCGGAGCACTCAACCGCCGGACCTAGATCGTTTTCGGGTTCTTCCCCGTTGGCGCAGGCTATCGCCACGTACTGTCCCTCAACTGTGCCGCACCCGATCTCGGCT
>JBFFRY010000033.1:0-23028 GCA_041572755.1 Acidimicrobiia bacterium | reverse complement strand
CGGCATCGGCATCTACGGACTGCGGCCGGCTCCCGGTTTCCATCCGGAAGTCCCCCTGAGACCGGCGATGAGGGTCGTGTCGCACGTTTCCCTGATCCGCCGTTACCCGGCAGGCACCAGGCCGTCGTACGGGCGACGGAGACCGCTGCCGGCCGACGGCACGGTCGCCACCGTGCCGATCGGCTATGCCGACGGCCTCAGTCGGCGTCTCAGCGACGACGGGGCGGTACTCATCCGGGGTCGCCGCTACCCGTTCGCCGGGACGATCACGATGGATCAGATCGTGGTGGATGTCGGCGACGATCCCGTCGAGGTGGGAGACGAAGTCGTGCTGTTGGGAAGCCAGGGCGAGGCCGAGATCACCGCCGACGAGTGGGCGGAGCTACTGGGCACGATCAACTACGAGATCGTGTGCGGATTCGGCCCCCGCATGCCCCGCCGGTATCGGTCATGACGATCACCCGGGTCCCCGGGGTGCGGGTCGGTCACTGGACCGATCCCGTGGGCATGACGGGGGTGACCGTGGTCGTGCCGCCCGAACCCAACGTCACCGCGGTGGAGGTACGGGGAGCCGCCCCGGGAACCAGGGAGACCGCGCTGCTGGCCCCGGGGATGAAGGTGGAGTCGGTGCAGGCGATCGCGCTGTGCGGGGGGAGCGCCTTCGGCCTCGATGCGGCTTCCGGGGTGGTCGAGGAGCTGGAGCGAAGGGGAGTGGGGCACCCCACGATGGCCGGCGTCGTGCCCATCGTGCCGGCGGCCGTGATCTTCGATCTCGCCGTCGGCGATCCGAAGGCCCGGCCGGGTCCTGCGGCCGGGGCCGCCGCGTTGCGCTCGGCGTCGTCGGATCCGGTGGCGATGGGGAACGTCGGGGCGGGCACCGGGGCGACGGTGGCCGGATGGCGTGCTGCGTGGCGCAAGGGAGGGACGGGTTCGGCGGCGGTGGGTCTGGACGGCGGCGCGGTGATCGGCGCCCTGGCGGTGGTCAATGCGGTGGGGGATGTGTTCACGCTCGAAGGTGAGGCCCTCACCGGTGGCGATGCGGTGCCGGGTCCGCCGGTGCTCCCTCCGGATCCGGTGGCCAACACCACGCTGGTCGTGGTGGCGACCGACGGCGCCTTCGACCGGTCGGCGCTGCAGCGGATCATGGTGCGGGCCCACGACGCCCTGGCCGTCTGTCTCCGCCCGGGGCACACTCGATATGATGGCGATGCCGTCTTCGCGGTGTCGTGCGGCGACCGGGTTGCCGATCCGGACGTCACCGGGGAGGCGGTGTTTGCGGTGGTCGGCCGGGCCATCGAGGCGGCGATCCGCCATGCCGAGCCCGCCGCCGGGATCCCGGCCTTGGAGGACGAGGCTTGACCGAGGAGCGACCGACCGAGGAACGACTGGCCGAGATCGGCCGCATCGCCTCCGCGTGCACGGCGTGCGGTCTGGCCGAGACGCGAACCACCGTGGTCTTCGGGGTGGGGAGCGGTGACGCCGACGTGATGTTCGTCGGGGAGGCCCCCGGCTTCCACGAGGATCGGGAGGGAGAGCCTTTCGTCGGCGCGGCCGGCAAGCTGCTCGACCGGCTCCTGGGCGAGATCGGCATCGCTCGGGCCGACGTGTACATCGCCAACGTGTTGAAGTGCCGGCCACCCGACAACCGCGACCCCCGACCCGACGAGATCGAGGCTTGCAAGGGCTACCTGCGGGAGCAGCTGGGCCTCGTCGATCCCAAGGTCGTGGTCACCCTGGGCAACTTCTCCACGAAGCTGCTGCTGAAACGTGATGTGGGCATCACCCGCACCCGCGGCCAGGTCTATCCGTGGTGGAACCGCTTCCTGGTCCCCACGTTCCACCCGGCGGCGGCGCTCCGGGGCGGAGACCGGGTTCTCGGCCAGATGCGGGAGGACTTCGCCCTGGTGCGGGCCACGCTCGATGAGACGGTGGCGACGGCCGACCCGGTTGCCGAGCAGCTGGATCTGTTCTCATGAGCATCGAGGTGCGGTGCCCCGGCGAGGCCGACACAAGGGCGGTGGGGCGGCGCCTCGCCTCGCTGCTGCGGTCCGGCGACGTGGTGCTTCTCGCCGGTGATCTCGGGGCCGGCAAGACGGTGTTCGCCTCGGGTATCGGGGAGGGGCTGGGTGTCTCGGCGCCGGTGGTGAGCCCCTCGTTCGTCCTGGCCCGTCGCTACGACGGGTTGCTGTCCATGGTTCACGCCGACCTGTACCGGGTCGGCTCCTCCGGCGAGGTGGAGGATCTGGATCTCGAGTCGGAAGCGGCGGAGGGGGTGCTCGTCGTGGAATGGGGGGATGTTGCCGAGAACTGCTTCTCGCCCGACCACCTCGTGGTGCAGATCGTCGGCGAACCCGATGGCACCCGGATCGTCACGCTGGTGCCGCGCGGCTCGTGGCGGGACCGACCGCTCGACGAGGTGATCGCATGAGGATCCTCGCCATCGAGACCACGACAGCGTCTTCATCGGTGGCACTCGGGATGGACCGCGAGGTCGTGGCGACCACGAGACGGGTCGACCGGAGGGGCCACGTCGGGTTCCTGGTGCCGGCCCTCGAGTTCTGTTTCTCCCAGGCCGGCTGGGAGCCCGGCGACGTCGAGGTGGTGGCGGTCGATGTGGGCCCCGGTTTGTTCAGCGGGATCCGGGCCGGGTTGGCGACGGCGCAGGCCCTCGCCGGAGCGATCGGAGCGCCGATCGTGCCCGTCTCGTCGACCGACGTGGTGGCCCTGCGGGCGGCGACGACCCATCGGCGGATCTGGTCGGTGGTCGATGCCCGCCGCGGTGAGTTCGTGGTGGCCCCCTACCAGCCGGTCCCGGGGGGCGTGGTGAGGGAGGGGGCGATCGAGTTGGTGTCCCCCGATCACTTCCGGGCGATGCTGGAGTCGGATCATCGAGACTGTCTGGTGGTGGGGGACTGGCCCTCGCTGCCGGATGGCATCTTGCGGGGTTTGCACGGGGTTCGCACCGGCCGGCCCCGCTATCCGTCCGCCGAGTCGGTGCTCGACATCGCCGAGGGCCGGGCTGAACGCAACGAGTTTCCCAACCCCGAGGAGCTCCGCCCCCGCTACCTGCGGGAGCCGGACGTCGCCATCAACTGGTCGGATTTCCGTTCCGAGGGGGTGGGGGAGCAATGACGGTGGGCTTCCGGCCCATGGACCCGGCCGATATCGCCTCCCTGGCGGCGCTCGAGGCGGATATCTACGAGACCCCGTGGTCCGAGGGGGTCTTCCAGGACGAGCTGGCCCGTTCCGATCGGGTCTATCTGGTGGCCGAGAACGGCAGCGGCGGACTCGTCGCCTACGGGGGATTGCTGCTGGTCGACGAGGATGCTCACATCACCACCCTGGCGGTGGTGCCCGAGTGGCGCGGCCGGGGACTCGGGACCCGGCTGATGCTGGCGTTGGCCGACGCCGCCGTCGAAGCGGGGGCCGCCCATCTGACGCTGGAGGTGCGCTTGTCGAATGCCCCGGCCCAGCGGCTCTATCGCCGGTTCGGTTTTGCCCCGGTGGGGCTTCGCAAGAACTACTACCGCGACGAGGATGCGCTGGTCATGTGGGCGATCGACATCGACACCGACGAGTACCGCGAACGGCTGCGCCTGATCTCGGAGGGCCTGGTGTGAACCCGCTCATCCTCGGTATCGAGACCTCGTGCGACGAGACGGCGGTGGCGGTCGTTCGGGGCTTCGACGTGCTCTCCAACGTCATGGCCTCCCAGGTCGAGGCCCATGCTCGATTCGGGGGGGTGGTGCCCGAGGTGGCGGCTCGGGCTCACGTCGAGTCGATCCGGTCGCTCACGCATCGGGCGCTGTCCTCGGCGGGAGTCCATCAGATGGATCTCGATGCCGTCGCCGCCACCAGGGGCCCGGGACTGGTGGGGGCCCTCATGGTCGGTTTCTCCTACGGGAAGACGCTCGCGTGGGCGCTTCGCAAGCCGTTCCTGGGGATCGATCACATGGAGGGCCATTTGTTCGCTCCCCGTCTGGAGAACGCCGAGTTTGCCCCGCCGGCGGTGGTGGTTCTCGCCTCGGGGGGCCACAGCCAAATCGTTCACATGCGGGAGTGGGGTGACTACGAGGTCATGGGTTCCACGATCGACGATGCCGCCGGGGAGGCTTTCGACAAGCTGGCGCGGTTCCTGGGCCTCGGCTTCCCGGGGGGCCCGGCGATCGACGCCGGCTCCGAGGGCGGCGATCCCGGCGCGGTGGAGTTCCCCCGGGCTTTGCCCGACCGTCCCTACGACTTCTCCTTCTCGGGTCTGAAGACCTCGGTGACGACCTACGTTCGGAAGCACCATGAGGCCGGGACCCTGCCCCCGATGGCCGACCTCGCCGCCTCGATCCAGGAAGCCATCGTCGACGCGCTCGTCACCAAGACCTTCAATGCCGTTGAGGCGACCGGCGTTCCGGCCGTGGCGGGCGGCGGCGGGGTCCTCGCCAATCGGCGGCTGCGGTCCCGGCTGGCCGAGGAGGCCGAGCGCCGCGGAGTCTCGCTGTTGCTCCCCTCGCCGGCTCTCTGCACCGACAACGGGGCGATGGTGGCCGCGGCCGGGGTCTTTCGCCTGGAGCGAGGGGAGATGGCCCCCCTCGACGGAGACGTGGACAGCTCGCTGCGCCTCGGTTCGTGATCCTCGGCATTCCCGTTCGGGTCGGGTGGTCTTGGCTGGTGATCGCGCCGCTGGTTGCGGGGACGTTCTTGGGAAGGGCGGTGGCCGGCGGTGAGGGGTGGCCGTCGGCGGCCTTGGTCGGGATGATCGGAACGGTGCTCTTTGTTGCCGGGGTGCTGGCCCACGAGCTGAGTCACGCCGTGGTCGCCCGGCGACGGGGCCTGACGGTGCATCGGGTGACCCTCTTCGTCTTCGGCGGCTACACCGAGATGGAGCCCGGCGACCGCCGCCACGAGCCGGTGGTGGCGCTGGCGGGCCCGGTGGCGTCGCTGGTGACCGCCGGCGTGTTGTGGGGAGGTGCTGCGGCACTAGGGGGGCGGTGGGCGGCGGCCGCCGATGCATTCGGCCTGCTGGCGGTGGTGAACCTGGCGGTGGCGGTGTTCAATCTGCTGCCAGGCCTGCCGCTGGACGGGGGCCGGGTGTTGCGGTCGGTTCTGGCGCGGAGGCTCGGCGATCCCGAGAAGGCCACCCTGCTCGCGGCGCGGGCCGGCCAGGTGCTGGCCGCGCTGCTGGCTCTGGGCGGGTCGGCCGCGGCGCTGCTGGCGGAGGCTCCGGTGATGCTGTGGAACGTGCTGGTCGGGTGGTTCCTGTATCGGGTGGCGACCGAGTCGCAACCGGGAGGGCGGGCCGGTGCGCTGGCGGTGGTCCCGGGCCGGGCCCTCCCGGCCGGCGCCGGAGCAGAAGCTGTGGCCGCCGCCCGGGCTGCCGGGTCTCCGGTTCCCGTGGTGGAGGAGGGTCGGGTGATCGGGGTGATCCCGGTGGGTGGTCCCCCGGGATCGGCGGTGGCGGCGATGGTTCCGCTGCGCCGTCGCGACCTGGTGGGGCCCGGTGTCTGGGTGGCCACCCGGGCCCGCCGCCCACGGATCGTGGTCGAAGATGGACGGATGGTGGGGGTGATCCCTCCCGGCGGCGGTGGGGAGAGCCGTTAGCACTCTCGGTGGGTTCCTGCTGGCACTCGAAACAGGGGAGTGCTAATATTGGCACTCGCAATCAGCGAGTGCTAAACCCAAGGAGGGACTCGATGAAGCTGCAGCCTTTGGGCGACCGCGTGGTCGTCAAGGCCAAAGAGGACGACGACGCCCGTACTCCCAGCGGCCTGGTGATCCCCGACACCGCCAAGGAAAAGCCCCAACTCGGCGAGGTCCTCGCCGTGGGCCCGGGCGATTTCCAGGACGGAGAGCGGGTTCCCATGGACGTCAAGGTCGGCGATCTGGTCGTTTACTCGAAGTACGGCGGCACCGAAGTGAAGTACGAGGGCGAGGACTATCTCATCCTCTCGGCCCGCGACGTTCTCGCCGTCATCGGCTGATACGGAGGAATCTGAATGGCAGCCAAGGAACTGAAGTTCAACGAAGACGCCCGACGCGGCCTCGAAGCCGGCGTCGACAAGCTGGCCAACGTCGTCAAGGTGACGCTGGGCCCCAAGGGGCGCAACGTCGTGCTCGAGAAGAAGTGGGGTGCCCCCACGATCACCAACGACGGCGTCACGATCGCCAAGGAAGTCGAGCTCGAGGACCCGTGGGAGAACATGGGCGCCCAGCTCGCCAAGGAAGTGGCCACCAAGACCAACGACGTGGCCGGTGACGGGACGACGACGGCCACCGTGTTGGCCCAGGCGATGGTCCACGAGGGCCTGCGCAATGTCGCCGCCGGCGCCAACCCGATGGAGCTGAAGCGGGGCATCGAGGATGCCGTCGCCAAGGTCGTGGAGTTCATCCGGGACACTTCGGAGCCCATCGATGCGCACGACACCGAGAAGATCGCCTACGTCGCCGCCAACTCGGCGGCCGACGCGGTGGTCGGTGAGAAGGTGGCCGAGGCCATGGCCAAGGTCGGCAACGAGGGTGTCATCACCGTCGAGGACAGCCAGACCTTCGGCGTGGACGTGACCTTCACCGAGGGAATGCAGTTCGACAAGGGCTACATCTCCCCGTACTTCATCACCGATCCCGACCGGCAGGAATCGGTGCTCGAGGACCCCTACGTCCTCGTCGCCAACCAGAAGATCACCGCGGTGCACGACCTGCTCCCGGTGCTCGAGAAGGTGATGCAGGCCGGCAAGGGGCTCGTCGTGATCGCCGAGGACGTCGAGGGCGAGGCCCTCGCCACCCTGGTGGTCAACAAGATCCGCGGCACCTTCCCGTCGGTGGCCGTCAAGGCTCCCGGTTTCGGCGAGCGCCGCAAGGCCATGCTCCAGGACATCGCCATCCTCACCGGGGCGACCGTCATCTCGGAAGAGGTGGGCTTGAAGCTTGAGAACGTGACCGTCGACATGCTGGGCAAGGCCCGCAAGGTCGTGGTCACCAAGGACGACACGACCGTCGTCGAGGGCGTCGGCAGCCACACCGACGTCGAGGCTCGGATCAAGCAGATCCGCCGCGAGATCGAGGCATCCGACTCGGACTGGGACCGCGAGAAGCTCAGCGAGCGTCTCGCCAAGCTGGCCGGCGGCGTAGCCGTCATCAAGGTCGGCGCCGCCACCGAGGTGGAGCTCAAGGAGAAGAAGCATCGCATCGAGGACGCCATCCAGGCGACCCGGGCCGCCGTCGAAGAGGGCATCGTGCCCGGCGGCGGGGTGGCGCTGCTCCGGGCCCAGGGCGCCGTGGAGAAGATGCGCGGTGGCACGCTCGACGAGAAGACCGGCCGCACCATCGTGCAGAAGGCCCTCGAAGAGCCGCTGCGGCAGATCGCGGCCAACGCCGGCTACGAAGGCGGCGTGATCGTCGAGCGGGTCCGTGAACTCGACGGCTCCCACGGCTTCAACGCCCAGAGCGGGGAGTACGAGGACCTGGTGAAGGGTGGGATCACCGATCCCGCCAAGGTGACCCGTTCCACGCTGCAGAACGCGGCGTCGATCGCGGCCCTGCTGATCACCACCGAGGCGCTCATCGCCGAGGAGAAGGAGGATACTCCGCCTCCGATGCCGGGCGGCGCCCCGGGCGGGATGGACTTCTAGACCGTCCCGATCTCCTGACGAACGGCCCCTGCGGGGGCCGTTCGTCGCGTCCGGGAACTCGAACTCTGCGCGGGAGGGACTTGCTCACCCGTCCGGGCACGGCGGCGTGCCGGCGAGGCTCAGCCCCCGATGATCGTGCCACTCCCCGAAACCGATTGCGTCAGGACCGGGTCACCGAGGTAGGCGATCGTTCCGGATCCGGCGATCGAGGCGTCGAGGGTGGTGACGGCGTGCACCACGATCGTCCCGCTCCCCGAGATGCTCACCTCGGCATCCTCCACGATCAGGTCGTCGCCGAGGAAGGTCCCCGACCCGCTGATCGTCACCGCCAGCGACGCCACCGACCCGGAGGGGATCACGTCGCCGGACCCCGAGATCGACACCTCGAACGACTCGCCGCCGAGGCCCGACGCCGTGACGCCGCCGCTGCCGGCGATCGACACCGCCGTCAGGCTGGGGATCGTGACCGTGTAGCGGGGCTCCAGTACGTTCTGGAACGAGACGTTCTCTTTGCTGGTGATCTCGAGGGTCCCTCCGGCCACGTCGGTGACCAGGTGGGGCATGACGTTGTCCTCGGCCTCGACGATCAGCGACGGTCCCGGACCCACTTCCAGTGTCACCTCGCCGAACCCGGCGATCGAGATCTCGTCGAACTGGGCCACCACCCTCGTCTCGGTGATGACGCTGCCCGAACCCTGGACCTCGATGCGCTCGTCGTCGGCGCATCCGGTCGTCAGCAGGAGGAGGGCGAGCACGGCGGTCACAGGGCGCATCGGGGATCCTCTCTCTCGGCACTCCTCACGCTACGCCGCCATCACGGCAGGAGCAGCCCACCGGCGAGGTAGTGGTCGCGATTGGCCCGGAACTCCTCGTCGAGGATGCCCCACAGGGAGTGGTCCATCCACTCACCGCCGACCAGGACTTCTTTGCGGAGCAGGCCTTCACGGGTGAAGCACAGCTTCTCGGCGATACGCTCGCTGGCCTGGTTCCCGGTGGCGATGCGGAGCGTCACCCGATGCAGTCGGAGTTCATCGAAGGCCACCTGCACCACCCGGGCGGCGGCCTCGGTGGCTACTCCGTGCCGGGTGATGTCGCTGCGGACCCAGTAGCCGATCTCGCCGGAGCGCTCCCGGCGGGAGGTGTGCCACACCGACACGTTCCCCAGGTGGGTCTTCGGGTCGTCGCGCCACCGGATGGTGAAGTCGAATGCCCGTTTCTCCGCCCAGGCGTTGTTGCTCTCCCTGATGAAGCGAATTGCCTCGGACCGGCTGTAGCCGCGGTGAGCCCAGGGAAGCCACCGCACCAGATCGTCGAGCGACGCCCGTACCGCGTCGACCAGAGCGTCGGCGTCGCGGCGCTTGAACGGACGCAGCACCAGACGGCTGGTGTGCCGAGCACCGAAGGCGGGGGAACGGGCCACTGGCGGCAGACTATCGGACCTACCATGCCCCGATGCAACCGCTGTGGGCTCCCCTGGCGGCCCTTCCTCCCGTCGCCCACCCCGCAAACATGCGGGCCGCAGTGCTGGTGCCCATCTACGAATCCGCCGGCGAGCTGCGCCTCGTGCTCACCCGGCGGCCCGACGGCATGCGGACCCACGCCGGGGACGTCGTGTTCCCCGGGGGGATGATCGACCCCACCGACGATGGACCGGTGGCGGCCGCCGTTCGCGAGGCCTGGGAGGAGGTGGGGATTCCCCCGGAGTCGGTGGAGGTCATCGGCGGCCTTCCCCCGGTCTCGACGCGATCGAAGGAGATGCTGATCGTGCCGATCGTGGCGCGCATCGAACGGCCGGCAGAACTCCGCCTCGAACCGTTCGAGGTCGATGCGGTCATCGAGCCCACCATCGCAGAGTTGCTCGTCGAGGAGCACTGGGCCACCCAGAGGTGGCACGGTCACACCCTCTGGTTCTACGAGTTCCCCGAGGGAACCTTGTGGGGCGCCACCGCTCGCATGGTCCGATCTCTGCTGGATTTCTTCCGCTAGGCCCAGAAACGGGCGAAGAGCGGTGCCAGCACGATCGCCGGTAACAGGTTGGCCACCCGGATCTCGCGGAGGTCGAGCAGCCGCATCCCGATTCCGATGAGGAGCACGCCTCCGGCCGCCCCGAGTGCGTCCAGCATCGGATCTGTGAGGACTCCCTCCAGCAATCCGGCGCCGAGGGCGATGCCGCCCTGCAGGGTGACGACCGTCAACGCCGCCGAGGCGACCCCCCAGCCGTAGACGGAGGCGAAGGCGATGGCGGCGAAGCCGTCGAGACCCGATTTGACCAGGAGGAGCTCCGGGTCGCCGAGCCCGTCCTCGATGGCGCCGACCAGCGTCAAGGGCCCGACGCAGAAGACCAGGGAGGCGATCACGAATCCCTCGCTGAACCGGCCCCGATGGGGACCGGCGAGGTTCTTGACCGCCAGCTCCGGCGCGGCGACGTCGATCTCTGGGTCCTCGGGGTGGCCGGCGAAACGGCGTTGGAGCGCATCGCCGAGCCGCCGGAGGGCATCCTCGATCCGTAGCAGCTCGCCGATCACCGCCCCCAGGAGAACGGCGCCGAGCACCAGGACGAAGTCGTCGGTGGGCAGCGTCTCGCGGACCCCCAGCGCGATCGTGAGGAGGCCGAGGGCGAGCATGACCATCTCCCTGAGGCGATCGGGAAACCGAGTCCCGGCCACGGCGCCGACCGTGCTCCCGACCAGAACGGCGGCGACATTGGTGATAGTGCCGACGAACACGACCGAGATGGTAGGGGCTAGCCGGTAGGCTCGGCGGATGAGCCGGACCGCCGTGGTGGCCGCCGTCGTCGCTCTCGCAGCGGGCGCCGCCGGCGGGGTGGTCCTGCAGCGAGCCACCTCTTCCGACCCGCTGCCGGCGACTGCCGCTCCGACGACCACCTCCATCGCCGCCGGGAAGGTGTGGTACTCGGCGTATGAAACCCGGATCGGCCCGGCGGTCGTGATCGCCGAGGGGCTCGAGTACGGCGGCGGAGTGGTCGCACTGAGCTACGAGGTCGCCGGGATCGGGCCTGGGAGCTTCGAGGCGGCCGGGCTGACCCCGGCCGCGCACGCCCCCGCCTCACCGCTCACCTGGCGCCTGTCTGCCGGCGGCTCCGTCTACGAGGCCCAAGTGGTGGCGCCGTCGAACCGCTCGGTGCGCTTCGCGGTCGGGGACGACTTCTCGATCGACGACATCGAGGAGGTGCGCATCATCGACTATCAGGTCTTGTCGCCGGTGCGGTTCCTGTGGGACGTCGAACGGATCGATCGGGAGTGGCACTCGCTGGGTCCCGACCTCCGGCTCCGGGTTTCCGACGTGGCCGTCCAGCCGTCGAGCACCCTGGTGCGGATCGAAGCCGAATTCGACGTCTCCCTCGTCGGGGCGCTCTCCGTCGTCGGGAGGGGGAGAGCCTGGCAGAACTCCTCGCGGTCGATGATCGCCCGGCCCCAGTGGACCCTGGACCACCGGGGTGGCGAGCCGCCCGATGTGATGCCGCTGGAAGTGCGGGGCCTGTGGTGGGTCAAGGTAGCGGGGGGCGGCCCGGTCTCACTGGAGGGAATCGAGGACGAGTGAGCGAGGAAGCCCTGCGCGAGTTGTTGCGATCGCCGTTGGACGACCTGCCTCCCCGGCGGGCCGGGAGCGGTGCCGCGGTCGTGATCGTACTCCTGGCACTGGTGGTGGGCGGGGCGGCCGGGTTCGGCACTGCGGCATTCGTGGACGACGAGACCCCGGTCGTCGAGACCACCACGTCGACCACGACAACGTCGGTCGCCGCTGCCGATCCGGTGGGCGCGGGGGAGGGGACCGGCCTCGAAGTGGCCTGGACGCACCACGACGGAGAGGCCTTCTTCGTCGGTGTCACGACCACGATCGATCCCGAGGTCGATCGCTCCGAGGCGCACGGCATCCAAACCGCCCGGTGGTGGTTGAGGCTCGCCGACGGTCGGGAGGTCGACTTCGACGCGGAGTACGCCTCCCCGGCGGCCCAGGGCATGCTCACCGTCGAGTTCCCCGGGACGGGTTTCGAGCCCGACGACGTCCAGGCACTCATCGTGATGCCGATGCTCGAGGGCACCGAGACGACCGCAACGGCGACGATCGATGTCGAGGAGCTTCCCTGGGAGGGTCCCCTCGAGGGCGTCGACGCCGGCGGGGTCACCATCGCCGTGCAGTCGGTGCGGATCGATGATGCCGGTGGCTACTTGGCGTGGACGATCGAGGACTCCCCCGACCGCCGGGCCTTCGTCCGTCTCAGCGGCACCTATCTGCAGGGCGGGGAGAGGCAGCAGTTCGTGCCCGAGTTCGACCTCCCGGTGGCTCCGCTCCAATTCTCCCCGGGAACGTATCGCCCGGCGAGGGGAGGGACGCTGCAGCTGTTCCGGCTCGACGACCCCGACAACCCGTCCTTCCGCAGCCGCTACACCGGCGATCCGGAGGCAGTGGTCGAGATCGACGGGATCACCTTCGAGTGGTTCGTGGCCGTGTATCGCTACCAAACGGCGGCGATCGAGGTGCCGCTCGACGGAGGGGCCGGCTCCGACGCCGACTGAGCCGCCTAGGGTGGGGGCGACTCCGGCGAGGAGGAGTGGTGAGCGCGACCCGGCCCAAGCGGATCGAACTGCCCGAGCCGGCGATCCCCAAGACCGAGTTCACCGAGGTCTTGATACAGCGTCGGTCGGTTCGCTCCTATCGCGACGATCCGCTCACCGGAGAAGAGGCCTCGGCGCTGTTCTGGGCTGCTCAGGGGATCAGCGACGGCGAGGGGCGCCGTACCGCGCCTTCCGCCGGTGCCCACTACCCGATCGAGGTCTACGCCGCCGATCGGGATCAGGTCGTCCACTATCTCCCCGCCGGTCACGCCGTCGAGGTCATCGCCGGAGGGGACCGGAGACGGTTGCTGGCGGCGGCCTCCCTCGATCAGGCCCTGGTCGCCGAGGCCCCGTTCGTCATGGTCCTCAGTGCGGTGCTGGCCCGCACCGCGGTCGAGTACGGCGATCGGGCCTGGCGCTACCTGAACCTCGAGGCGGGTCACGTGGCGCAGAATGTGCTGCTCGTGGCCGTGGCGCTGGGTTTGGGAGCGGTGCCGGTGGGGGCCTTCGAGGACGAGTCGATCCAGGAGGCGCTGAGCCTGCCGGTGCTGCACCGCCCGCTGTATGTGATCCCGATCGGCCGGCCGGCGCGATGATCCCCCCTTCGGGGGGCAACCTCCCTACCGCCACCGTTCCTAGAACAAGCCCTCCACCTTGCCGGTCTCCACGTCGACATCGATACCCCGGTAGGCGGGATTCGAAGCGGTCCCCGGCATCAGCTTGATCGCTCCGGCCACCGGAACCACGAACCCGGCACCCTGGTAGATGAGGATGTCGCGGATCGGCAGGGTCCATCCGCTGGGCCGTCCCTTGAGTTGGGGGTCGTGGGAGAGGCTGAGGTGGGTCTTCACCATGCAGGTGCCCAGCTCGGCCATTCGGGGGTCGCCTTCGAGTGCCTTGACCTTCTCTTCGGCCTCGTCGGTGTAGGTGACTCCGTCGGCACCGTATACCTCGCGGGCGATGATCTCGATGCGGTCGCGCAGCGGAAGATCGAGGTCGTAGAGGAACTGGAATTGGGGTTCCTCCTCGCATGCCTCGATGACGGCCTCGGCGAACTCGATCGAACCCTCGCCTCCGTCGAGCCAGTGGGTCGAGAGGGCGGCCAGCGCCCCGTTTTCCTCGGCGATCCGCCGCACCAGGGCGATCTCGGCGTCGGTGTCGGTGTAGAAGCCGTTGACGCACACCACCGGTCGAACCCCGCTCTTCTTCACCGTCTCGATGTGGGCGATCAGGTTCTCGCAGCCCTGCTCCACCAATTGGAGGTTCTCCTCCGTGTAGGCGGCGTCGAGCGGCAGTCCGGGTTTCACATCCGGGCCGCCGCCGTGCATCTTGAGTGCCCGGATCGTGGCGACGAGCACGATGGCATTGGGGGTGATGCCTGAGAAGCGGCACTTCAGGTTCCAGAACTTCTCGAAACCGATGTCGGCGCCGAATCCGCTCTCGGTGACGTGGTAGTCGGAGAGCTTGGTGCCGATCCGGTCGGCGATGATCGAGCTCTGACCGATGGCGATGTTGGCGAACGGTCCGGCGTGGACGAAGACCGGCTGGCCCTCGATGGTCTGCATCAGGGTCGGGTTGAGTGCTTCCACCATCCAGGCCGTCATCGCGCCGTCGACCTCGAGGTCGGCGGTGGTGACCGGGTTCCCCTGCTTGTCGTAAGCCACGATGATCTTGCCGATCCGGCGCCGCATGTCCGCCAGGTCGGTGGCCACCGCCAGGATCGCCATGATCTCGCTGGAGACCGTGATCTGGAATCCCGACTCCATCTCGTAGCCGTCCATCTTGCCGCCCTGCCCGATCACGATGTTGCGGAGCGCCTGAGCGCAGAAGTCCATGGCCCATCTGAGTTCGACGCGATCGGGATCGATGTCGAGCCGGGTGAGATTGGACTTGGCGAGCCGGGCGTCGTCGTAATTGCGCTCGTGCTGCATCCGCGAGGTGAGCGCCACCATGGCCAGGTTGTGGGCGTTGGTGATCCGGTCGATGTCGCCGGTCAGCCCGAGACAGAACGGCGTCAGGGGGATGCACTGGGCCAGGCCGCCGCCGGCCGCCGAGCCCTTGATGTTGAAGGTCGGCCCGCCGCTGGGCTGGCGAATCGCACCGGTGACCCGCTTGCCCACCTTGCCGAGACCCTGGATCAGCCCGATCCCGGTGGTGGTCTTGCCCTCACCCAACGGGGTGGGGGTGATGGCGGTGACGTCGATGTACTTGGCGCTCGGTGCGCTCTCCAGCCGGGCCAGCACCTTGCGGTAGTCGACTTTGCCGAGTGCGGTGCCGTAGGGGATCAGCTCGTCTTCCTCGAGGCCGAGCTCCCTGGCGAGTGGCACGAAGGGCTTCATCGTCGCTTCGGCCGCTTCGGCGATCTCCCAGTCGGCCAGTTTGGTCGCATCGAGTTTTGGGGTCATTAACGCTCCATTACCCATGGCCGGTGGCGCGCCCGCCAGCCGGCGTCCTCGTGTACGCGGTGACCATCCTGGCGCGATCGGGAGGCGGTGGCTAGGGCCGGATGTCCGCTTCGGCGGCCCCGATGACCCGCCGGGCCGTCCTGCGGAGGCCGGTGCGGCGACTGCTACCCTCCCCCGATCGGGCCCTGGGAGGCATGGTGGAACGCAAGAAGATCTTCTCGGGCTTGCAGCCGACGGGGAACATCCACATCGGCAACTACCTCGGGGCACTGCGGAACTGGGTGGCGCTCCAGGACGACTTCGACTGCGTGTACTGCGTCGTCGACCTGCACGCCATCACCGTGCCGCTCGACCCGGCCGAGTTCAATCACGACCGGCACGAGGCGGCCAAGGTGCTGCTGGCCTGCGGGATCGACCCGGAGCGGTCGCTGTTCTACTACCAGAGTCAGGTGCCCCAGCACACCGAGCTCGCCTGGATCCTGGGGACCATCGCCTCGACCGGCCAGCTGAACCGGATGACCCAGTGGAAGGACAAGGCCGATCGGGCCGGCTCCAACCTGGGCCTCTACGGCTACCCGGTCCTGATGGCCGCCGACATCCTCCTGTTCCGGGCCCATGCCGTGCCCGTCGGGGAGGACCAGAAACAGCACCTCGAACTCACCCGGGACCTGGCGATCCGGTTCAACGGCCGCTTCGGCGACGAGTTCCCGGTGCCGGAGCCCATCATCCCCGAGACGGGGGCCCGCGTCATGTCGCTGCAGGACCCGACCGCCAAGATGTCCAAATCTGATCCCGACCCGACGAGCCGGATCCTGGTGCTCGACGACCCCGACTCGATCCGCGGGAAGGTGAAGAGGGCGGTGACCGATTCCGGGCGCGAGGTGCGGTACGACTGGGAGGAGAAGCCGGGGGTCTCCAACCTCATCGAGATGCTGTCGCTGTTCACCGGAACCTCGATCGACGACATCGAGAAGGAGTACGGCGATGCCGGCTACGGCACCTTCAAGGATGTCGTCGCCGAGGCGATCGTCAACGGCCTCGCCCCGGTGCGCAGCAAGTACCGGGAACTCGACGACGCCGAAGTCGACCGCCTCATGCAGCGGGGCGCCCTCGATGCCCGTACTCAGGCCGAGGGCTATCAGCAGCGAGTTCGCCGCCTGGTCGGCCTGACCGGCTGACGCCCGTTCCGGCTCGGCGGCCCCCTGGTACGCTCCGCCGAGCCGCCCGGGGAGGACTCATGGAGATCGAGATCGGGATCGGAAAGTCGGGTAGGCGTGCCTGGGGCCTCGACGACGTGGCCATCGTTCCCAGCCGGCGAACCCGAGATCCCGACGACGTCGACATCTCGTGGGAGATCGACGCCTACCGATTCGAGCTCCCGATGATGGCATCGGCGATGGACTCCGGCGTCAGCCCGGCGACTGCGGTGACGGTGGGCCGCCTCGGGGGTCTGGCGGTGCTCAACCTCGAAGGCTTGTGGACCCGTTACGAGGATCCCGAGCCGGTGTTCGCCGAGGTGGCCTCGCTCTCCGGCGACAAGGCCACCCGGCGGATGCAAGAGCTCTATCAGGAGCCCATTCGGCCGGAGTTGATCGGGCGGCGGATCGAAGAGATGCGACAGGGGGGCGTCACCACCGCCGCCAGCCTCACCCCTCAGCGGGTTCTCGACTACGCCGCTCTCACGGTGGAAGCCGGTCTCGACATCCTGGTCGTCCAGGGCACCGTGGTGTCCGCCGAGCACGTTTCGTCGACCCAGGAGCCGTTGAACCTCGGGGAGTTCATCTCCGGCTTCGATCTCCCCGTGATCGTCGGAGGTTGCGCGTCCTATTCGACTGCGCTCCACCTCATGCGGACCGGGGCCATCGGGGTTCTGGTGGGCGTGGGACCCGGTGCGGCTTGCACCACCCGCGGCGTGCTGGGCGTCGGGGTGCCCCAGGCGACCGCGATCGCCGACGCCGCCGGTGCCAGGATCCAATATCTCGACGAGACCGGCCGTTACGTGCATGTGATCGCCGACGGGGGCATGAGAACCGGCGGCGACATCGCCAAGGCCATCGCATGTGGAGCCGATGCGGTCATGCTGGGGTCGCCGCTGGCAGCCGCCGACGAGGCTCCCGGCCGGGGATTCCACTGGGGGATGGCAACCTTCCATCCGACCCTGCCGCGCGGGGCTCGGGTGGAGATGGGCACGCTCGGCACGCTCCCGGAGATACTGGTGGGACCCGCTCACGAGAACGACGGCCGCCGGAACCTCTTCGGGGCGCTGCGAGTGGCGATGGCCACCACGGGGTATGCCGACGTGAAGGAGTTCCAGAAGGCGGAGGTCATGGTGGCACCGGCCCTGCAGACGGAGGGCAAGGCGCTCCAGCGCGAGCAACGCACCGGCATGGCCTGATGATCGAGCGGGTCTGCGTCGTCGATTTCGGGGCCCAGTACGCCCAACTGATCGCCCGCAAGGTCCGCGACGCCCACGTCTTCTCGGAGATCGTCCCACGCGACGTGACCGCCGCCGCCATCCGCGACCTGGCACCGGTCGGCATCATCCTGTCCGGTGGTCCCGCCTCGGTGTACGCCGACGACGCCTACACCCTCGATCCCGAGATCCTGGAGCTTGGCATACCGATCCTCGGCATCTGTTACGGCCATCAGGTGATCGCCGATGCTCTCGGCGGCGACGTGGCCCGCACCGATGCGGCCGAGTTCGGCAAGACCGAACTCTCGGCGAGCAGCCCTTCACTGCTCTTCGGTGACCTTCCCGAGGTGCAGACCGTGTGGATGAGTCATCGCGACGCGGTGGTGAAACAGCCTCCCGGCTTCACCGTGGCGGCGACCACGGCGGCCTCGCCGGTGGCGGCCATGGAGGATCCCGACCGGGGCCTGTTCGGTGTCCAGTTCCACCCCGAGGTGGTGCACACCCCGCGAGGCCAGGAGATTCTGCAGCACTTCCTGTACGAGGCCTGCGGAGCACGGCCGTCGTGGACGCGGGTGTCGATCATCGAGCGGGCGGTGGCCGACATACGGGCCGCCGTCGGGCGCAGCAAGGTGATCTGCGGTCTCTCCGGAGGAGTCGACTCCTCGGTGGCGGCGGCCCTCGTGCACCGGGCGGTCGGAGACCAGTTGACTTGTGTCTTCATAGATCACGGCCTGTTGCGGGAGCGAGAAGCGGAGCAGGTCGAGGAGACCTTTCGTGCTCACTTCCAGGTGAACCTGGTTCACGTCGATGCTTCCGAGCGGTTCCTGGGGGCCCTCGAGGGGGTCGAGGATCCGGAGACCAAGCGGAAGATCATCGGCGAGACTTTCATTCGGGTCTTCGAGGAGGTTGCCGCCGGGCACGCCGACGCCGGCTTTCTCGTCCAAGGCACGTTGTATCCCGACGTGATCGAGAGCGGGACCCGCGATGCGGCCCGTATCAAGAGCCACCACAACGTGGGCGGGCTTCCCGACGACATGCGTTTCGAGTTGGTCGAACCGCTCCGCGACCTCTTCAAGGACGAGGTGCGGGCCGTCGGTGAGGAGCTCGGCCTGCCTGCAGAGATCGTGTGGCGGCAGCCGTTCCCCGGGCCCGGACTGGCGGTGCGGATCATCGGCGAGGTGACCGCAGAGCGGCTCGCGGTCTTGCGGGCCGCCGATGCGATCATCGTCGAGGAGATTCGGCGGGCCGGCCTCTATCGCGAGATCTGGCAGGCGTTCGGGGTCCTTCCGGCCATCCGTTCGGTGGGGGTGCAGGGGGACCAGCGCACCTATGCCTATCCGCTGATCGTGCGGGCCGTCACCAGCGAGGATGCGATGACCGCCGACTGGGCCCGGCTGCCATACGAGGTTCTGGAGCGGATCTCGGCCCGGGTCATCAACGAGGGTCCCGGCATCAACCGGGTCGCCTACGACGTCTCGTCGAAGCCCCCGTCGACCATCGAGTGGGAGTAGACCTCTCTCAAGGGGGTTCCGAGGCCGGTCGATACACCTTCTGGGCCGCGGCATGCCCAGGAGGCCGCCTTGCACGCATACGACGACGACGATCTCAAAGCGTTGTTTCGCGACGAAGTGGTGGAGCGTTCCGGCCGCATCGCCGCCGGCGCCGGGCTGCTCGCATCCGGTTCCGCTCCGGACGGCACGTACGTCGATCTGAAGCGGGAGGGCCACACGATCAAAGGGACCGCCCGAATGATGGGCTTCACCGAGATCGGCGAGGCCGGGCGGCTGATCGAAGATGTGATGCAGGCCGCCGTCGAGAACCGGGCTCCGGCCGGTGTCGCCCTGTGGAAGGCGCTGGTTCGGGTTGCCGAGGTGTTGCCGGCGGCACTCGATGGGGCCATCGACGACCTGGTCACCGCCTGCAAGAGCCTCGATGCAGTCGCTTCGGGGCGGGGTCCGGATCCTGCCTTCGGTGACGAAGGAGCGACCGTCCATCAACTCGGTTCGGGAGCGGAGGCGACTCTCGGCGAATCCGGTGATCTCGGGGGCCTCCTGGTGGCCCTCGACTCCTGGGCGCACGGTGAGACCGTGCGGGTCAACGCCGCCGAGCTCTTCAGGCTCATCAACGACATCTGCTCGCTGCGGATCGACGTGGAGGCCATGGCCAACCTGATCGACTCGGTTTCGACGGGTGAGAGCGAGGAGGAGGAGCGCCTGCGGGCTTCGATCGGCACGGCCGGCGCCCTGGCGGTTGCGCTGCAGGACCGCGCCCTGGAACTGGCGGCGGCACCGATGGAGGAGGTCACTGCGACGTTCTCCCAACTGGTGCGATACGTCGCTCGCAAGGCCGGCAAGGAGATCCGGTTCGAGCTGATCGGGGATGAGATCGCCGTCGATCGGCAGGTGCTGGAGACGATCGGCGACCCGCTGCGGCAGCTCCTCGTCAACGCGGTGCGGCACGGCATCGAGACTCAAGATGCCCGAGCCGCGGCCGGGAAGCCCCCGACGGCGACCGTGGCGCTGCGGGCCACCATCGAGGACAACAAGTTGCGAGTCGTCGTCGAGGACGACGGCGGCGGGATCGACTGGGAAGCCGTGCACCATTCGGCTCGGGAGCGCGGCTTGATCGAACCCGACGAGAACCCCGACGCCGATCTCCTCCGTGCGGTGCTCCTGTCACCGGGCTTCTCCACCGCCGCACCCGACGACATCGTCGGCGACGGCAGCGGTCTGGCGATGGTCGCCGAGGCCGTGGAGCAGCTTCACGGCAGCCTCACCATCGATTCGGCGACGGGGCGCGGTACCCGGATCGAGATCGTCGTTCCCACGTCGCGGGCGTTGCAGGACGTGGTGCTCATCGTTGCGGCGGGACAGATGTGGGGAGTTCCCGAACTCGCCGTCGTTGACCGTCTGGCGGTCGACGGCGAGATCGGCGAGTCGGTGGCGTGGCGGGACGGTGAGATCCCGGTGTTCTCGTTCGCCGAGTCGGTGGGTCTCGTCGATGAGGATCCGCAGACGCAGATCCTCATCGTCTCCAGCTCGGGAGGGCCGGTTGGGTTCGCGGTGGGGCGGGATCTCGGTGCCAGACAGGTTGCCGCCCGTGAGCTCGGCCCTCTGCTCGACGGTGTTCCCCACCTGACCGGAGCCGCCCTCCTGGGGGCCGGCGACGTAGTCGTCATCGTCGACCCGGTCCGGCTGGTGGAACGGGCTCGCCAGGTTCGGGATCTTCCCGATTCGCAGCCCCGAGTCTTGGTCGTCGACGACTCGCGGGGGGCCCGTCAGATCGTCGGCGGCGCGCTGGGGTCGGCCGGATTCGTGGTGGCGCTGGCGGCCTCGGCGGCGGAGACCCTCGAGCTGGTGGCGCACGAGCGGTTCGATGGCATCGTCCTGGACTATGTGCTCCCCGAGATGGACGGCGCCACTCTGGTGCAGCGGATTCGTGCCCTCGGCGTGGATGCTCCGATCGTGATGCTGTCCGGGCAGGCGACCTCGCAGGATCAGGCCCGGGCCCTGGCCGCCGGTGCCGACGCCTACTTCGACAAGGACGACGTCCGCAAGGGTGCTCTCAGTCGTGCGCTCGGCGAACTCATGGAGCGTCGCGCCGCCCAGTAACTCGCTCCCGTGCTCCGGAGAGCCCCTTCGTATACTCCCCCCCGGTGACCGAGTCCCCGCTCTTTCGCGATCTGAATGCGGCGCAACGCGAGGCCGTTGCCGCCACCGACGGCCCGGTGCTGGTGGTGGCCGGTGCCGGTTCGGGGAAGACGCGGGTGCTCACCTATCGGATCGCTCATCTGATCCATGATCTCGAGGTTTCCCCCTATTCGATCCTCGCGATCACGTTCACCAACCGAGCCGCCGATGAGATGAAGCAGCGGATCGAGCGGCTGGTGGGGCGGGTCGTCGGAGGGATGTGGATCTCGACGTTCCACAGTGCCTGCGTCCGCATCCTGCGCCGGGACGCCCCTCTCCTGGGGTATCGGTCGGCGTTCTCGATCTACGACGACATCGACTCGCGTCGGCTGATCGAGTTCTGCGTTCGGGACCTCGATCTCGACCCCAAGCGGTTCCCGCCCAAGGCGATCAAGGCGGCGATCAGCAACGCCAAGAACGAGCTCGTCGACTTCGAGTCCTTTGCGGCACAGGGATCGGGCCCCTACCACGAGCGGGTCGCCGACGTGTACCGCCTCTACCAGCAGCGGCTGCTGGAGGCCTCGGCCATGGACTTCGACGACCTCCTGATGATCACGGTCGAGCTGTTCGGTGCCTTTCCCGACGTGCTGGACCACTATCAGGACCGGTTCCGCTACGTCCTGGTCGACGAATACCAGGACACCAACCACGCCCAGTACCAGCTGGTGCAGTTGCTCGGAGCGAAGCATCGCAATGTGTGCGTGGTGGGCGATTCCGATCAGAGCATCTATGCCTTCCGGGGTGCCGACATCCGCAACATCCTCGATTTCGAGCGCGACTATCCGGACGCTCGGGTGGTGATGTTGGAGCGCAACTACCGCTCGACGCAGACGATTCTGGATGCCGCCAATTCGGTGATCTCCCAGAACGCGGCGCGCAAACCCAAGAACCTGTGGACCGACCTCGGGGTGGGCGATCCGGTGACGGTGTATCGAGCGGAGGACGAGCACGACGAGGCCGCCTTCATTGCTGAGGAGGTGGGGAAGCTCGGCGATGAAGGCGTGTCGGCCTCCAATATCGCAGTCTTCTATCGCACTCATGCTCAGAGCCGGGTGATCGAGGAGATCCTGGTGCGCTACGGCGTGCCCTACCAGGTCATCGGCGGACCGAAGTTCTACGAGCGTCGCGAGGTCAAGGATGTGCTCGCCTACCTGCGGGCCATGGTCAACGAGGACGATCAGGTCGCTATGAAGCGGATCGTCAACGTGCCCAAGCGGGGCATCGGGGTGACGACCGTGGGCCATGTGGATCGGTTCGCCGAAGCGGAGGGGGTCTCGTTCACCGGGGCGCTGTCCCGCATCGAGGAGAACCCCCGCGTCTCGGCCCGGGCCCGCAAGCAGATCGGCGAGTTCCTCGCCCTGCTCGAGGAGCTACGCGAGCGAGCCGACGAGGGTCCCAGGGCGGCACTCGAGGCCGTGCTCGAACTGACCGGCTATCAGGTCGCCCTCGAGGAGGAAGGCACCATGGAGGCTCTGGGACGGGTGGAGAACCTTCGCGAGCTGACGGGCGTCGCCGAGGAGTTCGAGAGCGCCGGCCCCCTCGGGGGCAGCGAGGAGCAGGACTGGGATGCGCTCGACGGTCTGCGCAGGCTCGAGCTCTTCTTGGAGTCGGTCAGTCTCGCCACCGACGTGGACGGCCTCGATGAGGAAGCCGGGGCTATCACCTTGATGACCTTGCACAACGCCAAGGGCCTCGAGTTCCCGGTGATCTTCATCGCCGGCCTAGAGGAGGGGGTGTTCCCCCACATGCGGTCTCTGGGCGATCCCGAGCAGCTCGAGGAGGAACGGAGACTCTGTTATGTCGGATTGACCAGGGCGCAGGAGCGGCTGTATCTCTCGCTGGCGATTGCCCGCAACCTGTGGGGCGCCACCAACTACAACACCCCGAGCCGTTTCCTGCGGGAGATCCCCGAGTCGTTGGTGGAGCAGGCTGAGAAGCGCCTCCGGACCCGGCGCGAGGCGGCGTCGCAGCAGCCGACGCTGGACGGCAACGAACTTTCACGCGGCGACCGGATCCGGCACCGCCAGTGGGGGTTGGGCACGATTCGGGAGCTGTCGGGCAGCGGCGACCGCACCGAGGCCGTCGTCGACTTCGACGAGCGGGGCCGCAAGCGGCTGCTGGTGGCCTGGGCACCGCTGGAGCGAGGGTAGGGGTCCCGAGGGGCTGCAGTCCGTCGATCAAGACTCCCATCCGCATTCGAGCACATCCGTTGGGTCGTAGTAGATGGACTCGTGGGTGATGAGGCCATCGGGATCGAGGTCCCAGATGGTCACGACCGTCATGGAACACAGAGCCTCTCCGGCGACGTCCTGCCACTGCACGAGG
>JBFFRY010000032.1:0-24016 GCA_041572755.1 Acidimicrobiia bacterium | reverse complement strand
GGCCAGCCGCTTCGTCAGCCCGGAGTCGCTGGTGACCAGCGTTCGCCTGGAAGTCCCGCCCGAGTACCTCCAGGTCACCGTGTCGGTTTCCCCCGATCGCGCCGTCGGGGGCCGCCTGGCCGCCGGAGACCGGGTGGCCATTCTGGCCTCCTTCGAGCCGTTCGAATACACCGGCGTCCGTCCCGAGGAACTCGAAGACTTCCTCGAGGACTTCGGAGACGACGTCCTCTTCACCGACACTGCGGCCTTCTTCATCGTCAGGCCCGCAACCGACGAGACGACCGAGGGAGCCGCATCACCGGAGGATGAAGAGGAGGAAGCCATCGGCCTGGCACCAATCCCGATCCAGACCCCGCGCACCACCCACATCATCGTCCACAAGGCCCTCGTCACCAACGTCCAGGTAGAAGAACTGCCCCCCGAGGAGTCGGAGGCGGCCGGGGTGGATCTCTCCCCCACCGGCAACCTGCTCATCACGATCGCCGCCACGCCGGAAGGGGTGGAACGGATCGTCTTCGCCTCCGAATACGGCAGGTTGTGGCTGGCGGCAGAAGACGAGGAAGCCCCCGAACCGGTCACACCGGTTCGCACCAGCGGGAACATCTACGAATGAGACGGCTCCTCACCACCGGCATGGGTTCCGAATTCGGGTCCCAGGTGGAGAACGCCGCTCGCAGCTTCCACGACCTCCACATCCAAGAGTGGCCCGGAGCGGTGACCGCGCTCGGTGGTGTCGAAGCCATCGCGGCACGCAACCCCGACGTGCTGCTCCTCGGTCCCGAACTGGACCAGGCGGTGGCGCTCGAAACCGCGGCGAAGCTGGCACGGGTGGCGCCGGCAGTGACGGTCGTTCTCGCCACCCGGCCCGATGACGACACGTGGCGCCGAGCTCTCGAGGCCGGGGTGCGGGCCGTCGTGGACCCGGACGCGCCCCTCGACGAGGTGCACCAGGCGCTCGAATCCGCCCTGGACAACTCGCAGCGCATTCGGTCCCTCGCCGCCGGCCGCAGCTATGCCCACAGGGTGATCGTCATTTCCTCCCCCAAGGGGGGCGTCGGCAAGACCGTGGTCGCCGTCAACCTGGCGCTGGCGCTCGCCCATGGAACACAGGAGAAGGTGGCAATCGTCGATCTCGACCTGGCGTTCGGGGACGTCGCCCACGTGCTGATGCTGACTCCCGAGCACACGATCACCGATGCCGCCGCGGCCATGCCCGACCTGGACATCACCGCGCTCAAGGTGTTCCTCACGGCCCACCCGGCCAATGTGTTTGCGCTCTGCTCGCCGGACGACCCCACCGAGGCGGACGACATCTCCCCCGAAGCCGCGACGGCCATCATCGACCTCCTGACCACAGAGTTCCCCTATGTGATCGTCGACACGGCCGGCGGATTCGGCGACCACACCTACTCGGTGATGGAACACGCCTCGGATCTGGTCTTCGTATCGGACATGGACGTCCCCAGCATCATCAATGTGCGCAAGGCCCTCGAGTTGATCGACCGTCTCGGCATCGTCGACCACAACCGCCACCTCGTACTCAATCGGGCCGACTCGCGAGTCGGCCTCCAGTTGGACGAGGTGACAGCCGCCGCCGGGGTGCCCGTGGATCTGGCGCTGCCCAGCTCGCGCCACATCCCGATATCGGTCAACGAAGGCAGACCGATCCTGCTGAGTCGGCCTCGCTCCCAGTTCGCGCGACGCATCACGAGGCTGGCGGCCGAGCTGCAGATAGCGGCACCCGCCCTGACGACGGGAGAAGCGCCATGAGTCTCAGTGACAGGTTGAAGCAGGTCCGGGACGAAGCACCGATACCGCCCTCCGCCAGGAGAGACGCCGGCGACCCCCTCGCCGATTACAAGCGCCACGCCCGAGAGGCTCTCTTCGAACGGCTCGCCCCCGGGCTCTTCGACACCGAATTGGGGCAGCGAGAACTGGAACGAGCGGTCCGGAGCCAACTGAACCAGCTGATCGCCGACGACGGCGTTCCGCTGACGCCCACGGAACGGGACCGCATCGCAGTCGAGATTTGCGAGGACCTGCTCGGCTACGGGCCGATCGCCCGATATCTCGAGGACCCCACTGTCACCGAGGTCATGGTCAACCCCGATCAGATCATCTACATCGAGCGGGGCGGCCGGCTGCACCGCACGAAGCACCGGTTCGTCTCCGCCGACCACGTGCGGCGGGTCATCGAACGAATCGTGGCGCAGATCGGAAGGCGCATCGACGAAGCCTCCCCGATGGTCGATGCCCGGCTTTCCGACGGATCCCGTGTCAACGCGATCATTCCACCCCTCGCCGTCGACGGCCCGTCGCTCACGGTCCGCAAGTTCTCCCGCGATCCCTACCAAGCCCACGATCTCGTCCACTTCGGGACGATGACCGAGAGCCTCACCGAACTGCTCGAAGCCTGTGTCGTCGGCCGTCTCAACATCCTGATCACCGGCGGGACGGGAACGGGAAAGACGACACTCCTCAACGTGCTGTCGTCGTTCATTCCCGACGACCAGCGCATCGTCACCATCGAGGACGCCGTCGAACTGCAACTCCACCAGGAGCACGTCGTGCGCCTGGAGAGTCGTCCCCCCAACATCGAGGGACGGGGCGAGATCACGATCCGCGACCTCGTGAGGAACTCCCTGCGGATGCGCCCCGACCGGATCATCGTCGGCGAGGTGCGCGGCCCCGAGTCGCTCGACATGCTGCAGGCCATGAACACGGGCCACGACGGCTCGATGTCGACCTTGCACTCGAATACGCCGCGCGACGGCCTGGCCCGCCTCGAGACGATGGTGATGATGACCGGAATCGACATCCCGATCACGGCCATCCGGGACTACGTCTCCTCGGCGCTGAGCCTGATCGTCCACCTGTCCCGGCTCCAGGACGGGAGCCGCCGCGTCACCTCCGTGGCCGAGATCGTGGGCATGGAGGGGGCCATCATCACCCTCCAGGAGATCTTCAAATTCGACTTCGGGGCGGGCGTCGACGAGGCGGGGCGGCCCCGGGGGCGGCTCCGGCCGACCGGGCTCAGGCCGATGTTCGCCAACCGTCTCATCGACATGGGCCTGAGCCTCCCGAGCGCCATCTTCGAGGACGCCAAGGGGACCCGGTGAGGAGATTCGCGCTCGCGATCATTGCGATCGTGAGCCTCCTCGTCCCGGTCACGGCCGTGCAAGCCCAGCAGGCCGTCCTCCGCATCGACGAAGTCGACACCGGCGGCTATCCCGAGATCTCCATCACCGTGACGGCACCCCCGGCCGTGGCGGGCATCGACGTGTCGCCCGGCTTCACGATCACCGAGAACGGCGCCTCACGTCCGGTCCGTGCCCGTCAACTGAACACGAAGCCGCTGGAAGTGATGCTGCTGGTCGACACGTCGGGGAGCATGGCCGGCGACCCGCTCCTTGCTGCGGTGGGCGCGGCGACGCGGTTCACCGAGCGGATGCCCCCCACCACGTCGATCGGCTTGATCGGCTTTGGAGAGAACCCGCGGCAGCTGGTCGACTTCACCACCGACCGGGAGGAGATCGTGACCGCTCTCGGCACCCTGCGAGGTTCCGGTGAGACGGCCCTCTACGACGCCCTGGCGGTGGCGGCGGCGGCGTTCGATTCCCAGCGGGAGGCCCTGCGCTACGTGGTCCTCCTGTCGGACGGCGGGGACACCGTGAGCGATGCCACCCTGGCCCAGGCCGGCACCCGGATGCGGCAAGCAGACGTGGGGCTCTACGCGGTGGCGCTGGCGACGGAGGAAAGCGACACCGCCGCTCTCTCCTCGCTGGTCTCGTACGCCGGCGGGTCGGTGGTGCCCGCCGTCGACACGGAAACGCTGGGCCAGGTCTACGACAACATTGCGGCGGAGCTGGTCGGAAGGTACGAGATCACCTACGAATCGGAAGCCTGGGACGATGCCGTCCTGCTGATCGCCCTGCGGCACGAAGACCTCGTGTTCACAGCGGTGACGACCATCGACCTCCCCACCGCCCCGACCACCACACTGCCACCACCACCGATCACCTTTGCTCCCCGCGCGGATCTACCGGCACCCGCGCCGTACGTGGGTGCCGGGGCCAATGCCTGGCGCAGCCCCGTCGTCCTCACGATCGGCATCTCCGTCATCTTCCTGGCCCTGGTGCTGCTCCTCGTACCGGCCTTCCTGCCCGGACGGAGAGGACGCCCCGGCCGGGAGGGGCTCGGCATGTCGATGCGCCGGGAGACGGCGCTGGCCAGGGTCTCCGAGAGGGCGGTGTCGTTCACCGAGCGCCTCCTGGGCGGACGGCGCCGCCAGAGCACCATCAATCGAATGCTCGACCACGCCGGTATCACGCTCCGCCCCGGTGAGTTCCTGGTGCTCGTCGGGTCCGGGCTCCTCATCGGGTTCGCCGCCGGCTTCCTGCTGGCGGGACCGGCGGTGGGTGCCGTGCTCCTGCTGCTCGCCCTGGCAGCGCCCTGGATTTACATCTCGGGGCGCACCAACCGCCGGCGCCGGGATTTCGCCGGCCAACTGGAGGGCACGCTCCAGTTGATCGCCGGGAGCCTCCGGGCCGGCTACGGCCTCCTCCAGTCCATGAACACCGTGGCAACCGAGGCGCTTTCGCCCACGTCCGAGGAGTTCGGCCGCGTCGTCATCGAGACGAGACTGGGACGGGATCTCATCGAGTCTCTCGAAGCGATGGCCGATCGGGTGGCCAGCCAAGATCTGCGTTGGATCCTGCAGGCCATCAAGATCCAGCGCGAAGTGGGCGGTGACCTGGCGGAGCTGATCGACACCATCGCCGCCACGATCCGGGACCGCCAGCAGATTCGCCGTCAGATCGAGGCGTTGAGCGCCGAGGGCCGGGTCTCAGCTCTGGTGCTGATCCTGCTGCCCCTCGGCCTGGCCGGGATCATCAGTGTCACCAACCCGGACTACCTCGGGCTGCTGTTCACCACCCAGGTGGGCCGGGTGCTTCTCGCCATGGGCACGATGTTGATGATCGTCGGGACCCTTTGGATCCGGCGGCTGGTTCGCGTCGTCTTCTAGGAGGAGCAATGGGCGTACCCACCAGCGTCGTCGCCGCCGCCGGAGTCGTGTCCCTCTCGATCGTGCTCCTCGTCTGGGGAATCTCCGGCTGGGGAAAGTCGACCGCCAAAGCGACGTCGCAGCATCTCTTCGGGACCACCCAAACGACCGATCACCGGACGCTGAGGCTCCAGGAACCGGCACTGAGCCGCGCGGTCCTGCCACTGGTGCGGGCCATCGCAAAGGGGGCCAGGCGTTTCACACCGGCCGGATGGCTGGCCTCGATCACGCGGCGGGTCGTGCTGGTGGGTCCCGGGTCGGCCTGGACGGCGGACCGGGTCCTGGCCGCCAAGATCTCACTGGCCGCCATCGGCCTTGCGGCAGGGTTCTGGCTGACAAGCCACATCGGACCCCTGCCGGTCATCGTCCTGCCCGTCCTCGGCTACCTCCTCCCCGACCTGCTTCTCAACGAGCGGGCCCGTGAACGCCAAGCCACCATCTCGCTCCAGATACCGGACGCGATCGACCAGATCACGATCAGCGTCGAGGCCGGGCTCGGCTTCGAAGCCGCTCTCGCCTACGTTGCAGAGACGGGAACCGGCCCCCTGGCAGAGGAGCTCTCGGTCCTGCTGGGGGAGATCCGTGTCGGCGTGTCCCGCGAGGCGGCGCTGCGCAACCTGGTCGACCGAACCGACGTGCCCGAGCTCCGGCACTTCGTGTTCGCCCTCCGCCAGGCCGAGCAATACGGGGTGCCCATCGCCCAGGTGCTGCGGGTTCAGTCGAAGGAGCTGCGCCTCACCCGGCGGCACAACGCCGAGGAGCGGGCCATGAAGCTGCCCGTGAAGCTGCTCTTCCCGCTGGCGTTCTGCATCTTCCCGACGATCTTCGTGGTCCTCCTCGGCCCGGCCGTGATCCGCATCATGGAGAACCTCTGAACGAGACGGGGCTCACCCCGACTCAGTCGGAGATGCGCCCAGCTCCTTGCGCACCATCATCGCCAGCTCATCAGCGGTGGCAGCCGCGTCGGCAGCGGCAGACGCCTCGACCATGACCCGGACCACCGGCTCGGTGCCCGAGGCCCGAACCAGGATTCGACCGTCGTCACCGAGGCGCTTCTCCAGCTTCTCGACTGCCGCCCACACCGCATCGGCATCGGGGAGCCGCTCCCTGACACGAACCCGGACGTTGCGGAGCACCTGCGGGTAGGCAACCATGACCCGGCGCAGCTCCTTGAGGGGCGAACCGGTGGCGGCCACCACCTCGAGGAGCTTGATGGCGGTCAGCAGGCCGTCGCCGGCCGGCCGGTTGCCGATGATCACGTGGCCGCTCTGTTCGCCGCCCAGGCCGGCACCCGACGCCCGCATCTTTTCGAGCACGTACCGGTCCCCGACCTCGGTTTCGAGCAGCGTGATGCCCATCTTGCGCAGCGCCACCCGAAAGCCCAGGTTGGACATCACGGTGGTCACCACCGTGTCACCGGGCAGCGCATCCCGGCCCCGCAAGTGCCGGGCGAGGATCGCCATGATCACGTCGCCGTCGCAGGTGAAGCCGTCCTCGTCGACCGCGATCAACCGGTCGGCATCGCCGTCGAACGCCAGCCCGATCATCCCCTCGGCTCGGGACGCCAGGAACTCGGGGTGAGTCGCCCCGCACCCCTCGTTGATGTTCATGCCGCTCGGCTCGGCAGCGTGCAGTTCCACCTCGGCACCGAGGCGCTCGAAGAGACGGGGGGCAGCGGCAAAGGCGGCACCGTTGGCGCAATCGAGGGCCACCTGCAACCCGTTGAGAGAGAACTCGGCCTGCTGCACCAGGTGCCCAACGTAGAGGTCGACGGCGTCGGGAATCTCGGTGGCGATACCCAGGTCGTCCCCGGAGAGTTCGATACCGGTGCCCGACTCCCGGTAGCGGGCCTCGATCGCCACCTCGTGTCCGTCGTCGAGCTTGGCGCCGTCCCGGCCGAGGAACTTGATGCCGTTGTCTGCAGCCGGGTTGTGACTGGCGCTCACCATGGCCCCGACGGCGGCCCGCCGCTCGGCGGTCAGGTAGGAGAGGCCTCCGACCGGGATGATCCCGGCATCGAGAGTGTCCAGCCCCGCGGAGTGGAATCCGGCTTGCAGCGCCGCCGCCAGCATCTGGCCGGAGCGGCGGGTATCGCGTCCGATCACGGCGATCCCGGAGAGGCCGGCGGCAGCGGCGCGGGCCAGGCGGAGCACCATCTCCGGGGTCAGGCTCACGTTGGCGAGACCCCGAACCCCATCGGTGCCGAACAACGTCTTGGCGGTCATAGGGTCCCTTCGGCGCAAACCGCCGGACCCATTTAGCGCTTCGTGAACTGAGGCGCCCGGCGGGCCTTGCGGAGACCGTACTTCTTGCGTTCCACCACCCGGGCGTCACGGGTGAGCATGCCGGCCTTCTTCAGCGAGGGCCGCAGCTCGGGATCGATCTCGACGAGCGCCCGCGCAATGCCGAGACGCAGGGCATCGGTCTGCCCGGTGACGCCGCCACCCTCGAGCTGGGCCTTGATGTCGTAGCGGCCCTCCATCCCCGTCGAACGGATCGGCTCGAGGATCCGAAGCCGATGCGCCATGCTCGGGAAGTAGTCCTCGAGGTTGCGGCCGTTGAGCGACATCGTGCCGGAGCCCTCGTAGAGGCGGACCCGGGCGATGGACCGCTTGCGGCGGCCGACGGTCTGAGCGAGCGGAGCAGGCATCAGGTATTCACCTTTCGGGCCTTGACCTCGAGCGGCTGCGGGTTCTGGGGGCCGTGGGGATGCTCGCCGCCGGGGTACACCTTGAGCTTGCGCGCCATCCGCCGCCCAAGGCGGTTCTTGGGGAGCATCCCCCGCACCGCAGACTCGATGATCCGCTCTGGGTGGCTCTCGCGCAGTTCCTCGAACGTCTTCTCGGTGAGGCCGCCCGGGTATCCCGAGTGGCTGAAATACCGCTTGTCGGTCTCCTTGGAGCCGGTGACGGCGACCTTGTCGGCGTGAACGACCACGACGTAATCGCCACCGTCGACGTGGGGGGCGAAAGTCGGCTTGTGCTTGCCCCGCAACACGACGGCGACCTCCGAAGCCAGCCTGCCCAACGGCAGATCGGAGGCGTCGACGATCCACCAGGCACGTTCGATGTCGGACGGCCGCGGCGTGAACGTCTTCTGCAGCTTCATGGGGGTA
This sequence comes from Acidimicrobiia bacterium, assembly GCA_041572755.1. Taxonomy (GTDB): domain Bacteria; phylum Actinomycetota; class Acidimicrobiia; order Spongiisociales; family UBA11373; genus JBFELU01. The sequence goes on along the minus strand of JBFFRY010000032.1, from coordinate 15,836 downwards.
TCCCTCGAAAGTCGCGCCCCGACCAGCGGGGCGAGTCCGTATGGTATCGCTCCCCGAACCTCTCCGCCAATCGCGATCCCACTAGCGTGACGCATCATGAGGTCACACCCATGAGCCCGACTCGGGAGCGCTTCCGGGCGGCCATTCGCACCGAGGGCGACCGGTTGTTCCGGGCCGCCGCCAAGGACATGACGGCCGAAGTGCCGTCGTGCCCCGGATGGAAGGTGACCGACCTCGTCGGTCACCTCGGTGTCGTGCATCGCCACAAGGAGTTCATCGTCCGAACGCTCGCCGAGTCGGATCCTCCCGAGCGCGCCGTGCCGCCGGATCACCCGGAGGATCTCCTCGCCTGGTACGCCGAGGGGGTGGATCTCCTCCTCGACACGCTGGAGGCGGCCGATCCCGAGGCCCGGACGTGGACCTGGCACGAGCCGGATCAGACGGTGGCCTTCTGGATCAGGAGGATGGCTCATGAGACGGCCGTGCACCGGGCCGATGCGCAGCTCCCCCACGGCCCACCCACCCCACTCGAACCCGACCTGGCCGCCGACGGGCTCGACGAGGTGCTGGGACCGATCACCGCCGCATACACCGACGACCCGGCCCATGAGTTCCGGTCCGACGGACGAGTAGTAGAGCTGCACCTCGACGAAACCGGGCTCGTCCGCCGGATGCACATCGGGACCGGAACGCACGGCCCCGGCTGGACCTACGGACCGGGTGGGCACGGCGAACCGACGACGGCGATCGCCGGAAGGGCATCGGACCTCGACCTGTGGGCCTGGGGCCGGGTCCCCGCAACCGCGCTGCGGGTCGAAGGGGATCGAGAGCTGGTGACGCTCATTCGCGAGGTGGTCGCCTCGGTCACCTAGGGATAGGCGACCTCCCACAAGATGAGTCCGTGGGGTGGCGCGACTCCTCTGGCGGAGTTGCGATCCCGGGCTTCGAGTATCGCCGGTACGGCGGCAGCATCCACCCGGCCCCGCCCCACCTCCACGCACAGGGCCACCATCGACCGAACCATCTGGTGGCAGAACGCGGTGGCGGTGACGTCGAAGAGCGGCCCATCAGCCCTCCGTGTCCATGAGGCCGACCGCACCATCCGCACCGTGGACCGTCCCTCGGCGGCCCGGCACAACGAGGCGAAGTCGTGCTCACCGACGAAGGCGGCGGCCGCCTCGTTCATGGCCGCAATGTCGAGGCGGTGGGGCACGTGCCAGGCCACATGGCGCAGCATGGGGTCGGGGATCTCTCCTTCGTCGATCCGATACCGGTAGCGTCGGGCGGAAGCCGAGAAGCGAGCATCGAAACCGTCGGACACCTCGACCACTTGGCGGGCCACCACCTCGGGACCGAGCATCGCGGTTATCGACCGCTGCAACCGATCTGGATCGATCGCCTCGCCGACTGAGAAGGAGACCACGTTGGCCCTGGCGTGGACCCCGGCGTCGGTGCGGCCGGCCACGACGGTGACCACCGCCCGGCCGGTCACCGTGGCGAGGACCGCCTCGAGCTCCGCCTGCACCGTCCTGACACCGGGGTTGGCGGCATAGCCGGAGAACCCCGATCCGTCGTAGGCGATCACGATTCGGTAGGTGGGCACCCCGCGAGGGTAGGCCCGCTCACACCACCAGGAAGCGGCTCATCAGCAGCCACACCACATACCCACCGGCCACCGCGACCCCGGCTCGCTCGAGGGGGAAGCCGAGTGCCACCCGGGTGGCGGCCACCAGTGCCGCCAGAAACCACACCGTGCTCGCCAACAACGCCACGAAGGGCGAGAGACCCAGCCGAGCGATCAGCAGCACCAGGAGCACCGGATGGGCCAGCGCCACCGTGGCCAGCACGCTGGGGAAGGATCCTTCACCGTCCATCAGATGACGGCCGATCAGGTAGATCGCCCCGGCGAGTATGAGCCAGGAGATGAGCCCCTGGAGGATGAACCTGCCGTACGCAATGAGCTCGAAGTCGTCGAGGGGAACGATGACGATCGCCAGCAGCACGTAGACCATCGCGACGATGACAACGCCGTCGGCTGCGGCGTTGGGGCTCAGAGCGGCCCGCAGATACGCCTGACGGTCGAGACGGGCGGCACCGAAGACCTGCGACAACATGGGACGCCAGGTTATCGGCCGAATGCCTTTGCGGCGGCGCGCCGCACACCGGCGTCGGCGCCGAGCGCCCCCAACTCGCCGAACGAGACCCACCGCACCGCGGTGACCTCGTCGTTGGGCGCCGGATCCCCGGAGCCGGCCCGCATCAGGAAGCGGAGATCGAGATGACGCAGGGAGCGGCCGCCGCAGTCGACGGAGTGCACGTCGACGTCGAGGAGCCGTTCGGCCACCAGACCGCCCAGGCTGGTCTCCTCGGCGACCTCTCGGACCGCGGCAGCGGCCGGGTCGGCATCGTCGGGATCGATGTGCCCTCCCGGCTGGACCCACAGACCCAGTCGCCGGTGATGCACCACCAGGATCCGGTCTCCGTCGACCACGATGCCCCCTGCAGTGAGATGGTCGTGCGTCTCCCGGTCGAAGGGCCGCGACCGGGTGCCCAGGAAGTGCAGGATGGCGTCGCGATGGCGTCGCTCGTCATCGTCGGCCGGCCGAAGGGCGCCGACGAGGGAAGCGGCGGCGTCGATTCGGGAGTCGCCCGGCAACTCAACCCCGAGCAGCGTTGCGCTCGTCGCGCCAGGCCACCCAGTCCTCCAGCGGCCGCAGATCGATCTTCGGCCCACCGGCACCCAGGGTGAGCTGCTCCGCCCCGGCGGCCACCAGGGCGTCACCGTAGGAGGGATCGTCCCACCGGTTCTTCGGAACCCCGGCCGAACGCTCGATAGCGGCGGGATCGCGCCCCACCTCAGCGCACCACCGATCGAGGACCCGGTTCTTGTGACGGAAGACGTCGGGCTCACCGAACCCGTGCCAGATGTCGGCATGCTCGGCGACGATCCTCAAGGTGACCTTCTCGCCACCGCCTCCGATCAGGATGGGCATGTCACGGATCGGCGGCGGGTTGAGCATGCCGAGCCGCTCCTTGATGATCGGCATGTTGGCGGCCAGGGCCGCCAGGCGACCCCCGGCCGTCCCGAACTCGTAGCCGTACTCGGTGTAGTCGCGCTCGAACCATCCGGATCCGATCCCGAAGATCACCCGGCCCCCGGAGATGTGATCCACCGTGCGGGCCATGTCGGCGAGATAGTGGGGATTGCGATAGGAGTTGCAGGTCACCAGCGGCCCGATCTCGACCCGCTCGGTCACCTCGGCCAGCGAGGCGAGCATCGTCCAGCACTCGAAGTGCTCGCCGTCGGGCTCACCGGACAGGGGATAGAAGTGGTCCCAGTTGTAGACGATGTCGACTCCGACCTCCTCGGCTTCGATGGCGGCGCGCCGCAGGGTCTCGTAGGTGGCGTGCTGGGGGTGGATCTGGAAGGCGAGACGGACGGGTCGCATCGGGCTCCTTGAAGCGGGCGCCATCAACCTACTGCCAACGGGTCACAAGACCAGCGTCGACCCCACCGCGTTCTGCACGAACCGGTCTCCCAGCCGGTCGGCGATGGCCCGGACGGCGGTCAGGCCGGTGCAGTGAGCCGGCAGCACCACCCCCGGGTCGAGTTCCCCAAGCGCTTCGACCGTGGGATCGATGAGCGGCTCGAACAGCGGCCCGCCGAGATGGAAGCCCCCGATCACCGCCCGCACCCGGGTGATCCCGGTGAGCCGTTGGGCGTAGCGAACAATGTTGACGATCCCGGCGTGGCCGCACCCGCTCATCACCAGGAGGCCCTGGTCGCGAACGTTCACCACCAGGGCCTGGTCGTCGAGGATCAACGGGTCCGGCTCCCAACCGCCTCCCCGGTGGGCCTCATGGACCGGGAAGCCGCGCTCGAAGGCCGTCGTGCGATCGACCTCGCCGGTGATGAGGACGGAGTTCCCGAAGAGAAACGACGGCAGCCGCTCCTCGGTGATCGAAAACCCGGCATCCTCGAGGGCCCGGCGGCTGGTGGAAGGCAGCTCTATCGGATCTCGGCCGGGGATGGCAACTCTTCGTCGCGTCCAGAAATCGGGATGGATCAGCACCGGGAGCGATGCCTTGCCCAGCGCCCCGATGACCCCCTCGAGTCCGGTGGTGTGATCGGCGTGGCCGTGGCTGAGCACGATCATCTCGATCGAGCCCGGATCGACTTCGAGAGCCCGCATGTTCTCGATCAGCCCGGTGGGGGTGAGCCCGGCATCGAAGAGGATCCGGTGTTCACCGTCGCCCTTGGTGACCGTCACGAGCGCCGAGAATCCATGTTCCGCCCGGAGCCCGCTCATGCCCCGGCCCCCTTCGAGCACCGCCGACGGGGGAGGCTTCCCCGCCGACCGGCGCACGTCGCCGGTGCTCCTCAGCAGCAGGTCGGTGGTGTTGTCGATGAGCGTGGTGACTTCGACCCCGTCGATCGGTTCGAGCGCAATCATCTCCATGGCGGGGAGGGTACTCGGCGCTCCGGGTCGCTATCCCTCCCCACCACCCCGCAAGCGCTCCGCCAGCTGGCGGCGCGAGGCCGGCTTGGCGAACACGGTGATCACGTCACCGGCCCGCAGCACCGTGGCTCCGTCGGGCACGATCACCTCCAGATGGCGCCGTACCGACACCACGGTGCACCCCCCGGGTACCGCCAGCTCCCGGATGGTGCGGTCGGCCGCCACCGAACCCTCCAGGATCTCGAGATCGAAGAAGCGGGCCTCGTCACCGGTGACCGCCTCGATCTCCTCGGTGTTGCCGGCTCCGAACCGCTCCGCCAGCTGGTCGTAGAGGCCGCTGCGAGAGAAGACGGTCAGCACGTCGCCGGCCTGCAGCCCGGTGTTCCCATCGGGCACGAGGACCTCTATGCCGCGCCGGATGGACACCACGGTGCACCCGCCGGGGATCGGGACCTCCTTGAGAAGACGCCCGTCGGCAACGGAGCCTGCCGGGATCTCGAGGTCGTGGAACGCGGCGTCGGGCGAAGTCCGAGCCCGCAGACGCTCCCGCCCCAGATCATGGGCCACCTCCTGGCCGAGAGCGAGGTGATAGGCCTCGACGGCGTCCTCGCGGCGGAACACCCCGACGAGGAGACCCGGGTCGTCGGCCGCCACCACCGGCATGCGACCTACCCCGAGCGCCGCCATCCTCGACAGCGCTTCGGAGACCGGCGTGTCGGGGGTCACGGTGACCGGGTTGGGCGTCATCGCCTCGGCCACCGCCACCCGGTCGGAGGGCTCTCCGGCCCGGATCACATCGGTGACGGTGATGATGCCGACCAGCCTGCCCTCTTCGGCGACCGGAAGCCCGTGATGCCGAATGCGGTCCATCAGGGCCCGGACCTCGGCGGTCGTCATGGTGGGGTCGGCCACCCCTCTCAGCGGCGACGCCACGTCGCCGACCCGGACGGTGTCGAGGACGTCGATCTCGCTGCGCCGGGTGATGCGGATGCCGCGCCGCGCCAGGGACATGGCATAGACGCTGTCCGGGTGGATCCAGTCACCGAGCAGGGTCGCCAGCGCCGCTGCCAGCATGAGAGGAAGCACCAATCCGTAGTCCCCGGTGATCTCGAAGACGATGAGGATCGACGTGAGCGGAGCGCGCGCCACGGCCGCGAAGGTCGCCGCCATCCCCACGATGGCAAAGGACCCCGGCTCCAGATCGGAGAAGCGCCACAACGGATCGATGAGATCGGCGTAGGCGGCGCCCAGAGCGGCACCGACGAAGAGGCTGGGCATGAATACCCCACCGAAGCCCCCCACCCCCAGGGTGAGCGAGGCGGCCACGATCTTGTAACCGACGAGGGCCAGCGCCGTCCCCCACACCACGGACTCGGTGGAGACCAGGGAGAGGAAACCGGCGACCACGTCCTGCCCGGTGCCGAGGATGTCCGGCTCCACCCAGGCGATCCCGGCGATGGTGAGCCCGAAGATGACCGGCCGCATCCACGGCGGTCCCCAGTGGCGGGCCGCCTCGCCGCGTCGCAGCACGTTGAGGAACAGCCACCCCACCGCGGCCGCCAGCAAACCGAGGCCGACGTACAACACCAGTTCCCGGGGGTCCTGGAGCCGGTGGGGAAAGGCCCGCAGGATCTGCTCCTCGCCCACGATCGAACGGGTGGTGACCGCCGCCGCCACCGACGCCACCACCACCGCATTGAGGTGGCGAACCGCAAACTGGCCGATGATCACCTCGAGGGCGAACAGCATGCCGGCGATCGGGGCATTGAACGAGGCGCCGATGGCGGCCCCGGCGCCGGCGGCGACGAGACTGCGGATCCGATCCTCCCCGAGACCGCTGTGCCGGGCGATCGAGGACCCGATCGATCCGCCGATCTGGACGATCGGACCCTCCCGTCCCACCGAGCCCCCCAGACCGATCACCAGCGACGTGGCGATGATCTTGAGGGGAGCGGCCCGGGTCGGTATGTAGCCGGATCGGATGGCGACCGCGGCGATCGCCTCGGGGACCCCGTCGCCGGCGACCTCGGGGGCAAAGCGGCGAGCGATCCCCCACGCCCCGAACAACCCCAGCGGGACCGCCGCAAACGGGATCCACTTCGGTTGGGCGAGGTGCTCACCGAGCCTCTCGACGCTCCACATGAGGCCCTCGATCGAGGAGATGAGGGCCGCCGCGGCCAGGCCGACCACCACCCCGACCACACCGGCCAGGATCAGGAACGCGGCGGCGCCGCGCGGCTCGAGGAACTTGCGAAGTACAGACCACAGGCGCGACCACATGCCGCGATGGACGTTAGCCAGGGATCGAGATCCGACTGCGGCTCAGACCAGCTCGACGATCGCCATTTCGGCGCCGTCGCCGCGGCGGGGGCCGATCCTGACGATCCTCGTATACCCACCGGGCCGATCGACGTAGCGGGGAGCGACCTCGTCGAAGAGGTGGGTGACGAGCTCGGTGTCCTCGATCTTGCGGAGGATCTGGCGCCGGGCGTGCAGCGAACCGGTGCGGGCCTTGGTGATCAGCCGCTCGGCGTAGGGGCGGAGCTGCTTCGCCTTGGCGTAGGTCGTGGTGATCCGCTCCTCCCAGAACAACTCCTGGGCGAGATTGCTGAGAAGGTGCCGGTGGTGAGAGGGGCTCCCTCCGAAGCGCGGGCCTCGCTTGGGGCGCGGCATCAGACGGTCTCTTCCTCGACGTCCTCAGAGGCGGCCAACGACAGCCCCAGCTCATCGAGCTTGGCGGCCACCTCTTCGAGGCTCTTCTGGCCGAAGTTGGTGATGTTGAGGAGGTCCTCCTCCGTGCGGAGCACCAGCTCACCGACCGTCTCGATCTGAGCCCGGCGCAGACAGTTGCGGGGTCGCTCGGAGAGGTCCAGGGCCTCGATGGGGAGATCCAGATCGGGCGACGTCGATTCGGCGGCGACCACGTCGCCCAGCTCCAAGCCGATGCCTTCGCCCACATCGGCGAAGAGCCCCATCAGCTCACCGAGCGTCTTCCCGGCCGACGAGATCGCCTCCTGCGGGCTCACCGAACCGTCGGTCTCCACGTCGATGACGAGCTTGTCGAAGTTGGTCATCTGACCGACCTGGGTGCTCTCCACGGAGTACGACACCTTGCGAACCGGCGAGAACACCGAGTCGATCGGCATGACGCCGATGGCGTCGCCCTTGGCGTTCTTGTCGGCGGTCCGATAGCCGACGCCGCGTTCGACGCTCATCTCCAACTCGATCTTGCCGGACGATGAAAGCGACACGATGTGGTGATCGGTGTTGACGATCTCGACATCGGCGGGCGCCTTGATGTCGCCGGCGGACACATCGGTCTTGCCGCGCGCCGACAGGTAGAGCGTCTGCGGCTCCTCGGCCTCGAACCGGAGCACGACGCCCTTGAGGTTCAGCATGATGTCGACCACGTCTTCAACGGCTCCCGAAATGGTCGAGAACTCGTGCTGGACTCCCTCGATCCGCACCGAGGTGATGGCGGCGCCGGGGATCCTCGACAGGAGGGTGCGGCGCAGGGTGTTGCCCAGCGTGTATCCGAACCCGGGCTCGAGCGGCTCGACCACGAACCGGGAGCGGTTGGCGGCGAGCGGTTCCTCTTCGATTTGCGGACGCTGGACGATGAGCACTGCGACCCCCTACTTGGAGTAGAGCTCGACGATGAGCTGCTCTTGAACCTGGGTGTCGATCTGGGCCCGGTTCGGGAGCTCGTGAACGGTGATCTTCTTGGCGGTGCGATCGATCTCCAGCCACTCGGGCATGGTCCGCTCGCTGGCCACATCCAGAGCATGCTGGATGACGATGAGTTCCTGGCTGCGATCCCGCAGCGTGACGACGTCGCCGGGGCGAACCCGATAGGACGGCACGTCGACCCGCCGGCCGTTGACCCTGAAGTGGCCGTGGGAGACCAACTGGCGGGCCTGGGCGCGGGACTCCGCGAAGGACGACCGGTAGACGACGTTGTCGAGGCGGCTCTCGAGGATGCGCAGAAGGTTCTCACCGGTGATGCCCCGCTGCCGGGCGGCCTCCTTGTAGTAGCCGCGGAACTGCCGCTCGAGGACCCCGTAGATGCGCCGCGCCTTCTGCTTCTCGCGCAGCTGGATCATGTACTGGGTCTCGCGGATCCGGCCGCGGCCGTGCTCGCCGGGGGGATACGGCTTCCGCTCGATGGCGCACTTGCTGCTCTCGCAACGAGCGCCCTTGAGGAACAGCTTCGTCCGCTCCCGACGGCAGAGACGACAGACGGGTCCGATGTATCGGGCCACTAGTTCCTCCTCCGCTTCTTGAGCCTCACCCCGTTGTGGGGAATCGGGGTGACGTCACGGATTCCGGTGACCTCCATCCCCATCGTCTGCAAAGTTCTTATCGCCGTTTCACGGCCGGAACCGGAGCCCCGCACGATCACATCGACCTTGCGCATCCCGAACTCACCGGCCCGTCGGGCGGCCTGCTCGGCGGCTACCTGGGCAGCGTACGGGGTCGACTTACGCGATCCCTTGAAGCCCACCGTGCCCCCCGACGTCCACACCAGCGTGTTGCCGTCGAGGTCGGTGATGTTGATGATCGTGTTGTTGAAGCTCGCCGTGATATGCGCTTGGCCGTGGAGGACGTTCCTCCGCTCCCGGCGACGCGATCGCTTCTGTACTGCCAACGAAACCTCCGCGGCCTCAGTGCTTCCGGACCTTCTTCTTCCCGGCGATCGGGGTGCGCGGACCCTTCCGGGTTCGAGCGTTCGTGTGCGTGCGCTGTCCGCGAACGGGCAGACCGCGACGGTGCCTGATGCCCTGATAGGAGCCGATCTCGATCTTGCGCTTGATGTTCTGCGTGACCTCGCGCCGCAGGTCGCCCTCGACGCGATAGTTGGAGTCGATGAACTGCCGGACCTTGACGACCTCGTCGTCGGTGAGATCGCGCACCTTGGTGCTGGGGTCGATCTCCAGCGCCTCACAGGTCTGGCGGGCACGCCCCCGCCCCATTCCAAAGATGTAGGTCAGACCGATCTCGAGACGCTTCTCCCGAGGAAGGTCGACACCTGCTATCCGCGCCATCGCCTCATCCCTGCCGCTGCTTGTGACGCGGGTTGGGGCAGATCACCCACACGCGACCGTAGCGCCGGATCACCCGGCACTTGTCGCACATCCGCTTCACCGAAGGACGAACCTTCATTGCTTCTCCTCGACCGGTCAGCGACACAGACCACCACGAGATGGGGGAGCCTCGATCGAATCACCGGCCACCTATCAGCAAACACACCAAAAGAGCCCCGGAGGGCCGGACGGGAAGCATAAAGGACGCGCCGACACACCACAAATCAAGGCGCGGCGGTCCCCGCCCGGTTCGAACCCTACCAGCCGGGCGCTCCGTTGCACGCGCTCGGGTCCGGGGACGAGCCCCGGACCCGAGCGCTCTGCCGTTGGGGAGGGAGGAACTACGACGGCAGGAGGACGCTGTCGATGACGTGGATGACGCCGTTGCTGGCCTCGATGTCGGTGGTCACGACCATGGTGACCCCGTTGAGGATCACGGCGCCGTCGACGACCTCGATGGAGATGTCGGAGCCCTGCACGGTGGTGGCGGAATCGAGCCCGACCACGGTCTCGGCACGCACGTCGCCGGGAACGACGTGGTACAGCAGGATGTCGGTCAGCGCCGGGATGTCGGCGAGCAGGCTCTCGAGGGTGCCCTCGGGGAGCGCCGCAAAGGCCTCGTCGGTGGGGGCGAACACGGTGAAGGGGCCCTCACCCTTGAGGGTCTCGACCAGGCCGGCCTCGGTGAGGGCGGTGGCGAGGGTGCCGAACGAGCCGGCGGCAACAGCCGTATCGACGATGTCCACGGGCTCGTCGACGGCTGCGGTCCCCGGTGCCGTGGTGGCGGTGGTGGTGTCGGCGGCGTCGTCGCTGTCACCACAGGCGGCCACGATCAAACCGAAGGACAGGAGGATCGATGCGACTCGGATGCGATTGTTGTGCATCGCTTTCCTTTCTCAGAACTTGCTTCTCTGTGCGTGACACAGACGTTACCGTAGATTTAGTACTAAACAAGTCGAGCGAGAAGAGACTCCCAAGAAGCCTCCCGAACGAAGCCGGCGCGCAACCTTCAGCGCAGGAACGCCTGGCTACCCCCCTCCCCTCTGAAGGGGAGCACTAGGGAACGGTCAGCACCTCGGGACCGTTGCGGGTGATCGCCACCGTGTGCTCGAAGTGAGCCGACAGGCTCCCGTCGGCCGTCACCACGCTCCAGCCGTCGTCGAGGACCTTCGTTTGATGGCCGCCCAGGTTGAACATCGGCTCGATGCAGATCGCCATGCCCGGCTTGAGCTTCATGCCCTTGCCGGACTCGCCGTAGTTGGGGATCTGCGGTTCCTCGTGCATCTGACGTCCGATCCCGTGACCCGTGTACTCGCGCACCACCCCGAGCCCCTCGGCGTCGGCGAACGCCTGGACCGCGGCGCCGATGTCTCCGATGCGGTTGCCGGCCACCGAGGCTTCGACCCCGGCCCACATGGCCCGCTCCGTCGTGTCGATGAGGGTGCCCACCTCGTCGGGCACCTCGCCGATCGGGAACGTGATGGCGGCGTCGGCATGCCAGCCCTCGTAGATCGCACCGGCATCCAAGGAGAGGATGTCCCCCTCCTGCAGTCGGCGATCATCGGGGATGCCGTGGACGATTGTGTCGTTGGGCGACAGGCACACGTGCTTCGGGAACCCGTGGTAGTTCAGGAAGTTGGGAGTGCACCCGCCGTCACGGATGATCCGGGCCGCCAGGTCGTCCAGTTCGAGCAACGAGACGCCGGGTCGGGCCGCCTCGCGGAGCACCGAATGGATTTCGGCCACCACCTTGCCGGCGTGCCGCATCCGCCCGAAGTCGTCGGCCGACTTGAACGTGATCATTCGGCCAGAACCCGAACGATCCTCCCCAGAACGTCGGGAATCGAGCCGAGCCCGTCGACGGGCCGCACGATCGCCGCATAGTGGTCCAGGAGCGGCTCCGTCTGCTCCCGGTAGACGGCAAGGCGGGTCCGCACCGCCGCCTCCGTGTCGTCGCTGCGACCCCTGTCGAGGATCCGGGCCAGGACCTCCTCGGTCGGCACATCCAAGTTGATCACCGTCTCCAGCGGCCGATCCGCCAAGAGCTCGTCCAGCGCCTCGGCCTGAGGACAGGTTCTCGGAAAGCCGTCGAGGAGAAAGCCGCACGCGGCATCCGCTTGGACGAGCCGTTCGTCGACCATGGCGATCACGATCTCGTCGGAGACCAGGTCTCCGGCCTCCATGATCTCCCGGGCCCGGCGTCCCAGATCCGACTCGCGCTCCACGTGGTCACGCAGCATGGCGCCCGTCGAAATGTGCGGGATGCCGATCGTCCGGCACAGCATCTCCGCCTGGGTGCCCTTGCCGGCGCCGGGTGGCCCGAGCATCAGGAGCCGCCGACCCATCAGGTCAGGAAACCCTCGTAGTTCCGCATCATCAGCTGGCTCTCGATCTGCTTCATCGTCTCGAGGGCCACCCCGACCACGATCAGGATCGAGATGCCACTGAACCCGAGGTTGATGTTCCACAGGATCGCCACCACCGACGGCAGCACCGCCACGCTCGCCAGGAAGAGGGAGCCCGGCAGGGTGATCCGGCTGATGATGTGCTCCAGGTAGCGGGTGGTCGCCGAACCGGGCCGGATACCCGGCACGAACCCGCCCTGACGCTGGATCATCTCCGATTGCCGCTGCGGATCGAACTGGATCGCCGTATAGAAGTAGGTGAAGAACACGATGAGCAGGCCGAACATGAAGACGTACCACCACGAGGCGCCACTCACCAGGTTCTCATCGATGAAGCGGCGCACCGGGCCGAGGAACCCCTCGCTGGGAATCGATGTCGAGATCAGCGCGGGGAAGTAGAGAACGCTGCTGGCGAAGATCACCGGGATCACGCCGGCGGTGTTCACCTTGATGGGGATGTAGGTGCTCTGCCCGCCCAGAACCCGCCGGCCCCGCACCCGCTTCGAGAACTGAATGGGGATCCGCCGCTGGCCCTGATCGACGAAGATGATTCCGGCGACCAGCAGCAGGAACATCAGCACCACGACCCAGAAGCGGAATGCCGAGGTCGACGCCTGCACGGTCGAGAACTGGGCGGGGATCTGGCTCACGATGCTCACGAAGATGATGAGCGACATGCCGTTGCCCACCCCGCGCAGGGTGATGAGCTCCCCCAGCCACATGATGAACGCCGTGCCGGCAGTGAGGGTGAGCACGATGATGAGCACCCGGCCCGGTGTGTACTCGGGGATCAGGTTGATCCCGCCGGTGAGGATGCCCCGGTTGAACAGGAATGTGAGTCCGGTCGACTGGAGCAGCGCCAGGATGACCGTCACGTAGCGGGTCCACTGTGTGATGACCTTGCGTCCCGCCTCGCCCTCCTCCTGGAGCCGCTGCAGACGCGGGATGACGACCGCCAGGAGCTGCATGATGATCGACGAGGTGATGTAGGGCATGATCCCCAGAGAGAACACCGAGAACACCTCGAGCGCTCCCCCACTGAATAGGTTGAGGAGTCCGACGATGCCCGCCGACTCGGCCTGATCGGCGAACTGCTCAACGGCGTCGAGATCGACGCCGGGCACCGGGATCGAGGCGCCCAGCCGATACACCGCGAAGATGAACAGCGTGAAGAGGATCTTGTTCCGGAGGTCCCGGATCCGGAACATGTTCCGATAGACGGACAGCATCAGCGATGATTCCCTGGGCGCGAACGGAGGGAGCTTATCGCGGCCGAGGAGAAGCGCCGCCTCACTCGATCACCTCGACGGTGCCTCCGGCGGCCTGGATGCGCTCTACGGCACCCACGCTGAAGGCATGGGCCCGCACGGTGAGCTCCTTGGAGAGCTCTCCCTCACCGAGCACCTTGATGCGGCCCCGCTTCTTCACGAGACCGCGGTCCCGCAGTTCGTCGGGGCCCACCACCGATCCCTTGCGGAAGGTGTTGAGCTTCTCGACGTTGACCAGGGCGAAGTACTCCTTGTTGGGCCGCTTGAAGCCGCGCAGCTTGGGGGTGCGGCGATAGAGCGGCATCTGGCCGCCTTCGAACCAGACCGGCATGTTGCCGCGTGCCTTGGCGCCCTTGGTGCCGCGCCCGGCCGTCTTGCCACGGCGGCCCCCTTCCCCGCGTCCCACTCGGATCTTGGCCTTCTTGGAGCCGGGCGGCGGCTTCAGGTGGTGCAGCTTCATGCCTCTTCGACCTCCACGAGATGGCGGGTGCGGGCGATGAGGCCCCGAACGTCGGGGGTGTCGGGGCGTTCGACCGTCTGACGGATCTTGCGCAAGCCGAGCGTCTCCACGCAAGCGCGCGTCTTGGGCTTCTGCCCGATCGGGCTGCGCACGAGCGTGATCCTCAGCATCTTCTTCTTCGGCATCAGCGTCACACCTTGGTGTCGTCGGCCGCCCGATTCATCTCGACCGAGCGGTAGGCGGCCAGCAGCGCCGGAGGCGTAATGTCCTCCGCCCGCTTGCCGCGGATCTTGGCCGCCACGTCGGGACGGCGCTGGCCGAACAGGGCGTTCATGGTCGCTTTGGCCACGTTCACATGGGTCGGCGAGCCCAACGACTTGGCGAGGACGTCGCGAATCCCGGCCGCCTCGAGGATCTGCCGCACCGCCCCCCCGGCGATCACGCCGGTACCGGGAGCCGCCGGCTTGATGAGCACCCGCGAGGCGCCCTGCTTGCCGATGATCTCGTGGATGATCGTGCTCCCGGCCATCGGCACGGGCTTCATCTCCTTGCGGGCGATCTCGATCGCCTTCTGGATCGCCGTCGGGACTTCCTTGGCCTTGCCGTAGCCGACCCCGACCTTGCCCTTCCCGTCGCCGACCGTCACCAACGCGGTGAACGAGAAACGCCGGCCGCCCTTGACGACCTTGGCGACGCGGTTGATGGCGATGACCCGCTCATCGAACTGAGGAGCATCGGTATCCCGGTCTCGTCCCCGCTGCCCGCCGCGCTGTGGTCCGCGCTGTCTCGACGTCAAAACTCCAACCCTTCCTCTCGAGCCGACTCGGCCAGCGCCTTCACCCGGCCGTGGTACTTCAGGCCGCCGCGATCGAAGACCACCGACGACACGCCGGCGTCCTTGGCGCGAGCCGCCACCAGTTTGCCCACCTCGGCCGCAATGTCGACCGTGAGTGAGCGTCCCCGCAATGCGTCCTCTTGCGAGGAGGCGGCCGCCACGGTGCGCCCGGCATCATCGTCGATGACCTGGGCGTAGATGTAGCGGTTGCTGCGAAAGACCGCCAATCGCGGCCGCTCCGCCGAGCCGCGCACATGCTTGCGGACACGGAAGTGACGGCGGCGGCGGGCATCGGTGCGTGAACCCCTCATGCGGTTGCCACCCCCGCCTTGCCGGCCTTGCGACGGACGTACTCGTCGACGTAGCGGATGCCCTTGCCCTTGTAGGGCTCGGGAGGCCGTACGGCGCGGATCTCGGCCGCAGCCTGACCGACCTTCTCCTTGTCGATGCCTCTCACGAAGATCCTGGTCGGCTCGGGTACCTCGAACTCGATGCCCTCGGGAGCATCGATGGTCACCGGATGGGAGAAACCCACCTGCAACTCGAGGGTACGCCCGCTGAGCGCCGCCCGGTAGCCGACCCCGACCGTCTGCAATTCCTTGGTGTAGCCCTCCGAAACCCCCGTCACCATGTTCGCCAGCAGCGACCGGGTCAGCCCGTGCAGTGCTCGGGACTCTCGGGCTTCATCGTGGCGGGCCACCGTGAGCACCCCGTCATCGAGGGTCACAGAGACCCGGTCCGAGAACGTCCGGGTGAGGGTTCCTTTCCCGCCCTTGACCGTGACGGTGTGGCCGTCGATCGTCACCTCGACGCTGCCGGGCACGGTGATCGGAGCGTTGCCGACTCTGCTCATCACCACACCTCACAGAGGATTTCGCCGCCGAGATGCCGGCGCCGGGCCTCGCGATCGCTGAGCAGCCCTTGCGAGGTCGACACCACGACCACGCCGAGGCCGCCCTGGACCCGCGGCAGGTCGGTGGCACCCCGATACACCCGACGGCCGGGCTTGGAAATGCGGCGCAAACCGCTGATCACCCCGGCGCGATTGGGCAGATACTTGAGGCGGACTTCCAGTTCCCGCTTGTGGCCCTCGGACGACACGTCGAAACCCTCGATGTAGCCCTCGGCGGCCAGGATCTTGGCGATCTCCTCCTTGAGGTTGGAGGAGGGCATGCGCACGGTATCGCTCACCGCCTGATTGGCGTTGCGAATCCGGGTCAGCATGTCGGCGATCGGGTCGGTCATCATGGCTACCAAGAGGCCTTTCTCAATCCGGGGAGCTCACCGCGATGGGCCAACTCGCGCACACAGATTCGGCACATGC
>JBFFRY010000031.1:0-25852 GCA_041572755.1 Acidimicrobiia bacterium | reverse complement strand
GCCGTACCGGTCTCCCAGAACCCGACGAAGCTGCTGTCGTCGTCTGACTCGAGCGCCGCTTCCAGGTCGATTCCGTCGGCGAGCTTGGCGATCAGCAGGAAGTGGGCCTGGTCTCCCTGGTTGGTGAGGACGAAGGAGGTCCGTCCCGCTGCGATTGTCCCGTCGAACTCGAAGGTGAAGTCGAGGGCGGTCACATCGACGCGCTGAGCCCCGGGCTCGATCTCGTGGCTCGTGCCGGCGGCTACGAGCGCCCCACCCTCACTGTGGGGAATACCGCAGCGCTCCTCCTCGAAGGCATCGATGGCTTCAAGGGCAGCCTCGACGTCGTCATCAGCCATGACGTTGAAGAACGACACCAGGTCGCCCTCCGGCACGTCGAGGAGACGGCCTCCCGCCAGATCCACTGCGGCCTTGATCTCGGCTGGGGCCGCTGCAATGTACCGCTCCAGTTGAGCATGGCTCGGGAAGTCTTCCTGCTCCCAGAACTCCTGAGCCACCGCGCATACCTCGCTGTACTCGCCGGATTCACCTTCGACGACGGTGTCGACGGCACCTGCGCTCCCGGGCACCGGCATGCCTTCGGCTTCGGTTGCGGAAGGGGCGACGGTGGGGTCGGCCCCATCGTCGTCGCCGCAAGCGACGGTGACGAGGGCGATCGCCAGAGCCATGCCGACGACTCGAACCCAGTTCTGCCTCATTGATTGCTCCCCTCTTAGGTTGCGACGCACCGCCCAGGTGCGTCAGAAGCCTGCATAGATAGCACGTGCAGAATATTGCACCAGAGGTTTCCTCTTCATGAGCCATGGAGTGAACTATTATGCACCTCATGGCGTGGGCGTTCATCTCCACCCACGGAGCAGTGCTCTTGGCGGTACACCGCGATCCAAACGCCACCATCGACGACATCGCCGACGCCGCCGGGATCTCCCGACGCTGGGCGATCAAGGTGGTGAGCGACCTGCTCGCTGCCGGATTCCTCGAGCGGCAACGGCAGGGCCGCGGCTACCGCTATGTGATCGCCAAGGATCGACCGCTTCACCATCCGCTCATCTCGGGAAGTGACGTCGGGCGGCTGTTAGGCCTTCTGGAGCCCGATGGAGGCGGGGACGGCGCAGTGGGAACTCGAAGGGCCAGCCTTCGCGACCTCGAAGAGCAGATCGGAGATGCCCGCGATCAACTCGCGGTCCTGGAACGGCATCGCAGTCGCCTCGAGACACTGCTCCGTCGTACCATCACCGAGCTGCGACGGGCAGCACGGAACCCGTAGTCCCTGTTCGATCATCGGACGCCTGTCAAGCCCACCGTGGCCTGGGTCAAGGTGTGCCTACCCGCTGGTGCGCAGGCCCGGGAGGCCGACCCCGGGAGCCGGGCGTTCCCGCATGACTTCGCGACGGAATCGGTACAACTCGGCCGGGCGCCCGCCGGTGGTCGTGTCCAACTCACCGGTGCCCTCGACGAGGCCTCCCCGGTCGAGGAGTCTCCGGAAGTTCTGGGTGTGGAGCCGCGCCCCCCACAGGGCTTCGACCACTCGCTGCAACCCGCTGATGGTGAACGTGTCCGCCACCAACTCGAACACGACGGGTCGATAGCGAAGCTTGCCTCTGATTCGTCCCAGTGCCTGGGCGGCGATGCGCCGGTGATCCAGATGCATGGGTCGGCCGTGCACGGCGTCGTCGGAGCGCTCCGGGCCCGACTCCGGGACGAAACTCGACTCCCACAGCAACTCGTATCGCTCCAGCGTCCGCTCGGCATCCCAGGCCGAGCCTTCGAGCCCGAACATGATCTGCATGCGTTCCCGCCGCGCCTCCCGATCCTCGGTGGCGCTCGCCCACGCCTCGAGCGCCGGCACGATGGCGTCCTCCAGCACTCGAGGACGGCCCGCGCGCCAGTCCTCCCAGGGGAAGAACTCATACCAGTCCCACCATGCGCCGGGTTCCGCCTCGGTCTCTCGGACCAGGGCCAGATACGTCACCGAGACGAGCCGCACCAGCGGGTCGGGACCCCGACCAACGTCGCCCAGGGTGTAGAGCTGTTCCACGTAGCCCAGCTCGATGCCGGTGTGTTCCCGCACCCAGCGCCGCAGCGCCCGTTCCAGCGTTCGATCCGCCTCGGGGTCGAGAGCGCCGACCGGAAGCCCCACCAGCCCGTTGCCGCCCACGGTGAGGATGCGCGGCTCATCGCCCGTGACCGCCACGATCACGGCGTTGGTGGCAACCTCGACCCTCGGCTTCGTCACCACGCGAAGCCTAGAGGGCACCGGTACCCCTCCCCCGGGGCCGTACAATCCCGCCCGTGCATCTCCGACTCGGTATCGACCTCGACGGCGTCGTCGCCGATTTCAATGCAGGGTGGATCTCCCAATACAACGAGGAGTTCGGAGCCGACGTACCGCTCGACGCGGTCCGGGTTTGGGGCGGGCTCCACGAACTCACCCACTTCCCGGACGCCGAGGGCTTCTGGCACTGGGCCGGGGGACACGGCAACGGCAGCGTGTTTCGGCACCTCGAGACCTATGAGCGAGCCGTGCCGACCCTGCAGCATCTCGGGGAGGCGGGCCACGAGATCGTGATACTCACCACCAAGCCGGAATGGGCGGTGCACGACACGTTCGCCTGGATCGCCGAGCATCGCATCCCGACCCGTGAGGTCCACATGCTCGCCGAGAAGTGGCGGGTTCCCTGCGACGTCTACCTGGACGACGCCCCCCACCAGATCACAGCCATTCACCGGGCCCGGCCCGAGGCGGTGATGTGCCGATTCGTGCGGCCCTGGAACGGTCCCGTCCCCGGCGTCCGCGACATCGGCGACTGGCCGCAATTCGAGGAAATGGTGGAGGGGCTTTCGGCCCAGTCACGAAACGCCGCCGGGTGATAGCCTTCGCACGGCGAGGGAGGTCTTCCCCATCCTTCGCTTGGCGCCAAACTTAGGAGTTAGGGACTATGCGACTACGCAGGCTTCTCCCTCTGTTTGTCGTGTTCGCCCTGGTCGTATCGGCCTGTGGCGACGACGACGACGCAGCGGAGACCACTGAGGCGACGGCCACGACGGCCGCGGCCACGACCACCGAAGCCATGGGGATCGAGACGATCAACCCAGGCGTGATCACGGTGGGATCGGACATCCCCTGGCCACCGTTCGAGGATTTCGACGCCTCGGGCGAGGTCATCGGGTTCGATGCCGATCTCGTGAACGAAATGGCAAGAAGGGTCGGTTTCGAGACCGAGTGGATCGATACCGATTTCGACACGATCTTCACCCAGCTGGCCACCGGGCGGTTCGACATGGTCGCCTCCGGCACCACGATCACCCCGGAGCGGGCCGAGCAGGTGAACTTCACCCAGCCGTACTACCTGGCGCAGCAGGCGCTGACGGTCAACGACAACTTCACCCCGGGCATCGGCTCGGTCGATGACCTCGGTGAGGGTGACTCGGTGGCCGTGCAGACCGGTACCACCGGGCGCGATTGGGCGGTCGAGAACCTGGCACCGAACGGCGTCGAGGTCCGGGAGTTCCCCGGGGCCGCCGACACCTACAACTCCCTCGAGGGCGGCCAGGTGACCGGTGTGATCTTCGACGAGCCTTCCGCTGTGGAAGAGGTCGGCAACCGGCCCGGTCTGAGGGTCGCCGACATCATCGACACCAACGAGTACTTCGGCTTCCCGGTCAACCCGGAGAACGCCGATCTGCTGGCGGCACTCGATGCGGCCCTGAGCGACATGCTCGCCGACGGCACCTACCAGCAGATCTACGACACCTGGTTCACGGCCCCGGCCGGCAGCGTGCTCTACGAGGCTCCTGCCCCGCAGGCTTTCCCGCTGCCCGATTGGCCGGACAGCATCGTGTTCGGGTTCGTCCCGAGCCAGGACGTCGAGGAACTGCAGGACGAGGTCGACACCTTCGCCGCAGTCCTCGCCGACGCCCTCAAGATCGAGGTCCAGGGTCTGGTGACCACCGACTACACCGGCCTCGGCGTGGCGATGGGCACCGGACAAGCCGACTTCGGAGCGTTCGGTCCCGCCGGCTACGTGCTGGCCGAACAGGCCTTCCCCGGCGAGCTCGAGCTGGTGGCCCAGTCGGAGCGGTTCGGATCCGGTACCTACCACGGCCAGTGGTTCACCAACGATCCGAGCATCTGCGCCAGCGACCCGGTTCCCGGAGCCTTCGAGAACCTGGACCCGGACACCGGGGAACGACTCGCCACCGGCGTGCCGACCCTCTTGGGACCCACCGAGACGGTGGCCCTCCAAGTGGGGTACAACGGTGACGACACCCGCGACGACACAGTGTCCGAGGGCTACGCGTGTGAGGCGTCGCTCGAGTCCGTGATCGGCAAGACGATCGCCTTCACGACCGAGACCTCCACCTCGGGATTCATCTTCCCGACGGTGCAGCTGCTGAATCTCGGGATCACCGATGATCAGTACGAGTCGATCTTCACCGGTGGCCACGATGCCGCGGTGACGGCGGTCTACAACGGCGATGCCGACATCGGCCTGTCGTTCGACGATGCTCGCCGCTCCGTCAGGGAGGAACTCCCGGACGTGGGCGAGAAGGTGATCGTGTTCAACCTCACCCCCGACATCGCCAACGATGTGATCGCGGTGAGGGCGGATCTCCCCGATTCGCTGAAGGCGGCGTTCTTCGACGCCATCGCCGACTACATCGCAACTGAAGAAGGCGAGGCAGTGATGGACCAGCTCTACAGCTGGACCGACATCACCCGGCCCGATCCGACCTCGATGGAGGCGATCGCCGACGCCATCGCATTGCTCGGGTTCGCGTAGGAACCGGCTGACGTTTGGGGGCCGCCCTTCGGGGCGGTCCCCAAACCACCGGAGTACCCATGATCGAATTCGAGAACGTCGATGTGACCTACCCCGGGGGCCTCAAAGCCCTCAAGAACGTCTCACTCCAGATCGAGCAGGGTGAGTTGCTCGTGATCGTCGGGCTCTCTGGGGCCGGCAAGTCGACCCTCCTGCGAGCCATCAACGGCTTCGTGCCGATCACCGCCGGATCCGTCCGGGTCAACGGGCAAGAGGTGCGGGGCGCCTCTCACAAGGAGCTGCGTGACCTGCGCTCCGGGATCGGGATGATCTTTCAGACATTCAATCTCGTCTACCGAACCACGGTCATCAACAACGCCCTGATGGGCCGACTCTCCAAGGTGCCCCGATGGCGATCGATGCTCGGCATCTGGCCTCCCGACGACAAGGAGATCGCTCTCCAAGCCCTGGAACGGGTGGAGATCGTCGAGAAGGCCTACATCAGGGCATCCAACCTCTCTGGAGGCCAGCAGCAGCGGGTCGGCATCGCCCGGGCGCTGGCCCAGCAGCCCCAGGTGCTGCTCGCCGACGAGCCGGTGGCATCCCTCGATCCGGTCACCTCGCACACGGTCATGCGCGATCTGCGCCGCATCAACCGCGACCTGGGCATCACCACGATCATCAACCTCCACTTCCTCGACCTCGCTCGGTCCTACGGCAAGCGTCTCATCGGGCTCAAGGACGGCGAGATGGTGTACGACGGCGACATCAAGGACGTCGACGAGGAGACCTTCCGCGGCATCTACGGTCGCGCCGTCACCCCCGACGATCTCCTCGAAGGCGCCGAACTGTGACCACAGCGCAGGTGCGGCCCGAGGCTCCCCGCCGGGCCGTCACCCTGGTGCCGCCGCTGTTGCTGGTGGCGGCCGCTTTCACCATCGGCGGGTTCCTCGGCGACGTGGCGGGAGGGGTCCTCTGGGGCCTCGTCGGCGGCGCAGGTCTCGTCGCCGCCCTCCGCTTGGCGGGACATCCTCTCGATCCCATCGATGCCGGGATCGCAATCGCCGCTTCGGTCGGGGCGACGGTGGCGGCCACCATCACGCTCCCCGACACCCCCGAATCCCTGACCCCCAACCTGGCTCTGAAGTTCGCCGGGGCCTGGGCGGTCGCCGGGGTGGGAGCGGGAATCGTGATGGTCCGCCGCAAAGGCGGCATCGCCAAGGCGGTCAACGTGGCGGTGGCGTGGGCCGGGGCCGGCCTCCTCGCCGTGCCGGCGGCGGTTGCCTACGACATCCTCCAGCCCCTGGAGACGGTGGTCGGTGATCCCATCGGTTTCGGGGTCGGCACCTACGCCTTCGCCGGCCTCGCCGTGGGTCTCATCGGCGGGGGGGCGGTGCTGTCGGCCATGAGCGGGCTCCATGCCGTGATCGTCGTCACCTCGGTCCTCTACCTGACCGTCTACGCCGCGGCTCAGGTCGGCTTCACCCTCCCCGGACTGGTCCGCAACGTCGCCAACATCACCGAGGTCCCCAACTTCTGGCCGCCCGACTTCGCGTGGGCCATCGGGGACGGCGACTGGTGGTGGTTCCCCTCGTGGGAGTTCGGATCGGCCACCCGGGGCAATCCGCTCGTCGAGACCTTCCGAATCGCCATCATCTCCTGCGTCATCGGCTGTGGCCTGGCGCTCCCGCTGGCCTTCAACGCGTCGCGCATCACCGCTCCCTCCCGCCCGCTCTACTACTCATCGAAGGGCTTCATGAACGTGATCCGGACGATCCCCGACCTCTTCTGGGCGATGCTCTTCGCCACCTCGGTCGGAATCGGGCCGTTCGCCGGGACACTCGCCCTCATCATGTTCTCGTTGGCGATCATGTCGAAGCTGCTCTCGGAGACCATCGATGCGGTCGACGAGCGGCCCCTCGAGGCCGCCCGGGCCACCGGGTCCAGCCACTACCCGGCGATCCGCGCCTCGGTGCTTCCCCAGGTGCTGCCCAACTACGTGGCCTACGCCCTCTACATCTTTGAGATCAACATTCGCGCCTCGGTCGTCCTGGGCATCGTCGGCGCCGGCGGTATCGGGCGGGTCCTGGAGGCGCAGCGGTCGTTCTTCCGCTTCGATCGCGTCCTGGCCATCGTCACCGTGATCTTCGTGATCGTGTTCGTGATCGAACAGATCAGCGTGGCGTTGCGGAGGAGGCTGGTGTGATGGACGAGCCGACCCTCCTCCTCGATCACAGCGACAACCCGATGGGGCGACCCAAGCCGCCGCTGGGGCCGCGGTTGTTCCGGTGGGGCATTGCGATCGCCGTCATCATCCCCGCCATCTGGTCGGCGACCGGGCTCAACATCTCCGGCGAGCGCATCCTCGACGCTCCGGGTGACATCTGGAACATCGTGCACCGACTCTTCCCGCCCGACCTGAGCCCAGAGGCGGTCCAGCGGGCGCTCCCCAAGATCATGGAATCGATCTTCATCGCCTGGATCGGCACGATGATCGGGGCGCTCTTCTCCTTCCCCCTGGCCTTCTTCGCGGCCAAGAACATGACCCCGACCTGGGTCAATACCGGAATCCGCCAGGTGCTCAATGCGATCCGGGCGATCCCCGAGCTGCTGGTGGCGATGGTGCTCATCCCGATCACCGGCCTGGGCGCCTGGACCGGGACCCTGGCGCTCGGCATCCACTCGATCGGCACCCTCGGCAAACTGTCGTCCGAGGTGATCGAAGGCATCGACGAGGGTCCCGTCGAAGCAGTGGCGTCCGTCGGTGGCGGCCGGATCACCCGGATCCGCTTTGCGGTGATCCCTCAGGTGATGCCCAACATCATCGCCTACTGGCTGTATCGCTTCGAGATCAACATTCGCGCCTCGGCCGTACTCGGCGTGGTGGGCGCCGGCGGGGTGGGCGCCGAGTTGGTCGCCCAGCTGCGGTTCAGGGACTTCGGCCGGGCCGGCACCGTGCTGTTCCTCACGATCGCCGCGGTGTTGCTGGTCGACATGATCTCGGCCCGGGTGCGGCGCCGGATCATCAGCGGAGAGCCGGAGAAGGGCCCGGTCACCCGCTTCTTCGGCCTCAACGGATGGCAGCGGGGGCTCGTGATCACCGGGCTGGTACTGGCGGGTGCGTTCGTGGTGTTCCTGCTGCGCCAGCTCCAGGTCGACACCAGCATCCTCGGTGGCTGAGTTCATCCGCCGCGGCCGCTCCGACCGGGAACGGTACGAAGCGGATCACCTGGCACCGGGCGCCACCAGGGCCGTCGATTCGATCGGGAGGAAGGCACCGGAACGCCCCGATCCTCACCGCACGGCGTTCCAGCGAGACCGGGATCGGATCCTGCACGCCAAGGCGTTCCGCCGCCTCAAGCACAAGACCCAGGTCTTCATCAACCCCGACGGCGACCACTTCGTCACCCGGCTCACCCACACCTTGCAGGTGACCCAGGTGGGCCGGTCGCTTGCGCTCCGGCTCGCCCTCAACGAGGACCTCACCGAGGCCATCTGTCTCGGCCACGATGTGGGCCACTCGCCGTTCGGTCACACCGGCGAGGACGCCCTCACCCCCTACGTCGACGGGGAGTGGCATCACGCCGCCCAGAGCGTGCGTGTCTTCGAGATCCTCGAACCCCTCAACCTCACCGGAGAGGCCATCGACGGGATTCGAGCCCACTCCTGGAAGATCGAACCACCACCGGGTTCCCCCGAGGGGTTCCTGTGCCGGTTTGCCGACCGCATCGCCTACCTCACCCATGACGTGGAGGATGCCATCAGGGCGAGGGTCATCGCCCCCGCAGACCTTCCCTCGCGGAGCCTCGTCACGTTCGGCGCACCGGGGAGCGAGTGGATCGCCACGATGATCGATGCGGTCGTCGACGGCTCGTTGGTCAAGGGAAAGGTCGACATGGCTCCCGAGGCGCTCGACGCCATGACCGAGTTGCGGGACTTCATGTTCGAACGGGTCTATCTCCGTCCCGAAGCCGAGGAGCAGCGGCAACGGGCGATCACGGTGATCCGAGGCCTGGTCGACCACTACCTCGCCCACCCCGGCGAGGTCCCCGAGACGTACCGTCACGCTGAAGCCGACACCCTGACGCAGGCCATCGACTACGTGTCCGGCATGACGGACCGTTTTGCTCTCCGCGAGTTCGCCCGGATCACCGGGGCGCCCGTCTGAGACGGAACCAGCGTTCCCGGTACCATCAGCCCAGTCCCGAGAATGAGGAGTGTTCGTGAGTTACATCGACAAGGGCGCCGTCAAGGTCATCGAGATCATCGGCGTTTCCGAGAAGTCGTGGGAAGACGCCGTCGAGCAGGCGGTGAAGAAGGCCTCCGAGAGCGTCAAGGGCATCACCGGTGTCGAGGTCGTGGCGTTCACGGCCCGCGTCGACGAGAACAAGGTCGTGCGCTACAACGCCACCTGCAAGCTGGCGTTCGCAGTCCAGTAGATCCGCGAGGTTGCAACGCAAGCCCCGCCTCCGGCGGGGCTTGCTGCGTGCCATTCACCGAATGGCCGTAGAGTGTGCCCTCCCCTCGGGAAGGTCCCCCATGAAGAATCGGCATTCCGTCTCGTTCCTCGCCGTCCCCCTGGCGATCATCATGCTGCTCGCCGCCTGCGGCGACGATGACGACACCGCCACCACTGTGGAGACCCCGGGCGGCGGATCCGGTGACGTGGCGCAGGACGGCGATTCAGTCGAGGTCCACTACACCGGAACACTCGACGACGGCACCGAGTTCGACTCTTCACGGGATCGGGGGCCGCTGGCCTTCGTGGTGGGGAGCGGGCAGGTGATCCCCGGCTTCGATGAGGCGGTTCGCGGCCTCGCCGCCGGGGAGAGCCGAACGGTCCGCATCGAGCCGGCCGATGCCTACGGCGAGGTCGACCCTGAGCTGGTCCTCGAGTTCCCGAGATCGGACGCTCCCGACGACATCGCCGTCGGAGGTCAGGTGCAGTTCGCCAACGGCGGTGTCGGGACGGTGCTGGAGATCACCGATGAGGTGGTTCGCATCGACGCCAACCACCCGCTGGCCGGCGAGGCCCTCACGTTCGAGATCGAGCTGGTGTCGATCAACTAGATCAACAGGTGATCACCCATGCGTCGAGATCCCAGCGCTTCTTGAGCCAGCTGAAACGGAGATCGCGAGCTTCGGGGCAGAACGACGATGGACTTCCCCGGTACTCGACACCGAAGACCGCCTTGTCGGCCTCGACGAACGGCAGCAGCAGGTTGCACTCGTCGTATTGGAAGCATTGCTCGTTGAGGGCCCAGTCGAACCAGTCGACGAGATCGGTCACTTGGTCCAGGTCGTTCTTGAGGCCCACCGAGAGCCGACGCCGGTGGGCCTCCCGCGCCAGCCACCGGTTGAACTCGGCCTGGTCGTCGGCGGTGAGCGGGAACCCGGAGCGGTTGACGTACCCATCGACGTTGTCGGGCTCGACCCCGTCGCAGCCCTTGGCGACGGCCAGGTCGAGCCGGTCGGTGAGTATCGGTCCGAGCACGTCGAGGACCCGGATATCGACCCACCGCTCCCCCGGCCACCCGTTGTCGGCCCCGAGGATCGCTTCGGGGAACCGATCGGCGTCGTCGCGCCACTCCTCCCAGGCCCCCGCAGAGAAGTAGCAGATCACGATGCGCCCCTCGTCGTGCAGCGCATCGATTGTTCGCACCGGCACATCGAACAGATCGACGTCGTACATGGTTACGTCGTACGACCGGTCGATCCTGCCGGTCAGTTGCCATTGCCAGGTGGTGCCCGGTTCCGGCTGCCACACGGTTCGCTTCGCCACCAACAGGTCGATGTCGAGGGCATCGCTGCGTCCAACCAGGCGCACCCGGAGTTGCGGACCATCTCCCAGGACGTCGGGATCCACCCTGACGGTGGCCTTCAGCCACGATCCCGCCCAGAAGTCGGCGTCGGTGACCAGCGGCACCCATCGGTCCATCCGGTCGTCCCGAACCTGCAACTCCCAGTCGCCCCCACCCCGCAGCACCGGAGTCAGTGTGAGCCGGCCCACCGCCGGCGGGGTCGCGACCCGATAGGTGAACCTGACGTCGAAGTCGCCTGACAGACGCAGGTAGTCGTCGGGGTCGTCGTCAACTCCCCACTGGCCGCGTCGCCCGATCGCCGCCAGTACTCCGTCGACCTGCCCGGCGGCGGCCTCCACGGACTTGGCTCGAAGGGTTCGCGTCGCCCCCGAGCTGGGGGCCCCGGCCGGGGAACCCGGCGCCGCGACGAGCAGCGACACGAGCACGAATCCGGCCATCACCACCCGCGGCATGACCCCCCGACACTACTGCTCGCTGCGACCGTCCTTGTGGTGGAAGAAGGGAAGTCGAGCGGCGGTCGCCCACGGATCCCCATCCGCGGGAGCAGCCGGGAAGGCCGTGCCGGGCGCCGAGGGCTCCTCGAGCTGCCGGATCGGCCGGGCTTCGGCCCGGTCCTCCTTCGAGATCGCCGACGACCCGCCGAACGCGAAGCGCGCCGCCGGCCACAGTGCCAGCCCGATGCCGCCCGCAGCGACCACCATGCCCATCGTCTCGATGAACCCGGCTATGGCGCCGGCGCGGTCGATGGCGTCGAACTGCTGGGGCCCGAGGATGTAGGCCCAGTCGTGCTGTCCCCCGCCGATCAGCGGCAGCGCCTGGTAGGGGGCGTCGGCGACATAGACACTCACGTCCCAGGCCGACGTCCCCGCCCAGGCCATACAGAACCCGGCGGCCGCCCAATCACGCTGCCGGAGCCAGAAGTAGACGGCGAGCCCGCCCGGCACCGCCACCTGCAGGAGGGATCCGGCCAGTGCCGTGAACAGGTCGGGGAAGGCGAACGTGATCACGTGGCCCACCTCGTGGACCCCCAGGTCGACCCAGTCGAACACCGGGACCGGGCTATCGGCGACGAACGCAAACCAACTCATCGCGGCCCCCACCCCGGCGGCGACCACGTACCTGACCCAGGCGCGCCAGTGCGTCGCCGTGTCCATAACTTCCCATCGGCACGCCGCTCATCCATCTGGAGTCGGGGGTCTAGGAATCCACCGGCCTCTTCCGAATACTGACCCGGCCGACCGAAAGGAACCGATGCGCCTCGCTCTCGTCCTGTCCCTCGCCGTCGTGCTGGCCGCCCCGCCCTCGGAACCCACCCGGATCGCCGGTGGGGAAGAGATGGCTGATCCCGCCCGACTCACCTTCGTTGCCGCGCTGGTCGACCACCACACCGATGACCCCTGGCACGGGTTCCTCTGCGGCGGTTCCGTGGTCGACGAGGATTGGGTGCTCACCAGTGCCCGGTGCGTGGCCGGAAAGCGGGCCGGCGATCTCGATGTGGTTACCGGGAGTCATGATCTCCGGCTCGGACAGCGGACCAGAGTCACCGCCATCGAACGCCACCCCGAGCACCACCAGGGACGCTACGACGCCGCGCTCCTCAGACTGGCGAACCCCACAACGGTGCCGCCACCGAGCCTTGCTTCGTTCGGCGATCCAGCGCTGGCAGCCGAAACCGCCGCGGTGATCGCAGGGTGGGGCGACACTCGGTCCCCCGACCGGTTCCCCGTCACCATGCACGCGACCGAGGTGACGATCATCGACCGAGCCGTGTGCCGCGAGACCTACGGCACCGACTTCGACCCGGCAGCCATGGTGTGCGCCGGCGACCTCGATGGAGGCGGCGGCGCATGCATCGGAGACCAGGGTGGGCCGCTCGTGACCGAATCCCCCGATGGCGCAGTGCAACACGGGATCCTCTCATGGTCGCTGGGGTGCGGCGCCTCCGATCTTCCTGCCGTAGCCGTGGACGTGATCGCCCTCGGCGACTGGCTCCAGCGCGCCGCCGGGCTTGGAAGCCCCACCTGCGATGGGCGGCCGCCGACGCTCCTCGGAACGCCCGGCGTGGACTTCATCACCGGCACCCCGGGCGACGACGTGATCATCGGCTTCGGGGGCCGGGACGTGATCGATGGTGCCGACGGCAACGACGTCATCTGTGGTGGTGCCGGCAGAGATCGTCTCGATGGCGGAGCGGGCGCCGATCGCCTGTTCGGCGGTGACGGAAGAGACCGGATCGCAGGGGGCCTCGGCGCAGATTTCATCGACGGCGGTGCCGGCCCCGATCGGATCTTCGGTCAGGAGGGAGCCGACGTGATCTCGGCCGGTCCCGGCGACGACATGGCCTCCGGCGGGCCCGACCAGGACACCATCGACGGCGGCGACGGCGCCGACGAACTCCACGGCGACGCCGGAGACGATCTCGTGTCCGGGTCGGAGGGCGATGACACCATCGACGGCGGCAAGGGGAACGACATCATCCGAGCCTCACTCGGTGATGACCGCATCGCGGGCGGCCCCGGAGACGACGAGCTCCGCGCCGGCGGAGGTAACGACGTGTTGGGTGGAGGGGAGGGGAATGATCTCCTCAGAGGCGACGACGGCGACGACGAACTGTCGGGATGGACGGGCAACGACCACCTCAAGGGCGGAGAGGGCAACGACAACCTGATCGGCGGCGACCACGCCGACCTGCTCGAAGGCGGCATCGGCGACGACGAACTGGGAGGCGGTGAGGGTGCCGACGAGCTCGACGGCGGCGCCGGCGCCGACCTCGTGAAGGGAGCGGGCGGATCCGACACCCTTCGCGGTGCCGAGGGGCCCGATCGCCTCTTCGGGGACGAGGGGAACGATGCCCTTTGGGGCGGTGACGGCGATGACGAACTCAACGGCGGATCAGGCGACGACCGTCTCGACGGTGGGGCCGGACGGGACATCCTGGTCGGCGCCGACGGTCACGACGTGCTCCTCGGATCCGGAGACGACGATGACCTCTCTGGGGGACCCGGAGATGACACCCTCACCGGTGGCGCGGGAATCGACGTCGGCGTCGGCGGCGACGGCTTCGATCGGTGCGCCGTCGAGCAGCCCGCCAGTTGTGAGGGGCCCCTGTAGCGGGGCCCCTCACGGTCTACTCGTCGTCCTCCGCTCTCCGCTCCCGCTCCTCCTCTCCAGGATGGCGCAGCTGCGCCGTCTCCGGAGCGTGCGGGTCGTAGGCGAACTCACCCTTGGTGATCGCCTCTTCGAGTCTGGCCCGCTCGTCACCCTTGAGCGACGGGGTCACCAGCAGCAGCAGGCTGGGCAGCACCAGCAGCGACACCAGCAGGGCGAAGATGATCATCACGGCCGTCAGCACCCCGAACGTGGCGAACATCGGCATTGGAGCCGTCGCCATCACCAGGAAGCCGGTCATCGACGTCAAAGCCGACAGTGCCAGCGCACCACCCGTTCCCACACCGGCACGACGCAGCGCCGGGAACCGGCTCGGTTCGCCACGCAGCTCCTCGCGGAAGCGCACGGTGAAGTGGGTTGCGTAGTCGATGCCGACACCGATGGCTATGGCGGCGATCGTCGCCGTGATCACGTTCACCTTGTAATCGGCGATCAGCATGAAGCCGTAGATCCAGAACACCACGAGGATGATCGGAACCATCGTGATCATGGCATAGAGCCAGGACCGCATCACGAGGAGCGCCAGGATGAAGGTGAGGGCGACCGCCACCGGCAGTGCCAGTTGCATCGCTTCGGTGAACCCGGACAGTTCGTCCTGGTTCACGATCCCGCCACCCGAAACGCTGAGGATGTCGGACCTGGCGCCGAGCGCCGAGAACGCCGCCGCCAGGTCCTCCCGCTCTTCGTTGAGGAGCGAGCGGACCGCCAACACGTTCGGGTCGTCCACGACCGAGGGCACCAGCACCTCGACCCGGGTTCCCTGGGTGTCGCCGCTCACGTACACCGAGCCCTGGACCTGGTCGGGCCGGAGCAGCAGCACACCATCCGGACCGGGGACGCCGTTGGCGTAGATGTAGTCGTAGATGGCACCCACATCGGCCGAAGAGTCCGGGAGGCCGTCACCGTCACCGTCGGCGAGCGCCGCACCGCTCGCCTCCGACACGGTGTCGCGGGCTTCGGGTGTCGCCATCACCAGCCTCACCAAGGACATGGCATTCGGTGGGTGATCCAGGTCGCCGTTGAAGTCCCGCATCAGCTCGATGTCCCCGGCCTCGTCGGCGGCGTCCAGGTCGGCCAGCGTGGCCTCCATGGCGGTGATCGCTTCGGGGTCGGTCAGGTCGCCCTCCACGTACACGTAGGCATTGCCGAATGCGCTGGACCCGAGGTGCGTCTCCAGCTTGTCGATGCTCTTGACGAAGTCGGTCTTCGAGGAGAAGAAGTCCTTGATCTCGAAGGCCGACTCCACCTGGAAGAAGGCCCACAGACCGGCGATCGCCAGCACCCCGACCACCGGCACAGTGAAGACGCGC
The DNA here is from genome assembly GCA_041572755.1 of Acidimicrobiia bacterium. Classification (GTDB taxonomy): domain Bacteria; phylum Actinomycetota; class Acidimicrobiia; order Spongiisociales; family UBA11373; genus JBFELU01. Next base: position 10,789 of record JBFFRY010000031.1, on the reverse strand, counting down.
CACCGTGCCAGGAAGTGGACCACGCTCCCGGCCGCCTTGAAGCCGTGACCGGCCCCCTTGACGGCATCGGTCATCGGCTTGCCCGCCGCCGCGGCGCGGCGGTTGCGGCGCTTGGTCAACCAGTAGGGCAGGCCGAACAGGAGGCCCAGCAACACCACGAGAAACATTCCGGCCCCGACGGATGGCATGACGATCGCCATCGTGACCACGAAGCCAGCAACGATCGCCGCCCCGACGAATCCCAGCCGACGGAACACGTGGAGTCCGTGGTCCTCGGGCCGGGGGCCCAGCGCCTCCTCCACTGCAAGCAGTTGCCGGGGGGACACGAGGCCGAGGATCAGGTAGGAGAGGGTGATCGAGATCGCCGAGGCGATACCGAACTGGGTGATCGCCTCGATCCCCGAGGTGGCGTTGGAGAGGAACGCCGCCACCGAGGAAGCCGCCGCCAGCAGCAGCGCGGTGAACAGCGCGGTGGCGCCCAACGGGTACGCCCGCTCGCGGGGGTAGCCCTCGACCTGCACCTCCCGGGCCCGCCCGGCCCCATGGATGAAGAAGTCGACACCGAACGAGATGAGCGCGATCGGCGCCACGAACACGATGAGCGGCGACTCGATCTTGATGCCGATCAGCGCATTGATGCCGTTGTAGCTCATCATCACGATGCTGAGTCCGATGGCGGCCAACATCGCCGCCCAGTAGGAGCGGAGCAGCGCGCCCACCAGCAGCACGATGAAAGCAACCGCCAAGAAGATGAAGGGGGCGGCCTCCTCGGTCTGCTCCTCGCCGACCAACCCGCCGTCGATGGCGATACCCAGCACCGAGGTCTCGTTGCCGTCGCCTCGCAACTCGGCCTGCACGTCCCGCAGCCAGCGCTCGGCGTCCAGGTTGGTGGTGCCGGAGAAGCCGTCGACCTCGACACCCCCCTCGAACGCGTCGATGTCGAAGCGGAGTTCGGCCAGGAAGGCCGGTGACCGCCACACCTCGATCGAACCGGTCTCCACGGCCCTGACCTCGCGGGTGGCGAGCCGCGACAGGGTGAACCGCAGGCCCGCCGTCGGTGCCGTGTCGTCCAACAGATCGCTGAGAGCGATCTTCACATCACGGTCGGTGGCGTTCGCCAGTCCGCCGGGCAAAGCGGTGTCCACCGCGTCGGCGATCGAGTAGATGCCGTCGATTTCGACGCCCAGGTCGTTGTCAAAGGTCCTCACCAACGCCGGGTCATCACCGCTCGAGTATTCGGCCCGGACCGCGTCGGCGTTCGCTTTGAACTCCCGCAGCGCATCGGCGGTGAGCACATCGTGGACCCGGGGGTCCGGCGTTGCCGTGACGTCATCGGTCTCCACGAAGAACGAGGCGGCACGGATCGGTGAATCGGCGTCGAACCGATCGACGACGAGATCGTCGGTGTCGTAGATCTCGCCTCCCGAATTGAAGCTCGGCTGATCCTCACTCGCCACCATCGGCCCGACGACGCCAAGCACCACCGCGGTGATGACCAGCACGATCGACAGGCCCTTGATGTTGCGGTTGATCCATTCGAAGACGCGATACCCGCGCGCTTCATACTGGGCGTCGGTCACGGCTCCCACCTCCCCTGCTGGCACCGTGCTCAGAACCCTACGCGGTCAAGGTGGGCACAAGTGGGGGCAAAAGACCCTAGGACTCGAAGATGTTGGAGAGGCCTCCGATCACCGAACCCTCGTCCTGTCCCGAGCCGCCACCGAGCGGCGCGATCCGGTCGGCAAGCCGGGAGAACGGCAGCGATTGCAGCCACACCCGCCCGACGCCGGTCAGGGTGGCGAGGAACATCCCTTCGCCGCCGAAGACCATCGACTTGAGGTTCCCGGCCCGCTCGATCGAGTACTCGATCGTCGGCTCGAAGGCGACCAGACAGCCGGTGTCGACCCGCAGCGTCTCGCCTTGGAGCCGCTTTTCGATGACCGTGCCTCCGGCGTGGATGAAGACCTTCCCGTCCCCCTGCAGATCCTGGAGGATGAAGCCCTCCCCCCCGAACACGCCGGCCCCCAGCTTGCGGTTGAAGGCGATCCCCACCTGGGTGCCGAGAGCGGCGCAGAGGAAGGCATCCTTCTGACAGATCAATCGGCCGCCGATCTCGGCAAGGTCGATGGGGATGATCTTGCCGGGGTAGGGGGCGGCGAAAGCCACGACGTCGCGGCCGCCGCCGCTGTTGGTGAAGTGGGTCATGAACACGGACTCACCGGTGATCATCCGCTTCCCGGCTCCCTTGAGCTTGCCCCACATCCCGGAGTCGGGCTCGGATCCGTCGCCCATCTTCGTTTCGAACGTGACCCCGCTCTCGAGGTACATCATCGCCCCCGCCTCGGCAATCACCGTTTCCCCCGGATCGAGACCGATCTCAACGAACTGCATGTCGTCGCCAAAGATCTCGAAGTCCACTTCGTGGCTCTGCACAGGTCCTCCTTCGACTCGGCGATGCTACCGGTGAGCGCGGTCGGGGGGAGGCCTAACCTCCCGGTCCACATGGCAGGAACACCCTTTTGGAGAGGCGTCGCGGCGATGGCGCCGATCCTGATCGGGATCGTGCCCTTCGGGCTGATCTACGGGGTCACCGCCGTCGATGCGGGGCTGTCGAGCATCCAGGCGGCCGCCATGTCGTCGGTGGTGTTCGCCGGATCGGCTCAGCTCGCTGCGGTCGACCTGATGAGCCGCGACGCGGCGATTGCGGTCATCGTCGCCACGGCGCTCGTCATCAACGCCCGCCATCTCATGTACAGCGCGTCGATTGCCCCCCGGCTGGCCGAGCTGCGCATCTGGCACCGTTCGGCTATCGGCTACCTGCTCACCGATCAGGCCTACGCGGTCGCGATCGTGCGCTGGGCCGACGATCCCGGAACCCCCCGGGACCGCGGCGCCTTCATCGGGGGCGCCGCCCTGGCGTTGTGGGCCACCTGGCAGACCTCGAGCGCCTTGGGGGTCGTGCTCGGCACCGGCATTCCCGCCGACTGGTCGCTCGACTTTGCGGTGCCACTGGTGTTCCTGGCGCTGGTGGTACCGACCATCAAGGACCGGGGAACCGGCGCCGCCGCACTCGTGTCGGGGATCGTGGCGGTGCTCGCCGTGGACATGCCGCTCCACAGCGGCCTGCTCACCGCAGCCGCCGCCGGCATCCTCGGAGGTCTCCTCGTCGGCAGGAAGGCACCCTCGTGACCTCGATGTCTTCCTCCGCGATCTGGCTGACCATGGTCATGGCCGGAATCGGAACGTACGCGCTCCGGATGTCCTTCCTCACCTTGATCCGCCCCGATACCCGGCTCCCAGACGTGGTGATGGGCATCCTGCGCCTCATACCTTCGGCGGTGCTGGCCGCCTTCGTGCTGCCGGCGATCCTCAGACCCGACGGACCGTGGGAGTTGGCTCTGGACAACCAACGGATCGTCGCCGGGGCCGTTGCCGGCCTGGTCGCGTGGCGCACCCGCAACGTGGTGGGCACGATCATCGTGGGCATGGGCGTTCTCTGGCTGCTCGAGGCCTTGTGGTGAGCGCCGGCGAGACCTCACCGGGTGGCTGTGGAATTGAAGGGACTCGGGGCCCAACCGTTACCCTCAGCGGTGATGCCCGACGAGCCCGGCGAAGGCAAAGAGAAGCGGACCCTCGTCTTCGACGAGTTGCAGGGGACGTTCGAGGCCTTCCAGGCGTTTCGCAAGAGCGACGAGGTGGCCGCCGACGCCATCTTGGAGGAGCTCGGGGCTCACGGTGACGTCGACCGCGACATCGTGTTGGAGCTGTCTTCGCCCCGGCCGCTCGGGCACCCGGATCGTTTCTGGGACGCTCATCGCCTCGCGGTTCGGTCCCTCGAGGTGCTGGATCGCAATGGCGGCCGCAGCGTCCGGGTTCGGCGCCTTGGACCGCTGGGCCCGGTTGCCGCCTTCCTCATCCAGCAGATGACCCAGTTCATCGTGCGGTCGCACCAGTCGTCGGTGGCTTCGAAGATGCTCGACCTCTACGGTCGCCGCGAGGCGAACTGCGCTCGCGACGACCCCTCGCTCTCGATGCTGCGAAGGGCCCGCATCCAGATGGAGCGGCTGGCTCCCGGCTTCAAGAGGAACGCCCTGGGCGTGCCGCTCTTCGTGATCGGAGGAGCGCTGCTCTCGACGCTCCTCAGCCTCATCCAGCGGGCTCTCGCCTCGGCTCTGGCATCGCTGTGGAGCCGGGTCGTGGCGACCGTGGTGATCGGCCTGCTCATGGCGGCCATCGCCTGGATCATCATTCGGGGGGCGGCGGTGGCGAGACGCCGCATCAGCCTGAGTCTCGACGGTCCGCTGGCGGCGCTGTGGGAGACGATCGGCCGTTGCGGGGATCCTCCTCGCGACCCGGCCCGAACGTTCGGGATGATCGGGATCATCCTCGCTCTGCTGCCGTGGATCCTGATCCCCACGGGCCTGCTGGTGTCCTGGGTGACCGAACTGTTCTAGAGGTGCCGCGCTAGGAGCCCGCCGGACTCAGCGACGTGAGCACCGCCTCGAACTCCTCGTGGTAACCGACGCCACCGATGCGGGTGTCGGTGACGTTGTCGCGACGCACGATCTTCTTGACCACCAGGTTGGTTCCCGGCAAGACCCACTCGTGCGCCTCGGAGTCGCCGTTCGTCTCGCCGATGATCTCACTGACGATCCTGAGGTGCAGCGTCGGCACCGCCTCCCCGGCGATGACGAGCTCCTCGGTGCCGACGACCTCGTAGGTGTAGGTCTCGAAGGTGACTTCAGTGGAGCACGTGAACGACCACGACGTCTCACCGTCCTCGGGATAGACGTGGGCCCCTTCCTCACAGCGGTACTCGTGGAGATCGGTGACCCCGAACCATTCGTGGTACGAGTCGATCCCTTGCAGGGTGCCGTCGTCGCAGATGAGGTCCTCGTCCCAGCGCTCCTTGAGGGCCTGCCAGCGAACCGCGGTTCCGCAACCCACTGTCCGCAGCGTGAGGAAGGTCTCGGGGGGATAGTCGTGGCGACCCCCACCGAGTGCATCGGCTTCCTCGAAGCCGGTCGTCGCATAGGAGTAGAGGCCGGGGTCGCCCGGCGCGCTGCCGCCCTCACCGGCGAGGGTCGCGGCGACTTCCTCTTCGGTCACGGGCGTCGCGGTATCTCGGAAGAAGAAGAGCACGGCGGCTGCCGCCACGATCACGAGCGTGGTCAGCCCGCCGCCGATCCACAGCAGCCGTCTCCGCACAGTCCCGTCCATAACGCTCACAGTTTGGCAAGCTCGGGCCCGACGCGCACGCCAGGGAGACCCCATGAAGGTACCGAAGCCCACCGAAGCCGATCGCTCCTACTTCAACAGTCTGGTCCCGGACGATCCACGGGTTGCGACCAAGCCGATGTTCGGCAACCTGGCCGCTTTCGTGAACGGCAACATGTTCATGGGCCTGTTCGGTTCGGCGGTCGGTGTCCGGCTGGCCGGGCCGGACCGCGGTGAGCTACGCGCCGTGGAGGGTGCGGGCCCGTTCGGGCCCGAGGGACGCCCCATGATGGAGTACGTGGCGCTCCCCGACTTGTGGCGCAAGGCGCCCGAGCGAGGCGAACCGTGGATCGCCCGCGCCCTCGACTACGTCGGATCGCTCCCACCCAAGAAGGCGGGCTAGGAGGGGGTTAGGCCCGGGGTTCAGCCCGGCCGATGATCTCCTCCTCCACTTCCCTGAGGGCATCGAGGAGATGGTCGAGGTGCCCGCCGGAGGTGGCGAGCGAGATGCCGCCGTTGGCGAGGCCGAAGCGGGGAGCCTCCTCGATGCGACCTTCGGCAACCGCCTTCTTGATCTCCCGGTACACGTCGATCGGTACCTGCTTGCGCACCGAAGCCAGCACGTGGGGGCGGAGATGCTCCTCCACATCCCGGTATTCATCGAAGTCGACCCCGATCACCCAACGGTGGATTCCGGTGTCCTCGGTGACCCGACGAGCGATCTCAAAGATGCGATGCCCACTGGCACCCGCGGCGTGGAAGACCACGTCGACTCCATCGGCGAAGGCGGACGCCGCCATCTCCCCGGCGCCGACCGGGTTTTGAAAGGCTTCCGCCCAGTCGAGAGCCTCGCTCAGCCAGCCCTCCCGAACCTGGATGTCGGGATCCTGTCGCTGTGCGCCCGCCGCAAACCCGTCACGGAAGCGCCCCATGAGCGCTCGCGTACCGGCGACAGGGTCGAGACGGTCACCGGGCCCCGGGGCGTCACCCGGCGTCATGGCACAGATGAAAGCGACCCGGCGGGTTCTCGTGACGAGCGCCGCCGCGGCCCCGGCGAGTTCGGCACCCTCGTCCTCGCGGAAGCTGTTGGCGGCCACGGTGAGGGCTCGCCTGGCGATCTCGGTTTCGCCGTCGAAGAGAGCCGACCACACAGCGTCCACCGGGCCTTTCAGGCTCCGGTCGGTGCGACCCGCCAGGTACGTGAGGAAGCCCCGTTCGTGGACCTCCTCGTGACCGCCGGCGATCTTCTGGTAGGCGAAGGCCCGGATCGTCTCCAGCAGCCGATACCAGGTGCGGCCCTGACGTTCGACTCTGACGACGAGCGACTTGTCGGCGAGGCGCTCCAGGAGCGACGAGACCTCGGCTTCGGGGACCGTCTCCCCGGCACACACGACTTCGACGGCGCGTGGCGGGAACTGGGCCCAGAACACCCCGAGCCGCCGGAACAGTTCGCGTTCCGACTCGTCGAGCAGTTCGTAGCTCCATTCGATGGTCTGCTGCAGGGTTCGCTGACGGGCCGGGACCGTCCTGCCCGAGGTCACCAGCAGCCTGAGCTGATCGTCGAGCCGGATCTCCAACTCGTCCAGTGTGAGGGCCCGGAGCCGTGAGGCGGCGAGTTCGATGGCGAGTGGAATGCCCTCGAGCCTGTTGCAGATGCGGGCAACGGTGGGAGCGCTCCTCTCGTCGAGTCGGAAGCCCGGGGTCGTGTCCGCGGCGCGCGCCGTGAACAGCTCGACGGCATCGGAGGCTTCCGCCTCATCGGCGTCGAGGCCGAGTGCCCCCACCCGCCACAGCACCTCACCGCGGCACTCCAGCGGCTCCCGGCTGGTCGCCACGATCCTGAGGCCGGGGCCGGCGGCGAGGAGCAACTCCGTGACCGGCGCGGCACCGGCGACGACTTGCTCGCAGTTGTCCAGCACCAGCAGCGCCTGGCGATGATGCATCAACGCTCCGAGCTCATCGATCGTGGCGTCACCGCTCGAGTGCCACAGTGCGGCGATCTCATGGACGATCGACGCCGGATCGGTGGCGGAGCCGAGCTCAACCAGCCAGGCGCCGTCGGTGAACTCCGGGGCGAGGCGGCGGGCCAACTCCAGCGCGAGCCGCGACTTGCCGATCCCGCCCGGTCCGAGGAGCGTGACGATTCGGCTCCGCAAGACCAGCTCCTCGAGCTCCTCAAGCTCCTCGACCCGGCCGACGAACGAGGTGATGTCGGCCGGGAGGTTCCCCGACCAGACCTCCGCGGTGGGCCCGGCGAGCAACCCGGGATCCTGTCGCAACATCATCCCCTCGAGCTGCTGCAGTTCGGGACCGGGGTCGATGCCCAGCTCCTCCGCCAGGATCTGCCGGGCTTCCTGGTAGGCCCGCAGGGCGTCGGCCTGGCGGCCATCTCGATACAGGGCCAGCATCAACGACGCCCACAGGCCCTCCCGAAGGGGGTCACGACGCACCAGGGCCTCCAGTTCGGGGATCACCTCCTGGTGACGCCCCGACTCGAGATCGGCTCGGATCCGGCATTCGAGTGTGGCGAGCCGGAGCTCATCGAGCCGCCGAATCTCAGCGCTGGCGAATTCCTCCGCCTCGAAGTCGCTGAGGACCCGCCCCCTCCACAGGTCGAGCGCTTCCAGCAGCGTCTGGGAAGCCACGGCGGCGTCGCCGTCGGCCAGACTCCGCCGCCCCGCCCGGGCCAGGTTCTCGAAGCGGCGGGCGTCGATGTCGTCGTCGGCCATCTCCAACAGATAGCCGGGCCGGCGTGTCAGCAGCACCTGGACGCCCGACGCATGGAGCACCTTGCGCAGCCGGGACACATAGGTCTGCAGCGTGTTGGCGGCACTGGGCGGCGGCTCCTCCCCCCACAGTTGATCGATCAGGTAGTCGCTGGAGACGACCTCCCCGGCCCGCAACGCAAGGAGCACGAAGACCGACTTCTCCTTGGTGCCGCCGAGTTGCACCTCGGCACCGTCGATGGTGACCACCAGGGGGCCAAGGATCCCGCACCCCACCGCCATGTTCCGAAGGTATCACGACTGGTCGGTCCGCGATGGCCGAAATCCCTCCAGCGGTCTGCACGCATTCGTCCAGCGGCGCTCACGCGACCCATGAGACACCTGGTGTCGAGCAAGACGCCATGAGTGCGAAGGAGGAGCCATGTTGGAGCACACCACCAAGAGCCCGGCGGTCACCACGACCCGCCGTTTCTTCAGCGGCCGCGGCATCGTTCACCTGGTGGCCCTGCTGGCCGTCGGGGCGATCGCCGCCGCGATCACCGTCGTCCAGATCAACGAGAGCAACCCGGCCGGGATCGAGCCCGCCTCCGTCGCTGCGGCGAGCGGCCCCACCCCGGCGCATGTCGCCGAGAGCGCCCGTCTCACCGGCCTCGCCGAGATGTACGCCTCGGCGGGCCGGGAAGCGGTTCTGGCCACCGAATCCGCTCGCTGGGACGGCCTCGCCGACCGCTTCGGCGGGGCGAGCGAAGCCGCGGTGAACGCCGAGATCGCCCGCTGGTCTGGGATCGCCGGTCAGTACGCCGGGGCGAGCGAAGCCGCGTTCGCCGCCGACACCGCTCGGCTGTCCGGTCTCGCCGATCAGTACCTCGCCGGGGTCAACGCCGAGACCGCCCGCTGGAGCGGACTGGCGGGATTCTTTGCCCCTTACGACCAGGCGGAGATGCTGCGGTGGCAAGGCCTGGCCGAGTTCTTCACCAACTGAAGGAGGGCCCCTCGCGGGTCACGGGAACCCCCTGCGGATGCAGGGGGTTCCTTCTCGTTGCTTGGGTATCGACTACCCACGGCACGGGGCAACCGTCGGGTGCGGGTGGGCGCCACCAGACCGGCTCTTGCTGAAGACAGAAGCGGTCTTTCGGCACTAGAGGGTTCCCTGCGATTCAGGCACCGTGGTGGGGACCCAATGGGTCGGGAGGCAACATGAGATTCCGCATCGCTTTGATCTGCCTGTTCCTCACGGTGGCGGTGGTGTCGTGCGGGGATGACGACGAGAGCGGGACCCCGGTCTCGTCGGCGGCCACAGCGTCGCCATCGACACAGGCTCCGGCCACGAGTGCCCCCACCACGACGGCGACGACCACCACGTCCACGGCTCCAGCACAGACGGAGACGACATCGACACTGGCCCCAACGACGACCCGGGGACCATCGGCAGCGGACTCGCTTCTCGGGTTCTTCGAGGCCGCCCGGGAACTCGACGGCGCCATCGGCATCGCCGCCGACCTCTTCAACCAGGGCTTCGACGACGAGGCGCTCACACTGGACCCGGAGGTGTTCCCGTTGATCGAAACCCTCGACGCAGGTCCCGTCGGGGCGATGATCCCGCCTGGGCTGTCCCCGGAGCTGGAGGCCGCGGCCCTGGCGGTCTTTGCCGATCTGGACTCTCGCATCGCCTCGTTGCATGGAGCAGCCCGGGTCGTCAATGCCGGCGATCTGGGGTGGATCCTCGACTGCCTCGCCAACGGCGGGTACTCGAAGTCCCGTTTCGAGGGGGACTATGACCGGGCGCTCGCTCTGGCGGCCGAGGAGCCCCCTCCCACGGCACCCCCCGATTCGGTGGAGGGAGGCATCCTTGCGGTCCGTATCGCCGCCATCCGATCCATGAATGCCGGCTGCGACTCCTGCGGTGGGGTGGCTTACGACACCCCGATCGAGGTCGACTGGGAGGGCGGAGTGGTTGCGGGCGGACCCGAGTTCGGGGCATCCTTCGACAACGGGGCGTGGGAGATCCTCATCTACGCCTGCTGAAGCCGGCCGAGCCATCGGAGGGTTCATGCGGAGACCGCTCGTGCTGTTGGTGATCGGGGCACTCCTGGGGGCATCGTGTGCCGATGACGGCAATGACGCCATCGGTGACACCACCGGAACAGGGGCTTCGACTGAGAGCTCCACCACGATGCTGGAGATACCCACCACCTATCTGGTGTTCCGCACCGGCCCCTACTCGGCTTCTGTGGAGGCGCAGCCCGGCATCTCCGGACAGGCCCGGTTCACGGTGACCGATGTCGGGAGCGGCGACACCTATGCGGACGGTCAGATCACCGATGTCGAATACCTGGTCGTCGACCTCGGGATGAGCCTCACCTTGAGTGCCTACTCCTGCGGCGAGACCGAAGCCACCGGCGATCTCGAGCTCAGCTTCGACGGGCCGTTCCCGGTTGACAGCCTCGGGGACTTCGAGGCAACCGGGGATGGCCTCACGGTGACGGGCCAACTGCCTTGGGGAACGAGCGGCACGTCACGCGGCAGCGTGAGAGGGACGATCGAGGTGGACGGGGTGCAGTGCGCCCTCGATTCGATCCCGTTGAGGATCAGCGGCTAGCTGCCACTCCCTGCCACTCCGACTCCCCGGTGGCGGTACTCTCGCCGGCAGAGCCGAGGAGGGGAGACGGCGATGAGTCAGCAGTATCACGCGGCCCAACGATCGTTCCGCTACGTGCAGCAATCCAAGCCGGTCGAACGGCCCGTGTTCGGGCCCACAGTCGACAAGAGCCCCCCGGCGCCCGATTGGGAGCTCGACCCGTGGTTCGAGGGAACCTTGCCGGCCGACGACCCGGCCCGCGACCCCG
>JBFFRY010000030.1:0-28263 GCA_041572755.1 Acidimicrobiia bacterium | reverse complement strand
GTGGTTTCGCCCGACGGGTCGGGAATCGGTGTCTCTATTTCGCCGGGCCCAACGAGCCGAGAGCTGTTTGGCACGTACGACAACTCCGCCGGGAGATCGACGGTGACCGAGACGTTGTCGTGTTCCGGGACGAGGTCGGCCAGGGTGACGGTGACGGTGCTGTTCTCACCGGCGTGGAACTCCGACGGCTCGGCGGCGACTCCCTGCATGGTGAAGGTGGGAATGACCGTCACCGAGGTGCTCACCGTGGGGCTGGTGTACGCCCCCTGGGTCCCCCAGGCGCTGATGACCCCGGACACTGCAGCGCTCACCGGATCGGACCGGACCGCAAAGGAGAGGCTGTCCGACTCGAGGATGGGGCGCGGGCCCCAGGTCAGGACGGTGCAGGGATCAACACAGGAAGGATCGCCCCAACTTCCACCACTCCCCGACTCGTACGACAGCCCGTCGGGGAGGGTGACGGTGATGCTGTCGACCGTGTGCTGTTCCCCCTGACCGTCGAGGCCGACGGTCACGGTGGAGGTCTCGAAGTCGTAGAACTGCGCAGGGGAGGCGGAGACCGCATCGACCCGGAAGACCGGGATGGAATCGACGACGAGGGTGCCCTTGAGCGCAGCACTGGTGGCGCCGCTGCCGGCCCTGATGACGAATCCGTACGGCTGGCCGGCCACCACTTCGAGGCGGATGGCCCCGGCGAAGGCGAAGGCACCCGAGGGTTCGGGCGGGTCGTTGGAGACCAGGTTGCCGCTGAGGAAAGAAGGGGTGCCGATCGTTCCATCGGCGCCGACCGTTCCCCCGACGAAGGCCTGCAATTCGGTGACGGGGGCGGGGAACGAGTGTGAACCGGTGTAGTCCCAGCTCAGGTAGCGGACGCCGTTCTCGGCGGCGATCGTCGAGAACGTCCAATTCCCGATGCCGTCGTCCCCGGTGAAGTTGCCGTTGTTGGGAACGTTGTAGTCGAACACTGCCGGTCCGGTGAGCCCAACACTGACGACGGTGACCTTCTGCGGGGCGTCTCCGCTCCAGTCCCACTCGGTTCGATGATCGGCGCCGGCGATGCCGGCCGCCACAAGAAGCAAGAGGCCAATCGCCACTACTGCCACACCCAACGGCATGACGCGAGAACGCATCAGACCCGGTTCACGCATGGGGCTTCCCCTCCCGAAATTCGCCTCTGTGCCTACGTATCTACGGAAGGTGTCACGGGCGAAGTAGGGCCATAAGACCCTATTGGGCCTCCGGCCGCAGCAGCCCGGCCACGATGGCGGGCCGTGCCACCCGGGCCGAAAGCCCCGGATCTCAGACAATCAGTGAGGACCCCGGCAGAACGCGATCGCCGCGGTGAGGGCCGCCACCAGATCCATCGCCCTGCCGCGCCCCCGGGCCGCAGCCCTCGCCGCATCGTCGACACCGGTGCCCCGTTCGACGATCTCGCGCTGCAGCTCTGCCTCGAGTGTGTCCGACCGGGGGCTATCGATCTCCTGGCGCATGCGATCGGCGGCGCCGAGCAGCTCCAGTGCCACGGTCGGTTGCTCCTCGGCGGCGGCGAGCGTCGAGATGTCCTCGAGGAGGAAGGCCGCCGCCCAGCGGTCACCGTAGGCCAGGTAGGCCTCGGCGCTGGTGGCGTAGTGGTCACGGGCACCCTCGCCGTCGCCGAGCCCCCGGTAGGCATTGCCCAGGTTGTTGTGGCTCACCGCCACCATCCAGGTGTCGCCCACCTCACGGTTGAGGCGCATGGCCGTGTCGAAGAGCTCCCCGGCCTCACCGAACCGCTGCTGCAGCACAGCGATCATCCCCAGATTGGTGTTGGAGACCGCGATCGCCCACCGATCGCCGATCGTGGTCCTGGCCTCCAGAGCCTGCTCGTGGAAGCTGCGAGCGGCCTCCAGGTCGCCCGAGTACTCGGCGACCACCCCCAGGTTGGAGAGCACCGCGGCCGCCCCGGCCAGGTCACCCAGCTCCTCGCGCAGAACCAGGCTCTGCTCGTAGAGCGTCCGCGCCGACTCGAGATCCCCGCGCTGGGCGCCCAGCGTGCCGGCGATGTGGAGCACCCGCCCCTTCCCGGCCCGGTCCTCATGCCCGTCGAAGAGATCCCCGGCCCTGTCGAGGCGTTCCCTGGCTTCGTCGTAGCGGCCCTGCTTGCGAGCCACCTCGGCGAGCGCCACCTCGCACCATGCGACGGCCGTCCCCTCGCCGTGCGCCTCGGCGAGCGCCAGAGCCTGGCGTTCCACCGTCTCGGCCCGCTCCCAGTTCCCCACGATCTCGAGCACCTCGCCCAGGTTGAGGAGGGCGGCGCGGCGTTCATCCCCCTCGACGAGGGAGGCGAGCCGCTCGAAGTACTCGATGGCCGCTGCATTGGCATAAGCCGCCTGGGCGGCTTCGCCGGCCCGGCGCTGGTACTCGATCTTCTTGTCGACGTTCTCGCCGTGCCAGTAGTGGTGCGCGATCAGATCGATGTTCGTGCCGGTCTGATCGCCGGTTTCGAAGTGGCCGGCGGCCGCCTCGTGCAGCGTCGCCCGGAGAGCGAACGGGATGCTCTCGTAGGCGACATCCCGTGTCACAGCGTGACGGAACATCCAGGATTCGTCGTCGGCGCGATCGCGAACCACCAGATCGGCGTGACCCAGCGAGTCGAGGGCGGCCCCCACATCCGCCGTCGTGCCCAGTTCCGGGTGGACGGCCGGCAATGAGGGGGCCTCGAACTCACGGCCGATGATGCTGGCCACCTTCAGCGTCCTTCGGGGAGGAGCATCGAGCGTGTCGATGCGGCTCAACACGAGCGACTGCAGACTGCCGGGGAGATCCACGACACCGGCCGCTTCGGGGTCGGCGATATCGGCCTCCCTGAGCCGGAAGAAATCGACGAGCTCCTCGATGTAGAACGGGTTCCCCTGGCTTCTCCCGACGATGAGCTCGATGAACTCCCGAGCCGGAGTCACATCGGCCCCGAACTGCTGGCGAACCTTCGCCTCGATCACCCGTTCGATGGCGTCGGGCGACAACTCCTCGAGGACGAGCTCCTCGAAATCGGCCACGCCCCGGAGCCGGGCGGCGACGCCGTCGGGAATCTCCGGCCGGTAGGCGACGAGGAACATCACGGGAAGGCCGGCGGTCTCGCGCACCAGCACCTCGAGCAGGTCCATGGACGCTTCATCGATCCAGTGGCAGTCCTCGAGGACGATGACGATCGGCCGTCGGCGCGCCTCCGCGCCGAGGAACTCGGCGAGGAGGCTCTCGCGCGACGTCTTGCGCAACTTGGCATCGAAGGCGGCGGTGACGTCGTTGTCGGGGATGTCGAGTCCCAGCAGAGTCCGCAGCAGAGGAGCCCGGCGGCTCAAGTGCGGGCCCACGGTTGCCAGGGCGCGTTCGACTCTCTCGATCTGGGCGGCGGCCGAGTCATCGTCGAGCTCGAAGATGGCTCGCCACGGTTCCTGCCAGGCCAGATAGCTCGTGTTGGTCCCAAACGCCTGCGACTCGCCGAAGACGACCCGGTGGCCGTCCGCCCGCATGCCCCGGACGATCTCGGCGATCAGGCGGGACTTGCCGAGTCCGGCGGCGGCCATGATGCCGAGCACGTTCCTCTCCCCGGACAGAGCCGCACCGAATCGCTCGTCGATACGGGCCAGCTCCTGTTCCCGACCGACCATCGGGAGCGGGTAGCGCTCATGGCGGCGCACCACCCGCTCCCGCACTCCGGCGAGCGAGAATGCGGCCACCGCCCGGCGCTTTCCCTTGACCTGCATGGGTTCCAGCTGGTCCCACACGAACCGGTCGCCGGTCCCGGCAACCGCCTCGCCGGTCACCAGGGTCTGGCCCCGTGCCGCCTTGCTCATGAGCCGGGCGGCCAGATTCACCGGGTCGCCGAGACAGGCGAAGGTTCGCCGGAGCGGGTGCCCGCAGGTCCCGCTCAGCACCCGACCCACCGAGATCCCGATCTGGATGGGCCGACCCGTCGCCCGCCCGCCGAGAGTGGCGTGCAGATCCCCCGCGGCGCTCACGGCGCGGACCGGATCGTCCTCGTGGGCGACGGGCGACCCGAAGACGGCGTAGAGGTAGGCGCCCTTGTCCCCGATCGTCAGCTGCAGGAGGTTGCCACCGTAGGCGGCGAGGATCTGCTGCGCCCTGCCGACGAAGCCGTCCAGTTCGGCGGCCGCGTCCGGGTCCTCGTCGAAGTCGATCCCGCCGAAGCGGATGAACATCGGGACCACCGTGCGCAGCTCGGCAAACATCGCACCGCTTCCGGTGGCGAGACGGTCGTAGACGACCGGAAGCAGCCATTCCCTGGTGACATCGTCCGGGATCGGCTCGAGCGTCTCCGGCGGGGACCCCCGCCCGACTGTCACCGTGAGCCCCTCGAGGAGGCCGTACTCCCGGCCGTCCAGCGTTCTCGTGCCTCCCACCCGAATCCGGCCGTCGAGAGCCGCCATCGCCGATCGGTCGAGGACCACCTCGCCCTTCTCTGCCGCCGCCTCGGCGGCGGCCAGGTCGTCGAGGAGGCCCCCGGCGAGGACCTCGATCAGCTGCTCCTGCGGGTCGCCCACCACGAACCTGCGGGCGCCGCCCACGGCCACCGCGACCTTGAGTGCGAGCTCGATCGTCTCTCCCCCACGCGTCGTGACCCGCCCCACGTCGGCCATCGTGCTCTGCATCAGCAACGCACAGGCCGCGGCCCGCGTCCCGTCGTCGCCGTCGATCCAGCAGGTGATGGCGTCGCCGCTGAAGTAGATGACCTCGCCGTCGAACTCGTGGAGATCCCTGATCAGGGCCTCGAGAACCCGGTTGAGGTTGGCCACCAACTCCTCGGCGCCGCGCCGCGGCCCCAGCTCGCCGGCGAGGGTCTCCGTCAGCGGCGTGAACCCGGAGATGTCGGCGAAGAGAGCAGCCCCCGTGACCCGATCGGGCAACACCCGACCCTCGACCAGCGCCCGCCGGCGCGACTCGGCGATGTAGGCACGCGGATCGTCGCCGATCACCGGCCCGGACGTCTGCTTCATGGACCTTCCCTCGGGTGATCGGAGAGTAGATCGCCGAGGGTGCCCGTGTCGGGTCCGGGTGCGGCGGCCTCGATCCCGCTCGCCCCGGCATGAGTCTCCCCGCGTAGGGCCGAAAGGCCCTCGCTCATCGAGGCGCCGGGCGATGTAATGGGAAAGGGGGGAACGCGTCTCACCGTATGGGAGCATGGCTGTTGTGAACGTGATGCTCGACCGATGCCCGGCGCCAACGCGCCCGTGACCCTCGACGTCCACCTCTGCGGTGTTCGCGGCTCCCGGCCGGCGGCCGGCGAGGACTTCACCCGATTCGGCGGCAACACCTCATGTGTGGCGATCGGGAGGGAAGGCGAAGTCCCCAGGCTGGTCCTCGACGCCGGTTCCGGCCTGGTGCGTCTCACGGCGCAGCTGGCGGGCCGTCCATTTCGAGGAACGATCCTGCTCGGTCACCTGCACTGGGACCACACCCACGGATTGCCGTTCTTCGCATCGGGGGACCACCCCGAGTCCGGGGTCGACCTGTTCATACCGGCTCAAGGGGAACCGGAGGCCGTGCTGGCGCGAGCCATGTCGCCCCCCCACTTCCCGATCCGTCCCAGCCAACTGCGGGGAGACTGGAACTTCCACGAACTCGAGGAGGGCCCGGCGGTGATCGAGGGGTTCGACGTCCTGGCCCTCGAGATACCCCACAAGGGGGGTCGCACCTTCGGCTACCGAGTGTCCGCCGCCGGCCGCGCCGTCGCCTACCTCTCGGATCACAACCCGCATGCGCTCGGCGAGGGGCCCGACGGCTTCGGCCCGTATCACGAAGCCGCCCTGCGGCTGGCCGACGGCGTCGACCTGCTGATCCACGACGCCCAGTACACGGTAGATGAGTTCGAACGTTTGCGGCAGAACGGTCACAGCACCCCGGACTACGCCATCGGGCTCGCCGAAGCCGGCGGCGCCCGTCGGGTCCTGATGTTCCATCACGATCCGCTGCGCCGGGACGCCGAGCTCCAGGAACTCGTCGACGCGTACGAGAGAGACGATGTGGTCTTCGCCCGCGAGGGGTCGACGCTCCGGCTCTAGGTCAGCCGGCCACCGAAGTCACCTCGAGGAACCCGCACGGGCACACCTCGATGCACTTGCCGCACTCCATGCAGCGGTCCAGGTCCATGACGAAATAGGACCCGGGGGTCGGATCGTCGACGGCCGTGAACGACTGGACCGTGCAGTACATGAAGCAGTGGGCGCAACCGAAACAGAGCCCGCACGACGAACACCTCTGGACCTCGCTGAGGAAGCTCTCCTCATCGATCCCGAGATTGACCTCGAGATCCGCGATCGCAACACCATCCTCGATCGCCACCCGCTGCGGAACGGCTCGATCGCGCCGCGGCCGGTAATCGATCTTGACCTGGTCGGCGGAGATGGGGTCGAGCGGAGTCGCACCGTCGGTCGGCAGCCCCCTCAACTTGGCGTGCGCCACCTCCGCAGCCGCCCGCCCGTGAGCGATGGCGATACCGGCGATCCCGGGCCCCGAAGCGTCCCCCCCGAGCCACACCCCCTCATCGATCTCGACGGCCTGCCGATGGTGATCCTGCGGCTCCCAGTCGGCCAACAGGCTCCAATCGGGTTCCTGCGAGACGGCGGCAACCACAGCATCGACCGCAATCTCGTGATCTGAGCCTTCCACCGGTTCCGGCCGCCGGCGCCCCGAGCCATCGGGTTCGCCCAGGCGCATCTCGCGAACCAGGAGCGACACGACGTCGCCGTTGAGCCGATTCACCGAGACGGGTGCGACCAGGAGACGGAGATCGACGCCCTCGTCGATGGCGTCGTCGATCTCGTCGCCGACCGCCGGCATCTCGGCTCGGGTGCGTCGGTACAGCATCAGGACCTCGGCACCCGAACGGCGAGCCACCCGGGCCGCATCGACCGCAGTGTTGCCACCGCCGATCACCGCCACCGCGTCACCGAGGTAGGGGTCGCCTCCCTGATTGACCCGGTTCAGATACTCGATGCCGGTGAGAACACCCGGCCCGTCGTCTCCCGGGACACCGAGCGGACGGCCCCGCTGCGCGCCGATCCCCACGTACAGGAGATCGTGGCGCTCGCGGAGCTCCTCCACGCTGACGTCTCGCCCCACGGCCACCCCGAGCTCGAGATCGACACCGAGGCCGCAGATGCGCTCGATCTCGGCGTTGAGCACCTGCGGGGGCAGGCGGTAGTCGGGGACCCCGTACCGCAGCATTCCGCCCGGCCGATCCCTCTTCTCGTACACCGTGACCGGGTACCCGAGCCGGGCCATCTGATAGGCGAACGACAGTCCCGACGGACCGGCTCCGACGACCCCGATCGACTCGCTTCTCGGCGGCTCGTCCCGCCCGTCGAACCCCAGTTGGTTCTCGATCGCCCAGTCCCCGAGGAAGCGCTCCAGGGAGTTGATGGCGACCGGGGCATCCACCTCGTTCCGGTTGCAGCCGGCCTCACACGGATGGGGGCAGATCCGGCCGAGGGTCGCCGGGAAGGGATTGAGGTCGGTGAGGATCCGCCACGCCTGTTCATAGGCGGTCGGCTCATCGAGACCGAGCTGCTCGCGCTGTGCGATCGTTCCCACCCAGCGACGAATGTCGCCGCTGACCGGGCAGGCCGCCTGGCAAGGCGGCAGCTTGGCCACCTGGCTCGGCCGATACGTCGGCAAGGTCGTGTTGATCGAATCGACCAGAGCGGCGTCCCTCGGCGCCGAGCGTTCCGTCATTCCTGCTCCTTGTCATCGAACAGGGCCGCGGAGAGCTTCACGTGCAACTCGCGGATGCGGTTCGACATCGTCTGGACCAGGTTGTACGCCAGGAGCGGGTCCTCCTTGACGCGTCGGAGCAGCGTCTTCTTGTCGACCGTCATCGCCCTCACCTCGCCCCGAGCCCGGACGGAGGCCGCTCTGGTCTCCTTCTGAAAGAGGGCCATCTCCCCGAAGAAGTCACCGGCACTCATCGTGCCCAGCTCGATCTCGGTGTCCCCGTGATGCTGGATCACCTCGACGGTGCCCTCCTGTATGACGTACATGCAGTCGCCTTCGTCGCCCTGGCGGATGATCGTCTCGCCGTCGAGGTAGACCTTGCCGAGCTCACTATCGGTCTTACGCGCCATTCGGATCCTCCCCGCCGCGACCAGGCGGCACGCTCAGGACGAGGTTCTTGGCGAGACCCCCCACAAAACCCGGGTGGATGGTGTCGCGGAACACATCTCGATACGGGGCACTCCCGGTGAACAGGTTCCACAGGACCCGGCTCATCCGGCGAGCGCCGTTCTCGCTCCCCTGTTCCTTCGCCGTCATGCGCAGCACGGCGCGCCGCGTGAATCGGACCTTGCGAAACAGCCAGGTGAACGTGAAGAGGAACTTCCCGAACTTGTTGTCGGTCCCGATCGAACGGCACACCGGTTCGTAGTGGCGCCGGAAGTCCTCGGCCGAAACGCCGTGGAGGACGGCGGCCGCCGCCGCGGCCTTGGCGGTGCGATAGGCGGCACCGATGCCGTCCTTGTAGAGGCGGGTCACACCGCTGTCCCCGATCATGACGAGCCGATCCCCGTAGGCCTGCGAAGGGCCCCGGACGTTGATCAGCGGTGTGCAACTGCACACACAGGGGATCTCCTCGAACGGGAGGCTGCGACGAACCGCCGGGACGTCCAGGAAGTTGTGGATCAGGTCGGTGTCGATGTCGTGGCCCAGCATCGCCAGGGTGATGAAGTCGCCCTTGGGGATCAGCGCCGCGAACTCGAGCCCGGGGATGTCCAGCAGGTACACGTGCATCGAGTTCCCGAGGACGCTGCGGATCGTCTCCTGGTCGGAACGGAACTCACAGATGTAGGTCCGGGCGGTCGTCAGCTCCCTGTGGCGCTTCCCGGTTCCGTTGTGACCGTTGAGCTGGCGATACAGGTTGCTGTTGACCCCTGAGGCGATCGCCACGAGGTCGTAGGGCCCGGTTTCGCCATCGACCAGCTGCAGGTGGGGGTAGCCGTCCCGCCACTCGATGTCGGAGACCAGCTTCCGGATGATCCGGGCGCCCTTGTCCTGCGCCAGTTGCTGGAGGTATCCGTCGAAGCTCTCCCAGGGCATCTCCTCCCCCCCGCGGGGACCATTGCCCCGGTACACCGATGCGATCCGCTGCTCGTCGACGGGGCTCCCGATCGTGACGCTTCCGACGTCCATGTGGAGTACGTACGACTCGATCCCACGCTGGACCACGGTCGGCGGGAGGTTGATCCCCTCGGCGGCCAGGGTCTGCACCAGGGACTCGGAGACGATGCCCCCGCAGTGGTTGCATCCGGCGGGTCCCCCCTCCAGGAAGCTGCGGGGCTCGAAGATGTCGACCCGGATGTCGAGATCAGAGATCTCGGCGAGCTTGAGCAGAAAGAAACTCAGAAACGAGCCGGACGGCCCACCTCCCACGACGGCGATCCGGGATCCGTCGGTGAGGGGCATGCTTCCCGCACCCGAACCGACCCGCCTCCGGGATCTCCAAACATCGGCAGTCCGTGCCACACCCTCCCCCGCTGAGCGTCTGCCCGAACCCTAATCGATGATTTCAGTGCCCCAAGCCGGCCGGTCTCAAACCGGATCTTGGCGGCGGCGGTGGCGGTACACGACGCGATCTCGGAACGATCGATTCATCACCTCGAAGGACCTCCTGATCAGAGGACCGAAGATGGCGACCATCAAGCGCGACAGAATGCCGCGGTAGGTCTCCGCCTGAACGAATCGGGCGTGGTCGTCGCCGAGCGGCTCGACCCGAAACGAGTGCTCACCTGCGAGCAGCCTCACCGACACGAAGCGACCGAGCCATCGGAACTCGCCGCCGGAGGCGGCCGTCACCATCGGCCGGATCGTGATGCTCCCCCTCCCCCGGGGTCGGGCGAGCCGCACACGGATGAACGCTCCCGGCTCAACGGGACCCCTGACCTCGCGCACGAGCGGGTTCCATTCGGGGTACTCATCGAATGCGGACAGCACCGCCCACGCCGCATCAGCAGGAGCGGGGATTGCGATGGACGTCTCGATCGAAGGTCTCAAAGCGGTCGAACTCTAGGTGGTCCGCCGAGGTCCGAACCATCTCATCGGGCCCCGGCCGGCGGATCCGGTCCCTCGGCCGGATCCGCGGTTCGGTTGAGAGCCCATCAGCCGGATCCAATGGCCTCGACGAACCCGGTGACGATCGCCTCCCGCATTTCGGCGCTCTCCGTGCTCACGTTGAACACCCACTCGGCGCCGGGAGCGGACCACACGAGGAGATGGACGACCCCGGCGCCCCCCTCATCGACGAAGGACCCCATCACCCACAGCGTGCCCCCGTCCGGCTCGAGCTGGCTGCCCTCCACCACGGCACTCTCCTCGAACTGGAATCGGGAGAGGTCGGCGGCGAGCGCCGCGGCCCCATCGGAGAACGGAAGAGCGACGATCGTGTTCAGGTTGCCGTAGCGGCGGATCAGCTCGAAATCGGCCTCCGTGGCCGCCGGGATGCCGTCGATCTCGCCCGGCATCCGCTGCAACACCGCGGCGATGTCGGGACCGGAGGCGGGCATGGCGACCGAAGCGAGACCCAACGGTGCCGGTGCGGGATCGGCAGAGTCGTCATCACCGCACCCGGCGGCGGTGACAACGGTCAGCACAACGATCGCAACGGCTCTCCTCATCGGACCTCCCACGGCGGCGAGCGACCGGACGTTACCCGTGCCTCTCCCGGTCGGCGACCCGACGCCCGGTCATCCCGGCCCGCCGTCCCCGAGGGCCTCACCGATCGCCGCATCCAGGTTGGCCAGACCGGTCTTCAGGTCGTCCCGGGTCGATCCGAACCCGAGCCGGAAATGCCGATTGTCCATCTCGAAGCATCGCCCGGGAACCACGAACGTCCGATACCGCTCCACCAACGTGCGATAGACATCCTCCGGGTCGACGGACACGTTGCCCCTGAAGCGGGGAAAGGCCACCACCCCGGCTTCGGGCGGCACCCACTCCAAGTGGGGGTGATCCGCCATCCAGGCACCGGCGACCTCCCGGTTCTCCTCCACGTGCGCCCGGGTTCGGGCGAGGAAATCCTCCCGCCGGCCCAGAACCCCGACGGCGATCTCCTCCCCCACCGCGTTGTTGGTGATCGTGACCTGCTCGCGAATCGCCACCGCCGCCTCGACGATCGCCGGATCCCGTGAGGTGATCCACCCGATGCGGATTCCCGGCAACCCATAGGTCTTGGACATGGTCGAAATGGTGATCGCTCGATCGCTGAGCACCGCCGCCGCAGGAAGCGGCTCCGGGTAGCTCATCTCCCGGTAGGTCTCGTCGAACATGAGATAGGTGCCGTGGCGCTCGGCCATGGCGACGAGCGCCTCCAAGTCGGCGAGGGTGATCATCGACCCTGTCGGGTTGTTCGGATGAGTGAACGAGACGAGCTTGGTGTCGGGGCGCAAGAGCGCCTCGAACCGCTCCAGATCGGGGCGGAAGCCGTCGCCGTAGTCGAGGGTGAACAGCGTCACATCGCACCCCAGCGACCTCGGCACCTCATACAGCGACGGGTAGGTGGGATGTTCGATCAGCACGTGGTCGCCGGGCCGCACCAGGGCGCTCACCACGGCGAAATTGGCCTCACTGGCCCCGGTGGTGACCACCACGTCCCCGGCCTCCAGACCGGCATCACGCCCGGCGATCAGCTCGCGGAGATCGGGGCGCCCGGCGTGATGGCCGTAGCGAAGAGCGACCCCGTCCAGGTCGATGCCGAGGTCGGCAACCACCGCATACCTGACCGCGCTCTCGCCGATGTCGTGATCGACCCGATACTGGTGGGCGTCGAACCAGATCTCGAGGGTCATCCGCCGGAACCACATGTCACTCCTCAGCCGCCCGGTTCGTCGAGCATATCGAGAGCCCGAGCGGCCAGCTCGTCGCTGTAGGCGTGCCAGGGATTGCCGGCCGTCGGGTCGCGCTGCTCCACGACGAAATGGCAGTGGTCGGCCCCGTGAGGGATGAGCCGATCGACCCAGGCGGTCATCGCCGTATGTCCCGCATCGTCGACCGCGGCGATCATTCCCTCCACGAAGTAGCGCTGCACCCGGCAGTCGAAGGCCGTGTAGCGATCCTGGTGGGGGCACCAGAGGATGTTGAACTCGCACCGGGTCTCGTCGGTCACCCAGGGGTCCTCGAGCGAGGCGTAGATCACCGTGTTCATCCCGGTCACGATGAACGAGGCGAGCGTCATCTCATCGATCTCCTCGGGGAACACCGAATCGGCGAGCAGGCCCTCCATCGCCTCGTAGCCGGCGCGATTGATGGCCTCCCGGACCAGATCCTGACCTTGGCGGCCGTAGCGTGCCTCGACCGCCTTGAGGATGTTGAGCACCCCCGTCGCCTGCATCGTCCCCCACACGAGAAGCATCGCAGGATCGAAGTCCGACCGGCCTTCGATCGCCCGGCGGAAGTGAGCCACCGCTTCCGGGTAGGGCGTCCCCAGGCGCAAGCCGGCGGAGCCCGGTGCTGCCCGGCGGCCTCCCCCCCAGATCCCCTTCGTCGTCGGATAGCTCGGCTCGGGCATCGCTCCACCTCCCCACTCGCCTGCCGCCGACAGTACCGGAGCCGATCCGAGGGCGATGCGAGTCTCCGGCGGGAAGAGCAGAAGATACGAGAGAAGCTCACCGCGGGGCGGTTGCTTGCGGACGGGCTCGACGCACTGCCACAATTCGGAGACGCGAGGGAGGGAACCTCAATGACTCGGCGCGTCTTGATCGCATTGTTCCTGCTGGCGCTGGTGGCGACTGCTTGCGGCGGCAGCGCCCACTCCGACGTCACCGCCGTTCGCGACCCTGATTCAGTGCTCGCCGGTGCCGACCTGTACGCCGCAAACTGTGCTTCATGCCACGGCGCGGCTCTCGAAGGCGGGGCTGCCACCCAGCTGGTCAGCAAGGAGCTCGGTCACCCGGATTCCGATTTCGTCGAATGGATCAACAACGGCAAGGGTGGGATGCCGGCAGTCGCCCAAGATGCAGGTCTGACCACCGACGAGGTGCAAGCCATCGTCGACTTCGTCCGCAGCGTCCAGGCGGCCGCTCTCGAGGAGTAGCGCCTCAGACGATCGCAAACGCCCCGTACCCCACGACCCGGTCGCGGGGTCCGGCGGTGTCGCCGGAGTTGCGCAGGTCGAGACGGCGGATCGAACGGTCGGCCTCGCCGGCGGCGGTCATCACCGCCTGGATCCCGATGAGTCCGCAGGCTGCCTCGTCTCGGAGCGCCTCGGGATCACCCGCCTCGATGACGGCCGCCGTCTCCTCGTCGAGCCGGTGTGCCGTGGCGTAGTCGTGGTAGTGGGAGAGATCTGAGCTGATCACCACCACCGTGTCGTCGTCCCCCAGGAACCGACCCAAGACGGCGGCAACCTCCCGGAATCCGACCACCCCGGAGAGCAACGCCACCACCGGCACCTCGCCGAGGACCACTTGGAGGAAGGGAAGCTGCACCTCCACCGAGTGCTCGGGGCCGTGCGGAGCCGGATCGATCGACACCACCGGGGCCTCCAGCAGCGCCGCCTCCATCTGCCGGTCGACCGGGAGGTCACCGAGTGGGGTGCGCAGCCGATCGACGCCGGGCGAGACCAGCCCCCGGCAGCGCAGGAAGTGGGCCGGCCCCACCACCAGCACCCGAGCCGCGTCTCCCAGCGCCGCATATGCTGCAGCCGCCACCGGACCGGAGTACACATACCCGGCGTGGGGAACGATGAGGCCCGCCGGCGGAGGACCCTCATAGGGCGGTGCCCCCGAGAGAAGCGCCACCACCTGGTCACGCAGCCGAGCCGGATCCGCCGGGTAGAACGTGCCGGCCACCGCCGGGCGACGCACCGAGGCCATGCCCAAGCATGGCACCGATAGGCTCCACCCGTTCTGCGGGTGAGGTGGAGCCACTGATCGTCCTATCGTCCACCCCGCCTCCCCGCGGCTGGCGGACCGCGAGTTCCCGGTCTAGGCCTCCAGCGCCCGGCTCGCCGCCTCGGGGCGATCGACCCGGGGAGCATCACCCCACAGCCGCTCCAGGTCGTAGTAACGGCGGGTCGCGTCGTCGAAGACGTGGACGATCACATCCCCGTAATCGAGGAGCACCCACGTCGCATCCTCCATCCCTTCCCGCCGGATGGGGCGCCGGCCGTCGGCTTTGAGGCTGGCCTCCACTTCCTCCGCCAGCGTGAGCACGTGGCGGCGTGACGTGCCGGTGGTGATCAGGAAGATGTCGGTGATCAGAAGCAGACGCGACACATCGAGCAGCACAACATCCAGGCCCTTCTTGTCCTCGATGGCGGCGGCCGCCGCGCTCGCCGTTGCCATCGTCTCTTCGTGGATGCTGATGGGGCTCAACCCTCCCCGGCCGGGATGTCGGTTCCGACAATGATACTGACGTCGACCACCAGCGACGGGGCGGTTCCCTCCAGGAACACCTCGCCGAATCCGAGCACCTCCCGGGCACGCTGGGCCGCCCCTTCGGCATCGGAACCCTGGGCGATCACCTGGGAAACCGGGTAGTCGAACCGATCGGCGTTGCCCGTCTTGATGACGAAGAAACCGGCGCGCACCAGGTCGCCGATGACCGAGTCGGTGGTGCCGGGGACCCCGTTGCCGTTGAGAACCTCGAGCCGGGGCCGACCCCCGTCGCCCAAGAGGAGATGACCCAGGACGTCGAGGAGATAGCTGCGGGTCACCCCGGAAGCCAGGACGAACGCCTCGTCCTCGATCCCGATCGAAACCCGATTGACCGGCGGCGTGCCCACGTCCGGACGCTCGACGGCCGCCAGGGTTCGCAAGGCGTCGGCTGCCGACTCGGGATCGTCTGATGATGCCGCGACCCGGTCGGCCAGACCGGGAACCCCGGACACCGCGCCGATCAGAGCCTCCCAGGTTGCCTCCTGCCGCCGGAGAAGATCGAACTGATCGCCCGTGCCCATCCGGGTCAGCAACTGAACGACCAGATCGGGGGCAAGACGCTGGCGTCCCTCGGCGATCAGGCGACGCTCGCCGCCCGGTTCCTCCACGAGCAACGCCACCGGGACATCGACGACCACGGGGTCGCCCAAGACGGCTTCGAACTCCGCCGGCGCAAAGGAGGCAACCGCATCGATCCTGATGCCCATCTGGTTGGCGACCGCCAGCGTGGCGAGATCACCGCCCGCAAAACCCAGCGCTTCAGTCAGCGTGAACTCGCCGTAGCCCGGGACCACGGTCAGGAGGGATCCGGGCAGCATCACCAGCCGCGGATCGTCGGCGGGAGGGATCGAGACGAGGGCCAGAGCCGCCCCCTCGCCGTCCCCGACGATCAGGAGCAGCGACCGTGATTCCCGCAGGGGCGCCCGGTCGATCGGGACGGTAGTGGGGACGGGCTCCTGCTCGGCGAGGTCCTGCAGCGCGCCGGACCACCCCGACCACGCCGAGGCGGCCTCGTTGGCCCAATCTCCCAGCCGGGAGGCCCCCGAGGCGATCGGGCCCCGGCCCGCCCATGCACCGGCGATGAGCGCCACGAGTACGGCACCGACGAGGCCCCACTTGGGAACCGGCCGCCGGGTCCGGGGGCCTCTGCCCGGCTCGGCGAGATTCACGGCGCGATGATGCGGTTCAACCCGCATACAGGTCGTGCATCTCGATGTAGGCGAAGACCCGCTCGGGGATCAGGAAGCGGATCCCCAGCCCCCGGCGGCGCCGGTCCCGGATCATCGTCCCGCTCAGCGACAGCTCCGGTGTGTCGAGCCATATCGGATCCCCGACCGCCGCCTCCACGGCTCGGATGTCGACACCGGGCCGGGCCATGACGGCGACTCGAACCCGCGCCAGCACCTCGTCGGGATGGTGCCAGGACCGCAGTCCTGCGGCAGCATCGGATCCGACCACCAAGACGAGCTCCTCGTCGTCGGGGAACGTCGCCAGAGTCTCCACGGTGTAGGTCCACCCCTCCCGGCGCACCTCCCGGTCGTCCGGCTCGAAGCCGGCGACCCCCGACACCGCCAGTCGGGTCATCTCCCAACGGTGCCGGGGCTCGGCCACATCGAGGTCCGCCTTCTGCCACGGCGCCCCGGCGGGAACGAAGGTCACCACATCGAGATCGAGCTGGCGAAGGGCCGCATCGGCGGCCACCAGATGCGCCATGTGGGGCGGGTCGAACGTCCCGCCGAGGATGCCGCGTCGCACCCGCAGAGCATAGGCACCGGGGTCCTCAGACCGGCACCAAGTGGAGCGCTCCCGCCGGGGATTCGGGGCAGGTGAACCTCGGCAACGGATCGACGTACCGCCCCCCGAGCCGCAGCGAGACGTGCACCGACGGGCGTCCATCGTGGACCCCGCTCGTGCCCACCACCCGGCCGGGTTCGACGGGGGCGCCCCGGCCCACCGCCAGGGAGGCCAGGAAGGAATAGGAGGTGCGCACCCCGCCTCCGTGGTCGATCGTGACGCTCAGCCTGCCGGCGATGGCACCCGAGAAGGTGACCGTGCCCGCCCCCGCTGCGCCGACGGCGCCGCCGGGAGGGACGGCCAGGTCGACACCCCAGTGGCCTGCGTACTGGCCGACCGGTGCAAACGGGGCCACCACCGCACCGGGAACCGGCGGCGCCAGTCCGCACGCCGAGAACGCGAGTGCCAAAGCGGTTGACAGCATCGGGGACACCGTAAGGGTCCTCGGGGCGCCGGGAAAGCGGTCTTCAGCCGGTGGCGGACGGCAACGGAGGCGCGGTGGCCGGCTTGGGCGGGATGGCGGATGACACCGCCGCCGGCTCCGGGACCAGGGCGAGGAGAGCCTCCGCGGCGGCCCGGAGGTCGTCGGGGCGGAACGGCTTGGTGATGAAAGCATCGGCACCACCCCGATCGGCTCTCTCCCGCGTCTCCTCCTGGGCGTGAGCGGTGAGGACGAGCACCTTGAGATTGCGGGTGCGCAGATCGGCGCGGATCCGATCGAGCACCTGCCAGCCGTCCATCCGGGGAAGCCCGACGTCGAGGATCAACAGATCCGGCGGGTCCTCGAGTGCTGCCTGGAGACCACCGGGACCGTCGACGCGGCTGTCCACCTCGACACCGGCCGGTCGCAGGCACACCGAAATGAGACGCTGGATGACAGCGGAGTCCTCCACCACCAACACGCGCTTCGCCACGATCCTCCTCTTCTCGGTCGCTTGTTCATCGACCGAAGCCGGCCGTTTCTTGAGGTCAGGCGATCCGCCGCACCGGCCGGGTCACCGGAATCGCCACCCGCTCCACGAAGGCCGCCAACTGACGGAGGTTGCGAACTTCGAAGACGCCGTCGCAGACCGGTTCATAGGACCCGATCACCGAGTCACCGGTATCCCAGTAGCGGCGCTGCTCCGGGTTGATCCAGAAGAGGGCGCGGGCGGTAGCGGCAATGCGCCGGGCCGCCGGCACATTGGCGTCGTGATAGTTGTTGCGAGCGTCGCCGGCGACGATCACCGTCGAGCGGGGCGTCACCACCTCGAGGTAGTCATCGGCGAACCGCCCGAGAGCGTTGCCGTAGTCGCTGTGCCCATCGAGCCACACCACCCGAGCCTCGGTGCTGATGCGGGCCAGCGCCTCCGAGAACTCGGTTCCCGGCCCGAAGAAGCCGGTGACCTCATCGATGGCGTCGATGAAGGCGAAGGCCCGCACCCGGCTGAACTCGGCGGCCATCGAGTAGACGACCTGCAGCGTGAATCGCGCAAAGGTCGACATGGATCCGCTGATGTCGGCGAGCACGATGATCTCGGGCTTGCCGGGACGCGGCCTGCGGAACCGGGGATCGACCGGAACCCCCCCGGTGGAAAGTGACGTGCGGATGGTTCGCCGCACGTCGAGTCGACCGATCCGGCCCCGGCGACGCCGCTGGGCGAGCCGCACCGCCAGCTTTCGAGTCAACGGATGGATGATCCTCTCGATCTCGGCCAGTTCCTGACGGGTGGCCGTGGTGAGGTCCACATCCTCCAGCAACGGCCGGCGCAGAGTCCGGGCGACGGCCCGGGCACCGCGGTCGGCCACCAGCCGACGGCGGATCTCGCTGCGGAGTTCCTCCCGGAACTCCTCGATTCGAGTGCGGAGTTCCTCTCGCAGGAGCCGCTCCTCGAGGGCAGTGAGCACCTGTTGGCCCCGGCCCATCTCGAGGAGCCGGGCCTCCAGTTCCTCGAGATTCAACTCCCGCAGGATCCGGTACAGGTAGTAGGTGCCCCCCACGGGACGACCGGGTTCCATACCCGACAAATGCCGGACCGCCTGGCGCACCACCGCCATCAGCAGGGGCCGATCCTCGTCCCGCAACGCCGCAAAGAGCGCCCGAACCAGATCGTCGGGGTCGAAATCACCGCCGGAGCCGGCACCGG
The DNA here is from genome assembly GCA_041572755.1 of Acidimicrobiia bacterium. Classification (GTDB taxonomy): domain Bacteria; phylum Actinomycetota; class Acidimicrobiia; order Spongiisociales; family UBA11373; genus JBFELU01. The sequence continues at coordinate 9,923 of JBFFRY010000030.1, read as the reverse complement.
CCCCTCCGATGACGGCGCGGTCCACAGCCTCGCGTTGCTCCTCGACATGGGGTGGCGGGGTGCGCAGACCGAAAAAGATCTCGAACGCCGTCTCGAAGGCATCGGCGTGGCGGGCGTGCTTGACCAGCGTCGCTCCCAGCGTGGCCTTCACCTGCCGGCGGTCCCCCAGGTCGACGTGCCGCAACGCCGAGGCGGCATCGATGGCTTCGACCATGGAGACCGGGATCCCGACGGCTCGCAGCTCCTCGATGAACCCGGTGAGCAGCCCGGTCGCCGACACGTCAGGCCTCCATCCGGCCCTCGGTGAGTTCCTCGGTGACCTTGTCGATATCGGCTTGGTACTTGAGCACCACGTGGAGCGTGTCGGCGGCCGCATCGGCATCGATCTCGTCGAGCCCCAGGGCGAGCAGCGTCCTTGCCCAGTCGATCGATTCGCTCACCGAAGGCGGCTTGCGAAGCGGGAACGCTCGAATGCTGCGCACCAGCCGGGCAACCTGATCGGCGATCGCCTCAGACAGGTCGGGCACCCGGGTGAGGAGGATCTCCCGCTCCCGTTCGAGCGCCGGGTAGCCGATGTGGAGAAAGAGGCAGCGTCGCTTCAGCGCCTCCGACAGCTCCCTCGTGTTGTTGGAGGTGAGCACGACGAGAGGGCGGGAAGCAGCGTTGATCGTGCCGAGCTCCGGGATCGACACCTGGAAGTCGCTGAGCACCTCGAGCAGCAGGGCTTCCGTCTCCACCTCGACCCGGTCGACCTCGTCGATCAGGAGCACCACCGGCTCGGGCGCCCGAATGGCTTCGAGCAGCGGGCGGGCGAGCAGGAACTCCTCGGCGAAGATGTCCGACTCCAACTCGGACCATTCCCTGCCCTGATCGGCCTGGAGGCGGAGCAGCTGCTTGCGGTAGTTCCACTCGTAGAGTGCCTTGGCCTCATCGAGGCCCTCGTAGCACTGGAGCCTGATGAGCCGCCGCCCGTGGATGGCGGCCAGGCTCTTGGCGAGCTCCGTCTTGCCGACACCCGCCGGGCCTTCGACGAGGATCGGCTTGTCGAGCCGCTCGGCCAGGAACACCACCTGAGCGATTCGAACGTCGGGCAGGTACCCCTCCGCCTCGAGGGCGGCGGCGACCTCGGCCGGCGAGGCCGGGCTCACGTTCGCCACCGTGGGGCGTCCATGGCGGCGAGTGTAGGGGGCCGGACGGTGACGCCTCTACGCATGCAGCTCCAGCACATCGCCGTCCACGATCTGGTGGTCCCGGCCCACCTGCTGTCCGTCGAAGGAGCTCTCCCCCCAGATGCGGGCGTACTTGAGCGACCCGGCGACATCCCGATGCACCTGCTCCGCCACATCCTGGACCGTCTGACCGGCCCTCAGGGTGAAGGGGCGGTTCATGTCGGGTGGCTTGCCGGGGACCTTGGTGTACACCCGAACGACCCCGAGCCGGTCGAACAACCAGCCCCCGATGTCCCCCAGGCCGCTCCCCGTGGTGGTGGAGGCGCACAGGGCCGCAAAGGCGTAGCCGGTCAGATCGCGGAGCACCGCCAGTTCCCCTTCGGGGTCGTCGAGCCGATCGGTCTTGTGGACCAGCAGCGCCGTCGGCAGGTAGGTCGTGAAAGGATCGCCCTCCCCGGGCGGCTCGCCCCCATCAGCCGGCCATTCTTCGACGAGCATCACCTTGCGCTCGGCGAGCAGAGCGACGGCTTCCACGGTCTGCTCCACGCAGCCGGGTTCGGCCAGATCGAGAACCAAGAGGGCCCCATCGGCCGCCTGCACGGCATTGCCGATCCAAGGGATCGGATGCCGGGCAGAAACCGACGGCAGGTCGATGAGCTGGATGGCGACGTCGTCGACCGGCAGCATCCCCGGCTGGGGGTACTGGGTCGTGAACGGGTAGGGGCCCTCCTGGGCGTGGGATCCGGTCAGGCGGGCGTGGAGTGCCGATTTCCCGGTGTTGGGCGGGCCCAGCAGCACCACCTGGGCGGCGCCGTCGGGGCGGATGAAGGTCGGTGGCCCGCCCCGGACCCCGGTCTTGCGCTGCGCCGACAACTCGGCGGTGAGCTCCTTGATGCGGGTCTTGATGTCGGCCTGGAGGTGATCGGTCCCTTTGTGCTTGGGAACGGCTCGGAGCATCTCCCGCAGCAGGTCGAGGCGTTCCTGGGAGTCCCGGGCCCGGCGATAGGCGGCTTCGGCGGCCTTGTACTCGGGAGACAGATTGGCCGGCATCGCACCCATGATCGTCGAAACTGCAGACGCGGCGCACACACGACTGCCCGATGGGACTGGAGCCTCGGCCGGGAGATTCCAGGAGCCTCACGGCAGTTCCCCCCGAACCTTCGAGCACAGGACGGGCTTCATGGCTACGATGCCGCCCGCACAGGAGGGATACGTGCTGCGCAGAACTGCCATGACCCTGGCGCTCGTGATGGTCGCCGCCGCCTGCGGCGGGAACGACGAGGCCACAGAGACCACCACCGCACCGGTCACCACCGAGGCCGTCACCACGACGACGATGCCCCCGGAGACGACCACCACCACTGCGGCACCCCCGGAGACCACTGAAGCGGCTCCGGCCGATCCCTACTCGGCATGGATCGACGTGTTCGCGGTGCAGGGCAACTGCGCCACCTTCACCTACAACGCCGCAGGCGACGACCCCGACTACGCGGTGTCCCCCGTCGTCGTCTATTGCGATGAGCCCCACGGCCACCAAGTGTTCTTCGCCGGGGAGTATCCCGCCGCCGACGGCGAGCCCTATCCCGCCGACGACACGCTCGCCGAAGTCATCTTCAATGAAACGTGTGCCCAGCCGCTCGTCGACCAGATCGGTGTCGATTACGACGAGATCACCCTCGACGTGTGGGGATTCTGGCCTCCCGAAGCCGCGTGGGAAGCCGGGGAGCGGACCATCGCCTGCTCCGTCGCCAACGCGGACAACGCCATCGACGGGACCCCCCTGATCGGCACGGTCAACCCGGCCGTGCTGCGCCTCCCCGGCCACCTGATGGCGGCCGTGGGCGAGTTCGACGAACGCGACCTGTGGCTCTACGTCTTCGGCCCGGAGGGCGAGAGGCTCGACCTGATCAACCTCACCGCCGACGGGTCCGAGCTGGCCGAGCGGCTCACTCCGCCTTCGTGGTCTCCGGATCTCACCAAGATCGTCTACGCCGCCGAGCACCCCGACGGGACCGGCGACCTGTTCCTCCTCGATCTGGTGAGCGGCACCAGAACCCAGCTGACCGACGACGCCTCGAACGATGGGGGCCCGGCGTTCTCGCCCGACGGAACGAAGATCCTCTTCTCCTCCGATCGGAACAGCGATGATCTGGATCTGTTCATCATGGATGTCGATGGCTCCAACGTGGTCCAGCTCACCGACAACCCGGATCGGGAGTCCTCGGGCGACTGGTCTCCCGACGGGACCCAGATCGTCTACCGGCAGCGGATCGACGGTCAGAGCGACATCTGGATCATGAATGCCGACGGATCAGACCAGCGATACTTCCGCGGCGGAGACGGCGGCGAGTACGACCCCGACTGGTCACCGGACGGAACCCAGATCCTCTACATCACCGACGACACCGCAAACGGTGCCTTCGACATCATGGTGGCGCCCGTCGACGGCGACGGAGCCACCAACCTCACCGACCACCCGGCCTCCGACGAGTACCCGGAGTGGAGCCCCGACGGCGAGTACGTGATCTTCAACTCGGACCGCCACGGCTACCAGGGGCTCTTCATCATGCGGGCCGACGGTTCGGGCCAGTCGGCGTTCGTGTGGAGCTGGCCGGTCGGTTACGCCCAACTGGCGCTGCCCGCCCCCTAGCCCGCAACGGAGACCCCGGCCGTCACCGGCGCGGCGAGACGCCGGCGCCCCCGCGCCACCAATCCACCATCATTGAGGCCGTGACGGTCGACGACTTGCGCGCCCGAACCGAGGGCCTCCCCCAACGGGAGCGGCGGCGCTTCCGCCGGCGCCTGGCAGGCGCGGCCCGGATCGAGGATCCCGATCGACGAGAGTCGATCATTGCGGCGATCTCGGCCGACCTGCTCGCCGCCGAGCAGCGGCTGGCAGCCCGTCGCAGCGCCGCCCCGGAGCGCTTCTCCTACCCCGAGGACCTCCCCATCACCGCCCATCGGGACGAACTGCTCGACGCTCTCGAGCGCCATCAGGTGGTCATCGTCGCCGGCGAGACCGGGTCGGGGAAGAGCACTCAGCTGCCGAAGATGTGCCTGGAGTTGGGTCGCGGCATCGCCGGGATGATCGGGCATACCCAGCCGCGACGGATCGCGGCTCGTTCCATCGCCGAGCGCGTCGCCGCCGAACTGGGAGGCCCGGTCGGCGAAACGGTGGGCTACGCCGTCCGCTTCGCGGACCACGTGGGGCCCAACACCCTCGTGAAGGTGATGACCGATGGGATCCTGCTGGCCGAGATCCACCACGACCGATCCCTCGCCGCCTACGACACGGTCATCCTCGACGAGGCCCATGAGCGAAGCCTCAACATCGACTTCCTGCTGGGCTACCTGACGACCCTGCTCGGCCGGCGCCGGGACCTGAAACTGATCGTGACGTCGGCCACGATCGACACGGAGCGCTTCCAGGGCCACTTCGATGGGGCATCGGTGGTCGAGGTCTCCGGTCGCACCTATCCCGTCGAGATCCGCTATCGGCCCCTCGACGACCCCGGGCCCCGGGACCAGCCACAGGCGATCGGCGACGCCGTCGTCGAACTGGCCGGTGAGGGCAGCGGCGATGTACTGGTGTTCTGCGCCGGTGAGCGTGAGATCCGCGACGCCGCCGACGCCGTCGCCAAGCTCAAGCTGCCCCACACCGAGATCCTCCCGCTCTTCGGACGCCTCTCGGCCGCCGAACAGCACCGGGTCTTCCAGCCCCACACCGGTCGCCGCATCGTGGTGGCCACCAACGTGGCGGAGACCTCGCTGACCGTTCCCGGCATCCGCTACGTCGTCGATGCCGGCACGGCGCGCATCTCCCGCTACAGCCGGCGCACCAAGGTTCAGCGCCTCCCCATCGAGGCCGTCTCGCAGGCCTCCGCCGACCAGCGGGCCGGACGGTGCGGGCGGCTGGGCCCGGGGATCTGCATCCGCCTCTACGGCGAGGACGACTACGCCGGCCGCCCGGCGTTCACCGAGCCGGAGATACTCAGGACCAACCTCGCCTCCGTGATCCTGCAGATGGCGGCCCTCGACCTGGGCGAGATCGAGTCGTTCCCGTTCCTCGACCCCCCCGATTCGCGGGCGATCCGCGACGGGGTCGCCCTGCTCCACGAGCTGGGAGCCATCGATCCCGAGCAGGAAGGGACCCCCCGGTGGCTCACCCCCCTGGGGCGCCGGCTGGCCCGCATCCCCCTCGATCCCCGCATCGGACGGATGGTGCTGGCCGGCGACGCCGGGGGGTGCCTCTCGGATGTGCTGATCATCGCGGCGGCGCTGACGATCCCCGATCCCCGCGACCGGCCGCTCGACAAAGAGGCACAAGCCGACCAGCTGCACGCTCGCTTCGGGGACCCGGCGTCCGATCTCCTGGGATGGCTCAACCTCTGGTCTTACATCCGCGGCGAGCGCCGGGAGCGCACCTCGGGCCAGTTCCGCAAGATGTGCCGGGAGGAGTTCCTCAACTACCGGCGGCTCCGTGAGTGGCAGGATCTCCATGCCCAGCTGCGCGAGATCGTCGACGAGCTGGGGATGATCCCCAACCGCCGCCCCGCCGAACCCGATCAGATCCACCGGGCCCTGCTGACCGGGCTCCTTTCCCATATCGGGCACAAGGATCCCGACGGCTTCGAGTACCGGGGAGCCCGCGGGGCCCGGTTCTCCATCGCCCCCGGATCGGCTCTGTTCAAGAAGTCACCCCCCTGGATCATGGCGGCCGACCTCGTCGAGACCACCCGGTTGTGGGCCCGGGGAGTGGCGCCGGTGCCGGTGGCATGGATCGAGGAACTCGGGTCCCACCTGCTGCAGCGCAGCTACGGCGACCCCCGCTGGGACACCGAGCTCGGGGCAGCGGTCGCCGACGAGACGGTCACCCTCTACGGGATTTCGCTCGTCACCAACCGCCCCGTCCTCTACGGGGGGATCGATCCGGCCGCAGCTCGTGAGCTGTTCATCCGCCACGCGCTCATCGCCGGAGAATGGGAGGGGACCTGGGCGTTCGTGGAGCACAACCGGGCCGCCATCGCCGAGGTCCTCGACCTCGAGGCGAGAGAGCGCCGCACCGACATCCTCGTCGACGACGACGCCCTGACTGCCCTGTTCGACCGGAGACTCCCGCGGCAGATCACGTCGGTGGCCTCCTTCGACCATTGGTGGAAGGAGGCTCGGGCCGAGGACCCCCATCGCTTCGACCTCACCGTGGACGATCTCATCGACCCCAGGTCGACCCCCGCCGATCCTGAGGCCTTTCCCGAGGTCTGGCGGCACGGCGATCTGGCACTTCCCGTCGAGTACGAGTTCGACCCCCACAGCCCGACAGACGGTGTCACCATCGACGTGCCACTCGCCGACGTCCCCCGCATCGACCCGGCCGTGTTCGAGTGGAACGTCCCGGGAAGACGGGCGGAGCTGATCGAGGCGATGGTGCGGGCGCTCCCCAAGCAGATCCGTCGCCGCTTCGTTCCGATCGCCGACACGGTGGCCGCGATCCAAGAGGCCCTGAACCCCGCCACCGACGACCTGGTTCACGGGCTGCGGCGGGAACTGGGCCGGCTCGGGGGGATCGTCATCCCTCCCGAGGCCCTCGACCGGACCGCCATACCCGGGCATCTCCGCGCCCGCTTCCGGGTGATCGCCGAGGACGGCTCGGTGGTCGCCGAAGGCAACGACCTCACCGCCCTCAAGGTGGAGACGACCGACATGGTGCGGTCCACGATCGCCGCCGGGAGGCACCCGCTGGAGCAAGACGGCCTGACGGCGTGGAGCCTCGGCGAGTTTCCCCGCACCGTCGACGTCGGACCGGCCGGTGAGGAGGTGGCCGCCTATCCGGCCCTGATCGACGACGGCGACTCGGTGTCGGTGCGCCTGCTGGCAACGCCGGCCGAACAGGAGGCCGAAATGCGGCTCGGCGTAGCCCGGCTCATTGTGCTGGGCCTGCCCGAACCGACCAGACCTCTCCGCGCTCTCCTCGACGCCGACACCCGGAGGGCGCTCGGCGCCGGCCCCTACGAGTCGACCGCCGAGTGGATCGACGACTGTCTCATGGCCGCCGCCACTCACCTGGTCGACGAGGCGGGAGGGCCCCCCTGGGACGGAACCGGTTTCGATGGGCTTCGAGCCCGGGCCCGCACCGAGCTGCCCGCCTCTACCGTCGGGTCGCAGTCGCTGGCGGCTCTCGAGGCTCTCTCCGCGGCCGAGCACCTCCTGGCTCCGATCGCCGACAGGCACCCTGAGGTGACGGACGACGTGGTGGCCCAAGCCAACCGTCTCGTCTACCCGGGCTTTCTCACCGGGGTTGGTGCCGCCCGGGTCGCCGACGTGCGCCGTTACCTGGAGGCGATGGCGCGACGTCTGGAGAGGCTCCCGGAGGACCCGGGACGCGATGCGGCACTGATGGCCCGGGTGCGGCGCCTGGAGCACGAACACGACCGGCTCGTGGCGAGCCTGCCGGCCAGCCCGGAGTTGATCGAGGTGGCCTGGATGCTCGAGGAGCTGCGGGTCAGCTTCTTCGCCCAGCAGTTGGGCACCAAGGGAAAGGTGAGCGAGACCCGTATCGAACGGGCGCTCGCCGACCTGCTCGGCTGAGATTTGGGCGCCGGCCGCTCGGATGCCCGTCGAGGATGGGTCGTGCTGATGGCAGTGTCGGTGTTCCCTGCAAGAGGGCGATCGCTCTGCTCCCGGTAGTGTCGTCTCATGGCTGCCGCAGGTGCGGTTCCCGGGCGGACTCCCCGGTGGGCAGTTCTTGCCCCGCTCATGGTGATCGTGACCATGCCGATCGTCTTTCTCGGCCTCGCCGAGATCCTGGGCGACCGTGCCGGATGGCTTCTGGGATTCTTGGTCTACTGGGTGGTGTGGGGTTTCGGATTCCCACTCTGGCTTCTCGGCGGAAGGCGAGTGGCAGAACTACTGCGGACTACTCCAAGGCGACCGGGCGTCCTCTGGTCGATACTGCTGCTTGGCCCACCCGTGGGCAGCCTCGTGATGGGATGGGTGCCGGTAGATGAACTGACCTTCGCGGCGGTGGTGGTGGCCATCGGGTTTGCCCTCGTCAATGGCACGGCGGAGGAACTGCTGTGGCGAGGGGTCTTCATCACCGCGTTTCCAAAGCAAACGTGGTGGGGCCTCGTCTACCCGTCGCTCGCATTCGGGATCTGGCATCTAGCGCCACAGACCGTTGACGCGGCAGAGGGTGGGCCTATCCCCTTCGCGGTCGCTGCCGTCTTCCTGGGACTGCTCTACGGGCTGGTGGCCCAACACACAGGCAGTGTGCGCTGGCCCGTTGCCTCTCATGTCCTGGCCGACCTGCTTGCTCTTGAGACCTTCGTCGAACTGACGGCTTGAACCAGCATGCCGAGGGTCGACAATCACCCATCTCGGTGCTCGCAGCTCGACCTGGACCCTGGCCGTCCACAGAGTCTCTCTGGTGACACTTCGTAACGCTGGCCCGGGGGACGGTCACTCCGCTCCGAGCACACGGAGCACGACGATCGAGGCCGGGGTCGACCGCTGGGCGGCCCAGCCGTCGAGATCCTTGTCGATCTCTCGCCAGCGGGCCCAGAGGCGGTCGTGTTCCTCGCCCTCGGCGGCGCCGGCCCGGATGCGCTGCGGCTCGGCGCCCTTCACGACGACGGTGGCCTCGGGATTGGCTTGCAGATTGAGCCACCAGGCGGGCTCGCCTTCGATCCAGCCGTTCATCGCCATCGTGACATAGTCGGGACCGTCCTCGATGTAGCCGAGGATGACACTGCGTTCCCGGCCGCTGCGCCGCCCGATGGCGGTGAGACGCAGCGCGCCCCATCCCCCCGGCTTGGGGCGCCACAGGCCGAAACGGCCGCCGGCGACCCGATAGAGGCCGCGATGGAACTTCCAGGCTGCCCTCCTGAACCACTTGGGGGGAAGCCGGCCCGGCTTGCTGCTCTCGTCGGCCATCCCAGACGCTCCTCGTTCGGCCTCGCCCGACCCTACCGACGGCGGATGGTTGCCGCGGCCGACCCGGTTCCCGCTCAGTCCTCTGCGTCGTCGTCCTCGGCTTCCTCGTCCTGGAATTCGAAGACGATGTCGCCGATCTGCACCTCGTCGCCGTTGCGGGCACCGAGGCGGCGCAACGCATCATCGACACCCGCCCGCGCCAATCGGCGGGCCGCGAAGTCGGCGGCCTCCGGGCGAGTGAGATCGTCGAGAGCCACGGCCCGTTCCGCCACCTTCCCGGTCACCACCCAGCGCTCGCCCTCGCGGTGGATCTCGAATGTCGGCGGGATCGGCCGGTGCAGCACATACCCCGCCCGCTCCGGCGCCCGGCGCTCGGCCAGGTCCACCGCATCGGCCACGGCGTGCATCACCTCGTCGATCCCGACCCCGGTCACCGCCGAGATCCGGTGCACCTCGCCACCGACCTCCAGGGCTGCGTCCTCGGCGCCGGGGAGATCCACCTTGCTCACCGCCACGACGGTGGGCCGGGCCGCCAGTTCGGGGCTGTGGCGGTGCAACTCGTCGAGGAGGATGCGGTGCTGCTCGTTGACGCCGAGCTCCTGCAGGGGGGATGGGTCGAGGAGGATGAGCAGCGCCCGTGCCCGCTCGGCGTGGCGCAGGAAGGCGTGCCCGAGACCCTTCCCCTCGGCGGCCCCTTCGATCAACCCCGGGATGTCGGCGATCACGAACTCCCGATCGGCGATCACCACGACCCCCAGATTCGGCTCCAGCGTCGTGAATGGATAGTCGGCGATCTTGGGCCGAGCCGCCGAGACCCGGGCTATG
>JBFFRY010000029.1:0-29257 GCA_041572755.1 Acidimicrobiia bacterium | reverse complement strand
GTTCTTCGTCGACTGGAGTGCCGCAGAGCGGCGGGCCGAAGAACTGATCGAACGCTTCTCGATAAAGGGAACCCCCGAGTCGCCGGCCGAATCGCTCTCGGGGGGAAACCAGCAACGCCTGCTCCTGGCGATGATGCCCTCTCACATCAGGCTGCTGCTGATGGAGCATCCCACTCGCGGTCTCGACATCGAGTCCGCCGACTGGGTGTGGACCCAGTTGCTGCAGCGTCGAGACGACGGAACGGCGGTGATCTTTGCTTCGGCCGACCTCGACGAATTGCTTCGGTACAGCGATCGCATCCTCGTGTTCTTCGCCGGGCGGGTGCTGCGAGCTCTCGATGCGGCATCGATGGACGGTGAGGAGCTCGGCTTCCTGATCGGCGGCAGGGAGGCCGGCGCGGCATGAGCGACCGGCTACGACGCGCCGGGATCCTGGCGGCTCCGGTCGGCCTGGCAGTCGCCGTGGCGGTGGTGCTCTTGCTGCTGGTCGGGGCGCAGCCGCTCGATGCCTTTCGCCTGGTCTGGAACGGGTCGCTCGGCTCGTCGGACAAGCTGCCCAACACGCTGCTCACCTGGGTGCCGTTGACACTGGCCGCCGCCGGCCTGGTCGTGACCTTCGCCGCCGGCCTGTGGAACATCGGCGTCGAAGGCCAGATTGTCATCGGCGCCATCGCCGCCGCCTGGGTGGCCAGGGAGGTCCCGGGACCGGGCGGCCTGGTGATCCTGGTGGCGTTCCTGGCGGGGGCACTGGGCGGGCTGATCTGGGGGCTCTTCGCCGGGGTGCTGAAGGTCTACGGCCGAGTCAACGAGATCTTCGGCGGGCTGGGGCTCGACTTCGTGGCGACCGGTCTCGCCGTGTATCTGATCATCGGGCCCTGGAAGCGGGCCGGGGTCGCCTCGACCAGCGGCACCGACCTGTTCCGCCGCGAGGTGTGGCTCCCCGAGTCGGCCGGATACTCCTGGCTCGCTCTGGGCATCGCGGTTGCCGCCGTGGTGGGCGTCTATCTGCTGATGCGGGGCACCGGTTTCGGCCTGAGGCTCAAGGCGGTCGGGAGCAACTCGCAGAGCGCCTTCCTGCTCGGCATACCCACCGGCCGCTACATGCTCGCTGCCTTTGCGATCTGCGGCGCCCTGGCCGGACTCGCCGGGACCGTTCAGGCGCTGGGCTTCCACCACAAGCTCGTGCCGGCCGTGTCCGGCGGCTACGGGTTTCTCGGGATCCTCGTCGTGCTGCTGGCCGCCTTCCGGGCCGCGTGGATTGCTCCGATCGCACTGTTCTTCATGATGTTGTCGGTGGGGAGCACCCAGTTGAGCCTCCGGCTCGGTCTCGACTCGGCGATCGGCGGGGTGCTCCAGGGCATCCTCGTCCTGTTCACGCTATTGGCGGGAGGCTTCCAGGTGCGGAGGATCCACCTGGCTCGAAGATCGGCGGTCACCGCCTTCGTGGAGGAGTAGGAATGGAAGCAACGATTGCCTCGATCGTGGCCGCAGCGGCTCCTCTCGTCTATGCGGTGGTGGGGGAGACGATCGCCGAGAAGGCGGGGGTCATCAACCTGTCGCTCGACGGCAGCATCATGCTGTCGGCGATGACGGGTTTCGCCGCCGCCTATGTGACCGGCAGCGCCCTCGTGGGCTTCCTGGCGGCGATCGCCGTGTCGGCGGGGGTGGCGGCGCTCATCGCATTCGCCAGCATCGAGCTCCGGCTCAATCAGATCGCGGTGGGGTTCGTGCTCACCCTGCTCGCCGCCGATCTGTCGGCATTCCTGGGTAACTCCTACGTGGGCCTGCAGGGCGAGCAGGTGCCCGCCTGGGCCATCCCCGGCCTCTCCGAGATCCCGTTCCTGGGTGAAGTCCTCTTCAACCACAATCTCTCGGTGTACGGGTCGTTCCTGGTGGTGATCGCCGCCTATCTCTTCCTGTATCGCACTCGGCGAGGCCTGGAGCTGCAGGGAATCGGGGAGCGGCCCGAAGCCGCCTTTGCGCGGGGGGTCCCGGTGAATCGGCTCCGCTACCTGTACACGGTCATCGGGGGCGCCCTCGTCGGCATCGCCGGAGCGGCCTTCTCACTCGACGTCAAGCTCGGCTGGCGGGAAGGCCTGACCCAGAACTTCGGGTGGATCGCCCTGGCCATCGTGATCTTCGGGGGCTGGCACCCGGTGCGGGCCGCCATCGGCTGTTACCTCTTCGGGGCGCTTCAGATCGTGGCGCTCAAACTGCAGCCGGTCTGGCCCGACCTTTCGCAGATCCTGCCGATCATGCCGTTTGCTCTGATGATCTTCACGCTGCTGCTGGTCTATCTCGACTGGTTCCGCCGCCTCGGTGACCGCCATCCCGGCTGGCGTCGGCTCCTGGCCAGCGATCCCCCTTCGGCGATCGGCACGCCATTCCGCCGGGAGTGACGATTCAGCCGACCGGCTCGCCGATCGTCAGGTCGGCCACCTCGATGCCGCTTCCTTCGAGGGCGACGGCCAGCTGAGCCGGCGTACCGGCGAGGATCGGGAAGGTTCCGTAGTGCATCGGCACGACGGTGCCGACCCCGAGCAGGCGGGCAGCATGGGCGGCCTGCGGCGGATCCATCACGTAGTGGCCGCCGATCGGGAGCAGGGCGACGTCGGGATCGAACAGCTCTCCGATGAGCGCCATGTCCCCGAAGACCATCGTGTCCCCGGCGTGGTAGATCCTGGCTCCGCCGGGGAATTCGAGGACCCATCCTGCCGGGTCGCCACCGTCGATGATGCCGTCGGCACCCGAGATGCCGCTCGAGTGCACGGCGTGGACCATGGTGCCGGTGACGCCGCCGGGTCCGGTCACCGTTCCGCCTTTGTTCAGGCCCACGATGCCCGGTACGCCGAGTCCCTCGAGGTGCACGGCGATCTCGTGGATGCAGAAGACCTGGGCGCCCTTCGCTGCCAGCGAGGGGGTGTCGCCCAAGTGGTCGAAGTGCCCGTGGGTGAGGAACACCGCATCGGCCCGATCCGGACCCTGCTCCCCGGGGGGACACGACGGGTTGCCTTCGAGCCACGGATCCACGAACACGGTGGTGCCGTCGCCGGTCTTGAATCGGAACGCGGCGTGGCCGAGCCAGGTCATCTCGACACCCTTGAGGTCCATCACTCCTCCTCGTGCGTTGCCGAGAAGTCTATGGCCCGGGATCAGTCTTCTGTGAACGGCTCGTCGTCGCCGGCGGCCTCCCGCAGGAAGCGCTCGATCTCGGCGGCGATCTGCTCCCCTGAGGCCACTTCCCCTTGGGCGTCGGCGAGCGCTTCGAGGCGCTCGACGAGCGCGATCGCTTCGGGCCGCTCGGCGATCGCGGCGTCCAACCGGCGCCGCTGGTCGGCGGCGTCGTCGACCAGTGATCCCAGGGGGATTGCGACGCCGGCATGTCGGGACACGCGCTCGACGATGCTCACAACGCCGGGGTAGTAGGTCCCGCCCACGTAGTGAGGCACCCGAGCCCAGAACCCGACGGCCGGGATTCCCTGGTCGACGAGGCATCGCTCCACGACGTTCACGGCGGCGGCGGGAACCCTGAGGGGGCCCTCCGGGTAGTTCTCGTCTTCGGCGATCAGGTCGCGCCGCGATGCCGTCGTCAGGATCGTGGTCGGTCGGGTGTGCGGCGCCGCCCAAGGGATCCCTCCCATGGACACGAGCTCCACGACGCCGAGCGAGCCGGCGAGGTCGGCGACGGCCGAGCCGAACTCCTTCCACCGCCAGTTCGGTTCGACTCCGGTCAGCACCAGGATGTCACGGTCGTCGATGCGCCGATGGCGGATGCTCAGACCGGGCCACTCGATCTGCTGCATCGTTCCCTCGAGGAAGTCCACCGTGGGGCGGGTGACCCGGTAGTCGTAGAGCGCGTCGGAGTCGAAGGCGATCGCGACCGGGTTGTCGCCGGCGATGTGAACGGCCGCCTCGGTGCCGACGGACCCGGCGCTCACCCAGCCCTCGAATGCCGCAACCAGGAGAGGAGCGGTCAGCGGTCCCAGATCGCGGATCTCATACATCCAGGACAGGGTAGAGGGTGGTCGCCGTTCAGTCGGCGAGAAGACTGCGGGCCTGAGCAACCCAGGCTTCGATTCGGGCGCGGGGGAGTTGGAGGCGATCGGCGACCGCGTCGGGGTCGGCCTCGATGAGGTTGGAGAGACTGTCGATGCTCATCTCGGCCAGCCGTACCTCATATGTGGGTCCGATGCCCCGTACCAGGGTGAGATCCTCGGGTGGACGGGGCGACTCGTCACTCATGGGCAGATTGAGCCGGAATCGGGTCTTCCCGCTGGCGCGGTGGTAGTCGATCGAGCCGCTCATGCCTTCGGCGAGCAGTCGGGTGATGGAGAGGCCGAGCCCGACGCTGCCGGTGATGAGGGGGCGGTCATCGTGGTGAACGAAGGGCGAGAACAGCCGCTCCCGGATCTCCTGGGGAACGCCTGGCCCGTCATCGCTCACCGTGAGCCGGTAGACGCCGTTTTCCCGACGCCCGTCGATGTCGATGTGCTCTCCACCGTGCCGTCGGGCATTGGAGATCAGGTTGCGCAAGATCTGGCGGACCCGCAAGGCGTCGGCCACCACCGTCTCCGGGGCCACGTCGACGCGGATCTCCTTGCCGGTTCGTTGGAACTCACCGACGGTCGTGTTGACCTGGGCGGCGATCGACGTCGGCTCCGTGTGGAACGAGAGCCGACCGACCTCTGCCTGCGCGGACACGAGGAGGTCTTCGACCATGCGTTTCAGTTCGGTCGATTGATCGATCACCACGCCGTTGAGCTCTTCGGTGAGGCCGGGTTCGAAGTCGGAGTCCTCGATGGCGAGCGCCGCTCCGTAGATCCCCGTCAGCGGGGTGCGGAGCTCGTGGGAGATGTTGGCGATCAGCTGGTCCTTGGAACGATTGACTTCTCGCTCGTGGGCGAGTTCCGCATCGAGGATGATCTGACGGCGGCGACGGCGCGAATAGGCGAGGAGGCCGAGGAGCGCGATGCCCGGCACACCGAAGGCGACCATGAATCGCGCTGCGGTAGCGACCCGCCCGGCTTCGCTCGAAGCTTCGGCGATCGCCCGGGCTCGTTCGTCCCGAATCGCCACCAGCCGGTCGATGAGGCCGTCGTACTCGGCGGCGAGTGCGGCGGCCGACCTCGATGCCTCCTCGGTTCGGCCCGCTTCGAGGTCGGCGATGAGGGCCTCGGACTTCCCCGTCACCGCCGTCACCGTGGCGGTGAAGCCGGGATCATCCTCGTCGAGGAGCGCAGCGAGTTCCGAAGCACGAGCCTGGATCACGGCGAGGATCTCGCGGGCGTCGTCGACCAAGAGTGCCAGTGAGGCCTCGGCTCCGCCGGTCTCGGCGACGAGCAGCGCACTGCCGAGCGTGGTGCGGACGGCGGCGGTCGTGCCCAGCAGGGATTCTGCCCGCTGCTGGACTCGGGCATCGTCGGCCGTCTCCGTCACGCCGCTGGCGTTGGTGAAGACGAGCGCCAGCGACGCCAGGATGCCGGCGACGGCGATCAACGCCCCGCCCATCAGGTGTCCGCTTCGGTTCACTGACTAGTGCTTTCGGCCCCGGGGTAATGAACCTTGAGATACGCCCCGAGAGGCGTCGATGAGTACGGAATGTATTGGAAGCGACTGCTTCGCGTGGTCTTCGTGGTGGTGGGGGCGCTGGCCCTGGTGGGGTCTCAGACCCTGGTGGGCCCGGCACCGGCGCTGGGTGCTTCCGCCGGGGAGCAGGTGTTCGATGACGACGGCGGTGGTCTTCTCGTGCAGGCGGACGGCACCAACGGCAACGGTGGGGGGAACAACGGCAACGGGGACGGCACCAACGGCAGCGGTGGGGGTAACGGCGGTGGGAACAACGGCAACGGTGGCGGGAACAACGGCAACGGGGACGGCACCAACGGCAACGGGGGTGGGGCCGTCGGTGACGGCGGGGGCACCGATGAACCGGTGGACCCGGTCGTCGAGGAACCGGGGGGCGACGACCCGGGGGATGGCGGTCCCGACGACCCGACCGGTGACGATGACGGTGATGGGGCTGGCGGGGAGGCCGATGAACCGGTGGACCCGGTCGTCGAGGAGCCGGGGGGCGACGACCCGGGGGATGGCGGTCCCGACGACCCGACCGGTGATGACGAGGGCAGTGAGGCCGATGAGGGGAATGGCTTCCTGGTCGAAGCCTCGGTAGAGGAAACGACCGGCGGCGGCGCCACCGACGATCCCGAGTCGGTCGTCGGCGAGCTCCCCGTCGACGACCCGGACGACCCCGAGGAAGGACATGAAGAAGATGAGGCCGTCGACCCGGCGATGCTCCTCGCGGCCGCGACCCCGAGCGTGGCCGCCCGCCCCACCTTCTCGACCGTGACCGCCTCCGACCAGACCGACGGTGGTCTGTCGGGCTCCGTTCGCCGCGCCCTCGCCCCGGTGCTCCCACCGGCCCTCGTCGCCGTGGTGGTCTCCCCGTTCGTGATCATCCAGGCGCTCGGCGGCGCACTGGCCTCATCGGGGCTGGGTCTGGCTCTGCCGGCCTCGCTGCTCGTACTCGGCCTCGCCGGTCGGCGCTCCAGACACCGGTTGTTGGCGCTCGGTCTCGGCGGCCCCTCCCCCGAGGACTCGCCCTGAGCCTCAGCGCTTCTTGACGGGGAACAGGTAGGAGCCGGTCACAGAACTGGTGTGGCCGTCGTTCCACAGGACTTCGACCGATTGTCCGTGCACGTCGACCACCTTCCCGCGGCGCGGGACCTGGCCGACCTTCTTCGTCAGCTCCTGGACCTGCATGCCCTTTCGCAGGTTCACGACAGCCTCCTCTGCCGCCGATTGTACGCGGTGCCCCGTCGGGCGCGGGCCGCCGTCCTGGAGTCGAATCGCTCGTCCCACCACCGGCGGAGCCCGGGAAGGTTGAACGGAGCGGTCGGCCAGAAGGTGATCGGGAGACGGGTGAGCACCATTCTCAGTGCGGGCCCCCCTTCGAGGGTCCGGCCGCGATCGTGGAGCACCAGCCGATCTCCGGCCACGATGTCGAACCGGCCGAGCCAGTCCAGCGAGGACACGGTGCGGCACCATCGCGCCGGCAGCTCGAGCCGGCGGTCGCGGTGGCGCGGGGTGACCCAGATGACCAGGGCGGCCAGCGCCGCCCACGAGAAGACCTGCACCTCGGCGGTGAGTTCGATGGCCAGGTGGAATGGGATGGCGATCCAGACGGCGGCGAGCCGGGTGCGGCGAATCGCCATCCCCACGGCGATGAACAGCTCGGTGACGACCGCCGCCTTGGCGAACCACCAGTGGAAGCCCTCGGAGCTCGCCAGGTCGAGCACCCACTCGGGGACACCCCGCTCGGCGGCCACGTCCCACCATTGCTCCACCCGCAGTCGGGTGACCACGCCATTCCACCAGTCCCCGTCGATGAGTTTCGAGAGTCCGGAGGCCCCGTAGACCACGATCACCTCGAAGCGCATCAACCACAACGGCCACAAAGGCGTCGAATCCGTTCGCGTTCTCCGGAGCAACGCGTCGACAGAGAGGTTCCGCCCCACCGGCAGCAGCGCCAACCCCATCAGGAGGATGAACAAGAAGGCCCGGTTGTGGTGGAAGTGGGTGACCGACAGGAAGAGGTTGTAGCCCACGAATCCGGCCACATAGCCGGTGGCCACCCGAGTGAACAGCCCGATGCTCACCAGAACGGCGGCGACGACGCAGCCGCGCAGCAAGAAGAGGTAGGCGTGACGGCCGAGCTCGGGATACCAGGTGACGAACGGCTCCCAGAACCGATCACGGTAGATGAGACCTTGGGCGGCCGAATCCAGGAACGGCCACAGGTGCAGGATCACCATCGGGCCGGCGGCGATCCGGAGGATCTCCACGGCTCTGATGCTCCCGACCGCATCGACGGCGCGAGGCCAGGCCGTGGCGGGTTTCATCGACCAAGATCCCGTTCGAGACTCGTCAGCACCACCGAATGTGGTCCGCGGCCGTTCTCCCAATACGTGACCCGGGCCTCCAGGTACCGGGTCTCGGTGTCATCCGGGGTGTTGGCGGCAACCCAGTCGAGCGCGGCGTGGAGAAAGCTCAGGGTCGAGCGGACACCGGCATCGGCGTGCTGCACCTCGAACGGGTGACCCAGACCCCGACCGGCGACCAGGTCGCTCCAGCGATAGCCGCCCGGCCATGGATCGCGGACGTCGGCCTCACGTCCGTCTGTGGTGACCCGCACGATGTCGGCGCTCCAGGTGCTCGACTCGGGGAACATCTGGAACCCGAACACGGCGTGGTCGGCGCCATAGGCCCGCACGACCAGGAAGATCTGGGCTGCCGCCACGACTGCCACCGCGGCCCGACGCAACAGAAGGCGGAGGGTCACCGCAGCGATCGGCGAAGAGCCGACCGGGCGGCGTGGTATCCGCACATGCCGTGCACGCCGGGGCCGGGCGGGGTCGCCGCCGAGCACAGGTACAGGTCGGATCGCGGCACCCGGTACGGGTCGGCACGGGTCATCGGCCGCGCCACGGCGCGCAACGGTGTGAAGAGACCACCCCCGATGTCCCCGCCCACGTAGTTGGGGTTGTGCGCCTCGAGATCCTGGGGCCCCATGACGTGGCGGGCGGTGATGACATCGCGGAATCCGGGGGCGAATCGCTCGATCTGGGTCTCGATCCGATCGGTCATGTCGACCGTTGATCCGTTGGGGACGTGGCAGTAGCCCCATGCGGTATGGCTGCCCTGGGGCGCCCGGGTGGGGTCGAACAGCGACTGCTGAGCGAGGAGCACAAAGGGCCGATCGGGGTGGTCTCCCGACCCCACCGCCGTCAGGGCGGAGGCCACGTCTTGCATGAGCCCTCCGACGTGCACGGTGCCGGCTCGGGCGCACGCCGGGTCGGTCCAAGGGATGGGTTCGGAGAGAGCCCAATCGACCTTGAAGACACCGGGACCGGGACGCCGCCGTTCCAGCGCCGCTCGATAGCGGAGTGGCATCTCCTCACCGGCGATGGTCACGAGTGCCTGGGGAGACACGTCGAACAGGACCGCTCGAGCGGGAGGCACGTCCCCGAGGGACCGCACCCGTGCATCGGTGACGATCGTTCCCCCCAGTGAGGCGAGAAGCCCGGCCAACGCATCGGCGATTGCCTGAGATCCGCCTCGCGCCATCGGCCACCCGTAGCGATGCCCGGCCGCCATGAGAGTGAGCGCCACCCCGCCGGTGACCCCGGTGTCCAGAGGAGCCATGGCGTGGGCGCCCATGCCGGCGAGCAAGCCCCGGGCACGACGGCCCTCGAAACGGCGGCTGAGCCGAGCGGCCGATCGCAGTGCCTTGATCCCGAAGCGGCTCATGGCGATCGGGCGGCGCCAGGCTCGGGAGACCGGCCCCATGAAGGCCGGAGCCGTCTCGGCCCACGATTCGACGATCGGTTTCATGAGCCGCCGGTAGGCGCTTGCGTCGGAACCGAGACCGAAGGCCGTGGCACCGATCGAGCGGTCGAGCACCGCCGCCCGGAGTCCCGGAAAGGGGTGGGCGGCGGGGATCTCGGGATGGACCCAGGCGAGGCCGTGATCGGCGAGCGGGAGGGAACCCAGATACGGCGAGCCGACCGCCAGGGGATGGATCGCGGAACAGAGGTCATGGCGATGCCCGGGCAGGGTGGCCTCGACGGTCCGGGTGCCGCCTCCGATCGTGGGCGCCGCCTCCATGACCAACACGGTGCGCCCCGCCCGGGCGATCTCCACTGCGGCCGCCAGACCGTTGGGCCCTGAGCCAACCACTACGGCGTCGTAGTCGTACCCCACGACGACATTCTGGTCGCTCGTCGTAGCATCGAACCATGGCAAGGCCGACTCTGAAGATCGGGATTCAGCTTCCCGAGGTCGAGCGCGAAGTGCGCTGGCCGGAACTCCGGGCCATGTGCCGCCTCGCTGAGGAGGTCGGCTTCGATTCGGTTTGGTTCGGCGACCACCTCCTCTATCGCAGTGAAACGGGCGAGGCGAGGGGACCGTGGGAGGCGTGGTCGATGCTGGCTGCGGCGGCGGCGGTGACCGAACGGGTCGAACTGGGCCCGCTGGTTGCGGCGACCTCATTCCACGCACCGGCCATGCTCGCCAAGAAGGCGGCGGCCGTCGATGAGATCAGCGGCGGCCGGCTCGTCCTCGGGCTGGGAGCGGGATGGAACAAGACGGAATACCGGGCTTTTGGGTATCCCTACGACCGCCGGGTCGCTCGTTTCGAGGAGGCCTTCACCATCATTCGAACCCTGCTGGCCGAGGGCCGCATCGACTTCGAGGGGCGGTTCTACGAGGCCCGCGACTGTGAGCTGCTGCCGGCGCCGGCCCGGCCGGGTGGTCCCCCCCTGATGGTGGGATCGATCGGTCCGCGCATGCTGCGGATCACGTTGCCCTACGTGGCCGCCTGGAACGCCTGGTACGAGTGGTTTGGGAATACCCCAGAAGGGTTGAAGCAGATGCTTCGGGACGTCGATCGGGCATGCGTCGAGGTGGGTCGCGACCCCGCCGAGGTGGAGCGGACCGCCGCCGTCCTGGTGGCTCCGCTGCCACCCCGGGGGAGACTGGATTGGGACCACCTTCGAGGGAGTGCGGCTCCGGTCGAAGGCGACGTCGAGACGATCGCTGCTCGGCTGCTGTCATTCGGCGCGGTCGGGGTGAACCACCTGCAGTTGGTGCTCGATCCGATCACGCTCGAGTCGATGGAGCGTTGTGGGGAGGTGCTGGCGCTGCTTCGGTGATCCTTGGGCGGCGCGCGGCGCCTCGTTATCGTCGAGACCGGATCAGGGAGGCGCCGTGGCCGTACCCGGAATCGTCGATTGGGGAGAGCCTCGTCCCGCTGAGTGGATGGGACAGAGTGAGACCCTGAACGCTCGCGTGCCGATCGACGTCGTGCGGGCGGTCCGGGCCCAAGCGAGAGCCGAGGGTGTCAGCGTCAGTGTGATGGTGCACAGGATGCTGGTCACGGCGATTCATGGCGCTCACGCCACGAACCGGCCGACCCATGCCGAGCTGATCTCGACGCTGTTCGACTGAGGTCGGGCGAGCGACGAGATCCCTCGTCGAAGCGCTGCTCGGCGGGTGGCGGTGATGCTCGCGGGTCCTCCGGCCGTTGCGGCGGGTCGAATGCCCCTGGATCGGGCCGGAGCGCAGGTCGAGGGTGTGAGCAACGGAGGGGCGCCGACGCGGTGGCGGGGTACCTCTCAGGAGGAAGCGTGAAGAGACTCGTCGCACCGGGGTTGCTGATGCTGGCCGGGTTCGTGTTCCTCGTGGCCACCATCGTGGAGAACCTGTTCGCGGTGGGGAGCGACTTCGAGGAGATGATCGACGACTTCAGGCCGATCCTGACCGATCAATCGATCGCCGGCCTCCGAGCCGACCTCGTCGGTCTCGACGCCGCGGCGGTCGAGTTCCAGACCCGGGTTGTTCCGGCCATGGCCGACCGGCTGGGAATGACCCCGGAAGCCTTTGATCAGCTCGTGGAAACAGAGTTCCCCGCGGTCGCCGACGGTCTGGCTCTGTTGCTCGATACGGGTCCGACGTTTGCCGGTCTGATCGATCTCCTCGATCAGCAGCAGGACAACTTCCGAGGCGCGGACGCGATCCCGACGGAGAACCTCCCGGCTGAGACCATGCCATGGGGCTTCACCGCCGTCGGCGCGCTCGCCGTTGCACTCGGGGTGTACCTGTTCTGGCGACCGTCGCTCCCGGCGGCGATCTCGGCGATCGTCATCGGCCTGTTGATCGCGGTCGGCTCATTCGTCGTCTCGCTTCCCGACAAGTCGGGAGATGCCGACGACCTGAACGCTGCGCTCGAGCCCGTCTACACGGTGGGGACGGTCGAGGAAGCCGAGGCGGCTCTGGGTGTCTTGGGCGCGATGGGCCGGGAGATGGCCACGGAGATGCTGCCGGCGCTTGCCCGGCGGCTCGGCATGTCGCCTGGGGAACTCGGCGGGTTCCTGGCGGAGAACTTCCCGGCCACCGCCCAGGGGCTGCAGACGCTGCCCGCCGCGCTGGGACCCTTCCGAGGTCTCGTCGACACCTTCGACGCCAACCTCGACAACTACGACACGCTGCAGCCGGTGAAGTTCACCCCGATCACCTGGATTCTCATCATCGGCGGCGGCGTCATCGCGCTGGCCGGTGGTCTCGCCTTGCTACGGAGAGACGAGGAGGAGGCGCCGACCGCGGCGATGCACCTCGACGCCGAGGGAGGGTGGGGTCCCCGGCTGCCGTGACTCCAAGCCCCGCCCTCGGGAGCGCCGACGCTGCGACATTCGCGAGACACCGGCCCGGCACCATGAGGACGAGCGAGTCTGGGAGTAGGGATGACGGGGCGAGACGAAGTCCGGGATCTCATCGTGGCCGCGGCCGAGGGAGCGGCGGGGAGTCTGGCGGCTCTGCAATCGGCCGGGGTGCATCTCGAGGACTTCGAAGTCGAGATGGGGCTCGGCGAAGGGGGGAGTGAAGTGGCAGCGGCGGTGCGCTTCACCTTGGTGACCCGCCCAGCGGCGGACGGGCCCCCGGATCGCTGACGCGGCCGGACTCGTCGCCGCTGTGGGATGATTGCCGATATGGAGCATCGCCGGCTCGGTGATTCGGGTCTCTTGGTCTCGTCGCTCGCTCTGGGGACGATGGTCTTCGGCGAGGACTCGCCGCGACGGGCCGATCCGAGCGATGCCAAGCGGATGGTGCACCGTTTTCTCGATGCCGGCGGCAATCATCTCGACACGGCCAACGTCTATGCCGGAGGTCGATCTGAGGAGATCGTCGGGGAGGCCATCCGGGGCCGTCGTGATCAGGTCGTCCTCGCCACCAAGGTCCGCTTCCCGATGGGTGACGGTCCCAACGACCAGGGCCTGGGCCGGGTCCACGTGCTGCGGGAGGTCGAGGCGTCGCTGCGGCGCCTCGACGTCGATCACATCGACCTTCTCTACATGCACTGCTGGGACCCGCTGACCCCGATCGAGGAATCGCTGGAGGTCTTCGACGAGTTGGTGGCCGCCGGGAAGATCAGGTACATCGGGGTCTCGAACTTCAAGGCGTGGCAGCTCATGAAGGCACTGGGGGTGAGTCGCGTCTCGGGGTGGGCTCGGTTCGTGGCGGCGCAATACCAGTACAGCCTGGTGACACGGGACATCGAGCGTGAATACCTCGATCTGTGTGAGGCCGAGGGTCTCGGCGTGGTTCCCTGGAGCCCCTTGGGGGGCGGGTTCCTGAGCGGGAAGTATGACCCCGACCGCCGTCCCACGGATGCCGCCGAGGGAAGGTTGGCGACGCAGCCCGACGAGGACGAGGAGGCGTGGCATCGTCGGGCCACGGAACGGAACTGGCGGATCATCGATGCTGCGGCCGCAGTGGCCGACGAGGTCGGTGCCACGATGTCCCAAGTGGCCCTCGCCTGGCTCCTGACGAGGCGGCCCGTTGCCTCGGTGATCATGGGAGTGCGAACTTCGGAGCAGCTGGAAGACAACCTGGGTGCCGCCATGCTGGAGCTCTCCTCGGAATCCCTGGGTCGTCTCGATGGGGTGTCCGCCCTCGAGCCGTCCTATCCATACCGCTTCATCGAGGCCTACGGGTCGCGGACGCCGTGAAGTTCCTCCTCTGGCTCGTGCTCGTGGTGATCTCCTGGCCTTTGGCGGTGCTGGCACTGCTGTTGTATCCGGTGATCTGGCTCCTCTCGATTCCCTTCCGCCTCGTTGGAATCTCGGTCAAGGGTGCCTTCGAGTTGGTGGAGGCGATCATCCGCCTTCCGGCCCGGATTCTGAGGGGTCGTCCGAGCGGCTGAGGTTGCCGTCCGGTGCAAGCCGGGCTTTCATGCCTGGCTGATGACCACCGGCGCACAGAGTCTCGTGCGGACGCTCAGGGCCGAGGGTGTCGACACCGTCTTCACCCTCACCGGCGGTCACATCCTGCCCATCCTCGACGCCTGTGTCGTCGAGGGGGTGCGGGTGATCGACGTTCGACACGAGCAGGCGGCGGCGCACGCCGCCGACGCCCACGCCCGGTTGACCGGCCGGCTCGGCGTGGCCGCGGTCACCGCGGGTCCCGGTGCCACCGGGACGGTGACCGCCATCGCGACCGCGTTCAACGCCGCCTCACCCGTGTTGCTCCTCGTGGGAGGTCACCCTTCCCATGAGGACCTCCGCGGCGGGCTGCAGGAGATGGACCATCCCCCGCTCTTCGACGGCATCGCGAGGTGGACCCATACCGCCCGGGATCCGGCTCGGCTCTCCGAGATCGCCTCGATCGCGGTGCGTCGGGCCTTCGCCAACCGCGGCGGCCCGGTGGTGATCGACATCCCCTGGGATGTGCAGGCCGCTGCGGCTCCCGCGCCGGCACCGATCGACGGTGCCCGTCGACCCAACCGCCCGAGTGCGGTCGATCCCGACACGATTGTGGAGGTCGCCGATCTCCTGGCCGGCGCCACGCGGCCCGTGGTCTTCGCCGGGACCGGCCTGCGTTGGGCGGAGGAGGCACCGCTCGACGATCTGGCGACGATCGGCCGGCTGCCGCTCTTTCTCAACAGCCTGGCGCGCGGCGCGGTCCGTTGGGACCATCCGAATCTGGGCAACCGCGCCCGGTCGTGGGCGCTCGGTCGTGCCGATCTGGTGATCGCCCTCGGGGTCGACTGGGACTTCAGGACGAAGTTCGGCTCGGTGGTGGGGGCGGCCGCGAGCCTGGTCCACGTCGATGCGGAGCCGACCAAGGTCGGGTGGAACCGACCTGTGGACATCGGGGTTGCCGCCGATCCGGGTGTGTTCGTGTCGCAGTTGCTCGGCGAGGTCGGCAGGTTCGGGCGCACCTCGGATCCGGATTGGCTGCTCGAAGTGCGTGCCGAAGAAGCGCGGCGGCAGGCTGATGCCGACGAGGCAGCGGCGTCGGATGAGAGCCCGGTGCATCCCGAGCGTTTCGCCCGCGAGGTCGCCGAGTTCTTCGGCGACGAAGCGATCGTGGCGGCGGACGGCGGCGACATCGTGTCGACGACGGCGAAGTGGCTGCGAACCTCGAAGCCGGGCCACCTTCTCGATCCGGGCCCCTTCGGCGGCCTCGGAGTGGGGGCGCCGTTTGCGCTGGCGGCCAAGGCCGTGCGGCCGGAGGCGCGGGTGGGGATCGTCTTCGGCGATGGAGCGTTCGGCTTCAACGGAATGGAGTACGACTCGCTCATTCGCCACGGCCTGCCGGTGGTGGGAGTGGTGGGAAACGACGGTGCGTGGAACAACATCAAGGTTCTGCACCGTGCCCTGTTCCCGGATCGAGTCGTCGCCGCCGATCTCGGGGTGCGGCCCTACCACGCCATGGTGGAAGCCCTCGGCGGCTACGGGGAGTTCGTGGACCATCCCGGGGAGCTCCGATCGGCTCTGATACGGGCCGAGGAGAGCGGCGTACCCGCCCTGGTCAACGTGCATCTCGCCGAGCAGGTGAGGCCGTCGTCGGTCTACGGGTTCTGAGCGGAGAGTCTTTCGGCCCTGGCGGCGGGGTCGGTCCGAGATTGATTCTTTGGGCATGCCCGAAGAATCAGCGGCTGATTTCACAGGCGAACCCGAAACCACCGAGAGCGAGGAGATGTACCTGCTCACGGTGGTCCGGGCCGAGGAGAGCGGCCACCGGGGAAGCCTCCCGGTGGCCGAGGTGGCCGACACGCTCGGTGTCTCTGCCGCCTCGGCCAACGAGATGGTTCGCAAACTGGAACGTCGCGGCCTCATGACGTATGAGCCCTATCGCGGCGTCGACTTGACCGATGCCGGCCGCCGCATCGCGGCGCGGGTGCTGCGGGTGCGGCGTCTGTGGGCGCGCTTCCTCGCCGATCGGCTCGGCTTGACTCCCGAGGAGGCCGACGCCCTTGCCTGCCGGCTCGAGCACGTGACCCCCGATGGGGCCGCCGATCGACTCGATCGCTTCCTCGACCACCCCTCGGTGGATCCGTTGGGGCATCCGATTCCCCGCGACGAGGGGAAACCCGCCGCTCCCCTCGAGACGCTGGCGGAAGCCCCCGTTGGAACCGCCGTCGAAGTCGTGTCGATCGAGGGCCGGCGGGACACGAAGGCGTTTCTGGCCGATGCCGGCATCCGTGTCGGGGCGGTGGTGGCGGTTCGGGCCCGGGGGGACGCCAGCACGCTCGTCGTGGGCGACGTTGCGGTTGCCATCGATCCAGAACTCGCCGGGACCATTGCCGTGAGGAAGCACGTGCATGGCGGGTGACCGCGCCACCCGGCCGGCCGACCGTTCCTGGGCCGGCCGCCTCGAGATGCTCACGACCCATCGCGTGCTCGGGCTGCCCCTCTTCCTGGCAGCCATGTGGATCGCCTTCAAGCTGACCACCGACGTGTCGGCGCCATTCGTCGACTGGATCGACGGCGTGGTCGCCGGCCCCTTGTATCGCAATCTGGTTGCAGCCCTCGGGACGATCGGGCTCGGGGAGACGTGGCTCGAGAGCCTGCTGGCCGATGGCCTTCTGTTGGGGGTGGGGGCGGTGCTCGCCTTCGTCCCGGTGCTGCTGTGCCTCTACGTGGCGCTCGCCGTGCTCGAACACAGCGGCTACCTGGCGAGGGGCGCACACGTCATGGATGGAGCCATGCGGCTCGCCGGGCTGCCCGGCCGGGCGTTCCTGCCGATGATGCTGGGCTTCGGGTGCTCGGTTCCGGCTCTCCTGGCACTGCGGTCGCTGGAGCGCAAGCGGGATCGGGTCCTCGCCGGGCTTCTCGTGCCGTTCATGAGTTGCGGAGCTCGCCTTCCCGTGTACGTGCTGATGGCGACGGCGTTCTTCGTCGGCCACCGAACCCTGGTGGTGTTCTCGATGTACGTGCTGGGGCTGGTGGTCGCCGTGAGCCTGGGGACGATCGTGGGTCGCACCGTGCTGCGAGGCGGCGGCGACGGCGGCTCCGCTGAGATGGAACCGGCACCGCTCTCGATTCCGTCGTGGCGCGGCATCACGGGCACCGTGCGAACGAGGACGGCCGACTTCTTGAGAAACGCCGGGACGGTGATCCTCGCCGCCAGCCTCGTCGTGTGGGTCCTGATGGCGATCCCGATCGGTTCCGGCTCATTCGCCGACGCCGATGTCGAGGACAGCGCATTTGCGACGGTGAGCCGCATGGCGGCCCCCGCTCTCGATCCCCTGGGATTCGGCGACTGGCGCCAATCCGGGTCGCTCCTCACCGGACTGGTGGCCAAGGAGGTCGTGGTGGCCACGCGGGCGCAGGGCTACGGGCTCGCCGAGGTGGCATCGGACGATGCCCCCGGGCTCGCCGCGGATGGGCGTGAGATCGTCACCGGCTTCGCCCGGGCGGTGCGCGACTCCATCCTGGCGCTCCCCGGCATCGTGGGCATCGACCTCGGGCGTGGTGACGGGGACCAATCGGCGGCACTCATCGGTGCGGTGCGACGGGGCTTCGAGGACTCGAGCGGTGGCCGCGGGCCGGCGGCGGCGCTGGCGTTCATGGTGTTCGTGCTCCTATACACCCCCTGCGCCGCCTCTCTGGCGACCACCCGACGGGAATTGGGGGCGCGGTGGATGTGGGCCAGCGGCCTGGGCCAGCTGGCGGTGGCCTGGACGTTCGCGTTCCTCACCTTCCGAATCGGGATCGCGGCCGGGCTCGGGTAGTGGTCAACCGGCCGATGGGTGGGTGCCCTCGGGAGCCAACCGCACTCGAATCACCTGGATCAGGGTGGCGACGGCGAGAGCGGTTGCCGCACCGAAGAGGGCCCCGGCCACGACGTCGGTGAGCCAATGGACCCGCAGGTAGGTGCGGCTCAGGGCCATGGCGAAGGCAAAGAGGCCGGCCCGCACCTCCCAGGCCCGCCGATGCTGCCCCGGCACGATCAGCACGATCACCAGGGCGATGGCGGTTGCGGCGCCGGCCGTGGCGTGACCCGAAGGAAACGACGAGCCGGTGTTGACGACGAGCCCCCCGGGCGGTCGAGGGCGGTCGTAGATCGCCTTGAACAACCCGATGGGGAGCTCGGAGATCATGACCGCCCCCACCCAGGTAGCCAACAGCCACCAGCGGCGTTTGATCGCCAGATAGAGCCCCATGGCAACTCGCAGTGGGGCCGTGACGAACACACCGCCCATGACGTCGAGTCCCTTGGCGATCACCACCACGACGTCGTTCTCCCAGCTCGCCATGAGGTCGTTCCAGGCATCGTCGAGGGGTTGCCAGAAGGCCCGGCCGTCGTCGAAGGCCATCGTGGCGAACAGCACCAGCGCAGCCAGGTACATGAGCACCGCCCCGGCGACCGCCCAGCGGTGGTCCTGGAAGAGCCGGATGTGTTGGTGGCCGGGTCGGCCGGGCTGGGTGATCATCGACTGGCCTGGGAGGGAGTCGGCGTCAGCCTAGGATCGTCGGCAGGTCGGACCACCATTGGAGCGTCCATGTCCGGCGGAGACGACGATCGGCGCCGGTTCGGTTGGCGCAGCGCTCTCAGAGCGATGGTCTCGATCGGAATCGTCGCTGGGATCTTCATCGGGGTGTTCCCGCGGATCGCCAACTACTCCGATGTGTGGGCCACGATCCGCGATTTCACCTGGCTCGAAGTGGTCACGCTGGTGGCGGTCGGCATCTGGAACGTCATCACCTACTGGTTCGTCATGGTCGCGGTGCTCCCGGGGCTCACCTATTCGCAGGCGGCGGTGGCCAATCAGGCCTCCACTGCGGTGAGCAACACCCTCCCCGGGGGCGGGGCGATCGGAGTCGCCGTCTCGTATGCCATGTACACGTCCTGGGGTTTCGGCAAGACCGACTTCGCCGAGGCCACCGTGATCTCGGGGCTCTGGAACAACTTCGTGAAGCTGGGTTTGCCGGTCGTGGCGCTGGCCCTGCTGGCGCTCTCCGGGGAGGTGAACCCGGCGCTGGCCACGGCCGGGGTGATCGGGGTGGCGGTGCTGATCGGGGCGATCGTGGTGTTTGTGCTGATGCTGCGCAGCGGGAACGTCGCCAAACGGATGGGGGACGGCACCGCCCGAGCCTGGAGTTCGGTGAGGACGCGATTCGGCAAGAGCCCGGTCTCGGGATGGGGCGACGCCACCCGGAGCTTCTTCACCAAGACCGCTCGCCTCGTGCACGATCGGTGGCTTCGCATCACGGTGGCGGCGGTGGTGAGCCACCTGTCCCTGTTCCTCGTGCTCCTGCTCAGCCTGCGCCACGTCGGCATCGCCGAGGAAGAGGTGAGTTGGGTCCGGGTCCTGGCCGCCTTCGCCTTCGTGCGCCTCATCTCGGCCCTTCCCGTGACGCCCGGGGGGGTGGGGGTGGTCGAGCTCGGGTACACGGCCGCACTCGGCATCGGCCTCGGCGACGCCGCCCAGGCCCAGATCGTGGCTGCGGTGCTGGTGTTTCGCTTCGTCACCTTCGTGCTGCCGATCCCCGCCGGGGTGATCTCATACGTCTTCTGGCGGCGCAATCGCTCCTGGCGCAAGCCCGTCGGCGGGTCCGGGAGTTAGTCGGGGTCGTGGGGGAGCGAGCCTCGGGCCGCCCGCAGGAAGGCGTATGGGGTGGCGTGGAGGAAGTTGGAGACCCGTGAGGTGTACACGTCGGCGTATCGCTCGACCTGGCGGGCGAAGAGGCTCTTGTCGTTGCCGGAACGCATGAGTGGTCCCCAGGCCTCGTTGCGGATCTTTCCGGCAGCCCGAGCCAGCGGTGCGATCTCGTCGTCCAGAGCCGCCAGCCTGGACTTCAACTCCTCGATCTCGGTGTCGGGGTCTCCATCCAACCCGGGCGGGGCATAGCCGAGGCGGTTGCGCTGTGATGTCAGCCGGAGGACGGCCAGCCTTCGTTCCATGGCCTCCTTGTCGGCCATCAGCGCCTGCAGCCGGACCTCCGAGGGGCGGAAGTCGTCGAGCGCTTCGACCTCGGACTCCAGCTCCCGTATCACCAGGGCGGTGCGCCAGCGCAGCAGGGCCTTGGACACGTGTACATCGGCGAAGAGGTGATCCCCCACGTAGAGGATCTGGTCGCCGTGCAGCCCGAGATGCTCCTCGAGGTCTGCGGCGCATCCTCCGAAGTAGACGGCGCCCTTGGTGGGTCGGCCGAGATGCGGCTCCAGCAGGGATCGCTCCTCGTCCACGATCCGAAACAGCGGATTGGAACTCGAGAAGAACCCCGGCTTGGAGGCCGAGACGATGACCATCTCGAAGAGGTCGCGCCACACCGCTCCTTTCGGGAGGTGGGGGTCGAAGGCGTATTCCATGATCCGTCGGGCGTAGGCCCATTCGGCGTTCGTGATGAGCAGCAGGCGCTTCCCGGCGTGGAACTGGTCGAGGAGCGTCAGCGGCACATCCGGGTCGGGGACGACGAACCGTTGGGGATCTGCAGCGATCTGCGCCTTGAGGTCACCCTCCATGTGGGCCGCATCGAGGGTGGCTCGAACCCGGTTGTAGAGATCGCCGTAGCTGCGGACGCCGGGAAGGGCGCCCTCGTCGTAGAGGTCGACGAGCTGGGCATACAGGGAGGCTTCGGAGAGGGAGAAGAGCGTGTTGAGAAAGACGAACCGATCCTCGGCGAGATCGACGAAGGTGCCGTGGTAGGTACGGCGGAGCGTGTCGAAGTCGAGGAACTCGGTGCCGTGGGCTGCTCGAATCACGTATCCGAATCGGGTCGGCTTCACCAGGTTTCCCTCTTCGAGGTCGATGGTGAGCCCGCGGATCACCCGGTCGGGATCGAACGCCAACTCGGCCACCGGCCAGCCCAGTTCGGCGAGACGGCCCCGGGTCTGCTCGAAGGCGTGTCGTTCCCACTCCTCGACGCGATAGTGGACCAGGGTGTAGTCCATGTCGTAGCCGATGGCGCGCATCGAACGGAGATTGAGGGTTCGGTTCCCGTAGATCCGCTGCGATGGTGGTGGCTGCTCGATGGGGTGCCTCCGTTCGGTCATGGTAGGTGGCCCGGGGTCACCCGCGAAAGGGATTGTGGACTGCCCATCACGTCCCGGTGGCGCGGTCTCGAGCCGGTGCCGGGCGCCGGGGCCGATGGTTCCGGCGTTCGACCCGCCTCCGGCGTCAGGCCTCGCCCTCGCTGGGTCCCCGCGAATCGAATTCCCCGGCGTCGGCCTCGGCTTGCGGTTCGGCGGGCTCTTCGGCGACGTGGTGCATCCACACGGTGCGCTGGGGGAACGGGATCTCGATGCCTTCGGCATCGAAGGCCGCCTTGAGGCGCTTGCGGATCTCGCGAGCCGTTGCGAACTGCTCTCCCGGTTCGACCTTGAGCACGAGGCGGATGGCGATCGACGAGGCCCCAAAGGCCTCGACACCCCAGATCTCCGGTTCCTCGAGCACCGTGGCGTTGTCGAGCTGGTCCTCCCACACGGAGTCGGCGGTCTCCTTGATGACCCGGACCGCATGATTGATGTTCGTGTCGTAGGCGACCTCCACGTCGAGCACGGCCCGGGCCCACTGCTGGGATTTGTTTCCGACCCGGCGGATCTCCCCGTTGGGAAAGAACCACACCGTGCCGTTGACGTCCCGCAGTCGGGTGGTCCGGAGGCCGACCTCCTCGACCACGCCGGCGGCATCGCCGACGTCGATGATGTCACCTACGCCGTACTGGTCCTCGATGAGCATGAAGATCCCGCTCAGGAAGTCGCGTACCAGCGACTGGGCCCCGAAGCCGAGGGCGACACCCACGATCCCGGCACCGGCGACCAGGGGTCCGAGACTGATACCGAACTCCGCCAGGGCGATCATGAGGGCGGTCGTGTAAATGGCGAGTGACGCGATGCTGCGCAGCACCGTGCCGAGCGCCTGGGCCCGCTGTTTACCGCGTTCGGCCTGATCGGTGAGAAACCTAGCCTTGGCGGCGGCCCGATCCCGCAGCACGGTGAGCCGGCCGTCGGCCTCCTCCTGGCGGCGCTCCTCGGCCTTCTCCTCGCGTTCCCGCACCAGCCGGTCGACGAAGCGATTGATGGCGCGGCGGACGAGGCGATTGACGACGAACGCCAGGAACAGGGTCAGGATGACCTTGACCGGTTTGGCGACGAACCACTCGGCGACCTCGGAGAGGTCCTCGTTGCCGGTGAGGTCGTAGACCCACTCGCAGACGAGGCCGGGCGAGTCGCCGCAGGCCTCGACGAGGCCGGGATCGAGCTGGAACAACGTCATGCAACCTCCCGCCGTCGTGGTGAACCTACCGGCTGCCTCGGGTGGTCCCAAAAGGGGAAGCGAGGATTCGGTAGGCTCGCCGGCCGGAGGTGGCGATGGACGACTTCCGCCGCGCCAATCGAGCCAACTGGGACGACCGCGTTCCGATCCACGTGGACTCTCCCGAGTACCGCTACCGGGACTTCATCGAAGACCAGCTCCACATCAGCAGCGTGGTCGCCTTCGACGCAGAGCGACTCGGCGATGTGGCCGGCAAGACCCTCCTGCATCTCCAGTGTCACTTCGGCACGGACACGTTGTCGTGGGCCCGGCTGGGAGCCGAGGTCACCGGCGTGGACTTCTCCGAGCCGGCCCTCGACGCCGCCCGCAGGCTGAGCGAGGAGTCGGGCGTGCCGGGCCGCTTCGTGCTCTCGGAGTTGTACGAATCGCCGAAGGTCGTCGAGGAACGCTTCGACATCGTCTACACCGGGGTGGGGGCCATCAACTGGCTCCCCGACATCCGCCGTTGGGCCGAGGTGGTGGCAGGATTCCTGCGCTCCGGGGGGACCTTCTACATGCGGGAGGGCCACCCGCTGCTGTGGAG
Organism: Acidimicrobiia bacterium; assembly: GCA_041572755.1. Taxonomy (GTDB): domain Bacteria; phylum Actinomycetota; class Acidimicrobiia; order Spongiisociales; family UBA11373; genus JBFELU01. Next base: position 6,614 of record JBFFRY010000029.1, on the reverse strand, counting down.
CCTGGACTGGCGGGACGACCGTCAGTTGCTCCTGCGCTTCCCCTACTTCGAGACGGAGGACCCGGTGCCCTGGGACGATGAGGCCACCTATGCGGGGGAGGGGACGATCCGCCACACCCGCACCTACGAGTGGAACCACGGGCTCGGCGAGATCGTCACCGCCCTCCTCGATGCGGGGCTGCGCCTCACCGCACTGGAGGAGCATCGGACGCTGGAGTGGCAGGGTCTGCCTCACATGGAAGAGCACGGCGGCCGCTGGCGTCTCCCGGATGGGCAGGCCGACCTGGCGCCGCTCATGTACACCCTGGTGGCGGTGAAGCCCTAGGCATCCGTTTAGGCTGGCCGACACCTTCTCGGGAGGGACCGATGACCCGCCGCTCCTTGACCGCTCTCGCCTTGGTAGTGGTGATCGTGCCGCTGCTGGCGGCGCCCACCCACGCCGCCGGACCCTTCCCCGACGGGGACGGTCCGCAGGAGCGCATCATCAACGGCGAGGAGGTCGATCCGCCCGGCAAGTACCCGTTCATGGTCGCCATCGTGTCCCGGGGCTCCGATTCCTTCAACGGCCAGTACTGCGGGGGATCGCTGATCTCCGATCGGTGGGTGTTGTCGGCGGCCCACTGCTTCGTGGGTGAGTCGGCGTCCAACGTCGATGTGGTGGTCGGTCGCCACGACCTCACCAGCAGCGCCGGGACGAGGATCCGGGCCAAATCGATCGTGATGCACCCGGACTACAACGATCGGACCTCGAACAACGACATCGCCCTGATCGAGCTTCGCGACCCGTATGCCACTGATTTCACAAGCCTTCCTCCCAACGACTCCCTGGACACGCCGGGTCGGACCGCCACGGTGATCGGTTGGGGCAACACCGACGCCAACCGCTCCAAGGTGACTCGGGAGACCTGGCCCACCAACCTCATGGAGGTCGACCTGCCGATCGCGACCGACGACGATTGCCGATCCCACTACGGATCCGATTACCGGGCGAACACCATGCTGTGTGCCGGTGGCGGCGGGCTCGACAGCTGTCAGGGCGACAGCGGCGGGCCGTTGTTCCTCACCGCCTCGGGCGGCTGGACCCAGGTGGGCATCGTGTCGTGGGGGGACGGGTGCGGCCAGAGCTGGCCCGGTGTCTACACCCGGGTCTCCACCTACCTGTCGTGGATCACCCAGGTTTCGGGGGTGCAGCCCGGCGAAGGCGGCTCGGACGGCGGCGGTGATACCGAGGGCGTGTTCTGCGCCGGTCGGCAGACCACGATCGCCGGAACCGAAGGCGACGACTTCCTGGTCGGCACCTCCGGGAAGGACGTCATCGCCGGTCTCGGGGGCGACGACACGATTCAGGGCCTCGGCGGCAACGACGTGATCTGCGGAGACGCCGGCGACGACGATCTGCGGGGAGACGGCGGGGCCGACCTCATCTTCGGTGGCGCCGGGAACGATCACATCTCGGGCGGTGCTGGGAACGACAAGTTGAAGGGTCAGAAAGGGACCGACGATCTCTTCGGCGACGAGGGCAACGACCGGCTCATCGGCAACGGCGGGGCCGACTCCCTCTTCGGAGGCGAAGGCGACGACATCCTCAAGGGTGGTGGCGGAGCCGACTCGCTGATCGGCACGCCCGGTGTCGATACCGACAACGGCGGTGGCGGCTCCGACGAGTGTGACGACGACGACGACCAGTTCATCATGTGCGAGACGATCGTCGATCTCGAGGGGGGCGGTGTCGATGCGGATGGTCTCGATCCGTCGCTTCCGGCCACTTTCCGTTCGCCGAACCTGACTTCGGGGTTCACCCCCGACCCGTGGAGGAGGGCGGCCACCTCCGGCGGGGACGTCGATGTGTTCTACCTGGGGGGCGGTTGCTTGGGCTTCGCGGCGCAGGCCCCGGATTTCGAGCTGACCTGGAGCGGCGGGGGTTCGTTGCTGCGGATGTACTTCGTGTCCGATTTCGGGGACGCCACGCTGGTGGTCAACGACCCCTCCGGGGACTGGCACTGCAACGACGACTGGGATCCCGGATTGACCGTGGACCCGGGCATCGATTTCGTCAACCCCGAGAACGGGGTGTATGACATCTGGATCGGAAGCTACTTCGAGGGGGATTTCCTGCCCGGGAAGTTCTCGATCACCGAGATCGGCTTCTGCGACCCGCTGAACTTCTGCGCACCGTCGTGAGCATCGGGGGCCCGGTCCCAACGGGCCCCCACCGTACAATGCGCCGATGAGGGTGCCGGCCTCTTGACCGTGCTCCGGATCGTGGGGGTGCTCGCCGGGGCCTACCTGCTCGGCGCAGTTCCCTTCTCGCAGATCGTGGCCCGTCTCACTGCTCGGGCCGACCTGCGGCGCACCGGAACCGGGACGGTGTCCGGCACCGGGGTCTACGAGGTCTCCGGCTTCGTCCCGGTAGCGGTCGCCGGCGTCCTCGACATCCTCAAGGGTGTCGCCGCGGTGCTCCCCATGGCGGGAAGCCGGCCGTGGGTGGCGGCGCTCGCCGGGGGGCTAGCCGTGGTGGGCCACAACTGGTCGGTGTTCCTCGGCGGTGCCGGGGGCCGGGGCATCGCCCCGGCACTGGGGGCCACTGTCGTACTGGCTCCCGAGGGAACGCTGGTGCTGGCGCTCGGCCTCGCTCTGGGGCGGCTCGCCCGGCGAACCGGTCTGGGCTCCTTCCTGGCCCAGGCCTTGCTGGTTCCGGTCTTGGCCGTGGTGGACGGCACCCACGGCGCCCTGCTCGGCTCGGTCCTGGTGGTGGCGATGTGGCTGAAACGGATGATGGGGAACCACCCGCCGCCCCCGCCGAGGGGAGTCGCCGTGCTGCACCGGCTCGCCTTCGACCACGACCCTGGAGCGGAGGCATGACGGTGCGGGTGATCACCGATAGTGCGGCGGCACTCGGTGCCGCCACCGCCGCCGCCCACGAGATCACGGTGGTTCCCATCCTGATCACCATCGGCGACACCACCCATCGGGACGGGGAGCTGTCCCTGGATGAGCTGCTGGAGCGGCTCGAGGAGGGGGTCACGACCTCGGGGCCGCCCCCCGGGGCCTTTGCCGAGGCTCTGGGTGACGCCGCCGAGGGGGCCGTCGTGGTCACCGTGGCCGGGTCCCTCTCCAGCACCTTCCGATCGGCCGCAATCGCCGGTCGTGCCTACGGAAGCCCGCTCGAGATCGTCGACAGTGGATCGGCGGCCGGTGCCCAGGCGCTGGTGGCGCTGCATGCGAGCCGGGTTGCCCGGGAGGGGGGCGACGTGGGGGCGGTCGCTGCCGCCGCCCGGTTGGCGGCGGAGCGGGTGCGCCTCATCGGCGCCCTCGATACGCTCGAGTTCCTGGTGCGAAGCGGGCGGGTTCCCGGGCTGGTGGGGAGCATTGCCGGGTCTCTCGGGATCAAGCCGCTGTTCGAGCTGAGCGCCGGGCGAGTCCACCGGCTGCGGCCGGCCCTCAACCGGGCCTCTGCGGTGCAGCGGATCACCGCCGCCTTCGAGCGATCCCGGCCTCCCCGGGGGATCGCCCATTGCGTCGCGGTGCACGCCGACGCCGAAGCCGAGGCCGAAGCACTGCTGGATCGGGTCCGGGCCGGGGCGTCCACGGCGCTGGTCTCCGGTTTCGGGCCGGGGATGGTGGCTCACGCCGGACCGGGGGTCGTCGGGCTGGCGTGGTGGTGGGAAGACCGGGGGGAGGCCTGACTGCATGGAGCCACTCCGGCGTTTCGAGGTCCTCTCCCACACGGCCGACACCGGCATCATCGCCTACGGGTCGACCCTGCCCGAAGTCTTCGAGCACGCCGCCTACGGCATGTTCTCCCTCATGTTCGATCTCGATGGGGTTCCCTCGCCGGTGAGTCGCCCCATCCTCGCCGCCGCCGACACCGTCGAGGAGCTCCTCGTGGCCTGGCTGGGCGAGATCCTGGCGGTCGCCGAGATCGAGGACCTCGCCTTCTCCTCGTTCATCGTCGATCGTCTCGAGGAAGGCGGGGTGCAGGGGGCGGCGGCCGGGGTCCCGGCCGGCGAGGCATCGCTCGTGGGACCCCCCATCAAGGCGGTGACCTTCCACGACCTGGCGGTGGTGGAGATACCCGAGGGATGGTGGGCGAGGATCATCTTCGACGTGTGACCCGTACAGTGGTTCCATGGGGTTCCGCCGCATCGCCGACGCCGTCTGGGAGCTGGCACCCGAGGGTGAGATGCGGGTCCCGGGTCGGGTCTTCGCCTCCGAGAGGCTCTTCGAGCGGGCCGAGGCCGACCGGGCCGTCGGCCAGGTGGCCAACGTGGCCCATCTCCCCGGGATCGTGGAGGCCTCGTTCGCCATGCCCGACATCCACTGGGGATACGGGTTTCCCATCGGCGGGGTGGCGGCCACCGACGTCTCCGCCGGCGGGGTCGTCTCCCCGGGCGGTGTGGGTTTCGACATCTGCTGCGGGGTCAGGCTCCTGCGCTCAGACTTGACGGCCGGGGACTTCAGGGCGCGAGAGCCGGCCATCATGGCCGAACTGGATGCCCGGATCCCGCGAGGATTGGGCAAGGGGGCCGTGGCCGGTGGCGCCCTCCTCGACGGCGTCCTGGAGAGAGGCGCCGCCGCCGCCGTCGACGCCGGCTACGGCACGGACCGGGACCTGGAGCGCTGCGAGGAGCGGGGCACCTCGGCGGGCGCCCGGCCGGATCTGGTCACGGCCCGGGCGCGCCAGCGGGGCGGCCGGCAGCTCGGCTCGCTGGGAGCCGGCAATCACTTCCTCGAGGTCCAGGTGATCGATCGGATCACCGACCGCGGAGTCGCCGAGAAGCTCGGGCTCGAGGAGGGGTCGGTGTGCGTGATGATCCACTGCGGGAGCCGCGGCCTGGGTCATCAGACGTGCTCGGATCACTTGGCGTTGATGGGGAAGGCGATGGCGGCCTACGGGATCGCGGTTCCGGATCGGCAGCTGGCCAGTGTGCCGGTGGCCAGTCCCGAGGGCCAGCGGTACCTCGGATCCATGGCCGCCGCCGCCAACTTCGCGTGGGCCAACCGCCACATCCTGGCTCATGCCGCCCGGGAAGCCTTCGCGGCGGGTCTCGGCGGCGCCGATCCCGGGCTGGACCTCGTGTACGACGTTGCCCACAACCTCGCCAAGATCGAGGACCATGAGGTCGAAGGCGTCACCCGGCGCCTGTGTGTGCACCGCAAGGGGGCCACCAGGGCGTTCGGTCCGGGGCACCCCGATCTGCCGGGGGTGCTGGGGGAGATCGGCCAGCCGGTCCTCGTGCCCGGGAGCATGGGCACCGCCTCGTGGGTCTTGCGCGGGGTCGCGGGGAACCCGGCGTTCGCCTCCGCGGCCCACGGGGCGGGGCGGGTGATGAGCCGCAAGGCGGCCAAGCGGCACCAGAGCGGCGGTGATGTCAAGGCCGATCTCGAAGCCGAGGGGATCGCGGTCCGCCCGGGTTCGGTGTCTCTGTTGTCGGAGGAGGCTCCATACGCCTACAAGGACGTCGACGAGGTCGTGGAGGTGTGCCGCAGGACCGGTCTGGCATCGCCGGTGGCCCGGCTGCGACCGCTGGGGGTGGTGAAGGGATGAGCTGCCCTCTCCGAAGCTGCTGGCGTGACGCAGAGATGCCACAATCGGGCCGAGCCACCGGGTAACCCTTCGGCGGGCCGATGCGTTCTTGGTGAAGAGAGAGATGCGTTCCTATCGGTCCGGAGAAGGAGGCTCGGCGGCTTCGTTTGCTTGATGCCGGCGACTCACGGGAGTGCCCATGAGCCGATCTCCCCGGATCGGAGACGCCCAGGAGGGCGATGATGTCGTCGAGCGCGCGCGGGCCGGAAGTGAGGAAGCTTGGGGAGTGATCTACGACCACCTGCACAGGCCGCTGCTGGGATACCTGCGTTTCCGGGCCGTGGGGGATCCCGAAGATGCTCTCGGTGAGGTCTTCCTTCGCCTGGCGCGCAGCATCGGTCGGTTCCGAGGCGATATCGAGGCGCTGCGGCGCTACGCCTTCACGATCGCCGTCAACTACCTCCGAGACAGCGCCCGGCGTCGCGCGGCCCGGCCCGACCTCACTTTCCTGGCGCCGGACGATGTCGAGCACGCCGGTCGTGGGAACTCGAGCGTCCAACTGTCGGCCGAAGACGAGGCACTGGTCACCGTGAATCTGAACGATCTCCGTGAGGCATTCGGGGAGCTGACTCCCGATCAGCGCCATGTCGTCTATCTCCGGTTCGTCGGGGACCAGTCCGTCGCCGAGACCGCCGAGGCGATGGGCGTCTCCCAGGGCGCCGTCAAGCAACTGCAGCGGCGGGCGCTGAGAACGATGCGAGAGACCATTCAGGAACGGGGAACCTACGAATCCCCCGCGGAGTCGTCGCCATGACCGATCAGCCATTCCCGAACATCGATCCCGAGGCCGTCGAGTCGGCCATCCAAGAGATGTTCGATGACGCCATCGGCGCCTCGCCCACGGCGGAGGTGCGGGAGGGCATCGTGTCGGCTGCGGCGGCGCAGGCGGCCGGTGCTCCCTCGGGGGGCGGCTCTTCGCCGGGTGGCCTCCGCTGGATCAGGCTCGGATTGGCGACGCTGGCGATGGCGGTCATCGCCGTGCTCGTTGCGGTCTTGGTGACCTCTGGCGATCGATCCGAGATCTCGT
>JBFFRY010000028.1:0-31741 GCA_041572755.1 Acidimicrobiia bacterium | reverse complement strand
CCGCCGCCGATCGGGATCGGTTCCGGGCCACCGTCTCTGAGGAGCGGCGGCGGTTCGAGGAGACCCTCGCCGCAAAGGTCGACGGGCTGGTGGTCACCGCTCCCCGGGATCGCCTGGTCCAGCATTCCCACCTCCGGTTCCCGGGGGTTGCGGCGGAGACGCTGCTCATCCGCTTGGATGGGATCGGGCTGGCGGCTTCGGCGGGATCGGCATGTCACAGCGGGGCCCTGGCACCATCTCACGTGCTGGAGGCCATGGGCATGTCGGCCGAGGAGGCCGCGTCGAGCGTGCGGTTCACGTTCGGGTGGACCACCCGGGCCGGCGACGGGGACGATGCCGCCCGGTTGGTGCTCGAAGCACTGGAGGGCCTGCAATGAAGGCTCTCGTCGCCCTCTCGGGCGGAGTCGACAGCAGCGTTGCCGCCGCGCTCACTGTGGAGGAGGGCCACGAGGTGATTGCGGTCACCCTCAAGCAGTGGGATGGTCCGTCGACGGCCGGGTGCTGCACCGTGGGCGACGCCACCGACGCTCGCCGGGTGGCGGCGGCGCTCGACGTTCGGCACTACGTGCTCGACTACGTCGATCGCTTCACTCGCGACGTCGTGGATCCCTTCGGCGAGCACTACCTGGCGGGCCGGACGCCCAACCCCTGTGTCGCCTGCAATCGCAGCATCCGCTTCGGTGCGCTGCTGCAACACGCCTCCGAGCTGGGGTGCGAGGTGTTGGTGACCGGCCACCACGCCCGGGTCGACGCCACCGACGGCGGGCGCCGCCGACTCCGGCGGGCGGTCGACGGCGCCAAGGACCAGTCCTACGTGCTCCACATGCTCGGCCAGGAGGAGCTGTCCCGGGTTCGCTTCCCGGTCGGGGAGATGCCGAAGTCGGAGGTCAGGGAGATAGCCGCCGGGATCGGCCTGCGCACCGCCTCCAAGCCCGACAGCCAGGATCTGTGCTTCGTGGCCGGGGACTACCGGGGCTTCCTCCGTGCCCGCGTGCCCGGGGGATCCCAGCCCGGCCCGATCGTCGACGGAAACGGCCGGGTGCTCGGCCGGCACGACGGGGTGGCCGGCTTCACGATCGGGCAGCGCCGGGGCCTCGGGATCTCGGTCGGTGAGCCGAGGTACGTGGTGGCGGTGCGGCCCGACGAGCGAACGGTCGTCGTCGGTGGTCCCGAGGATCTCCTCGCCGACGGATGCCGGGTGGCGGCGATGTCCTTCGTGGCGGGGCGCCCCCCGACCGATGACGGGTTCGAGGTCAAGGTGCGCTACCGGTCGGACCCGGTCGGGGCGCGCATCGCCCCCACCGGGTCGGGGGAGTGGGAGGTGTGGTTCGCCGAACCGGTGGCGGCGGTGGCACCCGGGCAGTCCGCCGTGCTCTACGACGGCGACGAAGTCGTCGGTGGGGGCACGATCGTGGCCCCGTTGCGAGGTGGTCGGTGAGCCGGATCGAGGAGCTCAGGAGCCTGCTGCGGCGTCACGAGTACCTCTATCACGTGCTGGATGCCCCGGAGATCTCGGACGCCGAATACGACGCCCTCATGCGCGAGCTTCGCGCCCTCGAGACCGGGCAACCCGAGCTGGTGACCTCCGACTCGCCGACCCAGCGTGTCGGCGCCCCGCCGTCGGACGCCTTTGCGCCGGTGGTGCACCGGGAGCGGATGTTCTCGCTCGACAACGCCGAGTCGGCGGCAGACCTCGAGGCTTGGGAGACCCGGCTGGAGCGGCAGCTGGCGCGAGCCCCCGGCGGCTTCGCCTGTGAGCTCAAGATCGACGGCTTGGCGGTGTCGCTCACCTACGAGGGCGGGACCCTGGTGCGAGGGGCCACCCGGGGCGACGGCACGACCGGAGAGGACGTCACCGCGGCGCTGCGAACGATCCGCAGCATCCCTCTCGCGGTGCTGGGGGACGACGCCCCTTCGGTCATGGAGGTCCGCGGTGAGGTGTACATGCCGCTGGCCGCATTCGAGGAGCTCAACGCCGCCCAGGCCGAAGCCGGGGAGCGCCTGTTCGTCAACCCCCGCAACGCGGCCGCCGGCGCCGTCCGCCAGAAGGACCCGGCCGTCACCGCGTCGAGGAAGCTCTCGATCTGGGTCTATCAGCTGGGGTTCGTGGAGGGGGGTCCCTCGTTCTCTTCCCACACCGAGAGCCTGGAGTGGCTGGCCGGCCACGGGTTCCCGGTCAATCCGGAGACCGAGGCCTGCGCCTCGCTCCGGGAGGTGCTCGACTACACGGCCCGGGCCGAGGCGGGACGCCACGACCTTCCCTACCAGACGGATGGGGTGGTGGTGAAGGTGGATCCGCTCCCCGACCAGGGGGCCCTCGGCTTCACCGCCAAGAGCCCTCGGTGGGCCGTTGCCTACAAGTTCCCTCCCGAGGAGCAGACCACTCGCCTCCTCGGGATCGAGGTCAACGTGGGGCGCACCGGGGCCGTGACGCCCTACGCCGTCTTGGAGCCGGTGTTCGTCGGCGGGGCGACCGTCACCAATGCCACTCTCCACAACCAGGATGAGGTGGCTCGCAAGGACGTCCGGATCGGGGACGTCGTGGTCGTGCGCCGGGCCGGCGATGTGATCCCCGAAGTGGTCGCCCCCGTCGCCTCGCTTCGGGACGGTTCGGAGAAGCGTTGGCGCATGCCGAGGAAGTGCCCCTTCTGCGGCAATCCCATCGTGCGGTTGGAGGGCGAGGCCGTCGCCCGGTGCACCGGGGGCTTCGCCTGCCCCAGCCGCCTGCGGGAATACCTCTTCCACTTCGCCGGCCGCAACGCCATGGACATCGAGGGCCTCGGGTACAAGACCGTCGACCTGCTCTTGCGGGAGGATCTCATCGCCGACCCGGCCGACATCTTCTCGTTGACCCCGCAGTCCTTTGCGGGTCTCGAGGGCTGGGGGGAGATCTCGGTGGGGAACCTGATGGCGTCGATCGAGGCCGCCAAGGATCGGCCGTTGGCCCGCCTCCTCATCGGCCTGGGCATCCCTCACGTCGGGGGAACGGTCGCCCGCCAACTGGCGCGCCACTTCGTGACCGTCGATCGGCTCGCCGGGGCGGCGGAGGACGACCTGGCGGCGATCGACGGGATCGGTCCGGAGATCGCCCTGGCGGTGCAGGCCTGGTTCGGGGACGCCGCCAACCGGGCTCTCGTGGAGAAGCTCCAGGCTGCCGGCGTTCGTACCGCCGACCCCGAAGCGGAGGGCGAAGCGCGGGACCTCCTCGCTGGGGTCACGGTGGTGCTCACCGGCACGTTGCAGGGGTTCACTCGCGATGAGGCCCGCCTCGCAGTCGAGGACCGCGGCGGACGGGTCACCGGCTCGGTGTCCGGGAAGACCAGCGTCGTGATCGCCGGCGCCTCGCCCGGGTCGAAGGCCGACAAGGCGCAGAGCCTCGGCGTGCCGGTGCTCGATGAGGCGGGGTTCGCCCGGCTGCTGAGGGAGGGCGCGGCCGCACTCGGGTGACCGCGGCGCCGGAGCCCCTTGGGAACGATGCTCGGGCACCGGGGTCCTTCGCCCCTGGTACGGGGGGGGGGTCTTCGTGGTGGGGTGTGGCCATCGACCAGGAGGGGTGTGTGAGGCGTTGGATCAGCGTGATCGTGGTGGCCGGACTGGTGGTGGCGGCCTGCGGCTCGGGGGACTCAGAGTCGGGCGACGACGCCGACACCACCACCACTGCGGCTGCCGAGGAGACGACGACCACGACTGCGGCGGCCGAGGAGACGACGACCACGGCGGCGGCGGCCGAAACGCCCGTCGAGGTCGCCCAGGCAGTCATCGACACCTGGAACTCCGGTGATGTCATTGCGTTCTTCGGGTGGTTTGCCGAAGGTGCCACGATCCAAGGGGACTCGACCGAGACGGCGGGCATGTACTCGGACCTCGGCTTCTACATGGGCCTGGAGCAGGCGGTGGTCGTCGAGGAGTGCACTCCGTCCGACGACACGAAGGTGACTTGCACCACTCAGACGTCTGACGAGCTCAGCGGACCGCTTGGAGTCGAGACACCGATCACCTGGGTGTTGGAGGTGGCCGACGGCATGGTGGCCAGCCTCCAGTTCGTGTTCCCGCCTGCGAGCCAACCGGACCTGTTCGTGGTGGCCAACGATGCGGTGCTGTGGGTGCGCGACACCCACCCCGGGGTGTTCGATGAGACCTTCAGAGGCACCCTGTGCGTGCCGCACAGCTGGAACGCCTATCCCGATCTCTGGTGTTCGTCACCCGAAGGGGCGGCAGAGCTGTTGCGGCTCGGTGACGAGTTCCGGGCGCAATACGGCGCCTGACCGTCGCACCGGCATAAGAGGACGGGACTCGGGGACCCTCCGCCGGAGAGCGTGATGCGTCCTCGCCGCCACGGGTGGCCGGGCCTCAGGCCATCGAAGCCGCGAAGATGCTCCCGATCGACTCGTCCAGCATGGCATCGAACTCTTCGTCGCTCTGCTGCGCCGAGAGACCTTCGGTGAGGGCCCGCGAGAAGCTGGCCACCATGCCCGGGTTGCGTTCCAGCCGGTCGTTGGCTTCCGCCCTGGTGTAGCCGCCGGACAGTGCCACGACCTTGAGCACCTTCGGGTGCTCCACCAGCTCGGTGTAGAACCCGGGTTCCTCGGGAAGCGTGAGCTTCAGCATGATGAGGGCTCCGGCGGGGATGCTTTCCAGGTTGCGGACGATGGCCCCTTTGAGCAGGGCCTCCGCCTCCTCCTTCTCCGGGCTGTGGATGTCTATCTCGGGCTCGATGATCGGCACCAGCCCGGCGGCCAGGATCCGCTTGCCGATCTCGAACTGCTGGTCGACGACGGCGTCGACGCCCGCCGGGTTGGCCAACTTGACGACCGAGCGCATCTTGGTGCCGAAGACACCCTTCTGCTTCGCTCGCTCGAGGAGTGATTCGAGGTCCGGGATCGGCTTCATCACCTGGGCGCCCTCGGCCTCGTCGGCGAGGCCCTTGTCGACCTTCAGGAACGGCACCACGTTCTTGACCTTCCAGAGGTACTCGGCCGAGCCCATCCCGGCGATATCGCGGTCCATGGTCATCTCGAAGAGGATGGCGCCGAGGATGCGATCACCGTTGAAGCTGGGGCTGGTGATGATGCGAGTCCGCATCTCGTGGATGAGGTCGAACATCTCGTCGTCGTTGGCGTAAGCGTCCTCTCCGACGCCGTAGAGGCGGAGCGCCTTCGGGGTGCTGCCGCCGCTCTGGTCGAGCGCGGCCACGAACCCGGCTCCGTCGCGGATCTTGGCCAGTTGCTCGCTGCTCATCGGGGGTCTCCGTTGCTCGCCGATCTGACGGGGGAAGGATACGGGTTCCTCGGGCGCTGTCGGCGGGCCGGTTCCGGGTCACCAAAGCCGATGCCGATTCGCCCGGCACGCCGGGTTGTTTGCGCCTACCTTCGGGGTGACGGCCCCCGAGCGTGAGAGGTCACCGATGGATGCAGCAAAGCAAATGGCCAAGATGGTCGACTCGGTCGCGCCTCACTGCGACGAACCGATCGAGGCAGCGATGACGTGCAGCCATGCCGGCTCGATGAGTGCGGTGCTGCTCTCGAAGTTGACGGGAGGGATGGTCGGGCCGGATCGCTTGTCGGAACTCCCCAATCCCGTGTTCATCGCCGTGGGGAGCGACACGGTCTACGCCTTCGACTACAGGCCCCGCGGCTTCAAGTTCAAGATCAAGAAGGAGGCGGCGCGCTGGCCGCGTCGGGACCTGAGGGTTGCCGTGGAGCACACCGACCGGATGTGCTACTTCACCATGACGACCGGCTCCGGTGACGTCTACCCGCTCGAGGTCACCACCGTGATGGGCGCCAAGGACGTCGTCGACCTGTTCATCACCGCTTTGAGCGCACCGGGGCGTTGAGGCGGGCCACTCCGATCATTGGGCCCCGCAGCGCCCAAGGGTGGCGTCGCGTTCCCGCCCGAAGCTCCGGCGGCCCAGAGGCGCGAGGAGTATGGTCCGAAGCAGGGGGCGAGGGTATGAGGAAGGAGATCCATGGCTGCCTTCAAGAAGATCAAAGACATGAAGAAGATGGTGTCTGAGGCTCCGGGGATGATCGAGCAGGCCCAGAAGATGGGGGCGCAGGCGCAGGAGCTGCAGGCGGCTCAAATGGCCGCCGCCGCCGGAGCGTCGGCCGGTGCCGAGGCGATCGATCCCGCGCTGCTCGAACCGATCGAAGGAGTCACCCTCGAGAAGTACGCGGAACTCGCGAAAGCGGTCGGCGAGCGGAAGCTCGACCAGGCCGGCATCGAGAGCTTCGTCCAGCTGCACGGGCTGACCCCGGAGGCGTGGCAGGCCGCGTACGACGGTTGGAACGAGAGGTTCAAGGGGAACATGGCCCTGTCCGTGCACTTCGGCAATCTCTATCAGCAAGCGCGTTCCATCTGACATGGGCTTCTTCAAGGACCTGAAGAAGCTGTCGGACCAGTCCAAGGAGGTATCCAAGGACTGGGATCCGGCAGCTCAGATGCGTCAGGCCTCGGCGGCGATCGAGGCCACCACCGAGATGATGGCGCAACAGACGGCGGCGGCGCGTATCGCCGAATCCGGGGAACCGGCCTCGGCTCGGGTGAGTGCCGCTCGCGACACCGGCACCCTGGCCAACATGCAGCCGGTCATGGAGATCGAGCTCCTCGTCTACAGGGAAGGACGGCCTCCGTATCCGGCGACCCTGAGACAGATCGTGCCGATGAGCCAGGTCGGGCGCCTCGCTCCCGGCACAGAACTGTCCGTGAAGGTCGATGCCGACGATCCGGGCACGGTCTGGGTCGACTGGGGAGCCGGCTAGCCGATCCGAGCTTGCTCCCGACAGGTGCCGGGGGCAAGGGCGTCGTCGGTGGTGTTGCTGCTTCCGGGTCTACTGAATCCGGAAGCTCCATTCGAACTCGCCCGGATCGGGCCGGCCCAGCGGGCGATCCCAGGTGATGCGAACGGTGTGGCCCCCGGCAGACCATTGCTCCACCGATCGGCCCGGACCCGGCTGCCACACCCACCGGCCCGTCGACTCGGTCACGCCGATCTCGAATGGGGGAACGGGATCGCCGTCCACCCACAGCTCGATCACATAGCCGACCGGGAGATCGACCTCCACCACGGTCTGCCGTACGACGGCGTCGCCGGGCTCCGGGAAGACGCTTTCGAGGGGCTCGGGGAGGCCCGACTCCTCTCCGGCGGGCATGAGCCAGACGACGGCCGCAACGAGCGCGGCGAGTGCGAGCGTCAGCCCGGTGTAGACGAGGCGGTGGCGCGGCACCTCGTGATGATACGGCCGCCCGGCGGGGATGCCCGTGCCCGCTAGCGTTGCATCGATGCGGAAGAACCCCGTGCTCGAGGAGCTGGGCGCCTATGCGATGACCGAGTTGCAGGCGCTCGCCCGCGACATGCGGGCCGCCGGTGAACGGGTGATCGACTTCTCGATCGGCGACCCGCGCGAACCGACCCCACCCTTCATCCCGGAGGCGCTCCGCACGGCGGTCCCCGAAGTGTCCCAGTACCCGACGGTGCGGGGCCTGCCCGAGTTGCGCCAAGCCGTGGCCGCCTACCTGGAACGCCGCTTCGGGGTCACGGTGGATCCGGTCCGACAGGTGGTCCCGACCTCAGGATCCAAGGAGGCGATCTTCTCGACGCCCCTCGCATTCGTCTCGCCGGGCGACGCGGTGGTCTTCGGAACCCCCGGCTATCCCATCTACGAGCGGGGGGCCCGCTTTGCCGGGGCCGACGCCATCGGCATCCGCCTCGGAGGGGACTTCGTGCTCCGTGCCGACGACATCCCCGCCGAGGTGTGGGACCGGGCCCGCCTGGTGTGGGTGTGCAACCCCCACAATCCGACCGGGGCGGTGACGGAGCTCGCCGACCTGGCGGCGCTGGTGGACAGGGCGCGGGACCACGACGTGCTGGTGCTCAGTGACGAGTGCTACGCAGATCTCTACGAGGGAGCACCACCCCCGTCGATCCTGCAGGCGGCCGGCGAGGGTGGCCGCGGCGTCCTGTCCTACCTGAGCCTCTCGAAGCGGTCGGGGATGACCGGCTACCGCAGTGGTGCTTTCGTGGGTGATGTCGACGCGGTCGACGCTCTGGCCCAGCTGCGTGCTTCGGTCGGGGTGGCCTCCGCGGAGTTCGTGCAGGCGGCCGCTGTTGCCGCCTGGTCCGACGACGCCCACACCGCGGAGCGGAGGGAGATCTTCGCCCGCAAGCGGTCGATATTGGCCGACTCGTTTCGGCGGATGGGCTACGAGGTGGTGGCCTCCCGGGCCGGTATCTACCTGTGGGTCGAGGTCGAAGACGACGTGGCGGTCGCCAAGAAGCTACTCGCCGCCGGAGTGGTGGTCTCGCCGGGCTCGGCTTTCGGCCCCGGCGGTGAAGGCCATCTGCGCCTGGCCCTGGTTCCCACGATCTCCGAGTGCGCCGAGGCCGTCGAGGTGGTGGAGCAATGTCTCAAGAGCTGATTCGCAGGGCGTACGAGGATCTCGATCTCCTCGGCGAGGCGGGGCCGGCGGTCGAGGACACCATCGCCAAGCTGGATCGCGGCGAGCTTCGGGTGGCCGAGAAGCGGGACGGCGAGTGGGTGGTCAACGAGTGGGTCAAGCAGGCGATCATGCTGTACTTCCGCCTGGCCGGCCTGGAGACGATGGAGGCCGGCCCGTTCGAGTACCACGACAAGATCCCCACCAAGCACGGCCTCTCGGAAGCGGGAGTCCGCGTGGTGCCCCCGGGCACCGTCCGCTACGGGGCGTTCTGCGAACCCGGCGTGGTCGTGATGCCCGGCTACGTGAACATCGGCGCCTGGGTCGGTTCGGGCACGATGGTGGACACCTGGGCCACCGTCGGTTCCTGTGCTCAGATCGGTCGGGACGTGCATCTCTCCGGCGGGGTCGGGATCGGTGGGGTGCTGGAGCCGCCGGGAGCGCGGCCGGTGATCGTCGAGGACCGGGCGTTCATCGGGAGCAGATGCATCCTCGTCGAGGGGGTCGTGATCGAGGAAGAAGCCGTGCTCGGCGCCAACACGACGATCACCGCATCGACCCCCATCATCGACGTCACCGGGCCCGAGCCGATCGAATACCGGGGCCGGGTGCCCGCAAGATCTGTGGTGATCCCCGGGTCGCGTCCCAAGACCTTCCCGGCCGGCACCTTCGAACTGCAGTGCGCCCTCATCATCGGGCAGCGGTCGGCTTCGACCGATGCCAAGATCGCCACCAACGAGGCCCTGCGGCTGTTTGAGGCTCCTGAGTGATCGTCGACGACCTGATCTGGCTCATCGACACGCCGTCGGTCACCGGCGAGGAGGAGGCATTGTGCACCGCCGTGGCCCGGCGCCTCTCGCCACGGTACGGGGCCGATGCCATCCAGCGCGTCGGGAACGCCCTCGTGGTGGGCCATCCGACGGGCCGCCCCCAGATCACCCTCTACGGGCACCTCGACACCGTGCCCGCCCAGGACAATGCGGCCGCCCGGATCGCCGGCGACCGGGTCGAGGGCCTGGGGGCCTCCGACATGAAGGCGGGCCTGGCGGTGATGATCGCGCTCCTCGAGGACGATGCGGTGGCGGCCGGGCCCTACGACGTCGTGGGTGTGTTCTACGACCGGGAGGAGGGCCCCTCGCACGAGAACGGCCTGGAAGACGTGCTCGATGCCCTGACCTGGCTCGCCGAAGCGGCGTTCGCCGTCGTCATGGAACCCACCGATCTCGAGCTGCAGCTCGGCTGTCAAGGAGCCATCAACGCACTCGTCGGGTTTGCAGGGAAGGCGGCGCACAGTGCTCGCCCCTGGCTCGGGGAGAACGCCATCACCAGGGCGATCCCGTGGCTCACCGAGATGGCCGCCCGGCGCCCGGAGCCGACCGACGTCGCCGGGCTCGAGTTCCTCGAACTGTTCAGCCTCACCACGGCTCGCGGTGGGGTGGCCCGCAACGTGATCCCGGCCGCCTTCGAGGTCAACGTGAACTATCGATTCCCTCCGAACCGGACGCTCGAGGAGGCGGAGGAACGGCTCCGGGAGGTGGCCGCCGCCGCCGACACGATCGAGATCATCGATCGAGCCCCGCCGGCCCCCATCCCCGAAGGCAACCCCCATCTCGAGAGGCTGGCGACGGTGAGCGGCGCCCCCCGGACGGCCAAACAGGCCTGGACCGACGTGGCGAGGCTGACCGCACGCGGCATCCCCGCGGTGAACTACGGACCCGGGGAGACCGCCGAGGCCCACCGGTCGACCGAGTCGGTGGCAACGGCGAACCTGGCGACGGCCTTCACCGCCTTGCAGCGGTTCCTGACGTCCTGAGGGTCGTCACGCCGATGTGTTCGCCGCCGGGATCCCCGAAGATCGTGACGCCCCCGGTGCCGTGGACCGCCCACACCAGCGCCGTCCAGGCGCAGAAGCGGGCATCGAGGAGATCCTCCGTCCGCTTGAGGGCTCGGCCACCGGCGGGCACGGTGAGGGGTGGGGCGACGAGCGGCGGGTCGGCGTCGGCCAGGCTCCCCAGCAGCGCGGCGAGATGTTGGACTCCCGCCGCCCGCTGGGCGACCGTGCCCTTCTTGTAGGCGAGGCGGCGGGGCAGGTCGAAGACCTCCACGAGGCCCGGGTGGGGGTAGACCTCGATGAGCACCCGCTCACCGTCTGTTTCGGGGAGCCGGAAGCCCATCGTGGCGAAACGGGCGGCGAGGTCCTCCCCCCGGATCCGGCCGTAGCGGCGAAGGAACAGTGACCGGTTGGCAGGATGGGGCGCCGCCCATCGGGATCCGTAGGCGGCGGCCACCTGCCGGTCGCAGGGACGGGCCCCGGCTTCGGTGCGGACCACCAGTGGGATGTCGGCGGCGATGATGGCCGGGCCGCTGAGGTGGCGGGTCACGAAGCCGACGATGGCGTCGTCGCCTTCGACCGTGGCTTCCTCGAGCAGCCGGCCCTCCCCGTCCAGCACGCACAGGCCCGACGGATGGCGATCCGACCACGCCGGGTCCAGTCCGAAACAGCGCAGCATTCGGCGACTCTAGGAGCGGTCACCCACAGGGGTACCATGCCGCCCGTGCCCATCGACATCGACATTGCCAAGGTGGCCCGCCTGGCGCGGATCGGCCTCACCGCCGAGGAGATGGAGCGGTACGGGGCCCAGCTCGGGGTGATCCTCGAGCACGCCGCCCGCATCCAGGCCCTCCCCACCGACTACGTGCCACCGACCGCCCACCCGCTTCCGATGGTGAATGCCTTCCGTCCCGACGAGGTGTCCGACACCCTCGATCGTGAGGAGGTGCTGTCCCAGGCGCCGGACCGAGAGGGCCCCTACTTCCGGGTGCCGCCCTTCCTGGAGGAGTCGTGAGCGACCCCGCAGATCTGACGATCGCCGAGGCGGGGCGGGCACTGCGGTCCGGCGAACTCACGAGTCGGAGCCTGCTGGAAGCGGTCCGCCGGCGCGCTTCCATGACCGAGTCGCAGCTCCACAACTATCTGACCCTGGATACCGCCGGGGCCGAAGCGGCGGCCGAGGCCGCCGACGCCGCCTTCGCCGCCGGGGAGGACCGGGGCCCGTTGCAGGGTATCCCCATCGCGGTCAAGGACAACATGGTGACCCGAGGCCTCGAGACCACTTGCTCCTCGCGGGTCCTGGCGGGGTATGAGCCCCCCTACGACGCCACTGCGGTGGCGCGGCTTCGCCGGGGTGGCGCCGTCTTCGTGGGGAAGACCAACCTCGACGAGTTCGCCATGGGGTCTTCGACCGAGAACTCGGCCTACGGCCCGACCCGCAACCCTTGGAATCCGGATCGCGTGCCGGGCGGGTCGTCGGGCGGTTCGGCCGGGGCGGTGGCCGTCGGGTCGGCCCTGGGCGCTCTCGGCTCGGACACCGGGGGCTCGATCCGCCAGCCGGCCTCGCTGTGCGGCATCGTCGGCATGAAGCCGACGTACGGCCTGGTGAGCCGTTACGGATTGATAGCCTTCGCCTCGTCCCTCGACCAGATCGGTCCGATCACCCGCACGGTCGATGATGCGGTGACGCTCTTCGAGGCGATCGCCGGTCACGACCCGGCCGACGCCACGTCATACCGAGGCGAGCTGCCGGAGATCCGCCCCACCCTCGACGCCGGCGTCGACGGGTTGCGGGTGGGAGTGATCGAGGAGCTCAGCGGGGAGGGAATCGACCCGGAGGTGGCCGCGGCCTGCGCCGCCATGGTCGATCGACTCGAAGGTGCGGGAGCCAGGGTCGAGCGCCTCTCGCTGCCGTCGTGCGAGCACGCCTTGAGCGCCTACTACCTGATCGCTCCGGCGGAGTGCTCCGCCAATCTGGCCCGCTTCGACGGGGTCCGCTACGGCCCCCGGATCGCCGGGGAGAGCGTTGAGCAGATGATGGCGGGGACCCGGCGCGACGGGTTCGGACCTGAGGTGACCCGGCGGATCCTGCTGGGCACCTATGCACTCTCCGCCGGGTATTACGAGGCGTTCTACGGGCAGGCACAGAAGGTCCGCACGATGGTGATCCGCGACTTCGAGGCCGCCTACGAGCGGGTCGACGTGCTGGTGTCGCCGACCAGCCCGAGTACCGCATTCCCGATCGGGGACCGCACCGCCGACCCCCTCTCCATGTATCTGAGCGACCTGTGCACCATCCCCTCGAACCTGCTGGGACAGCCGGGGATCTCGGTGCCGGTCGCTCTCGACGGCGACGGGCTTCCGGTCGGTCTCCAGGTCTTGGCCCCGGCGCTCGGCGAGGCGGTCATGTTCCGGGCCGCCAAGGCCGTTGAGTCACTGGCCGGCTTCGGGGAACGACCGGCGCTCGCCACCTCGGAAGGGGCGGCATGAGCTACGAAGCCGTGATCGGTATCGAGACCCATGTGGAGCTCCGCACCCGCTCGAAGATGTTCTGCGGATGTCCGGTCGACTTCGGTGCGGAACCGAACACCAACATCTGCCCGGTGTGCCTCGGACTCCCCGGGGCCCTGCCGGTTCCCAACGAGCGGGCCATCGAGTGGACCGTGTCGCTCGGCCTGGCGCTCGGGTGCACGATCTCGCCCGAGTCCCTGTTCCATCGAAAGAACTACTTCTACGCCGATCTGCCGAAGAACTACCAGATCTCCCAGTTCGACCTGCCGCTGTGCGTGGACGGCCACCTCGAGGTGGAGGCGGATGAAGGCACCCGTCGAATCGGCATCACCCGGGTTCACCTCGAAGAGGACACCGGCAAGAGCACTCACCTGGGCGAGTCGGGTCGGATCCACGCCGCCGAGGCCGCACTGCTGGATTTCAATCGCTCCGGGATCCCGCTCATGGAGGTGGTGAGCGAACCCGATCTCCGCACCCCCGAGGAGGCACGCGCCTACGGCATGGAGCTGCGTTCCATCGTGCTGGCCCTCGGTGTGTCCGATGCCAAGCTCGAAGAGGGGAGCCTCCGCTTCGATGCCAACGTGTCCGTTCGGCCGGAGGGCGGCGACGAGTTGGGGGTCAAGGTCGAGGTCAAGAACATGAACTCACTGCGTTCCCTGCAGCGGGCACTCGCATTTGAGATCGACCGGCAGCAACGCGTCCTCGATGGCGGTGGAGAGGTCGCTCAGGAGACCAGGCACTGGGATGAGGAGGCCGGGGTCACCGAGCCGGGAAGGAGCAAGGAGGAGTCTTCCGACTATCGCTACTTCCCCGAACCGGATCTGGTTCCGATCGTGATCGACGACGACCGGCGCGAGGGGCTGGCGGCCCGGCTGCCCGAGCTGCCGTCCGCCCGCAGGGCCCGCTACCGGGAGCTCGGCCTCGACGCCGAAGCGGCCCGGCTCGTGGCGGAGGGCGCCGATCTGGCCGTGGTGTTCGAGGCGGCGCTGCACGCCGGTGCCGAGCCCCGGGCCGCCGCCAACTGGCTGACCGGGGAGGTGACCGCGCACCTGCGGAGAGCGGACGCCTTGCTCGCCGACACCGGCCTGACCGGGGATCACCTGGCCGAACTGGTGGCGATGGTCGCGACCGATGAACTCTCGACGACGGCGGCCAAGCAGGTCCTGGTCGGCGTCTTGGACGGGGAGGGATCACCCCGCCGGGTCGCCGAGAGCCGGGATCTGATGCAGATAGCCGACGAGGGAGCCCTCGAGGCCGCGGTGGACGCCGTGCTCGAAGACCATCCCGATGAGCGGGCCCGGCTGGCGGGCGGCGACCAAAAGCTGATCGGCTTCTTCGTGGGCCTGGTGATGAAGGCGACCGGCGGCAAAGCGGACCCGAAGCGGGTGAGCAGCCTGATCCGCGAACGGGCCTGAATGCGCGCCGTCGTGTGGGACTGCGACGGGGTGCTGGTCGACTCGGAACCGCACTCCGTGGCCGCATGGATGGCGGTCCTTCCCCGATACGGAAGCCCGGCGCGTCCCGCCGACGTGGCCGCGTGCACCGGCTTGGGTTTCCTCCCGACCTACTCGCACCTGCGAGCCCTGGGGTCTGAACGGCCCCTCCCCGCAGCCGCCGACCTCTGGCCGGAGCTGCTGGCGGCCCTCACCGATTCGTTTTCCGGAGGGCTGAAGGTGTTCGAGGATGCCCTGGCGGGGGTGCGGGCCGTGGCGGAGGCGGGGGTTCCTCAGGGGGTGGCGACTACGAGCCCCCGGTCCCGTCTCGAAGTGACCTTGCGGATGGCCGGATTGGCCGGGTTCTTCGAGGCCACCGCAGCCGGCGACGAGGTGCGGCGAGGCAAGCCGGATCCCGACGTCTACCTGCTGGCCGCCGAGCGGCTGGGCGTTCCGGCCGATCGGTGCGTCGCCGTCGAGGACACCGGCTTCGGCGCCCGGGCCGCTGTGGCGGCCGGTATGCGCACCATCGGGGTGATCCGCGACGACGGTGAGCGGCAGGCGATCGCCGACGCCGGTGCCCGGCTCGTCGACCGGATCGAGCCCTCGATGCTGCTGGGATAGTCGGCACCGGGAAGGTTCCCGGGCTCCGGGGTGGAGCCGCCGGGTCGCCCGGCGCAATAGGATGCCGAACCGGATGCACTTCTTCGTGACCGGAGCGACCGGATTCATCGGCGGGTACGTGACTTCGCAGCTCCTCGCTCGCGGAGAGAGCGTCACGGTCCTGGTGCGCACCCAGGCGCAGGCCCGGGCACTGGCTCCCTATGGGGTCCGCCCTCACATCGGCGACGTCACGCTCAAGGAGTCGATGCGGAGGGGCATGCGGGGTGCCGACGGGGTGTTCCACTTGGCCGCATACACCCACCTCGGCGACCGGGATAGAAGGACGATCGAGACGGTCAACATCGAGGGCACCCGGAACGTGCTCGAGTTGATGCGGGAGTTGCGAGTGCCCAAGGGTGTCTACACCAGCGATGTCGTGGTGTACGGGGACACGAGGGGCCGGGTCGTCGACGAGGCCTATCGGTACGAAGGCAGGCACGTCACCCGGTATGCCCGTTCCAAGTGGTCGGCCCACTACGACGTGGCGCTCCCGCTGTCGCGGCGCCAGGTCCCCCTGGTGATCGTGGTTCCCGGCATCACCTACGGCCCTCAGGACACCAGCCGCATGGGCGGCGTGTTCGGTCGCCACCTGGTGGGCCGGGCGCCGCTCGTTCCCACCCGCACCGCCTACAACTGGGCTCACGTCGAGGACGTCGCCTACGGCCACCTCCTGGCGATGGACCTGGGCACGTCCGGGGAGACGTACAACCTCACCGGCATGCCGTATTCGCTGCGCCGGGCGATGGGGTTCGCCGGCCGTGCGGCCGGGAAGCGGATGGGCCCGTTGCTCACCCCGCACCTGCTCTTCCGGGTAGCCGCCGGCCTGGCGGCTACGTTGGGAGTGTTGGTCCCCAGATGGCGGGGGAGCGCCGAGCACTTACGAGCCGTGGCCGGAATCACCCACCTGGCAGACAACGCCAAGGCGAGGCGGGAACTCGGCTTCGACCCACGTGCGATCGAGGACGGCATGCCGGATTACGTGCGCGCCCTCCTCCAGGAGCGTTTCGAGGCGCCCTACTCGCTGTAGTCCTCGCCGGGCTTGTAGACGCCCCCGTCCTCGGTGCGGTACTGCTCGTCGTGCTTGATCATCATCTCGTCCGACGAGAAGTGGCTGCCGTCCCAGGTGCCTTCGACGACGACACCGATGCCCTCCTGGAAGAGCTGCTGGGGTGCGCCGCTGTGGTTGACGAGGATGCTGTTCTCCCCATCGGAGACCTCGAACGACACCCCCGAGTCCGTTTCGTTGACCGTGCCGGGAACGACCTGCCCGCCGAGGCGCATCCGGGACTCACCATCGGGTTCCGCGTCGACGACCACCTCGGTGGGGGTGCGGAAGAACACGAGGCTGTCCTGCAGATTGAAGAGCAGGAAGCCCAACAGGATGGCGGCCAAGCCAATCGCCGGGATCACGAACCATCGGTAGCGCTTCATCGAACCTCCTCGAAGCGTCGGCGCGCCGACCTGACGCGCCACGCCAACCATGAGATGTAGGAAATGATCGCCGCGTAGGCGACGGAGTAGGCGAATGCCACCCAGCCCCACTCAGACACCGAGACCCCCTTCGTAGCGGGGAGCGGTGACGGCGGCGCCGGCCACCTCGCGTTCCTCGGCGTTGATCGCCTCCTCGATGGCGTCCTCGAGGCGGGCGAGTTCCATCCGCCTGCGAACCATCGCGGCGTACACCACGGTGAATGCCACCAGCGCCATCATGAGGGCACCCCGAAACGGGGGGTCCATCTGCATCTCACCGGGCCGCAGGATGCTCGGTGGCTGGTGCAGGGTTCGCCACCAGATCACCGAGAAGTGCACGATCGGTATCTGGACGGTGCCCAGGATCCCGAGCCACGCCGATCGCCGGGCCCGGGCCACCGGATCGGGTATCGACCGGCGCAGAGCCAGGTATCCGAGGTACACGAAGAACATGACAGCCGTCAGCACCAGTCGGGCGTCCCAGGTCCACCACACTCCCCAGGTCGACTTCCCCCAGATCATGCCGAGGGCGATGGTGAGTCCGGTGAAGAAGACACCGACCTCGGCGGACGCCGCCGCCAGCCGGTCCCAGCGCAGATCCTTCTTCCAGAGGTAGAGGCCGCTTCCCAGGAGGGTGACCGCAAAGGCCAGGTAGGCCAGCCAGGCCGCCGGCACGTGAACGAACAGCACGCGGGCCAGGTCGCCCTGGGTCTGTTCCTCGCCGACGATCAGTGCCGTGACCAGAGCCGCCACGAGCGTTACCGCCGCCGCGGATTCGAGCATGCGCGTTCGTGTCACACGTCCCCCTCGTTCACCGAGAAGCCTCCTGAAGTGGCCGGGCACTCAGCACGCCTGCCACTGCGAGAAGAAGATCCATGATCAGCAGCAGCAGGATCCATCCCACAATAGTGTTGCCCAGCGCCAAGCCTTCCATCGTCTGCGCGGCAGCCAGAAGGATCGGCACCGACAGGGGGGCGACCAGGAGCGGCACCAGCGCCGAGGAGGCGATGCTCGCTGCGATCGTCGCCGCCAGCGTGCCGAGGAGCCCCAGACCGACCGCCACCATGGGGATGAGCACTGCGATCCAGCCCCAGCCCTTGGGGGCCGGATCGTAGAGAGCGAGTGCCACAGGACCGAGAGCCAGTTCGAAGGCGAGGAGGAGCAGGGTGGTCGCCCCCGCCCGGCCGACGAAACGGGCTGCCGGGTCGACGCCGAGGAGGCCCAGCACGTCGAGTTGCGGGCCTTCGTCGACACCGCTCTGGCGGAGTGCCACCAGGACCCCGAACAGCAGGATGACGACCCAGTACATGCCGGGTCCGATGTCTCGCAGCAGGGGAGCGTCGGTCCCGATCGCCAGAGGGATGAGCATCAGCGCCACCGCTCCGAACGGGATGGTCACGAGGAACACCTCCCCCGTTCGGATCTCGGTCCGGAGGTCCTTGCGGGCGATCTCGCGGGCTTGACGCCAGAAGGTCATGCCGAGCCCCTCTCGGCCACCGCACCGTTGCGCAGCTCGACCACGCGATCGGCCAGCGGTGCGATGCGGTTGTCCTCATGGGAAACGAGGATCGACCCGCCACCTCTGGTGCGGACCCCGGCGATGATGTAGGCGACCAGGTCGGCGGCGTGGCGGTCGAGGCCGGCGTGGGCTTCGTCGAGGAGCACCAGGTGGGGCTCGGTGAGCAGCAGTCGGGCGAACTCGGCCCGGCGCTGCATTCCATGCGAGCACTGAGCGGCCCTGCGATGACGGGCACCGGCGAGCCCGACCCGGTCGAGCACCTCGCCGACCCGGGTGTCGGGCACTCCGGTGAGTCGGGCCACGAACTCGGTGTTCTCCTGCAGCGTGAGGTTGGGGTAGAGGCCCGGGGTGTGGCCGATCAGGCCGATTCGCGAACGAACCTGGAAGCGCTCTTCTCCGTCGAGGTGAGCGCCGAGAACCGTGCCGCGCCCCTCCGTGGGCGGGAGCAGGGTGGCGATGACCCGCAAGAGTGTCGTCTTGCCGGACCCGTTGGCACCGACGAGGCCGACGACCTCACCGGGGGATACGGTGAGGTCGAGTCCGCGCAGAATCGGTGTCTCGCCCATGCGGACGCCGACGCGCTGCAGCT
The DNA here is from genome assembly GCA_041572755.1 of Acidimicrobiia bacterium. GTDB lineage: Bacteria > Actinomycetota > Acidimicrobiia > Spongiisociales > UBA11373 > JBFELU01. The sequence goes on along the minus strand of JBFFRY010000028.1, from coordinate 13,289 downwards.
CGACCAGGGGCCGGGTCATCCGGGCGAGTCTAGGTGCCCCTCCCGGGTCGCCCTTTCGGGGAGTGCCTCGGGGAGCCTCAGCGCACACGAGGGCCGTTCGGCCCTACCCTGGGAAGAGAAGCGCGGCCAAGGTGGGTTCGCGTATGGGAGGCGGCGATGGATGATGGCCTGATCCTCGACGTGACGTCCGGGACCGCTCAATTCGAGAGCGATCTGCTTGAACGGCTCGGCCACCCGGTGCTCATCTGCCACGGTCCGGCGCATGCACCGTGCCCGCTGCTCGGCGAGGACTCGTGCGACAAGCTCGATGCGGCTCACGGGGTGGTGTTCCAGCTCGACTTGGATCGCCCCGAGCACCGGCGCATCCTCAGGCGCTATCAGGAGGTGCTCGATCCGGCCACGCCGCTCCGGGTCGTCGTCGCTCGGGGACAGGAGACCGCTCATGCGGAGCTCTTGGCCGGGGCCCAGGTGTGGACCCATGAGCCGTCTGCCGGCGAACTCGACGGCTTTGCGGCTCAGGTCGAGGCGGCCGATTCCGCCGAGGGCGCGGAATCCGCTTCGGGGCCGGCGCTTCGCTGAGTAGGATCGCTCGGTATGAGGGGTGCCCGGTCGTGGAGCGGGTCGTACGTGATCGCGCTGGGAATCGTGGCGTACTTCGTGGTGGCCACCGTGTGGCTGCCGTCGTGGGTCCTCGGTCTTCGTGTGCTCGCCGACGTGCCCAGTCTGGTCCGTGATCTCATCGGTGCCGGAGTGTGGGCCGTGTTCGTCGGTGCCGGTGTGATCGGTCTGCGGATCGGTCAGCGGGCCGGACTCATCTGATGGAATTGTCGTTCTTCGACGAGAACATCCCCTGCCTGGCCGCATGTCCGGTGCACACCAACGCCGGTATGTACGTGGCCGCCATCGCCGACGGCGATGATCTCACGGCCTATCTGACCGCTCGGCTCCCCAATCCGTTTGCCTCGGTGTGCGGCCGGGTCTGTGCCGCGCCGTGTGAAGAGGCATGCCGGCGCGGGGAGATCGACCAACCGATTGCCATCCGGGCGCTGAAGCGCTTCGTGACCGAGCAGTACGGTGTCGAAGCCGCCGGAACCGATTCGTGGCGGGACGTCGCTGCGCCGCCGCCCCTCGATCGCCCGGAATCGGTGGGGATCGTCGGGGGCGGCCCCGCCGGCCTGGCAGCGGCTCACGACCTGCGGCGGCATGGATACCGGGTGGAGCTCTATGAGGCCATCGACCGCCTCGGGGGGATGATGCTGCTCGGGATCCCCGAATACCGCCTCGATCGGGAGTTGCTGGCAGCCGAGATCGCCGCCATCGTCGATCTGGGGGTCGAGGTTCACTTCAACACCGCGCTGGGGAGCGATGTGACGCTGACCGAACTGCGAGAGCGTCACGACGCCGTGCTCCTGGCTCCGGGCGCTTCCCTCGGTCGCGGTCTCGACATTCCCGGCCATGAAGCCGACGGCGTGTTCCGGGCCATCGAGTTCCTCATCAACGTCAATCAGGGTTTCGAGGTCGACATCGGCGGCAGGGTCGTCGTGATCGGAGGCGGCAACGTCGCGATGGACGCCGCCCGGACGGCTTTGCGGGCTTCCGCCTACGAGGAGGCCCGGGATCACGCTGTGGAGTTTCGGGAGGACGAGGAGCGGGCCACCATCACCGAGGCGGTCGATGTCGCCAGGTCGGCGGTGCGGGCCGGGGCCACCGAGGTCACGATCGTGGCCTTGGAGGCCCGTCACGAGATGCCGGCCGCCGGTTTCGAGATCGAGGAAGCCGAGATAGAGGGGATCGCCTTTCTGCATCGCCGGGGCCCGACCCAGATCCTGGTCGACGATGGGAGGGTCACCGGCCTCGAGACGATCGGCGTCGAGTCGGTGTTCGACGACGAGGGTCGCTTCGCCCCCGTCTTCGACCGGGACGATCGGGGGATCCTCGCGGCCGACACCGTGATCCTCGCGATCGGTCAAGCGGTCGACGTCGAGGCCCTCGGGGGCGATGCCGGACCCGACATCTCAGGGAGGCGGACCGTCGAGACGGATCCGGACACGCTGGCGACGTCGCTGGCAGGGGTCTTCTCGGCGGGCGATGCCGCATTCGGTCCGCGCACGCTGATCGTGGCCGTTGCCGAAGGGAGGCGGGCGGCAGCCTCCATCCACACGTACCTCGGGGGCGACACTCCCGACCCCGAGGAAGGCGAGATGATCACCCTCGAGCAGTTCCACCGGCTCGACGACGTCTACGACAGGATCGAACGGCTGTCGATACCTTCCCTCGATACGGAGCGGCGGGTCGGCCTGCGGGAAGTGGAGCTCGGTTTCACCGAGGAGCAAGCCCGCTGCGAGGCACAGCGATGCCTCAGGTGTTTCGCCAACATCCTGCTGGACATCGACAGGTGTGTGCTCTGTGCGTTGTGCTCCGACGTCTGCCCCCTCGATCTGATCTCTCTGGTCCCGGCGGCGGAGGTGGAACCGGGGGCGACGGGCACCGCCCTGTTGTTGGACGAGCGAGCCTGTATCCGCTGTGGCCTGTGTATCGAGCGATGCCCCACGGATGCACTCGCCATGGGAGTATGGACCGGCGTGGGGGTGCCCCGAGTGGGAGTACCGGGATGAGTCTTGGCCGGCGATTGCGAGAGTCCGACATCGGTCGGTCGATCTTCCGTTCTCCGGAGCGGGTCACCGAACGGGACCGGGCCGCCGGGCATTGGTCGAGCTTCCTGCTCCACATCTACCCGGTCAAGGTGCGCCGCAAGGAGCTCACCTTTCGCTACAGCTGGTTCCTCGGAGCGATCTCGCTCACCCTGTTCATCTCGCTCGTCGTGTCCGGCGTCTACCTCATGTTCTTCTACGTTCCTTCGCCGGTGTCGGCCTACGGCGACATCCAGAGCCTTCAGACAGAGGTCGCCTTCGGGCAGTTCATTCGCAACGTGCATCGATGGTCGGCCCACTTGATGGTGCTGGCGGTGGCGGCCCACATGGCCCGGGTCTTCTACCGGGGCGCCTACAAGTCCCCTCGGGAGTTCAACTGGGTCGTCGGCGTGGTGCTGCTGGTGCTCACGCTGCTGCTGTCGTTCACCGGCTACCTGCTGCCGTGGGATCAGCTGGCCTATTGGGCCGTCACGGTGGGAACCTCGATGGCCGGATTCGTGCCGCTGGTCGGGGACACGGTGAGCGACATGCTCGTGGGCGGGCCCCAGGTGGGGTCGGCGACGCTGCTGCGGTTCTACGTCCTGCACGTGGCGATCCTTCCCGCCGCGATCGTGGTGCTCCTGGCGGTGCATCTCTGGAGGTGGCGGAAGGACGCCATGCTCGACGTTGCGGAGGCCGACGATGCCTGAACCGAAGGTCGTCGGCGGGCGGCGCGTGCTCGGGATCGTTCCCGGGAAACCGGCGGCGGGGGACCGCAAGGTGCCCGATGAACAAGACCTCGTCATGGTGTGGCCCCACCTCATCGTGCGGCACGCCGTCGTCGCCATCGGGACGCTGTTGCTCGTTTTGGTCTTGGCGCTGCTCTTCGATGCCCCGCTGCGGGAGATCGCCAACCCGACCGAAACCCCGAACCCGGAGAAGGCCCCCTGGTATTTCGCCGCACTCCAGGAGCTGCTCTCCTGGTTCCATCCGATGGTGGCCGGTGTGCTGGTGCCCACTGCGATCGTCTTCGGGATGCTGGCCCTTCCCTACATCGATCGGAATCCCCGTCTCGGTCCCCGGTTCCGCAAGGTGGCAGTGATGACCTTCACGGTGTTCCTGTTGGTGTGGATCCTCCTGACGCTCATCGGCTTCGCCTTCAGAGGACCGAACTGGGGTTGGGTGTGGCCCTGGGAGGAATGGCATGGTGAGTTGTGAGTGAACTCGATCGCCGCCAGTTCCTGAGCCGCTCCTGGAAGTGGGGGCTGGGCTTCATCGGGGTCGCCGGGGTTTGGACCAGCTGGGATCTCCTTCGGCCGGGCACCCCCACCGGTTTTGGCGGCGTGGTGCGGACCGTGACCGCCGATGAAGTACCCGAGGGCGGCGTGGTCGTTGTCCCGGCCGCCCGCGCCTACCTGACGAAGCACGAGGGCGAGGTGATCGCGATCGCCGAGAAGTGCCCTCACCTCGGGTGCCGGGTGGCGTGGTGCGAGTCCTCGGGCGAGTTCGAGTGCCCCTGTCACGGGTCGGCGTTCAACCGGTTGGGCGAGCACCGGACGGGACCGTCGCCGCGCGGGATGGATCGTTTTCCGGTGGTGCTGGAGGACGGCGTCGTGAACGTCGACACCGGGGCGTTGGAGGACGGCGCCCCCCCGGGCTCGGAGTCGATCGACGAACCCAAGCGGGGTCCGTCGTGCGCGGGCGGTCATTGATGCCGGAACGACCGACCGACCCCGATCTCGAGCGGTCCACCAACCGGTGGCTCGCCTGGGGTCTCGTCTTGATCGGAGCCGCGGTGCTCGCCTTTCCGCTCTACCGCCTCTACGAACCGTCGGGCCGGGAGGAGGCGCGCGAGGTCCACCTGGCGTCGCTGGCCGATCAGGGGGCTGTGCTCTACCAGACGAACTGTGCTTCGTGCCACGGCGCCGACGGTCTCGGTGGCGCCGGCCCCGCCCTCAACGCCAAGCAGTTCCTCGCCGATGCCTCCGACGAGCAGATTCGCCAGCTGATCGCCGTCGGGGTGCCGGGGTCGACGATGGGGGCCTACTCGCTCGATTTCGGCGGGGCCCTGACCCTGGAGCAGATCGATGCAGTGACTGTGTTCCTCCGCTCGCTGGAGGAGACGGCGGCCGACTTCCCGGGCTGGCGCGACCCGCTGAACAACGCTCCGGTGGCGTTGCCGATGACGACGATGCCGGTGCCCACCGAACCGGATGAGGGCGATGGTGATGAAACGGTGGGGGACGACCCGATGGCGCGGGGCGAGGCCGTGTACACCGCCAGTTGCGCCGCGTGTCATGGAGCCGACCTCGGGGGGTTGGCGGGGCCGGCGCTCGGGCCCGGATCAGGTGCCGCCGCACTGTCCGAAGAGGAATTCCTCGAAGTGATCACCGGCGGACGAAACGCCATGCCGGCGTTCACCGGCGTTCTCGACGCGGAGGAGACCGCCGCCGTGATCGCCTTCCTGCGCGACGCTCAGGGATAGGAGCGGGACCGTCGAACCGGCAGCCGTCGCCCGGGATCGCTTGAGCCGCGAGGAGGCGGAGCGCCGGGCCGCTCAGATCGGCGCGGTCTCCTACGACCTCGAGATCGATCTGGAGGCCGGCGCCAAGACGTTCCGCGGTGAGGTGACGATCTCATTCGAGTACCGGGGACCGGGCGACACGTTCGTGGAGTGGACGGGGGGCCAGATCGATCGCTTGGTGCTCAACGGCGTCGCCGACGAGCCCCGGTGGGACGGACGACGCATCGGTCTTCCCGGCGATCGGCTGCGGCAAGACAACGAGCTGCGGATCTCCTTCGAGCGGAGGTACGACCGCACCGGCGAGGGCTTCCACCAGTTCGTCGATCCCGAAGACGGCTCCGAGTATCTGTACACCCAGTTCGAGCCGTACTCAGCGCACCGCCTGTTCCCGTGCTTCGATCAGCCCGACCTCAAGGCGACCTACCGGGTGGCGGTCACGGCGCCGGCCGACTGGGCCGTGGTATCGGCGGGTGCCGAGATCGATCGTGAGGAGTCGGCCGATGGCCGGGTGCGCCGTGTCTTCGCCGAGACTCCCCGGTTCAGCACGTACCTGTTCTCGATCTGCGCCGGCCCGTTCGCCTCGGTCCACGACGAGCATCGGGGGATACCACTCGGGCTCTACTGCCGGGCTTCGCTGATCGAGCACCTCGATCCCGACGAGATCTGGGCGGTGACGAAGGCCGGGATCGATTACTTCTCGGAGTTCTTCGACGAGCCCTACCCGTTCGGGAAGTACGACCAGTTGTTCGTGCCCGAGTTCAACTGGGGGGGAATGGAGAACGTGGCGGCGGTGACCTACACCGACGGGGTCGTCTTCCGCGATCCGCCAACCGAAGACCAGTTGGTCAGGCGAGCCGAGTATCTGTTGCACGAGCTGGCCCACATGTGGTTCGGCGACCTCGTGACGCTGCAGTGGTGGAGCGATCTGTGGTTGAACGAGAGCTTTGCCTCCTACGTGGCGTATGCGGCCCTCGACCACGGGGGCCGCTACCCGGCCATCTGGCAGGACTTCCACTTCCGGATGAAGCTCTGGGCCTATCGGGAGGACCAGCTTCCGACCACGCATCGCATCGCCGACGACGTCCCCAGCACCGATGAGACCTTCCTCAACTTCGACGGGATCACCTACGGGAAAGGCGCAGCGGTGCTGAAGCAGTTGGTGGCCGCCATCGGGGAAGAGGCCTTCCGGGAAGGCATGCGCCTCTACTTCCGAAGGCATCGGTTCGGGAATGCCACGCTCGCCGATTTCCTGGCTGCGCTCCAGGAGGGAGCCGGAATCGACCTGGTGCATTGGGCGGCGCGATGGTTGCGAAGCCCGTCGCTCAACACGATCGCAGTGGATTGGACCGCCGCCGGGGGTTCGGTGACCGGTTTCGAACTCGTGCAGACCGCGCCGGCCGAACACCCCACTCTGCGGCCGCATCACCTCGAGGCGGCGCTCATCGGTGGCGATGACTCGGTCCGGGTCCTGCCGGTGACGCTCGAGGGTCCCCGCCAGGGCCTCGACGCCGTGGTCGGATCGGCGGCGCCCGCCTTCGTGTATCCCAACCACGGTGACCATGGCTACGCCAAGGTGGCTCTCGATCCGGCCTCCATCACATGGGCCAAGGAGAGGCTCGGCTCGATCGGCGATCCGTTGCTCCGTCAGCAGGTCTGGGCCTCACTGTGGGACATGGTGCGGGATCGGGGCCTCAGTTCGCTCGAGTACCTGGCGCTGGTCGAGAACCACCTCGGCTCGGAGCCATCGTTACCGATGGTGCGCATGGTGACCGCAACGGTGGCGGGGGCGATCGGGCGCTACGTGCCGGAGGACGCCATCGAGGCCTCTGCCGACCGTTTCGTTGCCGCCGCCCGCCGGGCCATCGACACCGCTCCTCCGGGAGACCTGCGGGTCACCTGGGCCCGGGCGCTCATCGGGCTGGCTGCAACCACCCCCGATGCGATGCGGGTCGCCGCCGGGGTCGTCGATTCGCCACCGCAGGGCCTGGCCGTCGACCAAGACATGCGATGGGCGGTTGCGGTGGCGCTGGCGGCCCTCGGCGATGAGAACGCCGACGGCCGGTTGGCCGGCGAGCGGACGAGGGATCCCAGCGACCGGGGAGCCCGCGCCGTTGAGCGGGCCGCCGCGGCCCGTCCTTCGGTGGATGCCAAGGATCGGGTTTGGGAGCGTCTCCATCATCAGGGCTACGAGTCCTTGCACCTCGCCCTCGCCGCCGCATCGGGGTTCTGGGTGCGCCGGCAACGGGGACTACTCGAGCCGTTTGTGGCTCGCTTCTTCGAGGGGCTCCCCACCCTGTTCGCCGAGTGGGAAGTCGAGGCGGCTCGGGGGTATTGGCGCTCCTTCTATCCGGCCTATCGGATCGAATCTTCCACGGGCGATCACCTGCGCGGCCTGCTGGCCAGGGACGATCTCGGTCCGGTGCTCCGACGGGTACTGACCGAGGCGGCGGACGATCTCGATCGCGCCCTGGCCTGCCGGGCCGTCGCGGCCGAGGTCGACCGTCCTTCAGGGACCTCCGGGTAAGCTCCCGCCATGCTCCGCTTTGCCCAGGTGCCCGACGAGATCGTTGATCGGGTCCCGGAGGACGTACGCGATCGGGTCGGGGAGATCGCCGAAACGGTCGAGGCCGATCCGGTCTTGGCGGCGATCCTCATCGGTGTGGGAGTGGTCACCGCCCTCATCTTCTTCTGGGGGGTCGTCAAGCAGGCGTTCAAGGCAGCGATCGTGGGGGCGATCCTCAGCGCCGGCGCCTGGTACTGGTACTTCAACATCCGGTAGTGGCTGCCGACCTGCCCCTCGTCGTCGTCGCCGAGCCGATCGCCGAGCCCGGTATCGAACTCCTACGGAGACACGCCCGGGTCGAGACAGTGTCTGATCAGACCGGCCTGATGGATGTGATCGGTGAGGCGGTTGCCTTGATCGTCAGGTCGGCCACGCCGGTCGACGCCGCTCTCCTCGAGGCGGCTCCGGCGCTCAAAGTGATCGGCCGCGCCGGGGTGGGCGTCGACAACATCGATCTGGCGGCGGCCACCGCGTCCGGCATCCTCGTCGTCAACGTGCCTCAGGCGAACGTGGTCTCGGCGGCGGAGCACACCATCGCCCTGCTGCTGTCCCAGGCCCGCCGCATCCCCGAGGCCGATCGCAGTCTTCGGGCGGGGAGTTGGGAGCGGTCGTCTCTGCAGGGCATCGAGCTGAACGGAAAGGTGCTCGGCATCATCGGCCTGGGGAGGGTGGGCATGATCGTGGCCCACATCGCGGCGGCACTCGGAATGCGGCTCCTGGCCCACGATCCGTACGTCGCGGCGGAGAGGGCTCGCCGGGTCGGTGTCGAGATGGTCGATCTCGATCGGCTGCTCGAGGAGAGCGACTTCGTGACGATCCACGTCCCGCGAACCCGCGACACGGAGCTCCTCATCGATGAAGCGGCGCTGAAGCGGGTGAAGCCGGGCATCCGGATCGTGAACACCGCCCGGGGGGGCATCGTGGATGAAGCGGCGCTGGCGGAGGCGGTCCGGGAAGGGCGAGTGGCCGGGGCCGCCCTCGACGTGTTCTCGTCGGAGCCGATCACCGAGAGCCCGCTCTTCGAGCTTCCCCAGGTCGTGGTGACCCCCCACCTGGGAGCCTCAACCGTCGAGGCCCAGGACAAGGCGGGAATCGATGTCGCCAAGGCGGTCCTGGAGGCGCTCGAGGGAGGCCTGGTTCCCAATGCCGTCAACGTCGAGGCGGGCCTCGACGTGCCCGACGAGACCCGGCCATTCCTTCCTCTCGCCGAACGTCTGGGAGCGATCTTCGTGGCGGTGGCGTCGGGGATCCCCGACGAGCTCGTCATCCGGGTGGAGGGCCGCCTGGCTGAAGGCCCGGTTCGGCCGATCGCGCTGGCAGCGCTCAAGGGCGTGCTGTCCCGGGTCAGCGACGCTCCGATCACGTTCGTCAATGCCACCGCTGTGGCCCGAGCGCGCGGGGTGACCGTGCTCGAAGAGGCGACGCGAGAGAGCCCGGACTATCAGTCGGTGATTCGGGTCTCGGGGCGCCGCGAAGGAGCGCGCCACTCGGTGGCCGGCACCATGGTGGGTCGCAAGGGCCCGGTGATCACCGAGGCGCTCGACCACGAGGTCGAGCTCCCCATGAGCCGACACATGCTGCTGCTCCTCAACGACGACGTCCCCGGCACGATCGGACGTGTCGGCACCTACCTGGGGGCCCAAGACGTCAACATCGATGACATGGTCGTCGGCCGTTCAATGGTGAGCGGGGAAGCGCAGATGATGGGCCTCAGCCTCCACCGGGGTCTCAGTGAGGAGGAGGTCCGGGAGCTTCGGACCCTTGAAGGCGTCTCGCTGGCCGTCTTCGTGCAGGAGCCCTGAACCCAATGAGGTAACACTGGCCCAGGGTGGTGAGTGTCGCTCGAGCCCGACGGTCAAGGGGTTCGAAGCCCGGCTCTCAGGCCGATGTTGACAGGAAAGACGCAGTTGCTGCAGCGACGCTGCGGGGGTCGTCGAGCCACGGGAGATGTCCGCTGTCCGCTCGCATCTCCATCGTGGCGTTGGGCATGACGGCGACGATCCACTCGGCCACTTCCTGACCTCCGAAACCATCGTCGGCACCCCAGACGAAGTGGGTTGGCGTCGACACCTTCGCCAGTGTCTCCGCTCCGAGCGCGATCGATTCGTTGTCTCCGAACTCGCGACCGGCCATGTGGATCAGGTCGAAGTCGTTCCTCATGGTGTCGGTGTAGCGCTGTAATGCCTCGTACCACTCGCCGTGAGCCTCCGGGAGGATCCCGGCATCAAGACTTGCCCCGTGGCCGATTTGGCGCATGATGGACTCGCCGGCCTTCTTGCTGGGCGGAAGCGCTGCGATCAACTTGCGCACACCAGGCAGCATGATCGCCTTCATGAACTTCGGGGGCTGCTGGCCCGGCAGGAGAGCAGGGCACGCCATCTGCACCATGCGATCGAACCTTTCGGGAGAAACGCTCGCACTCCAGAGGGCGCAATAGCCACCAAACGATGAAGCCACCACGTGAGCGCGCTCAACCTCCAGAGCATCGAGCGTGTCGGACACCAACGAGGATGCGAACCCAATCGCATCGTCCTTACTCATCTTGATCGGGTCGCTCAGTCCGGTGCCGGGCCGGTCGAGCAGGAGGCAGCGAAACCCTTCGAGGTGCTCAAGCAGCGGAGCCCACGTCGATCCGCTGTTGGGTCCACCGTGGAGGAATAGCGCCGGTGGACCCGTGCCAACCTCCTGAACCCGCACCCGTACACCATTGCGCGGCAACTCCACGAAGTGCTCGATCGGTTTACGACCCGCGGAGTCCCACAAGCGCTCCTCTGCTTCCCGATACTTGGCTTCATTCATGAGGCTGCCCTCCCAACTCCAATAGTTCCCCATCGGGCCCGAAGGCGGACCGTAGCCCTTCTGGACAAACCTCGCCGCCCGAGATCGATCGGAGGTTCCCCCTGATCCTTCTGGTCCCTGACCTGCCCAGCGGTTTCTCGGGTGACATTTCGTAACACTGGCCCAAGGTGCGGTGTCCTCACCCACCCCTCAAGGAACATTCGTGAACGCTGAGGCACCCGGGGGTGGGCTTGCTTGACATGGCTCCGAGTTGTGACGACCACCACGGGTCGTCCAGGGGTGCCGACTATTCGGATTACTCGGAGGCGTCTCGTTCCCGACGGCGCCGCTTCTCCGCTTCCTCCCCGTCCCGAAGACGCTGTTGCTCAGCGACCTCGCGGTCCCGAAGCCGCCTCTCCTCCGCCTCGTCGCGCTCGCGAAGACGTTGCTGTTCAGTCTCGTCGGCGGAGGGGGTGTCCCGGCTTGGCTCACTCTCCATATGGGGAGCATATACCAGTCCCCTCGGGTGACATTTCGTAACACTGGCCCACCCGAGGGCATCGCACTTGACACTCCGTCGATCGGTGGGCCCCGGTCGGGGTGTCAACTCTCGATCGAGTATCTGTCTGATTGGTCGATGAACTCGGCTCCGAACTCAAGCAGAGCGGCAGCTGCTTCGGGGGTCGCGTACCAAGTCGCGTGACAGTTGGCTACGGCTCCGGCGGCGCAGCGGCCACCCGCCGAGAGTGCTGCTTCCCACACGTCTGGGTGGGCGGTTTCCAACCAGCCCACCATGTGCACTACGAATTCGTTCTTTGAGTTGTCCACGTTGAACCAACTGAATGCCGACACGAGGCCTTCATCGTCGAATTCGAAGACCCATCGACCCTCATGCACCATCCCTGCTGGGCCACTCAGCAGGTCTCTGGTTACCGCGGTGCACACTGCCCGGTCGCGGGCGTCGTAATCGCACTCTTGGATCTCGACGACGTCACCAAGGCCCATGAAGAATCCGATCTGATCTCTCACGGGCTGAGTATCAGCGAGATGACCGTCGAGTGTTCCCGCATCACTGAAGTACGACAAGAACGCTTCGACGTCGAGCGTGTTCCAAGAGTCAATGGCTGCTCGCGCCCGATCCAGATCAGACACTGGGACAGTCGTCGGTGGGGCGGTTGAGGTTGTCGCCGCAGTAGTTGACACCGCCGACCCGGTCGAGGGTGTCCCCTCGTCCTTGCTGGAAGAGTCACCGCCGCAGGCCCCAAGCACCAGCACCGAGATACCCGCCAGGATTCTCATCCCTTTCACAGGCCGCTCCCTGAACGTCAGGCTGTCAGGTTGACCTAACAATGAGCAGGGGACCAGGGCCGGATGACTTTACGACGACGACTCCCCCCAGTGACAGGCCGCCTATCTCTCGGGTGACATTTCGTAACGCTGGCCCACGGTGGGGTGCATGCCCCCCGATATGTGCACCGAAGGGTCGACGTCGCAGTAGGTTTCGGCCACCTTCTGAGGAGATTCTGTGAGCAGACTGGCTGTGCTAATCCTGTTCTTGCTCTTCGCCGTCTCGTGCGGAGATACGTCGTCCGACAGCGTGTCGGGTGTCTCCCGAACCACAGTGCTCCAGACTGTGGCGGATCCACCCACTCAGGATTCAATCTCCACCGCTACGACCGAGCCGATAATCGCCTTCGAGGATGAATCGTGTTCATCATCCGATCCGAGCCACTGGGATGTCGAGAATCTGGCGATATTGGTGGCGAACAGCACAGGCAACCGGGCAGCGGTGGTCATGGGCACCTATGCCGACGGGTCGACACGTGACGATCTGGTGACCTACGGCAGCGACATCTCAACTCGCCCTGACTTCATCAGCGCCCTCGAGATCTTTGAAGTTGGTCCCGAGAGCACAGGCACGCTCCTGTTCGATTACGGCCCGGGCACCTACTTCATGGTCTGCATGCCGGACACGAACACCATGATCGTTCTTGACGACCTGGTCATTCCGTAACTCCTCATGTGACAGTCTCGGACGCTTGGGAGAGCGTTGGGTTGTGGGGGGGAACGGACGCCCTCGAGTGACATTTCGTAACACTGGCCCAGGGGACGGGGATGTCGGTGCCGTTAGGTGCGGTTGTTACCTTGGCCTCTGGTCCCAAGCCCACGGCTGTGTGATCGTGACCCGTGGAGGCGTTTGACCTCAGGTTGGGTTGGGCAGGTAATCAAAGGGGAGGCGGCTGTGAGACGCACAATGGCGTTGATTGCGGCGGTCGTTCTCGTCGGTGGGTGCGGGAGTAACGAGTCCTCGTTGTCGGACACAATCGAGGGAGTCTGGGTGACTGACCTGTACGGCATCTTCGAGGTGTTTCACGATGATGGGTCCTACGGCGTGGGCCACAACCTCGAGTTGGCGGCACCCAGCGATGGTGCCGTCCGAGGAGTTGATGGAGTCCTACGATCGACAGCGGAACTCGAATTCGGCACCTGGTCGACCGAAGGGACCGTCCTGACCAGGATTACTGACGCAGCATCCGCACACTGCGCCGGGACCGTCGCCACCTACGAGATCGACGTCCTCGATGACGGCAACTGGATGGAGGTGACCGTTCTGGACGACGAGTGCCCCGACTCCGCCCGGAGTGAGATTATGGGTAGCGGACTCACCCGATCCGACAACGGGTAGTCACTCCCCACCATCCTCGGGTGAGATTTCGTAACACTGGCCCAGGCCAGTGTGTGAACCCGGGTGTGGCTTATGGCTCCTGGTCGCCCGGATCTTCGTTACCGATGG
>JBFFRY010000027.1:0-32821 GCA_041572755.1 Acidimicrobiia bacterium | reverse complement strand
GGGTCGGGAACGGGCATCGTTCCCGGAGATCCCGATGGCTCGGCGATCGTCGTCAAGATGGAGGGCGGTGGGCACCCGGCTCAGTTGGATGCCGACTTGCTGGCGATGCTGCGCGAGTGGATCACCGCCGGAGCACCAGAGCTCTGAGAGGGCCCTAGTGGCCGGGGTCGGAAGGCCCCCAAAGAGTGCCGGTGGGCCCTACCGATGAGCGCCGTCAGCCGGATACGTTGATCCTGAACCAGGAGGTGAGGGATTTGAGCGACCGCCGGGACGATGTGTCGGAGTCAGGCCGGCCACCCGCGCAGCCCGACGACCTGCAGCCAGCCGAGATCAGGTCTCCGTTCCGCCGCCCTCTGGCAGCGATTGGTGCCGCCATCGTGGCCGCCGGGGCGTTTGCGTTCGTGGTTCTGGTTGCCATCGACTTCACCACGGGGCGAGAGAACCCCTATCGGTCCCTGGTTACCTTCATCGTGCTGCCCTTGTTCATCTCGCTGGGCGTCATCGTCTTCCTCGTTTCGCTTCAGGGGCAGCGGCGCCGGGCTCGGCAACGTGGTGAGAAGGTCAGGTTCCTGCTCCGGGTCACTCCTTCCGACCCCCGCTTCATGCGAACGCTGTGGCTCTTCCTCGGTGTCACCGTTCTCCTGGTGGGCGTTCTGGCCTACTCGGGGTTCAAGGCCTTCGAGGCCACCGACACGGTGGCGTTCTGTGGGGAGACCTGCCACGAGGTGATGGGGCCCCAGAACGTGACGTACGCCAACTCCCCTCACGCGAGGGTTCCCTGTGCGGAGTGTCACATCGGGCCGGGCGGGTCGTTCTGGGTGCGGGCGAAGATCGACGGGATCCGCCAGGTGTGGCACACCGTCTTCAACACCTACGACCGACCGATCGAGACCCCGGTTGAGAACCTGCGACCGGCCCAGGAGACCTGCGAGGAGTGCCATTGGCCTCAGCAGTTCTTCGGGGACAAGCTGGTGACCAGGCACTACTACCGCACCGACGAACTCAACTCGCCGTGGACGGTCACGCTCCGCCTCAAGGTCGGCGGGGGCAATCCCGCCACCGGCGCTCTCGAAGGCATCCACTGGCACATGCTCAGCGAGCAGATCACCGAGTACATCGCCACTGATTTGAAGCGATCCGAGATCCCCTGGGTCCGGGTGTCGAACCCCGACGGCGAGGTCGTGGCGCTCTATACGGATCCGGATGTGGACCTCCCCCAGGGAGATGAGGCTCTCGAAGAGGCCGGGTACGAGATCCGCACGTTCGACTGCATGGATTGCCACAACCGGCCCAGTCATGTGTTCCAGCCCCCGGCGGTGGCCATGAACCTCGAGATCTCCAAAGGGAACATCGCCAAGGACCTGCCCTTCATCCGGAGGGTCGGGCTCGAATTGCTCAACGCCGACTACCGGACCACCGAGGAAGCCAACGCAGCGATCACCGCCGGCCTCTGGGACTTCTACAACCGCGAGTATCCCGACGTTGCCGGCACCCGAAGCGCCGACATCGAAGCCGCCGCCGACGAGCTCCTCAACATCTACAACCTCAACTTCTTCCCGGAGATGGAAACCGACTATCGGGATCGTGAGAACCACCTCAGCCACTTCGTGAACCAAGGGTGCTTCCGCTGCCACTTCTCCGACTTGGAGACGGCCGACGGACTGGAGATCTCGGCGACCTGTGAAACCTGTCACGACGTGGTCGCCCAGGGCCCCTCGGACGACGTGGAGGACCTCACCCAGAACATCAACGGGCTCGAGTTCGTCCACCCGGTGTCGATCGGCGAGGTGTGGAAGACCATCCAGTGCACCCAGTGCCACACCCCTGCTTCGGGCTACTAGGGAACGAGGCGTGGGCGCGCTGAGGGGGCGGCCTTCTCAGACCGCCCCCTCCGATTCTCTCCCACCTAGTTGTCGAACGCTCCGGCGGCGATCCAGTCGAGGATCGTCTTCAACTCGTCACCGGGCAGCGAACCGGCGGGGGGCATGAATCCGTTGGGATGGGTTCCCAGCAGCCACTGTCCCAAGTTGCTTCCTTCTGGATCTCCGGGGATCACCACCGGGGCGTTGTTGCCCGTCCCCATGACGGAGGTGTAGCTGTCGGCGGCCCATCCTCCGGAAGCGCCGTGGCACACCACGCATCTCGCCTCGAAGATCGGCAGGACATCGTCCGCAAATGAGACTTCGGTCGTCGCCTCTCCCTGCCCCTCCTCGAAGGTGCGAATCAGCCCGACCAGGTCCTCGATCTGATCGTTGGTGAGGATTTCTCCCCAGGCGATCATGGCCGTCGCACCGTGGCCTGCATCGATGACCCGGAAGAGCTGATCGTCGCTGCGGGTCGCATGGAACTCGGCGGTCTGGAAGGCGGGACCGAGGCCCCCTTCGCCGTTATCGCCGTGGCATTGGGCACAGAACTGGGCATAGACCTGATCAGGACTTCCGAGGAGCGGAGCCTGCTCGAACTGGGGTGGCAGCTCGACCGGAGGATCAGCCTGCCACGCCCGGATGAAGGTGACGAGGGCGTCGACCTCCTCGGTGTCGAGAGGGCCTCCAAAGGACAGGCCGAAGGGGGACATGCCCTGGTTGGGCTGACCCTGGTTGATGATCGCCCGAATCGTGAAGTCGTCACGAGTGGCCAGATATTCGGCGGTGCTGATGGGCGCCAGCGTCTGGGTCGGGTTGGCGGGATTGGGCCCGCCCTCGCCGAAGTCACCGTGACACGCCGCACAGTTGGCCGCGAAGAGCTCTTCGCCCAGGATCAGGGGCGATCCCGCCGCCGCCTCGAATGCATAGAGAGTGAGTGCATCGAGTTGCTCCTCGGTGAGGATGTCGCCCCACACCGGCATCGTTTCGTGTGAACCCCCCATCGTGATAGCGGCAAGGGCCGCGTCGGGGGTCTCGGAACTCGGTATCTGCGTGCCGTGACACACCGTGCAGTTCTGTTGGAACAGCTCCGCAGTTTGCGGGTGGCCCCCTGGATCCGTGACGTAGGCGACGAGCGAGTCGATCTGCTCACCGGAGAGGACTCCGGCCATGGCGGGCATGGATTCGTGGCCGCCGCCGGTCTCGATGATCTCCCGCAACTCCTCCTGAGTTCCGTCGAAGGCCGGGGCGAGGCCATGACAGGTCGAACAATTGAGCGTGAACAGCCGTTCCCCGTCGGGGGCGATCAGGAAGTTCAGGAGAGCCGTGGTCCCCGCCGCACCGGGCAGGTCGATCTCGAGACCGGCGTGGGGTTCGAAGTCCTCGGCCTCGGTCAGGACGCTGCGCAGCTGGAGTGGATCGCCCTCGGCCAGATCGGCGGCTGCATGGCAGTCCGCGCAGGAGCTCTGGAAGACTTGGGCGCCGTTCGGTGACAAGATGAAGCCGGCGAGCGCGTCGATCTCATCAACCGACAGGTCGGCGCTCCACGCCGGCATGGACTCGTGACTGCCTTGGGCGATCACGGCGGTGAGATCGATGCCGGCCGGCACCGCGATCGAGGCGCCGTGGCATCCCGAGCAGTTCTCGGTGTAGAGAGCGGCGACCGGGTCGCCCAGCACCATGTCCTGGGGTGGTGGCTTCTCGAGGACGGCGAGGATGGTCAGCGTCGTCATGAAGACGACGATCGCCAACGCCGACGCCAGGACCCAGGGGCGGGAGAGAATGTGGCGACGCGGCGAGCGATCGAGCCACGGGAGGGCAATCAGCAGAATGAGGGCCACCGCCGGGAACAGGATGACCCCAACCCACTCCAGGCTTCCGGGGAAGTACTTCAGGAGCTGGAAGAGGTAGAGGAAGTACCACTCGGGGCGCGGGGTGAAGCCGTCGTCGGAGGGGTCGGCCCGGTCTCCGAGCTCCGCTCCGACGATCGCCGACAGGCCGACGATGACGATGAGAGTGAGGAGGCCGACCAAGGCGTCTTTGAACAGGGCATCTGGCCAGAAGGGGATGCCCCGCTTCTTCGACTCGGCGTAGTCCTCGAGATACTGCTGCTTGTCGTCTTCCCGCATGGTCTATTCGTCCCTCTTCGGTGGCGCCGAGATTCCAATGCGCACGACCAGGTAGAGATGGATTCCCGTGAGGATCAGGAGGATCGCCGGGAGCACCCAGACGTGAATGCCGAAGAAGCGCGAAAGGGTCACTGCCGAGAGGTCATCGCCACCGCGAGCCGCTCTCAGGAGCCAGTCCCCGATGACCGGTGTGACCTCGAGCATCCGCGTGCCGACCACGGTCGCCCAGTACGCCTTCTGGTCCCAGGGAAGCAGGTAGCCCGTGAACCCGAAGGCGAGCGTCACGACGAGAAGGCCCACGCCGGTGAGCCAGGTGACCTCCCGAGGGTACTTGTAGGACCCGTGGTAGATGACGCGAAGCATGTGCAGGAATACCAGGGCGACCATGGCGGTCGCGCCCCAGGTGTGCAGGCCCCGGATCAGCCACCCTCCCGCCAGATCGTGGGTGATGAACTGGACGGTGTCGTAGGCATCCTGCGGGGCGGGGACGTAGTAGATCGTCAACAGGATCCCGGTGACGAACTGGTTCACGAGGACGATGAGCGTGGCGCTCCCCAAGGTATACAGCCAGTTGACCTTGGGGATGTTGCGAAGGAACACGGTGTCCCGGACACCCTGCCAGCCGGTCCGCTCCTCCATCCAGGTGCCGAGACGGTCGCCCATGTCAGGCCTCCAGCTTCACGAGAACCTGGCCGTCCTCGACCTTGAGCTCGAAGGTGTCGAGGGCTCGGGGCGGCGGACCCGAGGCGACTGACCCGTCGGCATTGAAGGAAGCGGTGTGGCACGGGCAGAAGTAGGCCTGCTGCTCACCGACCCAGCGGACCCGGCAGCCGAGGTGAGTGCAGACGTTGGAGAGCCCCACGAAGTCCCGGCCGTCCTCGGTGAAGACGTAGACGGCCACTTCCTCCTCCGATGTCACCCACGCGTTGGTGCGGGTGATGCGGGCCTTGAAGAGCGAGGGCGTCCCGGGTTCGATCTTGTCGGCGGAGCCGAGGGGAATCCACTCGGCATCGCCCTGGCGTTTGCGGGCGGGACTCAGCACATAGGAAACGGCCGGCACGGCCCAAACGGCGGCGATCCCGGCCGCCAGGCCGGCGGTGGCTCGTGAGAGAAACTTGCGCCTGCTGACCTTCTCAGTCACCCTCTCCTACTCCTCCCGTATGCCGCGCGTCCGGTGCACCCTACACCATGATTCGGCGACCGAAGCAGGCTCAGCGCTCGGTCAGTCGGCTGAGGATTACCCCGAGCAGCACGAGCACCAATCCGGTGAGAACCCCGACGGTCAGGGTCTCGTCCACGAACAGCGCCGAAGAGATCAGGCCGATCACGGGCACCGCCATCAGCACGATGTTGGTGCTGATCGCCGGGTGGCTGCGGAGAACGGTGAGCTGACCCCAGATGGCGAATCCGCTGACGACCGCCCCCTGGAAGAGCAGGTTGGCGGTCAGGCCCAGTGACCAGTCCACGGTGGGACGCCCCTCGACGATCAGCGTCACGATCAGCATCGGGATGGTGGCGGTCAGCAACTGCCACGGGAGCAGGTTGAGTGGCGTCGAGGTCCACCGGTGGCGGCGTACATGCACGCTGACTGACGCTTGAGAGAGGGCGGCGCCGAGGAGCATTGCGTGCCCGGCCAGGGTTCGTCCGTCGGTCCAATCGAAGCGGGTGGGCTCGAACACCATCAAGATGCCGGCGATGCCGACGATGAGCCCCACCCACCGCAGGGGGCTCATCCGCTCGCCGATGAAGATCGCTGCGATCGGCACGGTCCACAGACTGGCGGTCCACACCAGAATCGATGAGCGTCCCGGCGGGACGATCTCCAGGGCAGACAACACGAGGATGAACACTGCCGCCAGCCGGAAGGCCGCCACCGACAGCACGATCGGATAGTCGGAGCGGCGGGGCCTGGCGAGTCGCCCCGACACGGCGGTCAGAAGGAACAGCGTGGTGGTAGCGGTGATGAGACGAAGCGTGGCCGTCCACAACGACGAGAGGGAGCGCAGTGCCACCGCCATCACCGGCCAGTTGACCCCGAGTGCCAGCACCACCAGCAGGAGGAGCGGAAGCACCGCCCGGGGTCTGAGGCTGGGGACGGCATCCTCCTCGTCGGCGGTGAGCCAGAACGCCGAGCGGAGCCTGGTGCGCAGCGGGGCAGTGGTCATGTCGCGGGTCCGGAGTATATGGGGCCGCTCGATCCCGGAAGATGAAGGGACCGGGCCGGAGCCCGGTCCCTTCTCTAGCCGCGTGCTCGTGTACTACGGCCGGGTCAGGCCATCCGCTGCATTGAACGATGCCAGGGCGTCGTAGAGCAGCTGAATGACGTACTTCGGATTGTGGGCGAAGCCACCCGGGTCCTTCGTGGCGTACTGGTAGTTGTACGCCGCCCGCAGGAGCTTCGGGGTCCACGTCACATACCGGTTGCCGTAATTCGCCTCGTCGGGCGTGGGCACTCCATCGGCATTCAGGTCGATGAAGAAGTACGGGTAGGCGTGTGAGTCGTAGACGATGGCGTCGAGGCCCTGCGCGTTGGCGTAGGCCTGCATCGCTGCGATCAACGTTCCCCGCATCGTGTCGATCTCGCCGTAGATGCCTTCGTCCGCCCCGTCGCCGTCGTAGTCGGTGGCGTCCATCCGGATGCTGAGGAGATCCTCTTTGGTCTCCACGCCGACATGGCACACGCCGCACTCCTCGACCTTGACCTGCAGACTGTGCGCACCGTGACACTCGGTGCAGGTGTCGTAGGCCTCAACGTGAGCTCTCCGTCCGACGTAGCTCTGTCCGGCGTACTCGTATCCACCCGCCGCCTCGGTGCCGAACAAGGTGGCACCGGCCGGGAAGTAGTGGACGTTGAGGAACCGCAGAGCCTCGCTCGTCTCGTCGTCGCCGATGTCGGCAATCAGCCGATCGACGCTCGCCGAAGACTCTCGGCCCTGGTGACAGGTCATGCACAGGTTGGCGCTGTTGTCACCGCTGTCGACGGTGTTGCCGCTGGGGAAGGTGACCGAAGCCACCTCGTAGCGGTCCCACGTCTCGCCGACGTTGGCGTGGCACGTCGAGCACAGGAAGCCGTTGGCCGGCGGCTGTGCAATGGTCACGCCCTCCTGGACATACAGCGGGAGTCCGCCCGCCGAGTGGCACCGGGAACAGCTTCCCGGGATCACCGCTGGGTCGTCTTCGTCCCAGTGGCGGAACGCCTCCTCGGAACCCGCGAAGTGACCATGGTCGATCCGATGTGTGGCCTCCGTGGCCACCGGATCCGCCAGGACACTGTTGAGGTCTTCGATGGAGTCGCTCATCAGCTGGATGTGGTACTTGCCGCCGTGGGCGAAGGCTCCCGGATCCTTCAACGACACCTGGTAGTTGTAGGCCGCCTTGAGCAGCCTCGGCGTCCAGGTGGCGTACTGGTTTCCGTAGTTGGCCTCGTCCTCGCCGGCTTCACCGTCACCATTGAGGTCGGTGAAGAAGTACGGATAGGCGTGGGAGTCGTAGACGATCCCGGCTCCGACGTTCTCGGCGGCATACCGCTGTATGGCCTCGAAGAGCAGAGCCCTCACACCTTCCAGCTCGTAGTAGATCCCTTCTGAGAGATCACCGTCGCCGTCGTAGTCGACCAACGAGCCCGGCATCCGAACGTTGTAGAGGTCTTCCACCGACGCCACCCCGGTGTGACACACAGAGCACTCGTCGATCTTGAGTTCGAGCGTGTGCACGTCGTGGCACTGGATGCAGGTGGAGTATCCCTCCACGTGCTGGAAGAAGGCGTCGTAGGTCTTGCCCTCGTACTCGTATCCACCCTTTGCCTCGGTGCCGTACTTGCTGGCGGCCGCGGCGTAGTAGTGGATGTTCAGGAACCCGAGATCCTCGCTCACCGTGTCGTCGTCGACGCCGGC
Source organism: Acidimicrobiia bacterium (assembly GCA_041572755.1). Taxonomy (GTDB): domain Bacteria; phylum Actinomycetota; class Acidimicrobiia; order Spongiisociales; family UBA11373; genus JBFELU01. Next base: position 24,937 of record JBFFRY010000027.1, on the reverse strand, counting down.
TTCTTCGATCGCGGCATTGACGCTGACCGTGGAATGGCGACCCTGATGGCACTGCATGCAGCGCGACTCGTCGCCGAGCCCGGTCAGTTCGATGCCGGATGGCATGAGCACGGTGTCCATGGCGACCGTCACATCGTTGTGGCAGGCAACGCACTCGATCGTGGTGCCCACCGGATGATCGGCATCGGTGGAGTTGGCCGCAGTCCCGTCGGCCCCGATGTAGTCGAGGTAGCCGGGAGTGCTGTGGCACCTGGCGCACGCGGCCGGGACCACCTGCGGGTCGTCCTCGTTCCAGTGGACGAAGGCCTCGTCCTCCGCAGCGTTGTGCGGAGATGCCTCCCATCGCGCGAGGAACGGAATCTCCACCGCGACTTCCTCCCCACCCGTGTCGGAAGGAATCGTCGTCTCGGGTGGTGCCGCCGTGGTCGTTGTGTCATCGGCGGCTGCGGTTGTTGTCGTGTCTTCCGCGTCATCGTCGGTACAGGCGGCCATGACCAGAGCGAACGCCACGAGCAGCGCTCCCAGGGCCCTGAGCCCGTGTCTGGGTTGCATGTATCTCCTCCCTCGCGCTTGTGAACGCGTTCCCAAGGATTGTCGCCCAACTGGAGCGGTGGTTCTTAGGGACTTTCGTCACTATTCCGACGGACCGTCGTCAAGGGGTTTTCGGGCACGACGGGAGCGGGAATGTGGGGCGTCCCGGGCTCGGGGCGTGGCGCGCCCGATTCTCCTCGGCGCGTCCGATCGGGGAAGGGTGGAGAGCAGCCGCCCGTCCCGGCATGCGAGCCGTCGGCAGGGGGAATCAGCCGGCTCGGCCCACGGACTTGCGATTAGGGCCTAAAGACCCTCCCGCTCAGTTTGCTGCGGCGCTTTGGTGTGGGAAACCTCTTGAGAGGGGTAGGTCGGTGCGACGCAGAATGTGGCCCGAAGGGGCGCTGGCGGGAGCGATCTTGAGCGGCGCCGGGGCGGTTGGCGCAGCGGCGTTGCTGCAAAGCGTGTTCCTCGTCTTCGTGTCACTGACCGCAACGATGCTCTTCGGCTTCGCCTGGTGTCTCCGTCGTGCGGCCGTTTCCGACGACCCTTCTTCGCCGCCCAGCGAAGCCGATACTGTGGTCAAGGGCTTCGGGTCCTTCATCGACCGCAGATCCGCCCTCCGCATGGTGGGGCTCTCCGCCTTGCTCTATGGACCCTTCCGCGCCGTGCCTCTCGTCCTCGAGAAGGTGGTGGCGGGCCCGGATGCGGCGATGCAGCAACCGGTCGCCGCCCGCATCCGGCAGTGGACGATGATCATCGATCTGCGCCTCTGCGACGGATGCCAGAGCATCGACAGTCCCCCGCAGTGCACGCTCGCCTGCATCGAGGGCCATCTCGCTCCCGAGCCCATGGAATGGATCGAGGTCTTCGAGGACGAACTGGAGGGCGAAGGGACCCGGTTCCTTCCCACGCCCTGTCAGCACTGTCAGAACCCACCGTGCGTCAATGTCTGCCCGGTGGCGGCGACCTTCTCCACGCCGGAGGGACTCGTGCTCATCGACCAGGATCGCTGCATCGGGTGTCGTATCTGCATGGCGGCCTGCCCCTACGACCGGCGGTTCTTCAACTGGGGGGATCCCCCGGTTCCCCCGGAGGCACTCCTCGCTCAATACGATCTCGAAGTCCAGACTCCGGCCCGCAAGGGCACGGTCATGAAGTGCGACTTCTGTCCCGACATGGTTCGGGCCGGCACGCTCCCCTACTGCATCCAGGCGTGTCCCAACGATGCCATCTACTACGGGGACCTCGAGGAGGACATCGCTTCGAACGGTGTGGACGTGGTGTCGATCACGCGCTTCCTCGCCGATCAAGACGCATTCCGGCTGAAGGAGGAGCTGGGGACGCAGCCTCGCGTCTTCTACATCCCCGGTCACGGGGAAGCGGTCGGTCGCAGCCCGCAGACGACGGGCCGATCGCCCACCCAATGGCCGTGGACCCGCCACGCTGAGGGGAGTGTGACGTGGAATCGCTGAGCACCTGGCGGGCCCGGCTCGAAGAAACCACGTTGGGACCTCCCCGCAGAACTACCACCTGGTACTACCTCTTCGTCGGTTTCCTCCTTGCAGTGTTGGGGTGGGGGATCTACGCCTACTACGTCCAGATACGAGATGGACTCGTCGTCACCGGGATGAACGATCGGATTTCCTGGGGCATCTACATCACGATGTTCGTGTTCTTCATCGGTATCAGCCACGCCGGCACGCTGATCTCGGCGATCCTGCGGGTTTCCAACGCGACCTGGCGCACACCGATCACCCGGATGGCCGAGTTCATCACCGTCGTGGCCCTCACCACCGGTGCGATCTTCGTGATCGTGGACCTGGGGCGGCCCGACCGTCTGGCCAACGTGCTCATCCATGGTCGCTGGCAGTCCCCCATCGTCTGGGATGTGACCGCCGTGGCCACCTATCTCACGGCGAGCGTCGTCTACCTCTATCTGCCGATGATCCCCGACCTGGCCTTCTTCCGAGACCGGCTCGCCACGAAGGCTTCCTCACTGAAGGCTCGGATCTACAAGGTGTTGGCGCTCGACTGGAGAGGCACCGACAAGCAGAAGAGCAGCCTGCATCGTGCCATCGCGATCATGATGATCTTGATCATCCCGATCGCGGTCTCGGTGCACACGGTCGTCTCATGGATCTTTGCGATGACCCTGCGCGAGGCCTGGAACAGCACGATCTTCGGGTTCTTCTTCGTCGCAGGGGCGATCTTCTCCGGGATCGCCACGCTCATCATCGTCATGGCCATCTTGCGGAAGATCTACCGGCTCGAGGAGTACATCACCCAGAAGCACTTCGTCTATCTCGGCTACCTGCTGGCGGCGATGGCCGGGGTGATGATCTACGCCAACATCTCCGAGTACGTCACGACCGGCTTCAAATTCGAGGAGGGAGAGGAGTTTCTCTTCCGGCAACTGTTCGTCGACGAATTCGCGCCGTTCTTCTGGTTCTACCTGATCGGCGGGCTGTTCCTCCCGGTGGCGCTCATGTTCATCCGCCGTTTCAGGACGATCAGCGGCATCGTGGTGGCCGCCGTCTTCGTCGATATCGGAATGTGGCTGGAGCGATATTTCATAGTCGTCACCGGGTTGCGGGCCCCTCTGCTTCCCTATGAGCCTGCCAACTACGCCCCGACCTGGGTCGAGTGGTCGATCACCGCAGGCGGGTTCGCCCTCTTTGCGCTCATGATCACCCTCTTCGTCAAGTTCTTCCCGATCATGGCGGTGTGGGAGATGACCGAGGAACGAAGCGAGACGCTCGCAGTCGCAGCGCCCTCACCGGTGGAGGAGTCGGCATGAGAGTCTCCACTCGCGCATTGTCGGCTCTCGTTCTCATCGGAGTCTTCACCTTTGGGACGGTGGGCGTCGCGGCCGCCGACCACCTCGTGGTCGACGTGGCAGGGCCCGAGTCGGTCGATCTCGGTGAACGCACCGAGATCCGCGTCTCGGTCCGCAACTTGGAGAGCGGAGATCCCGAGGCGGGCGTCGAGATCATCTTCTACTCGGATGCGGTGTTTGCCGGAGTCGGGGGTGAGATCGAGATCGGCCGTGCGGTCTCCGATGGAGCCGGCGTGGCTATCGTTCCGCTGACATTCAATGTCTCGGGGACCCACGCGATTCGCATCGAGGCGATCGCCGGACCCGAGGTGCAACCCGAATCGGTGTCGATTCCCGTCACGGTGGGAGGGCAGCAGGTTCGCTCGGAGGCAGGCATCGAGATCCCCGGGCTCGGGGGTTGGATCGTCACGTTCGTCATCGCTCTCGTATGGGTCATCATGGTGGTGGCGGTGTTCTCCACGCTGCGCTTGGCACGAGCCGGTCGCCAAGAGCGGGGAGTCAGTCTGGCTCACGTCGTGCTGGTCGTCATGGTCCTCACCGGCACCGGCCTGGTGGTGCTTCTGCTTCGAAGCCCCGAAACCCATGCCAATCTGGATCCGGAGGGCTACGACCGCACGGTCGTTGCCTTCACCGAGGCCGACTATCTCTATCCGGGTCCGGGCCTGACCGCGGGGATCACGGCCGAGGAATCAGTGGCCTACGGGCGTGCCATCTTCATGAGCCGGGGTTGCGCCGGCTGTCATGGAGTCAACGCCGAAGGCGCCGCCACCGCGGGATCGCCCGCTCAGGCGACGCGTGAGTGGCTCGGTTCGGTCGTTCGGTCGGGCCTCGGCGGGATCATGCCGGCCTACTCGGAGTTTGAGCTGAGCGAGGAAGATCTCAACGCCGTCTTCGTGTTCCTCTTCGCCTCCCGGGGCGAAGAGGGCGCACCGCCGGCGACTACCGCGACCCCTTCGGAGACGACGAATCCACCGCCGGAGGAATCGACCTCCACGACCGCAGAGACCGCGAGCCCGGGAGCGGCGACGTTCGAGGGTGCGGTGGCCCCCATCTTTGGGCAGCACTGTGCCGGCTGTCACGGCACTCAGGGTGGGTGGGATGCCGGCACACTCGAGTCGGTGTTGACCACCGGTGACAACGCTCCGGTTGTCGTGCCGGGTGACGCCGATGCCAGCCTGCTCGCCCAGAAGATTCAGGGGATCCAGACGGTCGGTGTGCAGATGCCGCCGGGAGCCCTGATGTCGGCAGAGGAGATTGCCACGGTGATCGACTGGATCAACGCGGGAGCGCCGTGATGCGTTGGGAGAAGCTTTCCTCGTGGAGCAAGGAACCGATGGGACGCGACGGCCGGCCGTTGCTGCGAGGGGCCACTCTCCTCGCCATCGTTGGATTGGCCTTCGCCGCCCTGGTGGTGTTCGGAGCAGGGGCGCCGGCATCGGCTGAGAAGCCGCCGTCGATCCTCGCCCAGACCACTCCGGATCCGGCCGTCGTCTATCCCCGTCAATGCGCCGCCTGTCATGGCACCGAGGGCGAGGGCGGGACGGGCCCCGACCTCCGGACGTGGTCGGGAAGCCCGGAAGAAACGAGCGCCATCATCGCCGAGGGTGTCGGAGCCATGCCGGCCTTCGCCCACACGTTGGCGCCCGATCAGATCGCCGTCGTCGCGGAGTTCCTCGATGATCTCGTGGGTGCCTCCAGTTATCGGGAGTTCTGCTCAACCTGCCACGGCGATCAAGGTGAAGGCGGCATCGGTCCATCCTTGAAGCTGAGCCTTTCGACCGACGACGGCCGGCGGGCGGCGATCGGCGAGGGGATCGGGGCGATGGGTGGATTCGCAGGTCTGCTGACTTCCGATCAGATCGACGCGCTCGTACGTCGGACGGCGGGATACGCGGCCACGGGAGCCACGCTCTTCGAACAGCAATGTGCCCCATGCCACGGCAACGGCGGCGAAGGGGCGAGCGCACCGGCTCTGATCGGCATCGAAGCACCCACCGGGGAGCTCTCGGCGATCATCTCCGGTGGTTTTGGTGGGATGCCGGCCTTCGCATCGACCTTCGGGCCCGGAGACCTGGAAGCAGTGGTGGCCTTCACCGAAGGGCTCGAGGAAGCCCCGGAGCTCTCGACCACGACGTCGACTACGACGGTTCCGGCGACGACCACGACGGAGCCCACGACCACGACGGACGGCGGCGTTTCGGCGGCCGGTGTGGAGGTGTATCTGGCGCACTGCGCCGCCTGTCACGGGGAAGATGCGGAAGGGGGATTGGGTCCGTCCCTGGTGAGCGGCTACTCCCCCGATGTCCTCGAGGCCGTCACCCGGAACGGCAAGGGATCGATGCCGGCATTCGAGGCGTTGTTGAGCGATGCGGAGGTCGACCAACTGGTCGAATTCCTGCTGTCGTTGGGCTCAGACGCTGAGGTGCCGGCGCTGCCCGTGCTCGGCGCCGAGATCTACGCCCAGCAGTGCGCTGCCTGCCACGGTGTGGACGGGACCGGGGGGATTGCCAAGTCGCTGCGAACCTCCGTGCTGTCCGCTGAGGAACTGCGTCGGGCCGTTGAGGTCGGCAACGCGACGATGCCGGCGTTCTCTCGCACGCTGACACCCGAGGAACTCGATGCGGTGTTGCAGCATGTCGAGGCCATACGAGCGGGGCAGGGGTTGGCTCCCGAGCTCCTCGACGGACCGACCGTCTACCGCCAGGACTGCGCGGCGTGCCACGGAGACGGCGGTGAGGGCGGGATCGGTCCGAACCTCCAGGGGACCGAGCTCACCGTGAACGAGATCATCGCCAGGGTCTACGGCGGCCATGCCGAAGGGATGCCGGCATTCGAGGGTGCGCTCGACAGCGGACAGGTGCTCCAAGTCGCTCAGTTCATCCAAACCTTCGAAGGCATCGACGGGGAAGGCGGCAAGCTGGGCGCCATCGCAATTGCCGCCATCGTCGTTGCCGGCGCGGTGCTGCTGGCCGGGGTGATGGTGGCGGTTCGCCGCCGCCGCACCTGACGGGATCCTCTCTTCGCGTAGCGCCGGTGGCGTCGAGGCGTCATGATTGAGGAGCGATGACACACCCCAGGGAACGCTCGCCCGGAACGCGTGGCCTGCTCACGCCCGCCAATCTCCCCTGGATGGGTCTCCTTCTGGTCGGATTCGTGGCCCTGGGAGCCTTTGTGGTGTTCTCGGGCGGCGACGGGGACCCGCCCCCCACCTCCGGCACCACCACCATCGTCTCCACCACGACATCGGCCGCGACCACGACCACCGAGGCGACTACGACCACCACCGCGCCGCTCGACGACGACTCCCCGGCTCCCTTCGCCGGACTGGCGTTTGAGCCGCTGGTTGAGGGCCTCTCGTTTCCGGTCTACGCCACTGCTCCGCCCGGGGACGAGCGGACGTTCATCGTGCAGCGAAACGGGCTCGTCGCCGTCGTCGACCCGGAAGGGAGGTTGTTGGCGGATCCGTTTCTCGACCTCCGCGACCGGGTCGATGCCGAAGCCGGCCTCGAGCTGGGCCTCCTCGGAATGGCCTTCCATCCCCGATACGCCGAGAACGGCCGCTTCTTCGTGAGCTACACCGACCGGGCCCGCGACTCCGTGCTCGCCGAGTTCACGGTGAGCGATCTCCCCAACATCGCCGATCCCGAGAGTGTGCGAATCATGCTCACGGTTCCCCAAGTGGGCCTGCGCCATCGGGGCGGCATGCTCCAGTTCGGTCCCGACGGATACCTCTGGTACGGGCTCGGCGATGGGGGCCAGTACGACCTCAACCCGCAGAACCTGGCCACTCTCCAGGGGAGCATCCTCCGCATCGACGTCGACGGAGAACTCCCCTACGGGGTGCCCGGGGACAATCCCTTCGCCGGTGGCGGAGGAGCGCCGGAGATCTGGGCCTACGGGCTCCGCAACCCGTGGCGATTCTCGGTCGACGGGGGCGAGGGGCTCGTCTATGTCGCCGACGTGGGTCAGGAGCAGTGGGAAGAGATCAACGTGGTTCCGCTCGGGAGCGCCGGAGTCAACTTCGGGTGGCCCAACATGGAGGGCTCCGAGTGCTTCTTGACGGCCGAGTGCGAGACGCTCAACCTGCGCCTCCCCGCTCTGGAGTACGGCCACGAGGAGGGCTGCTCGGTGATCGGAGGCTTCGTGTACCGGGGCCCGGCGATCCCCGAACTCCTCGGTCACTACTTCTACGCCGATTGGTGCGGGGCTTGGATCCGGTCGTTCCGGTATCTCGACGGGTTGATCACTCAGGAACAGGATTGGTCGGAGGATTTGGGTGGGATCGGCATGATCGGCTCGTTCGGGGTCGACGGAAAGGGAGAGTTGCTGGTGGTCACCACCGACACGGGGGTGGTGGCGCGCATCGTGGCGGTGCGGGAGTGACCGCCCCCAGGGTGCTGCTCCTGCTCGGCCTGGCCGGCGTGATCGTCACCGGTGTCCTGCTGGTGATCCCGGTTTCCAACGAGTACTCCGCGCAGAGCGGTCGCAGTGAGGTCGCCGTCGGTTGCGGATCGGTGGTGTTCGCCGCCGAGCTCGATGATCCCCGGGATCTCGAGGACTGCCGGGACCATCGGCGAAAGCGGGGAATGATCGCCACCGGTGTCGCCGGCCTCTCCGCCGGCCTGGTCGTGGCCGGCACGGTGGGGACTCGACGCAGTCGAGGGGCCTAGGGCTTCCCAGCCGGGGAACACTCCCCTGATGCTGTGCCCTCGGCGCTGCATGGGTCTGCGGCGGCTCTCGATTGGAGCGGCCCCGCCGGGGCACCGCAGGGGCCGAGAGTCGGCTATTCGCTCGGCGTGCCGGGGGCGAGGTAGCGAACCCGTTTGAACGGCTTCACCTGGACCGCGATGTCGTCGCGAAGCAAGTTGCCGGAGATGTGCATGAGGGTATCGCCGAAAGCCGGATCGATCCCCATGCTGGCGAGGCAGGGAAAGTGATGGTGCAGCATCCCACCTTCCTGTTCCGCATCATCGGCGGACACGCCCAGCAGCCCGGCGGCCACGTGGTGGGCGCACCCGCACACGGCATCCCGCTTCACCGTGGCCGCGGTGATCGTCCGGGTCGTCGGGTCGATCGTCAGATCCAACTCCGGTTTGCCGAAATACCGGGCCAGCTCGGCGATCGCCGGAGCCTCGTAGTCCACCCACTCGCCCCTGGCGACGAGATAGCGGCTCTCCGTCAGTGAGCACAGCGGCTTGGGCGTGGCGCAGGCGATGCCGTCCTTGGCCAGCCAGCCTTGGAGCTGGCGGGCCAGACCACGCGGGAGCCAGGCTTCGCTGTCGATCGGGGCCAGCACCGCTGAGGCACCGCACACCCGGGCGACGTCGGGGATAAGCTCGGCGACGCCCTTGTGCTCCTGGAAGGCGAGTACGAGGTCGGCCTCTGGGAGTTCCTCCGGGACCCAATCCTCCGGATAGTCGATCACGATCGGCAGCGCGGTGGGGGCCCGCCATATCTCGACCGTCCACTCCTCGGGGCCCCGGTCGCGAATGTTGGCGGCATGGCGCTCTCCGTAGTCGCCGGTCACCACGGCGAGCATGCGGAGCGGGGTCATGCTGCTACAGGATTCCCTCGAGCATCGCAAAGACGGCCCGGCAGGCTTCGGAGTCTTCGGGCAGCTCGATGAGGGGCTTGCCGGCGATGTCGAACTCCCCGATCTCCTCCACCTCGGGGATGGTTCCCAGCAGCGGGACGTCCAACTTGTCGAGTCGGTTGCGCAGCGGCTCCGGCAATTCACCGGGCGCCCGATTGACGATCACGTAGGCGTTGGCGACCTCGATGTCCAACTCGTTGCGCAGGGAGCCGATGCGCTCGGCCGCCACGACTCCCCGCTGGGTGGCATCCGAGATGATGAAGAGGTGGTCGACGTTGCGGGTGGTGCGCCGACTGAGGTGCTCCATACCGGCCTCGTTGTCGATCACGACGTATCGGTACCCGTCGCCGATGGTGTCGATCACTTCGCGGAGATTGTGGTTCACCGCGCAATAGCACCCCGGTCCCTCCGGGCGGCCCATGGCGATCAGGTCGAAGTGAAGGCCCTCCTCCACCGAGGAGCGGATCTCGTAGTCGAGGTACTCCCGCTTGCTCACCCCGCCGGGAAGGCCGCCCATGGCGGCTCCCCCGGAGGTCAGCGAGGCCTTGACCTCGGCGAGCATGTCCTCGCGGATGTCGCCAACCGTCCAATCGAGACCGAGGCCGAGCGCCATGTTCAGGTTGCTGCTCGGGTCGGCATCGATCGCCAGGACTGCGCCGTCGCGGCGCTCCGCCAGGAACTTGATGGTGAGCGCTGCCACGGTGGTCTTGCCGACCCCGCCCTTGCCTGCCAGCGCGATGGTGATGCTCATGAACCCTCCCTCGAGGACTCGCGATCCAGGGCGTCTGCGAGTTGTGCCGCCGCCTCTTTCATCGAGGGAACTGCAGCGTAGACGGATGTGCCGCTTCGGTCGGCTTCCACGACGGCCGGCTCATCGGGAAGGTGGCCGATGACCGGTATGGCCGATTCCGCTTCCAGGAATCGGAGATCGCCGGCGTCGCGCACGCGATTGCCGACCAGCCAGAGGCGTTCGATGCCGATGGCGGTTGCCATGGTCTCGATCTGGGAGGCGGTGCCCAGGCTGCGACGGGTGGGCTCGGCGACGACCACCATGGCGTCGACGAAGTCGGCGGTGGCCCGGCCCAGGTGCTCCACACCCGCATAGAGATCGAGGATCAGGACGTCGTCATTGCGGAAGAGGAGGTGGGTGAAGAGGGTGCGCAACATGGCGCTCTCGGGACAGATGCATCCCCCGCCGGCCTCCACAGACCCCATCTCGAGAAGCCGGACACCGTCGTGACGGACGCTGAACCGCTCCGGGATGTCGTCCACCTTGGGGTTGAGGGTGAAGAACCCCCCCATGGCGCCCGGTTTGGCACCGGTCCGCTCCTCTATCAACTCCTCCATCTCGGCGATCGGGGCCAGTTCCTGGCGGAGTCTCGCCGGAAAGGCGAGCGCCTCGGCCAAGCACGGCGCCGGATCGGCGTCGACCGCCAGCACCTCGCGGCCCCTGTGCGCATAGGTCTGCGCCAGGAGGGCGGCAACGGTGGTCTTGCCGACCCCGCCCTTTCCGGCGATGGCGAGCTTCATGTCCGATCACTCCTGTGCATGGTCGCTCCCCTCCCCCGCTACTGCTGCAGGTACGAGTCGGCGTAGATGACCTCGTTGAGCAGGATCTGGATTGTCTTCCAAGCGGCGACCTGTTCCGGGTCGTCCATGTCGACGTCATCGACCGTGGGACGCTCCATGGCGGCGATCCGATCGGCGATGGTGAGGTAGAGCTTCCCCATCGGAGTCGAATCGTCCCGCGCCTCGACGATGCGCACCACCTCGTTGAGATCCTCGTCGAAGGGGTCGGCGATCATCATCTGCAGCCCCACGCCCATCAGCATGGCGAGATACACGCGGTTGATGAGCGATCGGTTCTCATGGGGCACCGCATTGGACACGTTGGAGAGCCCGACAGAGATGGGCGGCGGCGGATCCCAGGCGTACTGCAGGGTGCGCACGGCCTCGATCAGCTCCGGGCAGTACTCCTGACACCCCGACACCGTGAGCACCAGCGGATCGATGATCAGGTCGGCCACGGGGAAGTCGATCTCCAGGGCCCTCGGAATGAGTTGCTCGAGAGCGATCGTCACCCTGGCGTCGGCCGACACCGGGATGCCCGACTTGCCCATGGTGAGGGCGATCAACCGGGCGTTGTGCTCCTTGGCGAGAAGGGGAACCTTTTCGAGCCGTTCCTCCTCGGCCGAGGTGGAGTTGATGATCGGTTGGGCCTTGGTGACCGCCTTGAGGCCTGCTTCGATTCCCTGCAAATTGGTGCTGTCGAAGACGAGAGGGAGGTCGGTCACCTCTTCGACCACTTCGACCATCCATGGGAAGACCTCGGCCCAGTCCTTCTTCCGGGGACCCAGGTTGATGTCGAGTGCCGCGACACCGGCTTCGACCTGCTTGACGGCCAGCTCCTGGAAGAACTCGCCATCGCGGTCGGCCAGGGCGGTCTTCACCTTGTCGGAGATGATGTGGATGTTCTCGCCGATGATGTACATGGTGGGTCCTTCCTAGGTCATCGCCGCCGCCACCGACGGGAAGCGGGACAGGTCGGTATGGGGGAGGAACAAAGCCGACGTGAATGCCTCGTAGAACGAATTGTCGGCCGAAAGCTCGATATAGGTCATTGAAGCTGCGATCCGGCGGACCGCGGCGTGTGCCTCGGAGTCGATGAGAGCCAGGTAGGCGCCCATGACGGAAGTGTTGCCGAGGAACTCGAATCGGTCCCAGGGCATGTCGGGGAGCAAACCGATGTCCACGGCCTTCTCCACGTTGATGTACTTGCCGAAGGAGCCCCCGATGAGTACTCGCTCGACCGATTCGAGGGGTACGCCGACCCCGTCGGCGAGCACGTTGAACCCGGCGTAGATGGCCGCCTTGGCCCGCATCAGATTGTCGACGTCGACTCGGGTGACGGCGATGTCGACGTCACCCTCGGCTTCGTCGGCCCAGGCGACGACGTACTCGGCGCCATGGCCTCCCTGCCGGATGCGGGGTGTGTCGAGAGTGGTGTTGAGGTTGCCGCCCTTGTCGAGAATGCCGGTGAGGAACATCTCCGCAACCAGCGAGATGAGGCCGCTTCCGCAGATGCCGCGCGGCGCAACGTTGCCGATCACCCGATAGGTCGGTTCGGCGGTCTCCCCATCGATCCAGACCTCCTCGATGGCGCCCCGGGCGGCCCGCATCCCATGCACCACCCCGGCTCCCTCGAAGGCAGGCCCCGCCGAGCAGGCACAGGTGACCAGCCAATCGGCCGAGCCGAGGACCATCTCCCCGTTGGTGCCGACGTCGATGAAGAGGGTCGTTTCCGATGACTGAGTGAGGCCGGAGGCGAGGACGCCGGCGGTGATGTCGGCGCCCACGTAGCTGGCCACTCCCGGGAGCACGTCCACGGCGGCTCCCGGATGGATGGGCAACCCGATCTCGGCGCCGGTGATCGGGGGCGGGTCGTTGACCGGGGTCACGAACGGCTCCAGCCGGATGCTCTCCGCCGGGATCCCCAGGAGGAGGTGCATCATCGTGCTGTTCCCGCTGACGACGGCCTTGACGATGTCGGTCGCTTCGGCGCCGGCCTTCGTGCAGGCCCGCTCGATCAGCCCGTCGATCGTCCCGAGCACGAGCGAGCGGAGTTCCTCTCCCCCATCGTTCTTGGTGGCGAAGATGATCCGAGAGATGACGTCCTCGCCGCGTGCGATCTGCTGGTTGTACTCCCCCACCTGGGCGGCAACCTCTCCGCTCTCGAGATCGACGAGCCACACGGTGACGGTGGTGGTGCCGACATCGATGGCCAGGCCCCAGAGCCGGGTCGCGGCGGCGACATCGGCACTCTCTATCCGGATCACCCGGCCACCCCCGTCGTGATCCGCGGTGACGGCAACCCGCCACCCGGATTCCCGCAGCAGTGACCCGATCCGCCGCAGATCGCCGAGGCTCACCTCGGGGTCCTCCAGCCCGCTTCGCCGCCGCAGGGCGGTGGCCAGCCGGGACCAGTCGTCGGTTTGGTCGTCCATCGTCGGTGGAGCGAGGTCCAGGAGGTAGCGGCGCACCGTCTGCGCTGTGGCCGGGTCGTAGCCGGTGGGGACCACGATCTCGGGAGCGACGTGGTCCGTGGTGAGGAGGCGCTCGATCGCTTCCGGCGGTGGTACGGCGACTGCGACATCGCCCTCGACGACCGTCTGACAGGCGAGGGCGATCCCGGCCTCGATGTCGTCCTGGGAGAGCCGCAAGGTGCTGCGGCGCCGGACGCGACCGTCGGTGACCGTCACCACGCAGCGTCCGCAGCGGCCCTGCCCTCCACAGGGCTGCTGGATCTCCACGCCACACGAGCGGGCGGCCTCGGCGAGCAACGTGCCCGTGGTGACCCGAATCGGCTCCGGGCCAATGTCGAAGGTGACGGTGTGTTCGGAGGTTCCCGTCGTTCCCGCTATGCAAGCACCGCCTTCATGAAGGCCGGGAGGTCGACAGCCTCACGGGGGCCGACCTTGACATCCCAGTCGGGGAGCTCTTCCTCGAGCTCGCCGGAGAGGACGGCCACATGGCCCGGCAGCACGATCGTCTTGGCATCGACCTTGTCGGCCATGCCAAACTCCTTGACGCTCTTGGCGATCCGCTCGGCATCGAACTTCCCGGCCGCCCAGGCGGTCAGCACGCTCATGCCCTCGGCATCGGTGACCACCAGCCAGGCCGGAAGACCGGAGCCCTCGACTTCGTTGGCCACACTGAAGTAGGTGATGCTGAAGTTGGTGGTGACGAGCACCGGGTCGCTCGATTTGGGGTTGTTGATCTCGTAGACCGCCGGGAGCACCTGGATCGGTTTTTGCGGATCCGTATAGATGTTCTCCCGGAGCACCAGCAGGGCGTATGCGAGCTCGGGAGTGAAGGTGTCGACGACCACGAACCCGGCGTACTTGGCGATCGCTTGGGCGGCCGCAGAAGTCTCCAGCCCGTCGGCGGCCTCCCCGGCGAAGGCGATCGTCGGGTAGCCGAGCGGACGGAAGTTCTTGAGCGCCAGCCGGCGGATCTGGGTCTGCATTGCCAGTCGGGCGCCCAGTCCGGACGCCGACGGGTGAAGGACCAGGTCCTCGACCCCGGCGTCGGTCAGCCGCTCGGTGAGCTCGGCCAGTGCGTCGAGGTCGGTCCCGGACACGGCCAGCGCCGCCCCCCGGCCGGCGGCGAGACCCGCCAGCGCCTCCCAGTTGTCGGTGGTGGCCCCGACCAGGAGGGGCACCTCGGCCTCATCGAGCACGCCGAGTCCCGCCTCCAGGACCGCCGCATCTTGGGAAACCAGCGCCAGGGGCAGGCCGCTGACTCCACGGACCGCCTCGACGGCCTCCGCAAAGGAGTCCGGGGCGGAACCCTGAACCGCGATCCCGTCGAGCTTGAGTTCCAGGCCCACGTAGTCGACCACGAACGACTCCACGGCAGCGGCGGTCGCCGCGATCGCCTCGGCGCCCTCGGTGTCCGCTATTCGAACGAACACGCCGGGCCGGTTGTAGAAGGTCTTCTCGTGACGGAACAGGACGACCTCGTTCCCGGCCTTGGTGGTGCCCCCGGCCGCCTTCAGTTCGATCAGGCGGATCGGTGGGGCCGATGACTCGGCGAGCGTGGCTTTCGACTCATCAGTCACGTAGGGGCAGTCGTCGAGTTCGACCTGCTTGGCGGCGAGCTTCATCGAGAAGGCCAGGCAAGTGGGGAATCCGCACTCCTTGCAGTTGGTCTGAGGGAGCAGCTTGTAGATCTCGATGCCCGACAGCGCCATGGTCTTCTCCTACTCCTCGCTCATCAGCTCGGCGATGGTTCTCTTGACGTTCGCCAGGCTCTCACGGTGGCGCAGGACGACCGCGTCTGCGCCGGCTTCGATCAGGGACACGGCGGTGATGGTCTCCCAATGGACTCCCCGGGCCGTCCAATCACCCCAAGCTTCCGGGACCCCTTCCCCGACCTTGGCCTCCTTCGTCTTCCACGCCTCGAACCCGGGATGAACCAGCAGCGGGAGCTGTGTCATGGCGTCGCCCTGCAGGGCGGCCAGCCGCAGCCGCTCCATCACCGAATACCCGTACTCGATCCCGTAGCCGAGGGCCCCGGTCGTGGGGTCCATCACGATCCGCTCGAGGGGCAGGCCCATGTCGGTCATGAGGATGTTGAGTTGCTTGGCCAAGTTGACGTCCATCGGCGTACGGCCCAGAACGAGATGATCATTGGCCATTGCGGCGGCCACGATGGTCCGGTAGTTCCCGTCCTCGCACAGACCGAGCACGAGCCGCTCACCCTTGGTCGCTTCGGCGATCGGCACGAGGATCTCGTTGTCGACGTCGGCTTGCCCGGGGCCGAGCACGATCAGCGGCAACCCGGTCGCGGCGAGCACCGCCTCGGTGGTAGCGACCGCGTAGTCGGCAGCGACCGGTTCCCCATCGGGTCCGGTCAACCGGAATTGGAGCTCGATCAGGTCGGCGCCGGCCTCTTCGCAGGCGGCCGCCCAGGCGGCGGGATCGTCCACAACGTCACCCCACGACTCGAGCAAGACCTCGGACCAATCCTCCGGCCGGGACGGCGTCATCTCCAAGCCGATGACCGGCGGGTGGGGCATGGGTGCCTCGAACTGCATGAACGGCAGCGTGGCTTCGCCGCCGATCGTGACGATCGAGGTCCGGGTCCCTCCATCGTCACCGGTCGCTCCGAGTGACACGGTCTTCACCGTTCCCGGCCACTTGTCGTGTGGGATCTCAACGGGCATGCGAGTGCACTCCTAGGGAGGTCGTTGATTCGCTCTCGGTGCTGCGGGTGTCGTCGGTGATGCCCTCATGACATCAGAAGATCGGGTCCATGGTCAAAGCCGGATGACCCTTCTCCTCCATCCACGCGAGCAGTTCGTCGACGCTCGACACCGAGCGTTCGTCGGCGATCTTGTCGAGAAGGTCGGTGTCGCCCTCGCGATCGGCCACGACGGCCAACTCCTCAGCCATCGATTGCTTCAGGAACGAGCTCATCCACACGACCCGTTGGAAGCCTCCGTCCGAAGAGATGAACTTGGGGCTGATCAGGTAGAACTTCCCCACGCCCATCACGCCGGGGGTCTGCATGCCTCCGCCAGCGATGCCGGCCAGGGTGCTGAAGGTCATCCCGGCCGGAGTCATGCTGGTGTCCTCCCGACTGACCACCATCACGCCGTTGGCCTCGGGGATGAGCATCACGATGCACTCGAAGCAGCCGCAGGCCGTCATGGGGTTCTCCATGATCGAGTACATGGCAACCTCTTCGACCACACCGTGGGAGCCCACCTTGGCGTATTCGTTGGTTCCCTCCCAGTAGCCCTTCTCGAGATCGGTCACCTTGCCGACCTTGATCGGCTGGTTGGGTCCCGTCGGGTTGATGTTGAAGGAGGCCTTGCAGTCCAGCCAGTTGTAGGCGCCACACAGACCGAGCCGCTCGGGGCTCACGATGCACACGTGGTTGGGGGCGAACGACTGGCACAGCGTGCAGGAGTAGAACTCGTCCACAGCGTCGTCGGTGAGATCGGCGAGCCGCTTGTTGCGGTAGTCGTAGGCCTCGCGGGCCGTTCCCAGCCAGGTCTCCACTTCAGAGGGTTCGGTGTAGATCTTCACCTGCACCTTGTCGACGATCGCGCCGAAGTCGCTGTGGAATCGGGCATGGAGGATCTTGCCGAAGTGCTCCAGGTCGAAGCCGGCTTCCGCCGCCTTGTCGGAGAGGCGAATCCAGGTGATGTCGCGCTGCCCGATGTGCTGCACGCCGGAGGCGCCGTTGACGAAGTAGTGGATCTGGCGCTCGAGCACCGGCTCGAAGTCTTCCTCCATCTGGCGCCCGGCGACCTCGACCACGATCCCCATGTCCATCCGTCCCTGGGCTTCGACGTCCGAGAAGTCGGGCCCGATGACCTCGATGCTCCCGTCGGTGACGTCGTCGAGCTTTGCCATGCGGAGGTACTCGAAGCAGCGAGAGCCCTTGCCACCGAACTCCACCCGCATGTCGGCCTTGCGCACAACCTCGCCCTCGAAGGCCGAGCCGTAGGGGACCGGCACGGGGACGTCGGCGACCTGCACCTTCACCCCGCGTACCTCGATGCACTTCTGCACGAGCCGTTCGGCTCGCTCGATGTCGTCCGCCCCGTCGATCTCGTTGAAGGGCATGCTCACGACGTGCTCGTAGGTGGTCACGCCGGTGGGCAGGATCTGCGGTATGACGGTGTCGGCGATCACCGGGAATCCGAAGTTGATCGCACCGGCCGCCGCCGCGTACTTGAGGTCGTCGACCTCACCGAGGGCCAACACGAAGGCGAAGACCCGGTCCTTGTTGTACCCGAGGATCTCCCGGGCTTGGCCGCCCTTCATTCCCCCGAAGGTGAGGGCGGAGCGGGTCGCGAAACCGAGGGCGTAGATCGCACTCAGCGTGTCGGTGCCGAACGGCACGGTGTACGTGTCGTAGCCCAGCTCCACGCCCTCCTCGACCAACTGGTGGATGATGCTGCGTCCATTCACGTTTCCGGAGAGGAACGTGAGGATGTTGCGGCGCTGCAGCTCACGAACCAGTTGTACGGCTACTTCGTTGGACTTGGCGCACCCGACGATGGCGGCGAAACCCGGCATGCGCCCGTCGACGAGCTGGATGCCCCAGGAACGGAGCTGGATGTCGTCGATCGGACCGTTCAGGTGGCCGTCGATTTCGCCGTTCCCTTCCCCGTCTCCGTTGGCGTCGGGACTGGTGAAGGCGGTACCCCCGGCCAACTTGAAGCCGGGCATCGGCTCGGGCTGCAGACCGTAGATGAATCGGATCGCCTCGATCGTCTCGGCAGCGATCAGTGTCGCCATCCCACTGTCGAGAGTCTCACCCAGATACGGCGTCCATCCCTTTTCGGAGGGAACCGGGTGTAGCAATCCGCGGGCGTGAGAGATCACGTCGGGGAGCTGCCCGAGTGTCTCGATCTCCTTCCCGGTCATCCCGAGGATGAGCGGCAGGTAGTACGCCGTGTTCGGGAAGGTGACGGGCGTGTCGGGGCCCTTCTCGTCGAGGGCCTTGCCCAACATCGCCTCAGCCTCGGTCACCAGTGCATTGGCGCCTCGGATCGCACGAGTTGCGATGTAGCGAGACATGAGCCGATGTTCTCCTCTCTACGTGGCCGCGCCGTAGAGAGCGGCTCGGCGCTCCTCCAACGGCAGGGCCTCGATCTCTTCCATGCGAGCGTCGCCGCTCTGACCGAACTTGTCGGGGTCGTACGGAGCCAACCCGAGGCTCGCCCGCTTGGCATCGATGTGCGCCAACGTGCGGTTCAGCATGTCGAGCGGATCGTCGACGAACTCCAACTTGCCTCCGTAGATCTCTTCCCAACCGTGGGAGAGGAACTGGGAGACCTCGATGCTCTCGGGGACCCTCTTCTCGTTGCCCCCGACCGGGTTGACCCCGCCCATGATCACGTAGGCCCCCGATGCAACGCAGTACGCCGCGATGGAGAGCGCCTTCTCGCTCATCCACTCGGGGGCCAGGCCGACGGCGGGGATCTCGTCGATATCGTCGCCCAATCCACCTTCGGCGACCATCTGGGTGAGCACGGTGAGAATCCGGGTGTTGTCGACGCACGAGCCCATGTGGAGAACCGGCGGAATGCCCACCGTCTCGCACACCTCGCGGAGGCCCGGGCCCACCTTGTCCAGGCCGGCATCACCCATGAGGAATCCGAGCTTGGCGTTGGCGATGGCGCTGCAGCCGGTCTCGACCACCAGCACGTCCTGTTTGAGGAGCGCGGCCGTCAACGTGGTGTGGTACGAGTCGTGTTGGATGCGGGGGTTGGTACACCCGACGATCGCAGCCACACCACGAATCCGGCCGGCCTGGATGGCGTCGTTGAGGGGCCGGAACGACGCCCGGTAGGTGCCACCCAGCATGTAGTTGATGTACTCGTGGGAGAAGCCGGGGACCAAGGAGTTCTTGTAGTCCGGAATCGTGACCTGGCCTCGATTCGCGTAGTTGTCGATGGCCTCCTTGAGGATCTCCTTGGCGATGGTGAGCGCCTTCTCCTCGCGGAACTCCATGTGAGTGGCGCCCTTGATCCGCACCTTCGGAGAGGTGGTGATGATCTTGGTGTGAAAGTTCTCCGCCAGGGCGACGAGGGCCTGCATGATGCACTGGACGTCGACGACCATCGCCTCGACCGCACCGGTGAGCACCGCCAGCTCCTGCTGGAGGAAGTTCCCGGACGCCGGTATTCCCTGGCGCATCAGGATCTCGTTCGCCGTGCAGCAGATGCCGGAGAGGTTGATCCCCGCCGCGCCGGCCGCCTTGGCGTACTCGATGATCTCGGGATCCTGTGACGCCGCCACCACCATCTGGCTCAGGGTGGGCTCGTGGCCGTGGACGATGACGTTGACCATGTCGTCCTTGAGGACTCCCAGGTTCGCCTCTCCCAGCAGGGGTGCGGGAGTGCCGAACAGGATGTCGGAGATGTCGGTGGCGATCATGCTGCCGCCCCATCCGTCGGCCAACGCGGTGCGAACCGCGTGGTTCAGAATGTGGCCGGGGTCCTGGTCGTCGCCCATGTGGGTGCGATGGAGCGCCTCGACCACCTCGCGGTCGATGCCGCGGGGGATGACTCCTTGCTCCTCCCAGATCCGCTGGCGTTTCTCGGGGGCCCGCTTCACCGGGACGATTGCGCCCTTCTGCTGCCCGAACTGGGAGATGTAGAGGTCGGCGAGATCGTTGGCGATCTCCTCCGGGGACCGATCCTCGATGGGGATGTCGTATTCCTCCGCCACCATGCGCAGCTTGGCGACGTCGCGAATCCGATAGCCCTCGGTCTCACCGTTGGCGACTGCTTTGAGAGTGAACGCCATGTCGCGGCCATGATCGGAATGGGCTGCGGATCCGGCGGCAATCGATCGAATGAAGTTGCGGGACTGGATGGTGTCGATCGTGGCTCCGCAGACCCCCGTCGATCCATCCTTGGTGAGACGACACGGGCCCATGGCACACAGGCTGCAGCACATGCCGGCCGCGCCGATGTTGCAGGGCGCCATCGCATCGGCGCGGCTGAAGGCGGTTCCGATCCCCAACTCGTTGGCCAGCGCCAGCATCTCCTGGGCGGCGGGATCGATCGATGCCTCCTCGGGCGTCCGCTGCTTTCGCCTCGGCGACGCCACCTTTTGCTCATCTGTCATGGGCTCACCCCTCATCCATCATGCGGACCGGGCCCATGCCGGGACACGGCCACAGCGGCCGTCCCACGGAGGCGACCTCCTGTCCGAACGCCATCACGTTGCCGGCAGCCTCGTAGGCGGCCGTATGCCGGAAGTAGGCATCGCCGTTGCGCCCCACCGTCGGCTCCCCCGATTCGATGGGAACCTCGAGTTGGGCCGTGTAGCCGGCCTCGTCGATGACCGACCTGATCTCGTCTTCCGTGACCTTCTCCGGATCGAAGGAGATGGACACGGTCCGAAATGCGCTCGAAGCATCGACGTCGTCGACGCCGGTCAGTCCCAGAAGAAGCCGCCGCACCTCCACCACGTGGTGGTCGGCGAACATCGTCGGGACGTCGAGCACCAGCATGCTCATAGCAACCCCCGTCTAGACCATTCCGATCTCGGCCGTGGTTTCACGGCACTTGCCCCCTCAGTTCAAGTGTGCTGCAAGGAGATTGCCCCCTCCCGATGGCCGACTCATAGGGTCGAAAGTCCCTGCGGGGCGCCGGAAGACCCGGCATTTCGGGTTTTCGC
The DNA here is from genome assembly GCA_041572755.1 of Acidimicrobiia bacterium. GTDB lineage: Bacteria > Actinomycetota > Acidimicrobiia > Spongiisociales > UBA11373 > JBFELU01. The sequence goes on along the minus strand of JBFFRY010000027.1, from coordinate 4,266 downwards.
GCCCCGACGAGCCCCGCGGGACGGTCGAGGAGCCCCGATCGGCGGGGATTCCCCGAGATTGGCCTACGCTGCCGCTGGTGGCCGCGTCGGTGCGCTTCGATGACCTGACCCCGGGCGGCGGGGCATCGTTTGCGCTGCACCGGCCGGTCTCGGAACTCGTGTCGACCGACCTGAGCACCGTTCGGGAGACCGTTGCCGCCGGCCAACGGGCAGCAGAGGCCGGCTACTGGGTCGCCGGGTGGGTGGGGTACGAGGCCGCCCCCGCCTTCGACAGCGCCCTTCCCATCAGGCCGGAGGATGGGTCCGTGGCGTCCCGGCTCCCTTTCGTGTGGTTCGGCGTCTTCGAGGAGCGCCGCCCCATTGCTCCTCCGATTGGCTCGGGGTCCTGGAGCGTGGAATGGCAGCCCTCGTTGGATGCCGACGAGTACCGATCCGCAGTCGGCCGCATCCGGGAGCGCATCCGGGCCGGTGACACGTACCAGGTGAACTTCAGCTTTCGGCTCCGCGGCGCTCTGGCCGGAGATCCGCTGGCGTTCTACGGCGACTTGGCCCACGCCCAGCGGGGTGCCTACGCCTCCTACCTCGCCACGGACCGCTGGGGGGTCGCCTGCGCCTCCCCGGAGCTCTTCTTCCGAATGGACGACGGCTGGCTCACGACCCGTCCGATGAAGGGCACCGCGCTTCGGGGCCGGTGGCCCACCGAGGACCTGGAACGGGCGGCTGCCATGGTTGCCTCGCCGAAGGAGCGGGCCGAGAACCTGATGATCGTGGATCTGCTGCGCAACGACATGGGCAGGATCTCGGAGTTCGGGACCGTCGCCGTGGAGAGGCTCTTCGAAGCGGAACGCTACGAGACCGTGTGGCAGATGACGTCCACGATCTCGTCCCGCCTCCGTGATGGAGTCGGGTTGTGCCGGGTGCTGGAAGCGCTCTTCCCGTGCGGTTCGGTGACCGGTGCCCCCAAGGCGAGCACGATGGGGATCATCGCCGAGATGGAGACGGCCCGTCGCGGTGTCTACTGCGGAGCGACCGGCTGGTTGGCTCCGGGGGCGAAGCACGGTGTCTTCGCCGTGGGGATCCGCACGGCCGCACTCGACCTGGATTCGGGAGACGTCGAGTACGGCGTCGGGGGCGGTATCACCTGGGATTCGAGCGCCGCGGGCGAGCACGGCGAGGCCTACGCCAAGGCCCGGGTGCTCACGGTCCGACGACCCGCCTTCGACCTTCTCGAGACCCTGCGTTGGGACGACCGGGGCTACTGGGCGCTCGAGGAGCACCTCGACCGGCTGGAGGGGTCGGCCGACTACTTCCGCTTCACTTTTGACCGGGCCCGGGTTCGTCGCGCCCTCCTCGAGGCGGAGAAGCTCGATGAGGGGCCGGCCCGGGTTCGTCTGACGGTGGATGAGCACGGCACCCCCACGGTGACGGTCGCTGCACTCCAGGTCTCGGATGCCCCGGTGATGCTGGTGATCGACGAGGTACCCGTGGACTCCACCGACCCGATGCTGTATCACAAGACGACGGCCCGGACCCGCTACGAGGAGGCCCTGCGCCGCCACCGGGGGGCCGATGACGTGATCCTGGTGAACCAACGGGGCGAGGTCACCGAGACGACCGTCGGGAACCTGCTCGTCGAGCAGGGGGGCCGTTGGTGCACGCCGCCCCTCGATGCCGGGCTCCTGCCGGGAATTCACCGGGCCCGACTGCTCGAGTCCGGCGAGGTCGAGGAGCGGGCACTGGCGATCGATGACGTGGCGAGGGCATCACGGTTGGCCGTCGTGAATTCCGTGCGACTTTGGAGACCGGCTTCCCTCGCCACGGCCGGCGGTGGCGGCTAGCGTCCCGCCATGGCCCGCGGAACCCACGACGCGCTCCCCGACCCGAGAAACGCAGACGTTCTCGTCTATGTGAACGGTGAGTTCCTCCCCCGCCCTCAGGCCAAGGTCTCGGTCTTCGACAGCGCGTTCCTCGTGGGTGACGGCGTGTGGGAGGGCCTGCGGCTTCACGACGGCCGATTCGTCTATCTGGACCGCCACCTCGATCGGCTGGAACGGACCGCCAGGGGGGTTCACCTCGACCTGCCGATGACCCGGGGCGAGATTCGCGAGGTGCTCTACGAGACCGTGCGGCGCAACGACATGCACACCGACGTCCATGTGCGCCTGATGATCAGCCGGGGCGTGAAGAAGACTCCGTCACAGGATCCGCGCCTGGTGGTGGGCTCCCCCACCGTCGTGGTGACCGCCGAGCACAAGCTGGCCGACCCGGAGGTCACCCGGAGTGGGATCACTCTGTTCACCTCGGCGGTGCGCCGGCCTCCCCCCGACACCCTCGACCAGACGTGGAACTGCCACTCCAAGATCCACGAGGTCGTGGCACTCATCCAAGCCCTCGAGGCGGGGGCCGACGAGGCCTTGATGCTCGACACCGATGGGAACGTCGCCACCTGCAACGCCACCAACTTCTTCATCGTGACCGGCGGAGTGGTCACGACGGCCGGAGGATCCTGCTTTCTCCCGGGCATCACTCGAGGTCTGGTGCTGGAGCTGTGTCGGGAGCACGGGATCCCGTCGAAGGAGACCGCCTTCTCGGTCACCGAGGCCTATGCGGCCGAGGAGGTCTTCGTGACCGGAACCTTCGGTGGGTTGACACCGGTGACCGCCATCGATGGCCGCAAGATCGCTGCTGCACCGGGCCCCGTCACCCAACGACTCGTCGATGTGTACCGAGAGGCGTTCGAGGCGGCCGGGGAGGCTTCGTGACGCGCCGGATCAACATGTGGTCGGGGCCCCGCAACGTCTCGACGGCGATGATGTACGCCTGGCGCCAGCGCTCCGACACCGCAGTCTGGGATGAACCGATGTACGGGCACTACCTGGCACACACCGGCGTCCATCACCCGGGACGGGAGGCGATCCTCGAGGCAGTGCCCACCGACCGTGAGGAGATCCTCGAGGCGATGTTGCGGAGCCCCTCGCCGCAGCCGGTGTGGTTCTTCAAGAACATGGCCCACCACCTCGTCGGGTTCGGCCTCGATATCGTCGACGAGCTCGACAACTTCCTGCTCACTCGAGATCCCCGGGAGATGCTGCCGTCGCTTGCGGCCGGTCTCGGCCGGGTGCCGGTGATGACGGACACCGGATTCGACATCCAGATGGCCATCGTGGAGCGTCTCGAGGCGAAGGGCTTGACCCCGATCGTCGTCGATTCCCGGGAGTTGCTCACCAACCCCCGTACCGTTCTGTCGCAGCTCTGCGGAAGGCTCGGTCTGGCATTCGAGGAGGCGATGCTTGCCTGGCCGCCGGGACCCAAGCCGGAGGACGGGGTATGGGCCGACGATTGGTATGGGCGCCTCCATGAGACCACCGGCTTCGTTCCCTACCGGCCGAAGACCGAGGCCTTCCCCGAGGAACTCGAGCCGATCTACGCAGAGTGTCGCCCCCACTACGAACGGCTGTACCGACTGGCCCTGCGCGCCTAGCGGGCAGCGAGGAATCGAGGCACGGGTTCGCCCGAGCGCCGCCCCACCAGCCGGGCTATCACGTAGACGGCGAGCCGGAGCACCCAGAAGGCAACCAGCGACACTGCGACGACCGTGGCCCCGGGGAGCAGGACCGGGAGTGCCAGGGCGGTGATCGCCAGGACTCCGAACAGCTCACCGACTCCTCCTTGGGAGATCCGGAACAGTCCGAATTGCGTCCAGCGCACCGCCGCCCACATGATCCAGCGGCGCAGGAGATCGACCCCTCCCTCCCGCATGGTGCGTCGAAAGATCCCGTCCGCATCCGAGCGATGGATCGCAGGGTCGAGGTGATCCCCCCTCCGGCAGAGGAAATCGTGGAGCACCGCCGCTTTGGTGTGACGGCCGGCTCGGGGCACGAACCACCAGAAGGGGCGGGGCACCGAGGCGAAGTCGGTGGGGAACCCGGCGGGGACCGTGATCGTGTCCCGTGCGCCCCGGTAGACGAGGGGCCGCCGCAGCTCCCAGAGATCTGCGGGCAGTTCCTTCACGACGAGTGCGGATTCGAACATCCGTCACCTCCGCCGATCATTGAACGACGCATCCGCGGTTCGTGCAACCCCCTACCGGGTGATCGCGTCCAGTTCGGCTTCGATCTGGGCGAGCTGCTCGTTCACCGAGGAGAACGATCCTCCTCCGGGCGACCGCCGGAGTTCCACCGACCGCCTGGGATCGAGCATGTCCCGATCGGCGGGCTCGAACAACGGGTGGGCGTCGCCCAGTTCCTCCGGAGCCGCCGACTCCAG
>JBFFRY010000026.1:0-36142 GCA_041572755.1 Acidimicrobiia bacterium | reverse complement strand
GCACAAGGGAGCTTGACTGCGAGACCTACAAGTCGAGCAGGTGCGAAAGCAGGGCCTAGTGATCCCACGGCGGCATGTGGAAGCGCCGTGGCTCATCGGCTAAAAGGTACCCCGGGGATAACAGGCTTATCTTGCCCAAGAGTCCATATCGACGGCAAGGGTTGGCACCTCGATGTCGGCTCGTCGCATCCTGGGGCTGGAGCAGGTCCCAAGGGTCGGGCTGTTCGCCCGTTAAAGCGGCACGCGAGCTGGGTTTAGAACGTCGTGAGACAGTTCGGTCCCTATCCGTCGCAGGCGCAGGAGGTGTGAGGAGAGCTGTCCCTAGTACGTGAGGACCGGGATGGACGTACCTCTGGTGTGCCAGTTGTCTTGCCAAGGGCATGGCTGGTTTGCTACGTACGGAACGGATAAGCGCTGAAGGCATCTAAGTGCGAAGCCGCCTCCAAGATGAGACCTCCCACCGACTTCGGTCGGGTAAGACCCCTGGGAGAACACCAGGTAGATAGGCCGGAAGTGTAAGCACAGCAATGTGTTCAGCTGACCGGTACTAATCGGTCGAGGGCTTGAATAGAACCCAAGACGTGCGTGCTCGCTATGGAGTGCTCGGGGTACCGAGTACAACAGAATCCACCGATTTCCGGTGGTGACAGCGGCGGGGAACCACCCGTTCCCATTCCGAACACGGAAGTTAAGCCCGCCAGCGCCGATGGTACTTGGGGCGTAGGCCCCTGGGAGAGTAGGTCGCCGCCGGATTCTTTCGAGGGCCGCCTTCGGGCGGCCCTCGGTCTACCTGGGGGTCGGGACGGCATGGCCCCCACCCTCGATGAGGAACGGCCGGCGGCCCGAGGCGCAGAGTTACGATGCTCCGGCAGAGGAGGACCATGGTCCCCACCGACAAGCGAAGAGAGCGGGACCGGCCCTCGCGACCGCGAGACGAGGGCAAGGCGTCGGCGCCTCGCCGGCATTGGGATGTCTCCACGGGGAACCTGCCCCGGTGGGTGGCGGACGACCTGGCGAGAGTCACACCGCGATCCAAGCTGGGTCAGGCGACGGAGAAGCTCACGGCCGCCGCCGAGGCCTTCGCCGGGGGCAAACACGGGCGGGCGGTGCGCTTGGCGGAGCAGGCCAAGGAGGCATCGCCTCGCGACGCCACCATTCGCGAAGTGCTCGGGCTGGCCGCCTACCGCCTGGGCCAGTGGCAGCAGGCGCTGCGGGAATTGCGGACCTTCCGGCGCTACACCGGGGAGACGACCCACCTGGCGGTGGAGATGGATGCCTTGCGGGCGCTGGACCGTCCCAAGGACGTCGACGCCGCCTGGGACCTGTTCCAGCGACTGGGGGGGAGCCGCGACGCCCGCAACGAAGCCAAGGTGGTCTACGCCTCACATCTCCTGGACCGGGGGGAGTCGCGCCGGGCATGGGGCGTGGTGCAGCCGGTTCGCATCATCGAGCGGCCTCGGGAGAGCGACCTCCGGGTCTGGTACGTGGCCGCCCGGGTGGCGGCCCGACTCGGCGATCGGGAGGCGGCCCGGCGCCTGTTCCGGGCGCTTCAGGGAGCGGATCCGGCCTTCCCTGGCCTCGACGAGCTCGATGGGGTCATCGCCGGCTGAGCCAGCGAAGGATCCCCGACGCCTGCATCGGCCAGAAGGTGTTCTTGTCGTAGGTCTCGATCGTCGGCTCGTCTAATCCGCGACGCCGGTACCCGTCGAGGACCCAGGTGCGCATCGCGTCGGTCAGGTCCTTGGGCTCGCTCCGGGTGGCTTCCTCCACCCAGGTGACCCATTCTCGGAGCCGGGATTCGGCGTCGGCCAGGGATCGTTGAGGATCACGGTCGGGCCCGAAGTGGGCGAAAGCGAGAAAGGCCGGGTGCCGCTTGGCGATCCGGTGGAGCTGGGCGACCACCAGATCGGGATCGAAATCCGGAGGGGGCGTGACCGGTTGGACCATGTGCCCGTGCGGGAATGCGATCCCCACGGCATCGCCGACGAAGGCCGCACCGGTTTCATCCTCGAGGTAGACGACGTGGTGGCGGGCGTGGCCCGGTGTCGCCATGACCTCGATTGACCGGCCCGGACCCAGCGGGAGGCGGTGGCCTTCGTCGAGGGTGAGGATGCGGTCGGGATCGATGGGCTCCATCTGGCCCCAGAGATCGAGCATGCCTTCATCGCCATAGATGCGGGCGGCCGAGGCCCAGAGGCGGGTCGGGTCGATGAGGTGGGGCACCCCGGCGGCGTGGACCGCCACCCGGGCATTGGGGAACCGGGCCGCAAAGTGCCCGGCCCCCCCGGCGTGATCCAAGTGGATGTGGGTCACGGCGAGGGTGCCGACGTCGTCGATCCCCAGATCGTGGAGCGCGTTGAGCAGGTGAGGGAGCGATCGCGATGGTCCGCACTCGATGAGGACCCGCTCCGGGGTGTCGAAGAGATAGCAAGCGAGCCGCTCGGCATCGTCGTGCATCCAGGCGTCGATCAGGTAGAGATCGTGACCCAGCGACCGCACCGAGGTGTGCACCATGGCGGGCACACTACCGGCCTGCCATCGACCCGTCCGGGGCGGAGTTCAACCTGGGCCGGGGCGTTCGGTCACACCCTGCCCATACGGTGATCCCACCTCGACGGAAGGGATTCCCATGGGCTTCGACCTCAATCTCGTCGTGCTCGCCGGTCGCCTGGCGGCGCCACTCGAGATCCGCCAGTTCGAGCGCGGGGGGACATTGGCCCGGCTCCTCGTGGCGGTCCGTACCGTGGAGAGAGTCGACGTGGTCCCGGTGACGCTGTGGGATCCGCCCACGGATCTCATCGATGCCGACCCGGCGCCGGGGGCGGGGGTGTGGACCGCCGGGTCGGTGCAACGCCGCTTCTGGAGTGGCGACGACGGTCGTCGCAGCCGCATCGAGGTGATCGCCGAGCAGGTGTGCCTCCGCGAGGCGGAGTAGGGAGACCGACCCGGTCGGGCTACCCTCCCCACCGATGTTGCGGGTCGTCGTCTCCTCCGGTTCGACGATCGCCGCCGAAGCCGGTGCCGAGGTGGCCGATCGGGGTGGAAATGCCGTCGACGCTGCCGTCGCCTCCACCGTGGCCGCCATGACCACCGATCCCGGCATCATCGCCCCCGGCGCCAGCGCCTTCATCACCATCTGGCCGCCGGGCGGGGATCCTCTCGTGATCGACGGCTACGCCGAGATGCCGGGCCGGGGCCTCCCCGACGGCGCGGTCTCGGGGTTCGGGGACGAGGTCTACATGGCCTACGGGGGAGGCATGACCACGCTCATCGGTCATTCCTCCGTGGCCACCCCGGGGGCCTTCGCAGGCCTGGGGGAAGCCTCGGCCCGGTACGGAGCGCTCGATTGGCCGGCGGTCCTCGCCCCGGCGATTCGCCTCACCGATGAAGGGTTCCCGCTCTCGCCGCCGGCGGCTGCCTATCTCGCGTACGCCGCCGAGCCGATCTTCGATCGGTTCCCGGAGTCCTTTGCGGCGCTGCATCACGCCGACGGCTCGCTGATCGGGGAGGGGGACATCGTGAGGATCGAGGGTCTGGCGGCCAGCCTGCGCACCCTCGCCGCCGAAGGGCCTGCTTCCCTCTACACCGGGAGCATCGGCGACAGGCTCGCCGAGGACATGGCGGCATCCGGAGGCAGGGTGACCGCCGAGGACCTGGCCGCCTACCGACCGATCGTGCGGGAGCCCATCGTCGTTGCCGCGGATGACTGGCGGGTCGCCACCAATCCGGCCCCGGCCATCGGAGGCGCCACCCTGGCCGCCATGCTGCAGCTCGTCGAGAATCGTCCCTTCCGCTTCTGGGATGAGGACGAGGTGCGGCGGCTCGCCGAAGTCCAGCGAGCCGTGCTCGGCTACCGAGCGCGGCACCTCGACGACGCCGACGACCGGGTCGCGGCCGTGGCCGAACTGCTGGATGCCGCCCGAATGGGCGACCATCGACGCCTTCTGGCCTCACCGTCGACCGTGCACACCTCGGCCGTCGACAGCGAGGGGCGAGCCTGCGCCATCACGGCATCGGCCGGTTACGGGTCCGGTGTCATGATTTCGGGGACCGGACTGTGGCTCAACAATTCACTCGGGGAGGTCGAGCTGGTGCCACACGGGCTCGATCGGATTCCGGTCGGCTCCCGTCTTCCCTCCAACATGGCTCCGACGGTGGCCCGGCGCGACGACGGCTCGGTGCTGGCGATCGGTTCGCCGGGTGCCAGCCGGATCACCACGGCGTTGGCTCAGGTGCTGCTCAACTTCATTCACCTCGGGATGTCGCTCAGCGAGGCCGTCAATCATCCGAGGCTGCACGTGGAGGTGTTCGAGGGCGAGCCCACGGTGGCGTTCGAGCCCGGCATGCCGGTCGGGGACCTCGAGGGCCTGCAGCACCGTCGGTTCCCGGACCTCTCCATGTACTTCGGCGGCGTGGGTGTGGCCATGTGGGACCCGGTGGCAGGGCTGTTCGGCGCCGCCGATCCACGTCGCAGCGGCGCGGTCGTCACCGGTGGTCACTCCTGAGGACCGCCTAGTAGGGGGGCCAGGGAAGCGGAGGCCGATCGGTGGGGGGCTCGGGGTGGACCGGGCGACGGCGCAGTTCCCGAACCCGCTCCCGGAAGGCCCGGCCCGCTTCGGGGCCGAGCGCGTCGCCGATCCGGGACGCGATGTCGGTGGCGGCGAGCCGTTCCAGCGCCGCCAGCATCTCATCCGGGAGCGAACGGCCGGCGAAGGGCCACAGGACGGTGCGGAGCTTCGGCTCGGGGTGAAAGGTGAGCCCGTGATCGACCGCCCGGAGGCGGCCGCCCTCCATGATCAGGTGGCCGGCCTTGCGGTCGGCGTTGTTGACAACCAGGTCCAGGACGGCGATCGGCCAGAGGATCGGATCGGCTCGGCGGATCAGATCGATGGGGTCGAACCCGGTGTCCCCGTCGACGAAGCGCTGCACCGACCCGGGGCCGAGGGGCCCTTCCCCGATCACGGTCTCGGGGACGCAGTCGAAGCCGAGGGAGGCGGCCGTCTCGGCCGTGAGCACCTCCCGGTCGGCGAGGGTGGCGACGTCGAAGTCCCACAGGGGGCGGTTGCCCGTCGTCGGCTTGTACACGACCAATTCCCCGGCGCTGCGGCCCAGCAGCGTGGTGTTCGAGGCGGCGGCGAAGCGGCCGACGATCGAGTCGACGAGAGGCCGCGCAATCATCCTCGCCGCCTATCCCCGTTCGACGCCGGACACACGTGACCGGCGGGATCGAGAGGGAGGTTGCAGTAGGGGCACGGAAGGCGCCCGGCGGCAACTACGAGCACGGCGCGCCGGGCCATCGCATCGATGGCGGGGGGGGTGACGACGAAAGAGACCGGTTCCTCGTCCCCACCTTCGACCGGGTGGAGCACGATGGTGATGCCGTGGGGCTCCGGTGTGATTTCGATCGATCCGACCCGGAAGGTGGGTTCCCCTGCGCGGTTCAGCTCGGCGATCGGATCCTGCGGCTGCACCCCCAGCGTGCGGGCGAGGTCGAGGGAGCGAGCCGCGAGGGCGGCGACCTGTTCCTTCTCCAAGAGAAAGTGCTCCCCGTCGACGTCGAGCAGGAAGGTTCGTCGGCCGGGTTCACCCACCGCTCCGGCCCGGAAGGACTCCACGGCGCCCAGGTCCCTCATGGGGTGTTATTCACCCCCAGGATCCGGGGTGCGGCGTCGGGGGTGAGTTCCAGCACCGAGACCGACGCAGGGGCAATGGTGATCCGCTGGAAGAGGTCGAGTGGGGCGCCGAGGTAGTGGGCCACGACGGCCTTGATGACGTCACCGTGGCTCACGAGCGCGATGTCGGACCGAGGATGGGCGGCGGCCAGCTCCTCGCAGGCGGCGACGGCGCGACTCTGTACCTCGGCAAGGCTCTCACCACCGGGGAAACGAACCCGTGAGGGTGCGACGAAGAGCAATCGCCACAGCCGGGTCCGACGCAGCGATCCCAGTGTGCGACCGGACCAGGACCCGTAGTCGACCTCGATCAGGCTGCGGTACGGGATGGGGCGCAGGCCGCCGGGGGCTGCAATCGCACGGGCGGTCTCCCGGCACCGGCGCACCGGGGAGGTGTAGATCGCGTCGAACGTGATCCCGGACAATGCGTCGGCGAGCTCGCCGGCGAGGCGCGCACCCGGCGCACTGAGCCCGACACCGGGGAGTCGTCCGGTGAGGCGTTTTCCCGTCTCTGCGGTGGGGGCGTGCCGGATCAGATGCAGCCGGGTCACCAGGTCAGGTTACCGACGGTCATGTGCCAAGTAGGGTGCGTTCGTGATCCCCCCCACCGACTATCTGCGGCTGGCCCTCGATCCCGTACGCCTCGCCGTACTCGGTCATGCGGCCGTGGCTCCGGTGGACGCCGAGGATCTAGCCGATCGGCTCGGGGTCAAGGCGCGCCGGGTGCTGGTCGAGGTGGGGCGGCTTCGTGAGGCCGGGCTGTTGGACACCGAACTGCGTCTCGACCGCCGGGCGCTCCGCGAGGTCGCCGAGGCCATGCCCCGTGCCGTGCCCGCCGACCCCACCCTGTTGCGCGGCGAGTGGAGCGCAGAGGAGCTGGAGACCTTGGGGAGGTTCTTCTCCGGCTCGCGCCTGACCGGGATCCCCTCCCAGGCATCGAGGCGCCGGGTGGTCCTGGAGCGGGTGGCTCAGGAGTTCGAACCGGGTGTGCGTTATCCCGAGCGCGAAGTCAATGAGGTGCTCCACGTCTTTCATCCCGACCACGCTCTGCTGCGGCGTCTGCTCGTCGAGGACGATCTGCTGACGAGGGCCGAAGGCGTCTATTGGAGGACCGGCGGTCGGTCCTAGGAGAGACGGCGCTCGTCCGGGAGTGGGAACTGGGGCCCGTCCCGACCCGACGCCGCCGTGTTCGGTGGTCGCCGGGATCGCGGCGGCAACCCGCCGGCTTTGGGGGGCCCGGGTCGTTGGCCGGTCCCGGGGCGTGCCAGACTGATCAGCCATGAGTTCGAGCGCCAGGCCGTCGTGGGTGGCCGACGCGGTCTTCTATCAGATCTTCCCCGATCGGTTCGCCCGGTCGGAGCGGGTGCCGAAACCGGCTCGTCTCGAGCCATGGGCGGCTCCGCCCTCTCGCCGCGGATACAAGGGCGGCGACCTGTGGGGGGTCGTCGAGCACCTCGATTGGCTGACCGAACTGGGGATCAATGCCCTCTATCTCAATCCGGTCTTCCACTCGGCGAGCAATCATCGGTACCACACGTTCGACTACCTCCACGTCGATCCGATGCTCGGCGGCGACGCTGCGTTCGAAGCGCTGCTCGCCGCGTGCGGGGAGCGGGGGATCCGAGTGGTGCTCGACGGGGTCTTCAACCACACCGGTCGCGGCTTCTTCGCCTTCCACGACGTCCTGGAGAACGGCGACGACTCTCCGTGGCTCGACTGGTACACGGTCGCGGGTCTGCCCCTCGACGCCTACGGTGGAACGCCCAACTACGCGGCCTGGTGGAACGACCCGGCCCTCCCCAAGCTCAATACCGAGAACCCCCGGGTTCGGGAGTATCTGATGCAGGTCGCCGAGCACTGGGTCGGTCGCGGGGCGCACGGCTGGCGGCTCGATGTGCCGGAGGAGATAGCCACGGAGGGATTCTGGGAGGAGATGCGGGTGCGGGTGCGGGCCGTCGACCCCGATGCCTATCTCGTCGGCGAGGTGTGGGGGCCGGCGGGAGATTGGGTCGGCGACGGTTCCCGCTTCGACGGCGTGATGAACTACCCGATGACCGAGCTGAATCTTCGGTTTGCCGCCGGGGACCGCATCGACGAGGCGATCGTCGAGCCGGTCAACCTCGATCTGGTACCCACCCTCGACGCCTCCGGCTACCGGGACGCCGTGGCGGCCCATCTGGACGCCTACCCGTGGGAGGCGCATACCGCCAACCTCAACCTGCTGGGTTCCCACGACACGGCCCGGGTATTGAGCATGGTGGGGAGCGATGCGGCGTCCGTGATCCTGGCGGCCACCCTGATGGTCACCTTCCCGGGAGCTCCCTGCGTCTATTACGGAGATGAGATCGGCCTCGAGGGGGGCCACGATCCCGGGTCTCGAGCCGGATTCCCGTGGGACGATCGCGCCGGATGGAACACCGATCTGCTCGAGGCGTTCCGCACGCTCATCGCACTCCGCCGCCGGTCGGCGACACTGCAGCGGGGGGCGTACCGGCCGCTGGCCGCCGAAGGTCTCCTGTATGTCTTCGTCCGGGAGTCGGCGGAGGAACGGGTGGTGGTGGCCGTGAACGCCGGCGACGGAGCGGCCTCGGTGGAGATTCCCGAGGGTACCGGGACGCCCTTGTGGGGGAGCGGGGAGTGCCGTGAGGGTGCGGTGACGGTTCCGGGTCGGAGCGCCGGAGTCTGGCGGGTGTGATGTTCGATGCACGGGCGTTCCGAGAGGGCCGGCACGACCGTCTCCACGAGTGGCTGGGGTCGCATCCTGATCCCAGCGGCGGCTATCGGTTTGCGGTCTGGGCCCCCGGGGCGGACCGGGTGCGGGTGGTGGGGGAGGCGGCCCCCCGCGGCCGGACCCTCCGGAGGGGGGCGGACGGGGTGTGGCGGGGGAGAGTCGAGGGGGCGCGCCCGGGGGAGCGCTATCGGTACGAAGTGACGACCGGGCGCGGCCGGGTGGTCGACAAGGCCGACCCGTTTGCGACCCGGCGGGCCGATCCCACAGGTGCGGACTCGGTTCTCGGCCCACCGGCGTTCCGGTGGAGGGACGGTGCGTGGATGCGGAGCCGGCGGCGGCGGGCGCCGCTGGAGGGGCCGATCAGCGTGTACGAGGTGCACCTCGGCTCATGGCGGCGGGATGACGGCAAATGGCTGGGGTATCGCGAGATGGGGCGCCGTCTCGCCGCGTACGTTGTTGAGTGCGGCTTCACCCACGTCGAGCTGATGCCCGTCGCCGAGCACCCGTTCTACGGGTCGTGGGGCTACCAGGCGACGGGGTACTTTGCGGCGACGGCTCGGTACGGGCCGCCGGAGGACTTGATGGCGCTGGTGGACATCCTCCATCGAGCCGGTGTCGGGGTGATCCTCGACTGGGTCCCGTCCCACTTCGCTACCGATGACCACGGCTTGGGCCGCTTCGACGGTTCGGCGACCTTCGAGCACGGTGATAGAAGGCTCGGGTTCCATCCCGACTGGCAGAGCCATGTGTTCGACTACGGCAAGGGAGAGGTGCGCTCCTTTCTGCTCTCCAACGCTCGTTCCTGGCTGGAGCGGTTCCACGTCGACGGGCTGCGGGTGGATGCGGTGGCCTCCATGCTGTACCGGGACTTCTCCCGCAAGGCGGGGGAGTGGCTCCCCAACCAATACGGGGGCAACGAGAACATCGAGGCCTTCGAGTTCCTCCGGTCCGTCAACGACATGGTGCACCGGGAGTTCCCCGGGGTCGTCATGATCGCCGAGGAGTCGAGTGCCTGGCCGGGCGTGACCCGGCCCACCGACCTCGGTGGGGTCGGGTTCGATCTGAAGTGGGACATGGGTTGGATGCACGACACGCTCGGATTCATGCGGCGCGTTCCCGAGGCGCGTAGGGACCACACCCGCGACCTGACGTTCCGGGCCATGTACGCCGGCACCGAGCGGTTCATGCTGGCTCTGTCGCACGACGAAGTAGTCCACGGGAAGGCGTCGCTGCTGGGCAGGATGCCCGGGCCCGATCCGGATCGGTTCGCCAACCTCCGGGTCCTTCTCGGGTACCAGTGGGCCCAACCGGGCCCCAAGCTGCTCTTCATGGGAGCCGAGATCGGCCAGTGGCGCGAATGGGATCACGACACCGAGCTCGAGTGGGGTCTCCTCCGATGGAAGCCGCACCGGGGGATCCGGCGCTGGGTGGCCCACCTCAACTCTCTGCTGGCGGCGGAGCCGGCGCTGTGGACCCACTCGGACCGAGCAGGCTTCGAATGGGTCGACGCCGACGATCCGCAAGTTCTGGCGTTCCTGCGTCATCCCCGGGGCTGCCGTCCCGTGGCTTTCGTGGCCAACTTCTCGGCGCGCCGGCGACGTTATCGATTGGGCCTGCCGGTGGCCGGGCGGTGGCAGACGCTGCTCAACAGCGACGATGCCCGCTTCGGCGGGGAGGGTCGCCGGCTCGGGTCACTGGCCACGGAACCGAGGAGCGCCGGGGGACGGCCGCAGTCGCTGCTGATCGATATGCCCCCGCTGACGGCGGTGTTCCTGGCTCCGGTGCGGCGCCGGAAACCATCTATCCGAGGTTGAAGGTCGCGAGATCGAACCCTCGATGATCAGTCGCGGTAGTTGATGAACTGGATCGGAAGGCGGAAGTCGAGTTCCCGGATGGCGGCGATCACCGCCTGGAGGTCGTCGCGCTGCTTGCCCTGGATCCTCAGCTGATCACCCTGGATTTGCGCCTGCACCTTGAGCTTCAGGTCGCGCACGTGCTTGGCGAGTTGGCGGGCGGCTTCGCCGTCCAGCCCCTGATTGATGGTGAAGTGGGCTCGGAAGCGGCCGCCACCGGCCTCCTTGATCTCCCCGCCGGCAATGGCTTTGAGGGAGACCTTGCGGCGGACCAGCCGCTCCTTGAGCACCTCGACGACCGCATCCAGGCGCCCTTCGGTCGAGGACTCCAGGGTGATTCCCTCGTCCGAGAGCGTCACGGTGGTCCCGGTGCCCTTGAAGTCGTAGCGGGTGGCCGCCTCGCGAGCGGCTTGATCGACCGCATTGCTGACCTCGTGGAGGTCGACCTGTGAGACGACGTCGAACGAAGGCACGGTTCACTCCTTTCCGCCGGTGGCATGGATAGCCGGCGGTGGCGGGTAGCGTATCGCCCGCCGCGAGCAAGGAGGAGAGGATGGCCGGAGATCTCCCCACCACCGAGGAGGAGTGGCGTCTCAGACTCGATCCGACGCGATTCGAGGTGCTGCGCCGGTCGGCGACCGAGCCGCCCTTCAGCGGCGCCTACTGGGACGTCAAGGACGACGGCACCTATCGATGCGCCGGATGCGGCACCGCGCTGTTCCGGTCGGAGACGAAGTACGACTCGGGGAGCGGGTGGCCCAGCTTCTACGAGCCGACCGGGCCCGGCGTGGTGACCGAGAACGAGGATCGCAGCCACGGCATGGTTCGGACCGAGGTGGTGTGCACCGCGTGCGGCGGTCATCTGGGCCACGTCTTTCCCGACGGGCCGCAGCCGACGGGATTGCGCTATTGCATCAACTCGGCCGCCCTGGATCTCGCCCCGGATCACGACGGGTGATCGTCGTCGGGGGAGACGGGGTGGCCCGCTGCTGGTGGGCCGACGGCGATCCCCTGTATCAGAGCTATCACGACTCGGAGTGGGGGCGTCCCACCACCGACGATCACCGGTTGTTTGAGAAGCTGGTGCTCGAGGGCTTCCAAGCCGGTTTGGCGTGGATCACGATCCTCCGCAAGCGCCACCGCTTCCGAGAGGTCTTTGCGGGCTTCGACATCGATCGGGTGGCGGCCTTCGGATCCGACGACGTCGAGCGGCTGCTCGGCGATGCCGGCATCATCCGCCACCGGGGGAAGATCGAGGCGGCAGTCCGCAATGCCGGTGCGGCGGCGGCCATGATCGAGGAGTTTGGGTCGCTGGCGTCCTTCTTCTGGCCCCATGCTGTGGCCGGTCCCCGCCCGGCCGAGGCCGGAGAGGTTCCGTCGATCACCGAGACGTCGACGATGCTGAGCAGAGAGCTCAAGCGACGAGGCTGGTCCTTCGTCGGCCCCACCACCGTCTACGCATTCATGCAGGCGATGGGGCTCGTCAACGACCACCTCGTCGGGTGCCCGGCCGGCGACGCCGCCGAGGTGCTGCGGCGAGATCTGGTGCCCTAGGCGGGGACCTGTGGGCGGCGGGTCCGGGCCGGCATCGGTTTCGATGGGGAAGAAGCGACGCGCATGGCACCGGCCGGGGAGCCCGCTAGGGTCGATGTCACGATGCGCAGGATGGCCTTTCTGGCGGCGGCTGTGGGGGTCGTGATGCTCGGTGGCGTCGTCCCCGCTGCGGCCGACGAGATCAGCGGTGGCTGCACGGCGACGGTGAACGGGCGGGATGTTGCCTCGATCACCCGATCAGACCCGCTCGTGCTCCCGAGCGGCACCGCATCGGTCAACGTCTCGGGATCGGTGCCCCCTGCAGCGCTCGCCGCTGCGGCATCGTCGGTGACGACCTCGCTCGACATCGATGTCGCCGACTCGTGGTGGCTCCCGGGGTTCCACTACGACGCCACCGGTCACGCCTTCAGCGGGAACGCCGAGATACCCGGCTGGGTGCGGTCGCTGGCCGCCGGGTTGTGGAAGATGGATGCAGTCGCCACCGGCACGCCGGGCGGGTGGCGTTGTGCCGCCTCGATCTACGTGAAGGTCGGGGGACCGCTCACCGCGGCGACGGCCGTGGGCGCCGGTGCGGCGGTTGCGGGTGCGGCGGTCACGGCCTCGGCGGCAAGCGGGGGAGGGGGCCGGGCACCGAGACCCAAACAACGCCGCGACACGATGGTCGATCGCGGCCTCGACGCCCTGGCCCTGCTCTTGGCGATCCTCTTGCTCTACTTGCTCCTCGGCATCTTCGAGGTGCCGTCGTGACCGGGCCGCTGACGTGGGAGCGGGGGAGTACGGTGCGGGGTGCGTTCGGGGGCCTGCTGCTGGGCTTTGGGGCGTCGCTCGTGCTCACCCAGCTGGGTTGGGTGCCGCTCACCGTCGCCGGGCTGGTGATCGGGGCGATCGTGGGGGCGATCGTGGGAGCGGTCCGCGGCTGGTGGGGGACTCCCTACCGGGGTGAGGCCCCGGCAGCGGAGGCCGGGGATGCCTTCGCTCCGCCGCCTCCTCCGGGCGACGATGCCTCCCCTCCGCCTCCTCCTCCGGGCGACGATCTCCCTCCACCGCCGCCTCCGGCCTGAGGATCACCAATGCGGCGGCGAATGCGCGACCACCCCGTTCTGACCGGTGGGGTGATCCTGGTCCTGGTGGGGGGCGGCATCGCCGCCGCCCTCCTGGGGCGGGGAATCCTGCTCTGGATGGTGTGGGCCGGTGTCGCCGTGGCGGCCGTGGTTTCCTTCATCGGGTTCCCGGAGGACCCCCCCGAGGAAGGCTGAGGCCGGCTCCGCTCACTCGGTGGTGGCGTGCTCGGCTTCGTGCTCGGCGATCTTGGTGCGAACCTCGTCCATGTCGAGGGCTTTGGTCTGGCCGATGAGATCATCGAAGGCGTCGGGAGGGAGGGCGCCGGGCTGGGCGTAGAGGACGATGTTGTCCCGGAACACCATCAGGGTGGGGATCGACCGGATCCCGAAGGCTTGCGCCAGTTCGGGCTGGGCCTCGGTGTCGACCTTGCCGAAGACGATGTCGGTGTGCTCCTCGGAGGCGCTTTCAAAGGTGGGGGCGAACTGGACGCAGGGACCGCACCACGATGCCCAGAAGTCGACGATCACGGTCTCGTTGTCCGAGATGGTCGATTCGAAATTGTCCTTCGTTAGTTCCACGGTGGCCATTGTCTGCTCCTTGATGTGCCGGTGGAACCAACCCCTCCAGGGGGCCCGGCATTCCCGGCCGAGTCCGCAGGGACTCCGCTGGGCGACATCGAGATGCTGCGTGGCGGCGTCGAGGGAATGCCCACACGGCTCGACTCGGGCGTCCGGTGCCGGACTGCCCGGCACGGCTATACTTTCGTCACAGTGACGATTCAAGCCACCAACAGGACCTGCGCCTGGTGCGGGGTGGTACTGGCGATTGCCGGACGCCAGGGCCGCCCCCGCCGCTATTGCCGCCGGGCCCACCGCCAGCGGGCCTACGAAGCCCGCCGGCTGGCCCGCCGCATGGGCCTCGACAGCGGCGAGACCCTGGTGAGCAGTGACGACCTGCAGCGGGTCAGAGACCTGCTCTACGTCCTGGAGAGTGCCCTGGACGACGTGGAGTCCGATCTGCGCGGCGCCGGCAGCGGCGAATACCGGCGGGCGTTCCAGCATCTCTATGCGGCGGCGGCGCAGTTGCGGGGCAGCGCCCCGGAGCCGCGGGCCCGCTGGTAGGTGGGGCCCGGGATCATGCGCCCATAATCCACGTTATGTCAAATACGAGGGGGAAGCACGAAACCCCTTCCGGGGTGCCTCCGGTGGCGCCACTCCCCTGGGTTCGGGGCACGCGGGGGCATTGAGGCAGAGCGGGGAGGCAGAGCGGGGAGGCAGAGCGGGCAGCCCGACTCACCGCTGGGCGGCGAGGCCCTCGGCGAGTTCCTGGGAGCGGCGGGTATAGACGAACGTGGTGGCGATGATCAAGGTGAGAGCCACGAGCTCTCCCCCATCCTCGAAGATGGACTCACCGGGGAGCCCGGAGAGCGCCAGGTCGGCCCCGACCCCGAAGAACGCCAGGAGCACGGTGAGGGGCAGCAGGAGGCGGGTGAGCAGGCTCGGGCCGGCCGCGCTGCGGGCTCGTTCGGCGAGAAGGAGCGCCCCCAGGGAGCACGCTGCGACGGCGGCGTAGACGGCCATCTCGCCGACATCCTGGTTATCGAGTGGTCCGATGCCGCCGAGGGCCGCGGCGATCCCGGCGCCGAGGCGTTCGTGGATCTGGAGGGCGTCGTCGAATGCCAGATAGAGGAAGACGAAGCCCCATACGGCGGGGGGAGCCTGACGCCAGCGTCGGGCCGCACCGAGAAGCAGGGCGGCGATCAGGCCGCTCTTGGCATAGCCGTAGAACTCGGGAAGGCCCCCCTCTGTCTGCAGGCTCAGTCGGAAGGCCCCCGGGAAGCCGTAGTCGGTGGCGCGGACCAGACCCTCGACCACCATGAAGAGGAGATCCAGACCGAACAGCACCAGCAGCGTGGTCGCCAGGGGGCGACGGAGCAGGATTCGGGCCACGGCGCGGAACCCGGCCCCCGTTGTGGTGCGGGGATCCTCGGCGGGGTGGCGGTCGTGGACGACCAGGAGGTCGCGGCGCTCCATCATTCGGTTATCGGCGGCGCTCGGCGAGTCCTGAAGGAAGCCCCCGCCCCAGGCCCGCCGCTCCCCTCCCCCGCTGCCATGATGGGGTCGTGGCGGCGACCCCGGCGATCGATCATCTCGAGCAGCGGGAGATCCCCCACGTCGTGCACACGTATGAGCTCGGATCCCTTGACGAGATCACGTACGGGGAAGCGGTGGCCGCCACCCTCGGGATCGAACCCGAGCGGGCGTTCAAGACGCTGGTAGCCGAAGTGGATGGTGAGCCAGCTCTGGCGATCGTGCCGGTGGCGGCCCGGCTCTCGCCGAAGAAGCTGGCACGAGCCCGGGGCGGCAAGCGGGCCGGCATGATCGATCCATCGGCAGCCGAACGGCTCACCGGCTACGTGATCGGGGGGATCAGCCCGTTCGGCCAGAAGCGGCGCCTGGCGGCGGTCGTCGACGACTCTGTGGCCGGGTGGGACACCGTGTTCGTGAGTGGGGGCCGGCGCGGTATCCAGCTCGAGGTGGCGCCTGCCGATCTCATCGAGGCGCTGCGGGCATCGGTGGCGGACCTGAAGAGCTGACAGAATCGGTGGTGTGACTTCCGACACCTGCTTCTGCGGCGAGGAACTCGGGGCGGTCGACTTCGAGGGTCTGGTGGAGACGGTCGTCGCGCATTTCGACGCCGTCCATCCCGAGGTCGGGCTGAAGGCGTTGCATGCGCGCGACTACCTGGAGGCCAAGGAGCGGCTCAGCTCCGACGTGGAGCGTCGTCCTCGAATCGGGCCGGTCGAGATCCTCGATGTGGAGCGCGATCGTATCCCCGACATCCTGGCATTCTTCGACCGGGATGCCTTTGCCGGCAATCCGGCCTGGGCGGCCTGCTATTGCATGTTCCACCACGTGGGATCGGACGAGCTCTGGACCGAGCGCGGCCGCCAAGAGAACCGGGCGGAGATCCGGCGGCGGCTTCACGGCGGCGCCACCACGGGCGTGATCGCAACGGTCGAAGGCAGGGTGGTGGGCTGGTGCAACGCCACCGAGCGGTCGGCCTTTCCGAGACACGCCGGCGGTTCCGAGCCCGCCGACGCGGCGGTCGGGTCGATCGTCTGCTTCGTCGTGGCCCCGCCCTACCGGGGCCACGGGGTGGCCCGGCGTTTGCTCGAAGGAGCCTGCGAGCTCCTGAGACGGCTCGGCCTCTCGTACGTCGAGGCGTATCCGGCTCCCGACCCGACGACGGCCGAGTCCGCCTATCGGGGCACAGTTTCTCTGTATGCGGCGGCCGGGTTTCGCGACGTCGGCGATGGCGTGATGCGCCGACCCCTAGGCTGATTCCTCATGACGGCGCGTCCCATCGACGTCGAAGCGGCCCGGCTGGTGCTGGAGACCCGGTGGTCGGCTCTGGCGACGGCCGGGGAACGCGGACCGTTGGCCTCGATGGTGGCCTACGCCGCCGAGCCGGGGTTGCGCGGCCTGCTCATGTTCCTGAGCGGGCTCTCGGAGCACACCCGCAACCTGATGGTCGCGCCGGGGTGCTCGATGGCGGTGAGCCGGTCCGATCCCGGAACCGGCGATCCCCAGACCCTGGCGCGGGTCACTCTCAACGGCTCCGCCTCCCCGCTGCCGCGCAACGGTGAGCCGTTCGCCGAGCTGTGGCCCGTCTACGCCTCGGCGTTTCCCGAAGCCGTTCCCCGCCTCGGCCTTCCCGACTTCGTCCTGTTCCGGTTCCGGATCGACACGGCTCGCTACGTCGGCGGCTTTGCCCGGGCCTTCACGATCAGTGGAGAACGGCTCGCTCAAGGGGCCGAAGAGGCGTGAGCGGCGCCGCCGCCGGTTTGGGAGCGTTCCTGGCAGGCATCGAGGACCTGGCCGGTTCCGTCTCCCGCAAGTCCCGCTTCTGGGCGGTGGTGGCTCTCTCGGCCGCACCGGTGACCTGGGTCTTGATGCTGCGCCGGTGGGTCTTCGACGGTATCGGGCCATTTCTCGGGTGGCTCCCCCTGTTGGCCGTGATGGTGACCCCGGGTGTGCTGCTCTTCGGGTTCGCCGGGCGGGTTGGGCGTCTCGCCGCCCTCCCCGAGCACGTGAGCAGCGAGATCGCCGAGCTGGTGCGGCAGGCGCGGGCGGGCGCGAGCGCTCGAAGTGGCCGGGGTGGCCGGCACCTTCCGGCTCCTCAATCCGCTGTACCTCCTGCTGGTGGCCCTGGCGGCGCTGGGTGCGGGAGCGGTGGCGGTCCTGGCGCTGGTGGTGGCCCTCTTCGTGATCGTCTGAGCTAGGGGCCCCGATCCCGGTAATCTCAGGAACCCGTTCGAGGCGCGGACATGATCATCGACGGTTTCGTTCACCAGCTGCCCGACAACGATCCTGAGGAGACTCGGGAGTGGCTCGAGGCCCTGGATCAGATCATCGAGGCCCAGGGCCGATCGCGAGCCCAATTCCTCATGGCGAAGATGATCGAGCGAGCACGATCCCAGAACGTCGGGGTCCCCGCCTCGGTCAGCACGCCGTACATCAACACGATCCCTCCCGAGCGGGAAGCCTGGTTCCCCGGTGACGAGTACCTGGAGAAGCGCATCAGGCGCTTCATTCGGTGGAACGCTGCGGTGATGGTGATCAAGGCAAACGAGGCCGCCGAAGGGATCGGGGGCCACCTGTCGACCTTTGCGTCCTCGGCTGCTCTCTACGAGGTCGGTTTCAACCACTTCTTCAAGGGCAAGGACGACGGCCAGCCCGGCGATCACGTCTACATCCAGGGCCACGCCGCTCCCGGGATCTACGCCCGGGCCTTCCTCGAGCACCGGCTCGACGAGGACGACCTCGACGGGTTCCGGCGCGAACTGAGCGGCGGGCTCTCCTCGTACCCGCATCCCCGGCTGATGCCCGGCTTCTGGGAATACCCGACCGTGTCGATGGGGCTCGGTCCGATCAACTCGATCTACCAGGCGAGGTTCAACAAGTACCTGCACCATCGCCGAATCGACGACACGACCGAGTCGCGAGTTTGGTGCTTCCTCGGCGACGGCGAGGTCGACGAGCCGGAGACGCTCGGTTCGATCTCGCTGGCCGCTCGTGAACATCTCGACAACCTCACCTGGGTGATCAACTGCAACTTGCAGAGGCTGGACGGCCCGGTGCGCGGCAACGGCAAGATCATTCAGGAGCTCGAGGCGATCTTCCGGGGCGCCGGTTGGAACGTCATCAAGGTGATCTGGGGCTCGAATTGGGATCCCCTGCTGGCCCGGGACACCGAGGGCGTGCTCGTCAACCGGATGAACACCGCCGTCGACGGCGAGTACCAGCGCTACAAAGCCGAGAACGGTGCCTACGTGCGTGAGCACTTCTTTGGTCCCGATCCTCGGCTCCGCAAGCTCGTCGAGCACATGAGCGACGACGAGGTGTGGGCGCTGCGGCGGGGCGGCCACGACTACAAGAAGCTGTACGCCGCCTACAAGGCGGCAATCGAGGTGAAAGGCGTCCCCACCGTCATCCTGGCCAAGACGATCAAGGGCTGGACCCTGGGCCCGGATGTCGAAGGTCGCAATGCCACCCATCAGATCAAGAAGCTCTCCAACCAGCAGCTCATGGCGCTGCGGGAGCGCCTCCACCTCGAGGAAGAGATCCCCCTCGCATCGCTTGCCTCCGATGGAGAACCCCCCTACTACCGCCCGCCGGAGGGCTCTCCGGAGTGGCAATACCTCACCGATCGCCGCAAGGTTCTCAACGGACCGCTTCCCAGCCGGCCCGCGGCCCTGCGCCGCCCCCTCACGCTGCCGAGCGCCGACGCCTTCGCAGAGTTCGACGCCGGATCCGGAGATCAGGCCGTGTCGACCACCATGGTCTTCACCCGGCTCCTCCGGAACCTGGGGCGGGACGAGGGTTTTGGAGACCGAATGGTGCCCATCATTCCCGATGAGGGCCGCACCTTCGGGATGGACGCCCTGTTCCGCGAGTTGGCGATCTACGCGCCGCACGGCCAGCTCTACGAGCCCGTCGATCATCACCTCCTCCTGTCCTACAAGGAGGAGACGGACGGCCAGATCCTCGAGGAGGGCATCACCGAAGCCGGTTCCATGGCCAGTTGGATCGCGGCCGCCACCGCCCACGCCACTCGGGGGGTCCCGATGGTGCCCTTCTACACCTTCTATTCGATGTTCGGCCTGCAGCGCGTCGGCGACCTCGTGTGGCTGGCGGCCGACGCCCGGGCCCGGGGGTTCCTCATGGGGGCCACCGCCGGGCGGACCACCCTGCTCGGCGAGGGGCTGCAGCACCAAGACGGTCACAGCCACGTGCTCGCCTCGACGGTTCCGGTGTGTGAGGCCTACGACCCGGCGTTCGCCTACGAGGTGGCGACGATCATCCGCCGGGGTTTGGAGCGCATGTACGGCGGTGACGGCGATGACGTCTTCTACTACCTGACCCTCTACAACGAGAACTACGTGATGCCATCCAAGATCCCGGGCTCCGACGAGGGGATCATGGCAGGCCTCTACCGATGGTCGCCGGCGCCGCAAGCCGGGACCCATCGAGCGGCACTTCTGTTCTCGGGATCGGCGCACACGGCGGCTCGCCAGGCCCAGGTCGAATTGGCCGAACGCTACGGAGTCGGCGCGGAGCTGTGGAGCGCCCCCTCCTACAAGAAGCTGCGCGAGGAGGCGCTCTCGGTGGAACGATGGAACCGCCTCCACCCGGGAGCACCACAGCGCACCCCCTACGTCACCGCTCAACTGGCCGAGGTGGGCGGACCGGTGGTGGCGGTGAGTGATTTCATGAAGATGGTGCCGGATCAGGTGGCGCGGTGGGTCCCGGGCACGTTCGTGCCGCTGGGCACCGACGGCTTCGGTCGCAGCGACACCCGGGAGGAGCTCCGACGCTTCTTCGAGGTGGACGCCGGGCATGTGGTCGTCGCCGTGCTGGCCGCGCTCGCCGGCGAGGGACGCATCGGATCCGAGGTCGTGGCCGGTGCCATCCAGCAGTACGGCATCGATCCCGAACTCATCGATCCCCGGGTACGCGGCATCTAGACCACCCGCCACACCAACGCCGGATCATCGAGCGGGCGGTTTGCCGGCTGCAGTCGAATCGGTCGGGCTCCGGTCGAGCAGGGCGGCCCGGTGCACCGACTCCCTGCCGAACGCGGCCCGCGCTCCGTCGACGGCACGATCGGCGGCCCGCTGGGCGAGGTCGCCGGGACTCCCCGGTCTCGGGTCGCCGCCGTTCGAGAGCGGGAGCTCCAGCTGCAGGGGCGGGGCGTCGCTCAATCCCCCGACGGAGACCCCCACCAGTCGAAGGCCCCGTCCCCGAGACCTCTCGAGGAGTTCGTCGAGCAGGCCGCAGGCGACGCGATAGATCATCGTGGTCGACGAGGTGGTTCCGGTGATGTTGGAGCGTCGTGTCACGTTCTCGAAGTCGGCAAAGCGGGCCGTGACGGTGATGGTCCGCCCCTCGCGACCGTCGGTTCGCAGCCGGGAGGCGAGAGGAAGACCCCGCCGCCGACGACGACGGGGCGACCGCCGAGACTCGGGTTGCGGCGGGCCTCGACCGACACGTAGAACGAGTCGAGATCCATGTGGAGGATGCAGGCTGCCGCCGACTGCATGCCGTCAGTGTGCCGATCGGATGTGACGCGTTTCAGTTGAGGGACGGGTGTGGAGGGAAGTCGGCGTACCAGGCGAGCGAGCCTTCCTGGCGTCGCAGGACCGATCTCCACAATGAACCGGGATCCTCGACGAAGGGGTCCCCTCGCTCCACCGGCACCTGATGCCAATCGCCTGCGTCCACCTCGGCCTCGAGCTGGCCGGGACCCCATCCGGCATAGCCGCTGAAGACCCGAAGCGAAGAGAGAGATCCGGCCGCGTCCCCGGGGGGATTGGACAGATCGATGAGCCCGACCGGACCGGCGATCGTTTCGAAGCCGGGGGGAACGCTCGACCCACGGAGCCGCGCCAGACCCACGGCAGTCTCCGGCTGCACCGGCCCCCCCACGAACACCACCTCGGGACGGGCCAGCTGCTCCACCCATCCGGGGAGGTGATCACCCACCGGGATGTCGGTGGGTCGATTCAGGACGATCCCAAAGAATCCGTCGTCGCTGCGACCGCAGACCAGCACGACCGTGCGGATGAAGTTGGGGTCGAAGAGACCCGTTCCGGCCACCAGCAGCGTTCCCACGGAGGACATGGCTCCGATTCTCGCAGGACACCGGTGTGGCGTTATTCGATCAGGAGACCGTTGCGAACCGCCCACTCACGCATCGAAGCGAGGTCGTAGAAGTCGAGGGCGCGGTCGACGTCTTCGAGCAGCGTTCCCACACCTTCACCGCGGGCATCGAACGCCCACTCGATGCATCCCCCCTCGAAGAGAAAGAACCAGGACGCCCGATAGCGAGGCTCAGAGATGTCATCCTCGATGTCCTCGAGTGCATCCTCCACCGACTTGGTCTCGGAGCCGTCGGCCTCGACCAACTCAACGGTGCGCCGCATTTCCTCGGTCATTCCAACCACGAGAGCGTGCCCGCCGGATGCCTTCGCACTCGAGACCCTCGTCTCCACGGACACGTCGCGAGCATCGAGATTCACATTGACCGGACGTCCCTTGAGCTCAGAACCGGAGATGTCGACCGCGATCTCGGTTGCGTAGTCGACCGAGTCCTCGGTCCGGGGTATGACGGTGATCGAGACTGCCTCCACGGTGAGCGGGCCCTCGCTGAGAGCTCTGATCTCGGGGTGGGGATCCGCGGTGTGAAACGCCATCGATGTGTCGCACGTCTCCGTGAGGATGATGGTGAGGAAGTCATCACCGAGTTGAGCCGAATCGATCCAGAACCGGACTCTTCCCGATTCGGCCTCCTGATGCTGGTAATCCCACCCCAGGGGGAGGTCGTCGATGCAGGGGCCGAAGGCCGCAGTGGGCACCGCCAGCGTCTGCATCACGGTCGTCCGTCCCACATAGTCGCCGCAGAGCGGCAGATCTCGGCCGAGTCGTGCGCCCGCCGAGCAGGCGCTCACCAGAAGGGCGGTGGAGACGATCACCCGGATCGATCTCATAGGAATCCCCTTCCCGACGCGTTCTCGATGACGAACGCCAGCAGGATGAACGCCACCAATGCCGCACCGAGGGCCAGGCCGAATCGACGCAGGCTCCAGCGCTGCACGCGAATCGGCTCGGCCGGAGGCGCCAACGCTCTGAACTCGGCGATCAGGTCGGTCCCGGTGTCGTGGAGGCGTTCCTTGACCGCATTGCTCAGCTGGCGGGGCATCGTGATGCCCCGGGTCGCCGCGAAGGCCTCGGCGATGTCCTCGGGGGCGAAGTACTGCAGAGCCCGCTCGTAGACCCGCGCCGGGTCGGTTCTCACGGCGAGCACGAGCAGCATGTTGGCGAGATCGACGGCCTGCCGCCATGGGGTGGGCCGAATCGTCGCAAAAGCCACGTCGATGAGCCGGACGCGATCGTCACGCACCATGACGTTGGCCGGCTTGATGTCGCGATGTGCCAGACCCTCGTCCCACAGCCTTCGTACCACCAGGAGTGCCGAATCCATGACCGCATCGTCGGCCTCGAGGTCACCGATCTCGACGGCGTCGGCGAGGAACTCGGTGACGATCAGGTACTCACGATCGGGAGTGATCTCGACGATCCCGTACGGGTCCGCCGAGGGGATCTGCGCCTTGCGCATCGTGAGCAGCAGATAATCCTCGTACTCGACCAAACGCCGCACCGAGGTGAAACGGACCTCGTCCTCCAGGGCCCCATAGAGGATCGTGCGGCCCAGCTTGTACCAGCGGTCGGCCCGCAGATGATTGCGGGCGTAGAGCTTGGCGAAGAGGTATGTGTCCGGATCGCCTTCCACGGTGAGCCGGAGCGGGGTCGATCCGCCCGAGCCCGCCAGCCCGAACGGTGTGATCTCCTTGACCGTGATCCCGAGCTGGTCGGCCGTCGCCTGTTCGATGGCGCGACCCCTTCGGCCCGTCACGTCGAGATGGGCGGTGCGTGCTCGCCGGAAGGCGACCGGGAAGATCGACTCCGGAACGAGGACCCGGAAGAGCAGGATGGCGATCGCCAATCCGAAGATGGCTCCGACGACACCATCGGTGAGGCGATCGATGCCCAGGTAGAGGCGGGATCCGACCAACGCCGCCACGGTGATGCCTGAGACCCACATCCAGACGGTCCTCCACCGGCCTCCCGGGACCAGGGAGATTCCGATCACCGCGAGAGTCACCGACAGGGAGGCCACTTCGGCCGAAGGATGGGCGTAGCCGGTCCACGACCCGATCGCATCGACGGGGGGCCGGGGTCGGGCGATGGCCACCACGACGGCGTTGACGATCACCTCCAGCGACAGAAACGCCAGAAGCGCCACGAAGAAGTGCCGCCAGCGGCGGGTGGCGGCCAGGGCACCGAGGGCCAGCCAGCGCAGCGGGCGCCAGGCCCAGGGCTGGCCGAGGGCATGGAGAGCCTGGGTCAGGGTCGTCAACCAGGCGGTTCGACCATCGAGCATCCAGACGAGAACGCTCCTGTCGCGGTCGTCCCACCAGCCCGACGTTTCCGGCCAGAGGAAGAGCGAAACCCACACCGCGACCACCGTGGTTCCGAGCACCAGCCACAGTCGGCCGGAGGCCCGCAGCTGAATCGGGAGCGGTGGACGCTCTCCCGTCGGGCGCCGTCGCCGTCCCTTGAGACGAATCCCCGCCACCCGGACTTCGAGGCGATCCCCCACCGCATCGAGTTGACGGGCAACGCGCTCCCCCAGTTCGACCTGCTCCAGGGACAGGACGCCCTCGCCCGGCTCCTCCGTGCTCAGGGCCGCGGCGAAGGTCTGGCGTCGATCCATGCGCCTTCCCCCGTCCCAGACCTTTTGATAGCGGACGGGACCGAGCTGGCGGCGGGCGGTCATGAGTATCGCTTCGTGGGCGCGCCGCCGGTCGCCGCCGGGGGGAACCCTGGCTTCTTCCCTGCGCCGGGATGCAGCGGCGATGAGGCGCACGAGGCGTTCGTAGCGCCCCCTCTCCGCCGACACCACCGCCAGGCCCTCAACCGCGAGAATCGCCGTCGCCCGGGCCTCACTGCCCGGACTCCGGCTGGCGGTCTCCAGTGCGGCGCGGAAGTGGTCTTCAGCAACATCGAGGTCACCTGAGCGGCGGAGCGACTCTCCGAGTAGGTAGTGCGCTTCGGCAACCGCCGGTGTGGCCCCTACCTCTGAGGCGATCTCCAGACCCTCGGTGAGCAACTCGATCGATCGATCGAGGTTGCCCCGTTGACGTTCGTCGATGGCGAGGGAGCCGAGTGCCGCTGCGGTGCGGCCCCGGTCGCCGATCTCGCGGAAGGTGGCAACGGCCTCGGTGTGGAGGTCGACCGCTCGATCGACACGACCGCGGCGCCGGTGGAGGGTGCCCAGCGAAGCCATCCCGTTGGCGAGGCCAAACGCATCCCCCGCAGCCCTGAAACCGCGCAGGGCCTCCTCGGCGAGGTCGAGCGCCTTGTCGATGTCGCCTCGCCGTTCGGCGTTGGTGGTCTGGAACCAGCGCGCCCAGGCCACACCGAGGTCGATGCCGCCCGCGGCGAACACCTCGGCCGCCCGATGGAGCTCGCGATCCGAGCTCTCGGAGTCGCCCCGCGCCTGGGCCCCGATGCCTGCATAGAGGTGGGCCTCGCCCTCCCCCACCGGGTTGGCGAGCCCGCGATAGATCTCGGCCGCCTGCCTCAGAAGCTCGGTCGCTTCCTCGCCGCTCCCCGAGACTCCGGTCAGTAGTCCGGTTCCGACGAGCGCAGAGGCATGTATTGCGGGCTCCACCTCGCCGTCCACGGCGAGGGCGCGACGGGCGAGACCCAGCGCCTCGGAGTCCCACCGCACGTACCAGTACCAGTAGAGGCTGCCGACCAGCGCCCTGGCCGTCGTGGCATTCCCGGCGTCGATGGCATGGTCGAGGGCCGCTCGCAGGTTGTGATCCTCCGCCTCGAGCCGATTCAGTGCGGCGACCTGGCGGGGTCCTCGCAGCTCGGGGAGCATGGCGGTGGCGAGGGCCGAGAAATGTTCGGCGTGCCGGTCGCGGCGCTCGCCCATCTCGGAGCGCTCCGCCAGTCTCTCCTCGGCGTACCGCCGCAGAGTGGTGGGCAGGCGGTAGCGGCGCTGGTCGCCGCCTCCGGCAACCACGAGCAGAATCGACTTCGAGATCAGCCCGGCCACCAGGTCGAGCACGGATGCGGCGGTGAGATCCGGCCCGCTCACGACGGCTTCGGCAGCTTCGAGCGTGAAGGTCCCCGGAAACACCGACATGCGGGTGAACACCAGCCGCTCTGGTGGGGTCAGGAGCTCGTACGAGGTCTCGACCGTCGCCCGCAGCGTGGCGTGATGGTCACCGCGGCTGTCGTCCCCGCCGGTGAGAAGGCGGAACTGGTCCTCGAGGCGGTCGGCGATCTGGCGGAGGTCGAGAACTCCCACCCGGGCGGCGGCGAGCTCGATTCCCAGGGGATTGCCCTCCAGGGTGCGACAGATCCCGGCGACGAGCGGCAAGGCTTGCTCGGTGAGAGCGAAATCGGGGCGGGACGCGTGCGCCCGGTCGGCGAAGAGCAGGACGGATTCGTTCTCCGCAATCGCAGCCGGCGGGTCTTCTTCGTCGGGGACCTGCATCGGCGGGACCAGTCGGAGATGCTCCCCGGCGACACGGAGTGGTTGCAGGCTCGTCGAGAGAATCGTCAGGTCGGGACATCGATGGGAGAGCACGCGTGTCACCTCGGCGACCGCCCCGAGGGCGTGCTCACAGTGGTCCAGGATGAGCAGCGCCTGCCGCGGTTCCAGGTGGTCGACGATCTCCTCGACCAGCTCCCGTGGGGCCTCGGTGGCGACCACGACCGCTCGGGCCCGGCTCCCCCCGACGCCTATCGCCTCGGCCACTGCATCAGTCAGTCCTGCCGCCCCGGGAAGCTCGCTGAGTCGGACCAACCAGACGCCGTCGGGGTAGACGGAGACGAGCCGGTGAGCGGCCTCGACGGCCAGACGGGTCTTTCCGGCGCCTCCTGCCCCCGTGAGCGTGACGAGCCGATGAGCCTCGAGTGCCGCCTGCAGCGCTGCGAGATCGTCTTCCCGCCCGATGAAGGCATCGTGGTAGGTGGGAAGCCGTACCGGTGTGGCTGTTGCCCCGACGTCGCTCATCGTCCTCGGTGTCTCCTTCCCCGGTCAACCTAACTCACGGCAGCGCGCTCCTGCGTCCGCGTTAGGGTCTGGATCGATGGAGGATGTTCCCTCCGGCCCCGAGCCGGCGACCGATCCCGCGGAGGGCCGCCGTTCTACCGTAGGCCGGTTCCTGCGCGCGGCTGCTTCTGTGGCGATCGGGGTCGGTCTCCTCGTCGGGGTGCTGCCCCGCCTGGCCGACCTCGACGAAGTCTGGAATTCGGTCGGCACTCTGACCGGGGCCCAGATCGCGCTCCTCTTGACCGTTTCGGCGTGGAACATCCTCAGCTATCAGTTCGTGATGGTGGCGGCACTGCCCGGGCTCCGTCTCAGCCATGCGTTTCTCACCGGCCAGATCTCGACCGCGGTGACCAACACCGTGCCGGCGGGGAGCCTGTTGGGAATCGGCGTGACCTACGCGATCTTGTCCTCATTCGGCCATCAGGGCTCGGCGATCGCACTGGCCGCGGTGCTGACGGGATGGTGGAACACGCTGGTCAAGTTCGCCCTTCCCGTGGTGGCCCTGTTGGTGCTCGCCCTCGAAGGCGATGTCAACGAGGGGCTGCTGTCGGCGGCCGCTGCCGGACTGCTCCTGCTGATCGGTGCGGTGGTCGTCTTGGTGGCCGTCACGACGAGCGAGCGCCTGGCGCGGGGTGCGGGGCGTCTGCTGGCTCGCATCGTGTCGGGGATCCGGCGGGTCTTCCGTCGCGCTCCGGTGGTCGGTTGGAGCGATCGGTTCGCTCGGTTCCAGGAACGGAGTGCCGTCTTGCTCAGGCAGCGATGGCACTGGCTGAGCTTGGCGACCCTGGTCAGCCATCTGTCCCTGTTCACCCTCCTGTGGCTGTCGCTGAGGGCGATGGGCGTCTCTGTCGAGCAGGTGACCGGCGCAGAAGCGTTCGGTGCCTTTGCGATCGTTCGGTTGGCCACCGCGCTTCCGATCACCCCGGGAGGGATCGGTGTCGTCGAGGTCGGGATGGCTGCGGCACTGGTGGTGGCCGGAGGTGACGAAGCTGCCGTGGTGGCGGCAGTGCTCGTGTACCGGGCACTCACCTATCTGCTGCAGGTGGTGCTGGGAGTCGCTTCCTACGGCGTGTGGCGCCGAGCCGTGCGGGTTGAGACCTAGCCGGCGCCGCCGACCCGCCTCTCGTAGTACTGCTGGTGATATTCCTCGGCCTTGTGGAAGGCGGCGGCGGGATTGACCTGCGTCACCACCCGGCCGCCGGCGCTGCCGGATTCCTCCAGAACCTCCAACGAGCGTCGTGCCTCCTCCTCCTGCTCCGGGGTGAGGGCGAAGATGGCCGAGCGGTACTGGGTACCGATGTCGGGGCCTTGACGGTTGAGCTGCGTGGGGTCGTGGACGGACCAGAAGACGTCGAGGAGCCCCTTGTAGTCGATCACCTCGGGGTCGTACTCGACTTCGACCGCTTCTGCGTGGCCGGTCTTGTCGGTGCACACCGCCTCGTAGGTGGGCCGGTCGGTCGTGCCGCCCGTGTAGCCGACGGCGGTTCCGACGACGCCGGGAACGCGACGAAACGCGTCCTCGACCCCCCAGAAGCATCCCGCTGCGAACACGGCTTTCTCAGTCGCCATGGCATCTCCTCTCGCTACGTCACCAACGACGTCGGCGTTGGCGGTGTTCCCGACATTTGACACGGCGGCTACCTTGAGATCAGGAGGTGGGCACCGGTGATCTGGTTGTGGAGCGATACCTTGGCGGCGTTGCTGATCGAGCACGATCGCGTTCGTCCCGACAGAGTGCTGGTGATGAGGAAGCAGCCGATCGGGTACCGCATCGAAACCGACGAGGACCCACTCGAACTGGCCAGGACCGTGCTGGCACGACTCGAAGCGGCCGAGCGGCGCTAGACGTCGACCGAGGGCCGTCGGGTCGTCGCCGGATTCCCGGCTGCTTCCCGACCCGGCTCGGCTTCGAGCGATTCGATGAGGGGATTCCCCGTGGGCTCGCCGTGTCGGGTCAGGGCCCGTCGGGCGGACTCGAGGTCCCTCCCCAACTCGAGCATCGTCTTGCGGGCTTGGGTCAACTCCTCGGGCAGCGCGTCGTCCGGCTCGTCGCCTTTGCGGCCGGCTGCAGCTTGGAGCTCCTGCAGCTCGAGCACGGTGTCTGCCAGCTCCTGCTGAGCGGCGCGGAGGTCCTCATCCCGCGACGCGAGGCGGGTCATCCAATCCTTGGGGCTGTCCCCGGCGGGACGATCGCCGCGGAGTAGCCACCCCAGCAGGATCCCGAGAATCGCCCCGGCGGCGGTGAGTGCCCAGATCAAGAAGCTCCTTCACTCGTGTCTTAACCACCATCGACCGATCGGGGCGTTTCCTTGAAAGGTTGAAGCCGCTCAGCGGCGAGCAGCCAGGGCCCGGGCCTGCGGTATCCATTCGTCGTCCTCGATGCGATCGGGGTAGATCCCCAGGATCCGGCGAACGGCCTCGAGCCTCTCGCCCGCCAGTGTGGCGATGTCCTCATAGGTGAGGATGTCGAGGTCGTTGAGCAGCCGCTCCAGGGCAGGACCGATGCCCTTGATGGCCTTGAGATCATCGGGGTGGCGCGGTGGAGGGGGTGCCTGCTCGAGGGCGGCCACCCGCCCCGATAGGTAGGCGATGCGGGCCTCCTTGTCCTCGAGCACGGAGCGCTGATGAGCGATGCGGGATTCGAGGCGAGCCGTTGCCTCGGCGATCCTCTCCTCGAACTGGGTGGCCATGCGCTCCTCGGCTCGAGCGATCTGGGCTTCGACACTCTCCCCGGCCGCCGCGTCGGTCACCGGCACCTCCGTCGGCGTATCGGGAGCCGGGGATGATACGGCCGGCGGAGTGGCTGCAGCGGGTGACACCGGAAGCAGCTGGCTGAGGCGTGCGGCCTCGGCCTCCCAACGCCGAGCAGCCTCGGCCGATTCGTCGAGAGCGGCCTGGGTCCGGTCGAGCTCTTCCTCGAGTTGCCTGATGCGGGAGTCGCGTTCGTCGGCTACGGTGGCCGCCCGCTCCGCCGCGGCGAGGCGTTGCTGAAGGCGGGTCACCTCCGCTTCTCGCGTCGAAACGGCGGCTTCGACCTGGGCCTCCAGCTCGGCCGCCTCCGCTTCCTTGGCGACCAGGCGGTCCGAGACACCCTCGAGTTCGTCGAGGCGCTCCCGGAGCTCGGCGATGAGGTGATCGCGCGCCTCCACCTCACCGAGCGCGTCACCGGACCCTTCCGTCTCATCGAGTGCCGCCTGAAGCTCCGCGATTCGGCCTTCCAGTGCGGTGCGATCGGACTCTCGGGCGGCCAACTCGCTTCGCATGGCGGCCAGGGCGTTCTCCAAATCGGCGGCCCGGTCCTCGGATGCCCGCCGGGCTTCGTCGGTCTCTCGTTGCGCGTCCTCCAGGGCGGCCTTGTAGGCCTCAATGCGACCTTCAACGTCGTCTCGGTTGGCGCCGGCATGCGAGCGCAGAGCCTCGACCTCTGCTTCCGCGCTTCGCTTGACCCCGGCGAGCTCGGTCTCGAGCTCCGCGACCCGGGTCTCGGCCTGGTCGAGACCCGACCTCATCCGGTTGATCTCGACTTCCGAGGCAGCGAGCTCACCTCGCACGTCGTCGATTTCGCTCTCGAGCGAAACCGTTCGTTCCTGGGCGTCTCGAATGGCAACTTGAGCCGACGCCTGGGCGGCATCGACGGAAGCGACGGCGACACGGCGGCGGTGCCGACTCCTGATCCCACCGAACGAGACACCGAGGATGAGCCCGAGGAGGCCGGCCCCGCCCAGCCACAGCCACACCCACGGGGCGTCGAAAATATCAAGCATCCTGCCACGGAGTGTAGGGAGCGCGACGGTCCCGCGTCGACGTGTAGCTTGAAGCCATGGAGGTGCGACGGGCCGCCAAGGACGACCTGGTCCCGATCCACCGGGTGGCTCACGCCGCTATGTGGGATTCGTTCGCCGGTCTTCTCAAGCCATCCACGATCACCGCCGTACTGGAGCGGCAGTTCTCTCCCAGCAATCTGCGCCGCCGCCTGCTGGCCGGTCGCATCGTCGTCGCCACCCGCAGCGACCGGGGAGTTGTCGGCTTCGCCGACGTGTCTCTCCGGGAGGATCGAGTTGAGATGAAGGCTCTCTCCACGCTGCCCGAGGAGCGACGTCGCGGTGTCGGCACCGCCATGCTGCGTGAGATCAGGACGCTGGCGGAAGGCCGGCCGTTGTGCGCCGACGTTCTGCTCGGGAACCTCGACGGGGAACGGTTCTTCGAGGCGACCGGGTTTGTGCCCGGCGAAGTCATTCACCGCCACCTGATGGAAGAGGAAGTCGTCGAACGCCGCTGGTGGCACTCGCGACGCAGTTAGCCTTTTCATTGTGAATCTGACTGGTCTGCCCAAAGTGGTGCTCCACGACCATCTCGATGGCGGGCTGCGACCGGAGACCGTCCTCGAGTTGGCAGACGCCGTCGGCTATGAGGGTCTTCCCGCATCAGATCCCGTTGCACTGGCGGCGTGGTTCGATCAGAGCGGCTCCGATTCTCTGGAGCGGTATCTCGAGGCCTTCTCCGAGACCGTTGCGGTGATGCAGACCGCGGAAGCACTGCATCGGGTGGCGTACGAGGCGGCCGTCGATCTGGCGGCCGACGGCGTGGTCTACGCCGAGATCCGCTTTGCACCCGGGCTGCACACCGCTGGCGGCCTGCCGCTGACAGAGGTGATCGAAGCGGTGGTTGCAGGCGCAGCAACCGGCGAGAGAGAGTCCGGCATCGTCGTGCGGATCATCGTCAATGCGCTGCGCCATCTCGACGATTCGGAGCAAGCCGCCCGGGCCGCTATCGGCTACGCCGATCGGGGTGTGGTCGGTTTCGACCTCGCCGGCCCGGAGGCGGGCTTCCCGGCGTCGCGCCACGCCGATGCCTGCCGGATCGCTCGCGATGGGGGCCTTCGCCTCACGATCCACGGCGGCGAGGGCGAGGGCCCGTCGAGCATTGCCGACGCGCTGGACGGCTGTGGGGCCGAGCGCATCGGCCACGGGGTGCGGATCGTGGAGGATCTCGACGTCGTCGACGGAGCAGTCGTAGCCGTCGGTTCCGTTGCCGAGCGGGTCAGGGCGGGCGCCGTCCCGCTCGAGGTGTGCGTGGCTTCAGAGGCCGACACCAAGGTGTATTCGGCGGCCGCCAATCCCGTCGGCTTGCTGCACAGAAACGGTTTCAACATCACGCTCAACACCGATAATCGGCTCATGTCGAGCACGTCGATGAGCCGCGAGTTCGAGCTGGTGGCCACCCACCACGGCTTCACCGTGGATGATTTCCGCCGCTTGACGCTCAACGCCGTCGACGGGGCCTTCTGCGATGAGGACACCCGCGCCGCCGTGCGGGGGAAGGTGATCGCCGGCTACGACGCCGCCGGTTGACCCCCGGAGCTCGCCGCCAGCGCCGCACCCACGATGCCGGCGTTGTTCCGCAGTTCGGCCGGCACGAGCGCGGCCCTCGTTTCGAGATACGGCATGAAGCGGTCCGGCTTCTTGGTGATCCCGCCCCCGAGCACGATCAGGTCGGGCCAGAGAAGCTGCTCGAGGTAGGCCAGATAGGGGTTGACGCGGGTCACCGCCCACGACTCCCAATCGAGATCCTCGTCCTCGCGAGCCTTGGCGGAGGCCCGCTCCTCGGCGCTCGCTCCCCACATCTGCAGATGCCCGAGCTCGGTGTTCGGCACGAGTTTCCCGTCGACGAAGACGGCGGTGCCGATGCCGGTTCCCAGCGTTATCAGCACGGTCGTGCCGCGATCGGATCCGGCTCCGAATCGCATCTCGGCGAGACCCGCCGCATCGGCGTCATTGAGGAGCACGACGTCACGGCCGGTGGCCTCGGCGATGAGACGGCGGCCGTCGGTTCCGACCCAGGAGGAATCGATGTTGGCCGCAGTGCGGACGACTCCCCCAGTGACCACGCCGGGGAGGGCACAGCCGATGGTTCCTTCACAGGGGTACATCGTGGTCACCGCACCCAGCACCTGTGCCACGGTGGCCGCCACCGCCCCGGGTGTCGCCGGCTGTGGTGTGGGGATCCGGTGGCGTTCCGTCAGGAGTCCGCCGGTCTCGAGGTCGACTGCGGCTCCCTTGATCCCGGTTCCGCCAACGTCGACCCCGACGCGGATCACCCCTCGGGCTCCATATCCCAGGTGAGGATGGGCTGTCGGGCGGCGAGGGCATCGTCGGGTCGGCTGACCGGGGTGTGAAGAGGGGCTTCCTGGACGGCCTCCGGGTCGGTGCCCGCCAGACGGGCGATTTCGGCGAAGGCGTCGGCCAGGGCGTCGATCGTCTGGTGCGACTCGGTTTCGGTCGGTTCCACCATCAAGGCCTCATCGACGGTCAAGGGGAAGTAGATCGTGGGGGCGTGAAAGCCCCGATCGAGGAGGGCCTTGCCCACGTCGAGCGCCCGAACCCCGGTCGCCTTCTTCAGCGACGCGGCCGATGCCACGAACTCGTGCATGCACGGAGCCGAGAAGGGTATCTGGTAGTGCTCGGCCACTTTGGCTTCGAGATAGCGGGCATTCAACACCGCTCGCTCGGCCACCAAGCGCAGACCTTCTCCGCCCAGCGCCCGCATGTAGGTCAGTGCCCGGAGAACCACCAGGAAGTTCCCGTGACTGCCGTGAACCCGGCCGATCGAAGAAGGAGGATCCTCCCACCCAAGGCCGTCGGCTCCCCTCGTCGGCATGGGGCCGGGGAGGAACTCGACCAGACGATCGACCACGGCGACCGGGCCCGATCCCGGGCCTCCGCCTCCGTGCGGGGTCGCAAAGGTCTTGTGGAGGTTTGAGTGCACGATGTCGAATCCCATGTCGCCGGGGCGGGCGATGCCGAGGATGGCGTTGAGATTGGCACCGTCGTAGTAGAGGAGCCCGTCGACGTCGTGGACGGCGTCGGCGATCTCGCGGATCTGCTCCTCGAAGAGCCCGAGCGTGTTGGGGTTGGTGAGCATGAGGCCGGCCACCTGGTCGTCGACGGCTTGCAGCAGGGCGTCATGGTCGACCATGCCCCGGTCGTTCGACGGAACCTGGACCGCTTCGTAGCCCGCCAGTGTCACGCTGGCGGGGTTCGTGCCGTGGGCGGAGTCGGGGATGATGATCTTGGTGCGGGGGTCCCCCTTGGCGGTGTGATAGGCCCGCATGATCAGCAGCCCGGTGAGCTCCCCGGCGGCGCCCGCCGGCGGTTGGAAGGTGGCCCGAGCCATACCGGTCAGTTCACAGAGGATCGCCTCGGTCTCCAGCAACACCTCGAGAGCCCCCTGGGTGAGCGACGGCGGCGTGGCGGGATGTAGATCCCGGAATCCGGGATGCTCGGCCGCCCAGTCGGCCACCTTCGGGTTGTATTTCATGGTGCAGGAGCCGAGTGGGTAGGCGCCGACGTCGACGGCGAAGTTCCGTTGTGCAAGCCGGGTGAAGTGGGCGACGAGGTCCCGCTCGGACAGCTCCGGCAGGATCGGGTCGTCGTCCCGTGCCTCGGGAAGATCACCCGCCGGTGGAACGTCGAGAGGGGGAAAGGACGAGGCCCGGCGTCCTGAGACCGAGAGGGCGTCGAGGGTCGGCTCTGGGCCTTGGGCGGTCAGCGGAGCGCCGACGGCGCGGCCGCCCGGCTCAGGCATCTGCGATCACCTCCTCCAGGGCTGCGGCATAGCCCTCGAGCTGGGCTCGAGTCCGCTTCTCGGTGACCGCCACCAGGAGCCCCTCCCCCAACTCGGGGTAGTCGCTCGAGAGGGGGATCCCGGCGAGGAGCCCCCGTTCGGCCATACCGGCCACGACGGTGCCCGCATCGAGCGGGAGCGAGATGGGGAACTCACGGGCGAATGGCGCATCGAAGGGGACGAAGACGCCTCCGATGGCGCCGAGACGTTCGGCCAGGAACCGAGCCTTCGCCGACGACTGCCGGCCGACCTCGGCCAGTCCCGCCGGGCCGAGCCAGGCAAGGTAGATGGCGGCGGCGACCGCGTTCAACGACTGGTTGGTGCAGATGTTGGATGATGCCTTCTCACGGCGAATGTCCTGCTCGCGGGTGCGCAGGGTGAGGGTGTAGGCGGTCCGTCCCGTCTGGTCCACGGTCCGGCCGGAGAGGCGGCCGGGAATACGCCGCATGAGAGCCTCCGAAGTGGCGAACAGACCCAACACCGGGCCTCCGAACGACATCGGATTGCCGAACGGCTGGCCTTCGGCGAAGGCGATGTCGCAGCCCGCCGCACCGGGAGAGCGCAGCACCCCGAGCGTCATCGGGTCGACCGACGCGATTGCCAGTGCACCGGTGTCCCGAGCGAGTCCCACGGCCGCCTCGTAGTCCTCGATGAACCCCAGGTAGTTGGGCTGCGACACCACGACGGCTGCGGGCGGGCCGGCGGCATCCGGGTTCCAGTCGGTGCGGCCGCCTTCGAGCGGGTGCTCGACCACGTCGAGGTCGCGGGCGCGGGCGAACGTCTCGATGACCTGCCGGGTGGCGGGCGCCAGGCCCCGGGAGATCCAGATCGTCGAGCGGCGAGTGGCGGCGACCGCCAGGTTGACGGCTTCGAGCCCTGAGGTGGCGCCGTCGTACAGGGAGGCGTTGGCAACGGGCAGCCCGGTCAGGGAGGCGACCATGGACTGGTACTCGAAGAGCACCTGGAGCATTCCCTGGGAGACCTCGCTCTGGTACGGCGTGTAGGAGGTCACGAACTCGGGGCGCATCGTCAGGGTGCGCACCACCGGCGGAAGGAAGTGGTCGTACACCCCGCCACCGGCGAAACACACGAGGCCGGTGCGGTTGCGAGCTCCCAGGGCGTCGATGTGGGCCATCAACTCCATCTCAGAGAGAGGGTCCGGGAGATCGAGGTCGCGGTCGAGCCGTACGTGATCGGGCAGATGTGCGAAGAGGTCGGCCGGCCGCTCCATGCCGAGGGTGGCGAGCATGGCGGCGACGTCCTCGTCGGTGTGTGGGGTGAAGTCCATCAGTGCTCCAGGAAGGGAGGTTCCTGCCGGTCGGCGACGTATCGCCGGCCCCGCACGTCGACTTCCACCGTGCGATCCTCGTCGCCCGGCGGAGGGCTGGCGTATCCGAGGCCGATCCCGACCTCGAGGGTGGGGCTGAAGTTGCCGCTCGTCACCAGGCCGCGGCCGCCGCCGCACTGCAGCGCAGCGCCGGCGCGAGCGACGCGACGATCGGGGAACGTGAAGCCGATGAGTTGCTTGGTGATCCCCGCCTCGCGCTGGATTTCGAGAGCCCGGCGGCCCACGAAGTCGTGTTCCCAGGCAACGACCCAGCCCAGTCCGGCCTCGAGAGGGGTAGTAGCGGGATCGAGGTCCTGTCCCCACAGCGGGTAGCCCATCTCGAGCCGCAGGGTGTCGCGAGCTCCGAGTCCGCAGGGAGCGGCGCCGGCGTCCAGCAAGGCCTCGGCCAGTTCGATACTCGCTTCGGCACTCACGACCAGCTCGGCTCCGGCTTCGCCGGTGTAGCCGGTTCCGGCGGCCCAGACCTCACTCCCCCGCCACTCGAGGCGCTCGACCCGGAAGCGACCGGGGTGGCGACCGAAGACTGCATCGAGGAGAGCGGGAGCGCCGGGGCCCTGCACCGCCAGCATGGCGGTGTCGTCCCGTTTCGGCTCCGGCGCCGGGCCGTCGTGCTCGGCGAAGGCGTTGAGGACGAGCTCGTAGTTGGCGCCGTTGGGCAGCACCCACACATGATCCCGTTCCCACCGCCACACGATGATGTCGTCGCGAACGCCGCCGTCGACGTTGAGCAGCATCGTGTACTGGGCTTCTCCCGGCTCGATCGCGGCGATGTCGTTGCACAGCAGGGATTGGAGCGCCGAAGTCGTGTCCGGTCCCCGCACCGAGAAGCGCCCGAGGTGGGATACGTCGAACAGGCCGACGGCGGTGCGGACGGCCTGGTGCTCGGCGAGGGTCCCTCCGTACTGGAGCGGCATCTGCCAGCCGGCAAAGTCGACGAATCGGGCGCCGAGGCGTTCATGGAGGGCGTGCAGCGGGGAGGTGCTCATATGGCTCGCCGAAGCCTAGCCACGACCCGGTCGCTGACTCGGGTCGTCAGCCGGTCTGCTCGGCTTCACCCAGATTGACGATCTGAGGTGGGCCGGGAATACGTATCGGGGCGGGT